>NZ_CP114976.1:1912500-2512500 GCF_027498055.1 Denitrificimonas caeni
AGCACATGATGAAGCCGGGCATTGGCAGCTATGAACGCTTCCGTAAAATGTTTGAGCAGTTCTCTAAAGAAGCCGGCAAAGAGCAATACCTAATCCCCTACTTTATTGCTGCGCACCCAGGCACCACCGACAAAGACATGCTCAGTTTGGCCCTGTGGCTGAAAAGCAATAACTTCCGCGCCGACCAAGTGCAAGCGTTTTACCCTTCACCTATGGCTACGGCAACAGCGATGTACCACTCAGGTAAAAACCCACTGCGTAAAGTCACCTATAAAAGCCCCGCCACGGAGATTGTAAAAAGTGAAGAGCAGCGGCGTTTACACAAGGCTTTCTTGCGCTATCACGACCCTAAATCTTGGCCGTTGATTCGCGAAGCCTTACTGCGCATGGGCCGCGCGGACTTAATCGGCGCAGGGAAAAACAAGCTGGTGCCTGCTCAGCAACCGCAAAACGATGGTTATCGCAGCGCCCGACGCAAAAACTCAACGCCAGCCAAAGGCAAACAGGCTGCTCGCCCTTTATTAACTCAACACACTGGCATCCCGCCGCGGGCCAAAGACGACAAACCCAGTTGGCATAAACGCGAAGAAGCCAAAGCCGCTGCAGAAGCCAAACTGCGCGCTGAACGCCGACAAAAGCCTGCTGCCAAAGGCGGCAAAGGCCGACCACCAGCAAAACCGCGTTAAGTAGGTGAGCTGCTTTGGCACCCATGCCGTCCTAATTTGGACGGCCTACGGCAGCCTTAATACATAAGCGGCGAGCCTAAATATATCGACCCTTCAAGGTCGTAAAATCCAGCCTAGCGAGAGTCCATCAGTTCGGCAAGGATCTCAAACGAGCGCAAGCGGTCTTCATGCTCATACAAATCGCAGGTAAAGATCAGCTCATCGGCTTGCGTATGCTCGAGCAAGATGTCCATTTTTTGCTTAATGGTAGCGGCGCTGCCGATCATGGCCATACTCAGGAACTCATTGACAGTTTGCTCCTCATGGGGCTTCCATATGTCTTGCATGCTGGCAACCGGCGGGCGCATTAACATGCTTTGCCCACGAATCAGGGCCAAAATGCGCTGTGAGGTGGTGGTTGCTAAAAACTCGGCGTGGGCATCAGTTGCCGCAGCCACCAACGGAATCCCCAGCATGACATAAGGCTTCGCCAGCACTGCAGATGGTTTGAAGTGACGGCGATACACTTCAATGGCCTGCATCATCATGCGCGGGGCAAAATGCGAAGCAAAGGAATATGGCAAACCTTTCTCAGCAGCCAACTGCGCACTGAATAAGCTCGACCCCAACAACCAAATAGGCACATTACTGTTGACCCCAGGCATGGCTATCACTTGCTGCCCTGATCCGCGCGGTCCTAAAAAACGCTGCAGCTCATCGACATCCGCTGGAAAATCATCGGCACTGCCGCTGCGGCGCTTGCGCAAAGCCCTCGCAGTCAATGGATCGGTGCCCGGTGCACGGCCCAAACCTAGATCAATGCGCCCTGGATACAAGGCATCTAAAGTACCGAATTGCTCAGCAATCACCAACGGTGCATGGTTAGGCAGCATCACCCCACCCGCTCCTACGCGAATCCGTTGTGTACCAGCCGCTAGATAGCCAATCAGGACTGCGGTTGCCGAGCTGACAATGGCGTCCATATTGTGATGTTCAGCCACCCAAAAGCGGGTAAAGTTTAGTTTTTCAACATGCTGAGCAAGGGCTAACGAGCGCTGCAATGCCGGCGCTGGGCCTTCATCAGTGTCTTTTCGAGAGGCTAAATCTAAAACAGAAAAAGCCACTTTTTGCACATCACTCATACCATTGCTCCTCTTGATTGGGCCAATTACCAACTGCGCTATCAGCATTACACAAACACTATAGGAGTGCTACCATAGCGACCCAGCCCATCGTACTCTGATGAAAAAGTTATGCAGCAAAAATACCTCGCCGGTCAGTCGCTACCTCGTGCATTGTTTAGTATGACTTGGCCCATGCTGTTTGGCGCAGTGGCTCTGATGAGTTTTCAGCTGGTGGACAGTATTTTCATCAGTATGCTTGGGGTGCAGCCGCTGGCGGCTTTAGGTTTTACTCTACCACTGCAGCAATTATTAATTGGTGTGCAAGTTGGTATTGGTATTGCCGCAACCGCACTTATTTCCCGCGCCATTGGTGCTGGCGATCCTGATCGTGCTAAAAATCTCGGCGGTCTTGTGGTGGTGGCCGGCTGTTGTCTTTCGCTGGTGTTATGCACGCTTATTTGGCTGTTACATACGCCTCTGCTCAAGGCGCTCGGTGCCAGTGCCGAACTGCTGCCCTACACAAAAAGCTATTGGTTGCCTTGGCTGAGCAGCGCTTGGTTGGGCGCTTTTTTATATTTCGCCAATAGCATTTCACGGGCTAACGGTGATACGCGCTTACCCGGCCTGATGATGGTGGTGACCAGCATCTTAAATATGCTGCTGGATCCGTTGTTTATTTTCACCTTTAACTTAGGCTTGCCGGGTGCTGCTTATGCCACCATTGTTGCTTACGCTATTAGCGCGGCAGTGATGTATTCACGGGTACTGAAAAATCAGTGGCTGGCTTTCAATCGGGCTAAGTTTGCCACTGGCCCGGCTTTAGCAGAGATTGCCAAAATCAGCGCACCGGCAATGCTCAGCCAATTGATGCCTGGCTCTGCAGCACTGCTTGCGACTCGTTTAGTAGCCGGCTATGGCGGCTCAGCCATTGCTGCTTGGACACTAGGCAGTCGTGTAGAGCTTTTTTCTATCGTGATTGTTCTAGCGCTCACCATGTCATTGCCACCGATGATTGGCCGTTTATTTGGCTCCCAGCAAATAGCCCGCGTGCACCACTTGGTTTTGGTCGCTGTGCGTTTTGTGATTGGCTTGCAAGTTATTATTGCTTTATTTTGGATGGCCAGTCGCTGGTTAATAGCACCAGCCTTAGCCCCAGACCTTGATACCGAAACGTACCTGATGAGTTACATGCTCTGGGTACCCATCAGCTACGCTGCCTTGGGTGTCTGCATGCTTATGGTCTCGGTGTGCAACGCCCTGGGAATGCCAATGCGCGCTGTCTGGATCTCAACTTTACGTCTGTTTTTCTGCTACCTACCGGCCTTGTGGTTAGGCGCTGCGCTGGCCGGCATGAGCGGTTTATATATTGGCGTATTACTGGGTAATGTGGCAGCAGGCTTGCTGTCTTGGCAGCTGTATCAGCGCGGCTTAAAGCATCTGCAACATGGTTAGGCGACCCATGCGTGAGTAATTTAAGCGCAATAAAAAACCCGCCAGCAGCGGGTTTTTAGCGGAACGGGACAACTCAGCATTGTTACAACGCGGCTAGGCCACGCTGTAAGTCGGCTTGAATATCACTGTACTCCTCTAAGCCAACGGCAACACGAATTAGACCATCGCGGATCCCTGACTGCTCACGCTCGTGCGGCTGCAAACGGCCATGGGTGGTACTGCCTGGGTGGGTAATGGTAGTTTTCGTATCACCCAAGTTAGCCGTAATGGAGATCATGCGTGTGGCATCAATAAAGCGCCACGCACCTTCTTTGCCGCCTTCTACTTCAAAACTCAAGACAGCACCAAAACCACTTTGCTGCTGTTTGGCCAATTCATGCTGTGGGTGACTGGCTAAGCCAGCATAATAAACTTTTTTAACCTGTGGCTGCTGTTCAAGCCACTGCGCCAGTTGCTGAGCACTTTGACAGTGGGCATGCATGCGCAAGCGTAAGGTTTCCAAACCTTTTAAGAAAACCCAAGCATTAAACGGGCTCATGGTCGGCCCAGCAGTGCGCAAAAAGCCCACGACTTCAGTCATCAGCTCGGCACGACCCAGTACTGCACCGCCTAAACAACGGCCCTGACCATCAATGTATTTTGTCGCTGAATGGATCACAATGTCTGCGCCCAAGGCCAATGGCTTTTGTAAAACGGGGGTGCAGAAGCAGTTATCCACCACTAACAGAGCGTCAGCCCCGTGGGCAATTTTACTGAGCGCACGTATATCAGCCAACTCAGCCAAAGGATTAGAGGGGGACTCAACAAACAGCAATTTAGTTTTAGCAGTGCACGCCGCTTGCCAGGCCGCTAGATCATCTATTTTCACATAGGTGATTTTAATGCCAAAGCGTGCGCAGTATTTATCAAACAAACTAACAGATGCACCAAAGATGCTGCGCGAAACCAGTATTTCGTCGCCCATACTGCACAGGCTCATTACTGTAGCTAAAATAGCTGACATCCCTGAGGCGGTGGCCACGCACTTTTCTGCGCCTTCGAGTGCTGCCAAACGTTCTTCAAAAGTACGTACGGTCGGATTGGTATAGCGCGAGTACACGTTGCCACTGCGCTCCCCAGCAAAGCTTGCTGCAGCATCTGCCGCGCTACGAAAAACGTAGCTGGAAGTGGTGAAAATAGCCTCACTGTGCTCTGCTTCAAAGCTGCGCTGCTGACCTGCGCGCACCGCTAAGGTATCGAAACCCGCATCAGTTAACTCGCTATTGAGTCGACCCGCCTGCCAATCCGTCGTCATGACTTACACCTTATATACGTCTAATAAAGAGCAGGCTGTGAATACTCAAGCCTGCTGGTAATAGTGCGCTGCCCATTTAGCGACAGCGCTTACAGGGTTAATCTGCTTCGTTATTGTGTAGGCCAATAGTGGCCTGACTGACCTGTTCAGCCCCTTGCTCAAGGCCATTGCGCTGATTTTCAATGCGCTGCAAGTAAGCTGCATCAATATCACCAGTCACATACACACCATCAAAAACCGCACAATCAAACTGATCTATCTGAATTTTACCGCCTTCAACAGACTCGATAAGGTCTTCTAGATCTTGGTAAACCAACCAATCAGCACCGATCAGCTCTGCTATTTCATCGGTCGTGCGGTTGTGCGCAATGAGCTCATTGACGCTTGGCATATCAATGCCATAAACGTTTTGATAACGCACAGCCGGCGCTGCGGAGCAGAAATACACATTTTTCGCCCCAGCATCACGGGCCATTTGAATAATTTGCTTACAGGTCGTACCGCGCACAATGGAGTCATCCACCAGCATCACGTTCTTGCCGCGAAACTCCAACTCAATGGCGTTGAGCTTTTGTCGCACCGATTTTTTACGGGCGGCTTGCCCGGGCATAATAAAGGTGCGGCCGATATAGCGGTTTTTAACAAAGCCTTCGCGGTACTTAATGCCCATGCGGTTAGCCAGTTCTAAAGCCGAGGTACGGCTGGTATCCGGTATAGGAATGACCACATCAATGTCATGCTCTGGCCGCTCTCGGAGAATTTTATCGGCAAGCTTTTCACCCATGCGCAAACGTGCTTTATACACGGATACACCATCAATAATAGAGTCAGGGCGCGCTAAATAGACATGTTCAAAAATACACGGATTGAGCACAGGATTGGCTGCACACTGGCGCGTGTGTAACTCACCGTCTTCAGTGATATACACCGCTTCACCTGGCGCCAAGTCACGAATCAAGGTAAAGCCCAGTACATCGAGGGCGACGCTCTCTGAGGCAATCATATACTCAACGCCTTGCTCAGTTTCACGCTGACCAAAGACAATCGGACGAATGCCATGGGGGTCGCGAAAACCTAACACACCGTAGCCAGTAATCATGGCAACAACTGCATAACCACCACGGCAACGCTCATGCACACGGCTGACCGCAGCAAATACGTCTTCTTTAGTGGGTTGCAGCTTGCCACGTTGACTGAGCTCATGGGCAAATACGTTAAGCAGTACCTCTGAGTCTGAATTGGTATTCACGTGGCGCAAGTCAGATTCATAAATCTCTTTCGCCAGCTGTGCCACGTTGGTTAGATTACCATTGTGAGCAAGGGTGATACCGTACGGTGAGTTGACATAAAATGGCTGCGCTTCGGCACTGCTAGAACTACCGGCAGTTGGGTAACGAATATGGCCGATTCCCACATTACCAATCAGCTCTTTCATGTGCCGGGTGCGAAACACGTCACGCACTAAGCCGTTGTCTTTACGCAGAAACAGACGTCCATCTTTTGATGTCACCATTCCAGCGGCATCCTGGCCACGGTGTTGAAGTACGGTAAGTGCGTCATACAACGCTTGATTAATGTTTGATTTACCAACAATACCGACAATGCCACACATGTAACGCGACCCCTACTCTGTCATTCTAATTAAAGGCAGTTGTACGAAAACAGTTACTGCCTCGTTTGCTCGTTAATGCTGAGCATTTTGAGCTGTCGAGATCCACTCACCGGATAACCCCAATACAAGGTTTTTTGACCAGTCAGCAATCAGTAGAAAATGCGGTATGAGGGTTGACTGTTTCCACCAGATGTCTTGCTGCACCGGTGCCAAACTCAACAGACCTACCACTACCACAACCAGCAATAAGCCCCGCGCTGCGCCAAAAACCATACCTAAAAAACGGTCAGTTCCGGTTAAACCCGTTGCCCGCACCAGCTGTGCTAATAAAAAGTTAACCAAAGCACCAATCAGCAGTGTGGCTAGAAACAGCACTGCACATGCAGCAATCACTCGTACTGACGGTGTATCGATATAGGGCTCGAAATGGTGGGCTAAGCTGCCACCAAACATCCAAGCAATAATGCCTGCAACAATCCAGGTCACTAATGACAGTGCTTCTTTAATAAACCCGCGGCTTAGACTTATAAGCGCCGAGATGACAAGAACACCGAGAATAAGGGCATCAACCCAATTAAAAGACACTGATTAATAGCCTGCTTGGTAAAAGCGCTATTTTAACAGAGCAACAGCATACTGATAAGCGCTTGTTGCTCTTTTAGTCATCATTGCCAGTTTAAGGCTGGTAGCGCACAACAAAACAGTCCTGACTTTCACGGTTTTTCAAGTTTTTGCACATTGCTTGCGCTTCCGACTGTTTCACCAGCGGCCCAATCAACACGCGATGGCTACCATCAGCACTGCGCACATAGGCATTGTATTGTTTTTTACGGTAGCTATCGCGCAATGCTTCGGCATTGGCTTTACTGGTCACATTGGCAAGTTGCACCGACCAAGAAACAGGTAAGTTGTTTTTATCAATGCCCGGTGCTGGAGCCTGTTGTGCAGGTTTCTCAGTAATGGCTTTGCTTGGCGCTGCAGGTTGTGTTGCTGGCTGGCTTGGCTGTGCTACTGGCTCAACTGGCGGAGCAATGGGCGCAACAGCTGCAGCTGGCTCACTGTCCAGTTGCTCTGGTTGCTCTGATGCTTGCTCAACGATAATGTGCTCGTCCCACTCATCATCCAGCACTGGCTCCGGCACGCTCACGTCTTCCACTGGAAACTGTGGCACTGCAGGCGCCTGCGGCATTGGCGGGGCTTGCACCACGATTTCTTGCACGGGTTCTTCTTTTTTAAACAGCATGGGTAAGAAAATAACTGCCAAAGCAATTAAAACGATTGCACCCACGATGCGCTGCTTAAGTTTACTGTCTGACGCTGCCATAAATACCCGCCCTGCTCTGTAGAGATGAGATTAAGCTTGTGAAGCCATACCACTTAAACATAGATACCCTGCTTGCACAATATCTCTGCCCTGCTCAAAATCTCTAAGCTTATGCCAGCTGCTCTAACCACTTCAGAGCTTCGGCCACAGTGAAGAATGAACCAAAAACAATGATCTGGTCATCGGCGCTGGCTTGCTGGCACTGTGCGCTAATGGCTTGCGCGATACTGGCATAGCCTGTTACCGAAGCCTGGCGGTGCAAGAGTGCTTGCTGCAATTGCTCAAGCTTACAACTGCGTGGACTGGGCAATGCTGCCACTGCCCAGCTGTGTATTTGCGGCTCGATACAATCGAGCACACCGTTCAAATCCTTATCGTCCAGCACCCCAAGCACCGCTAGGCGCCGGCCTTTGATGGGCTGTGACTGTAGGCGTTCAGCCAAATAGCTTGCCGCATGGGGATTGTGCGCCACATCGAGTAAAAGCTGTACGCGGCGCCCTTGCCACTCAATTTGTACCGCCTGTAAGCGCCCGGGCATACGAGCCTTACTGAGCCCTGCAGATAACTGAGCTTGATCCCAGTTCAGCCCCAATAAAGCATACACCTGCAAAGCCAGCGCCGCATTCTCAACGGGCAAAGTAAGCATAGGCAGAGCTTGCAGCTGTATGGGTTGGCCGTGCTGATCGACACCCCGCCAATGCCAATCGTTTTCAGAGACAGCCAAATCAAAATCGCGGCCGCGCAACAATAACGGCGTGGCAAGCACAGCAGCTTGGGTCAGCAGTCGCTCGGGCGGAGCTAAATCAGCGCAAACGGCTGGACGTCCAGGGCGAAAGATACCGGCTTTTTCATAGGCAACTGAATCCCGTGTATCCCCTAGCCAGTCATGGTGATCTAGGCCAATATTGGTGACAACGGCAACATCAGAGTCAATTATATTGACCGCATCGAGGCGACCGCCCAAACCCACCTCAAGAATAGCCACATCCAGTTCGGCTTGCGCAAAAAGATAAAACGCCGCCAAAGTGCCCATTTCAAAATAGGTTAAGCTGATGTCAGCACGGGCCTGCTCAACCGCAGTAAAAGCTGCACACAGCTGTTGATCGCTGACCTCTTGATCATTAATGCGCACACGCTCGTTATAGCGCAACAAGTGTGGCGAGCTATACACGCCAACCTTAAGCCCCTGCTGGGCAACTAAACTGGCTAAAAAAGCACAGGTGGAGCCTTTCCCGTTGGTACCTGTGACAGTCACCACTTGGTCAGCAATGCGCGTTAACTCAAGACGCTGCGCCACGGCTTCAATACGGGCCAAGCCCATATCGATTTCACTGGGGTGCAGCTGCTCTAAATAACTGAGCCATTGCTCAAGGGTGCGCGCTTGCATGCTTTATACCTTATCTGCGGTGCTGGCTGGAGCTTCTTCCACTTCAGCAACAACATCCACTTCCACCACTGGGATAGTGGGCAGGTCCATCAGCTGACGCAGAATACTCGCCAAGCGTGGGCGCAACTCAAGGCGCGGAATAATTAAATCAATGGCACCGTGCTCCAGTAAGAACTCACTGCGCTGGAAACCTTCTGGGAGTTTTTCACGCACAGTTTGCTCAATAACGCGCGGCCCAGCAAAACCAATCAAGGCTTTGGGTTCAGCAACATTGAGGTCACCAAGCATTGCTAAACTGGCTGAAACACCGCCATACACTGGATCAGTTAAGACTGAAACATAGGGAATACCTTCTTCACGCAAGCGGGCAATCACTGCTGAAGTTTTTGCCATCTGCATCAAGGAAATCAACGCTTCTTGCATACGCGCACCGCCTGATGCAGAGAAACACACTAGCGGACAGCGTTGCTCAAGGGCAACATTGGCTGCTTGGACAAACTTTTCACCGACAATAGCGCCCATGGAGCCGCCCATAAAAGCAAATTCAAAAGCAGCGGCAACGACCGGCATACCTTCTAAAGTGCCGCTCATGGCGATCAAAGCATCTTTTTCACCGGTCTGTTTTTGTGCAGCAGAGAGGCGGTCTTTGTAGCGTTTGCTATCACGGAATTTAATACGGTCCGTTGGCTCAAGGTCGGCAGCAATCTCTTCGCGCCCTGCTTCATCTAAGAAGATATCCAAGCGGGTACGTGCGTCAATGCGCATGTGGTGGTCACACTTTGGGCAAACATCTAACGTTTTTTCTAATTCGGGCTTATATAAGACTGCTTCACAGGAAGGACATTTATGCCATAGCCCTTCAGGGACTGAACTTTTCTTGACCTCAGAGCGCATGATCGAGGGAATTAGTTTATCGACTAACCAGTTGTTCATCTGTTGCCTACTCCGCCTAGGGACAAGTGACTGTGCACTGTGCCTTATAAATTTTGTTTGATAATCAAGCTACTGACGGCCAATTACTGGGCTCCGTCACATAGCTGGACATTTTTCATCTGTACAGCATATAAGAATTTACGCATTTTATCTGCGTCTTTAATTCCTCGATTGGCTTCAACACCACCGCTCACATCCACAGCCCAAGGCTGCACTTGTTGCATTGCTTGCGCCACATTATCGGCATTTAAACCGCCGGCGAGAATTAGCGGTTTGGCTAAGCTTGCGGGGATTTGCGTCCAATCAAAACGCTCCCCAGTGCCGCCGTGCACACCGGGCACCCAAGCATCCAGCAAAATACCTTGGGCACTCTGGTACTGCTCTGCAAGCTGGGCTATATCAAGTCCAGGCTGCATACGCAAAGCGCGAAAATACGGGCGCGCAAAGCCTTCGCAGTCAGCTGCCGTTTCATCGCCGTGAAACTGTAAAACGTCCAAAGGCAGCTCGTCGAGAATGGCATTAATCTCGCTTCGTGAAGCGTTTACAAACAAGCCCACGGTACTGACAAAAGGCGGCAAAGCGGCAATGATTTTCTGCGCCTGAGCAACAGTCACAGCCCTTGGGCTCTTGGCATAAAATACTAATCCGAGGGCATCAACACCTGCTTGAGCAGCTATTAAGGCATCCTCAACCTGAGTTATGCCGCATATTTTAGTTCGTATCCGCACGATAAGATCCTCTAGTCTTGCCCAAAAGTATCCGCTAAGCCGGACAGAAAATGTGGCCCTAGATAGCGTTCAGGTAACTTAAACGGCTCTGGGTACTCCACTTGCACCATATATAAACCATGGGGTGCAGCGGTTACTCCACCCGCCTTACGGTCACGGCTTTCTAACACCTGCTGCGCCCACTGCACTGGCCGCTCACCGGCACCAATCATCATCAACACACCGGCTATATTGCGCACCATGTGGTGCAAAAACGCATTGGCGCGCACATCAATAATAATCAGCTTACCAAACTCCAGCACCTGTAAGTGATGGATGGTGCGCACTGGCGAATGTGCTTGGCAGCCGGCAGCCCGCAGCGCATTAAAGTCATGGGTGCCCACCAGGCAGCGCGCCGCTGTGCGCATTTTCTCGATATTCAGCGCTTGGTGAGTCCAGGTCACTTCTTCCGCTAGATGCGCAGGGCGCACCTCATTACTGTAAATCACGTAACGGTAGCGCCGCGCCACAGCACTGAAACGCGAGTGAAACTCTGGCGGCATCACTTGCGCCCACAGCACACTGATATCCTTGGGCAAGTAACGGTTTGCCCCCATCACCCAAGCACGCATCGGACGCTCAATGGGCGTATCAAAATGCACCACCTGGCCGCAAGCATGCACCTTGGCATCAGTGCGTCCGGCGCAACTTAAGCGTACTGGGAGGCCAGCGTTTATCTGCTGCAAAGCTTCCTCTAAATGGCCTTGGATGCTTGCTGTGCCTTGCGGCTGCAATTGAAAGCCATGATAGTTGGAGCCTTTGTACTCAACGCCTAATGCTATTCTAGAAACGCCAGCGGCAGCCTCTTGGGCTGCCGCTGGCGTTGTTACGTCTGACATGAATTATCCTATTTTGCTCATTAACTCATGCGCTTCGTCTTGCTGGGCACTGCTGCCTTCGGCAACAACTTCCTCCAAAATATCCCGCGCACCTTCAGCATCGCCCATATCAATATAAGCGCGCGCTAAATCCAGTTTAGTCGCAGTTTCATCGGTACCGGAAAGGAAGCTGAAGTCATCATCCACACCGCCCAATTCAGCAAAGTCATCAAAATCATCCAAATTGCTAGCAGGCTCAGCTTCAGCTTGAGGGGTACTCGGTGCTGCAGGCTCGTTGGCTAAATCAAGCTCCAACTCATCAAAGCTAAAGTTATCAGTGGCCGCTTGGCTTTCTTCCGTTAGGCTGGCAGTGAGGGCATCCAGCTCATCTTCTACTTCATCCATTTGCTCTGTGAAGTCAACAGTCGTTGCGGCTGGCGTAGCAACCTCATCGAAGGCAGCTAAATCAAAGTCTGCAGGCAGCTCAAGCTCAGGAGCATCAGCACTGCTATCTTCAGTTAGATCAAGGGTTATGTCATCTAAAGAAAGCTCAGCAAAGTCATCTACTGCTGCAGTTTTAGTGGTTTCGCTGGGCTCTTCTGGCAAGTCCAAGGCGAAATCTAATGAGAAATCATCCGTAAGCTCTGGGCTTGCTGGCTGCTCAGTGCTTTCTGCAGCAAGCAGGTCAGCACCATCGAATTGCAGCTCACCAGCATCCAACTCTGCAGGCTTAGTTTCTGCTGTCTCTGGCGTCTCGGAAAAGTTCAGATCCAAATCAAAGTCAAAATCTGTATCGGTTGGTTTTGCCGCAGGTTCAGATTCTGCCAGCAGCGCTGATAAGTCATCCAGCTCTGCGTCTAGATCAGCTACCGCTGTACTGCTGAGCTCACTTGGCGTGTCTAGCGTTAAATCATCTAAACTGATATCAGCAAAATCATTGAAGTCCGTTTCGGCGCTGACCGCTTCAACCTGTTCAGCACCAAACATGTGCGGATAGCGGGCTTTAATTTGCGCCAATTCTGCAGTTGCACCACCAATCTCGGTTAACTCATTGATCTGGCGGGAAACGCCTGCGTGATCCTCAAGATCAGCCAGTACTTCAACCAACTTAAGACGCAGATCAAGACGCTCAGGCTCTTGGTCTACGGCATTGGCTAGAACAGTGGCAGCCTGACTGAAACGACCAAAGCTAATATAGCTCTCTGCTTCAGCTAACACATCACTGGTTTCATCTTTAAATGCTGCTTCAGGAGCAGGCGCATCAAAGGAGAAGTCTTCCAGCAAATCGTCACTGTCAACTGCTTCTGTGGTTGCCGCGCTGTCTGTGGCAGTAAGGCTTGCAGCAACAGCGCTGGCAGGATCAACCTCAGGCGTTGCTAGTGCTTCAGGTGCTTGTGCCGCTAATTCCTGATCAGCTGGCTCATCGAAGAGCTCAGCCTCTTTGCGTGCGCGACTGCGGGAGATTCCCATCAGCAGCAAGAGCAGTGCTAAAACTGCCGCAGCACCTGCGCCTGCTAGCAGCATTGGATCATCTTTAATTTTATCAATGATGCTCTTTTCTTCAGCTGCTGGCTGCTCAGCAACAGGTGCTTGGGCTGGTGTGGCAGGTTCAGCTTGCGCTGCGCCCTCGGCGGCTGTTTCGCTTTCAACAACAATTTCAGGCTCTGGTGCTGCTGCCGGTTCAACAGGCTGTGCAACGACTTCAGGTGCAATCTCTTCAGTCTCTACTGCAGAAGTTTCAACACCTTGCGCGGTTTCCTCGGTAACTTCAGAAATCGCCTCAACGCCATCAATGCCTGGTTCTGTAGCTGGGTCGGCCAGCTCTATGCTTGCCTCGCCTAGATGCTCAGCTGGTGCAGCAGCCTGATCATCAGCGACGTCTGCTGCAGGCGTATCCACAGCATTTTGCAACTGCGCCAATTGGTTGTCTTTAAGCTCAATTAAGCGCTGTAATTTTTCTAATTGACTATTTAGGTCTTCGACACGGCTTTGCAGGTCTTGGTTTTCTAAGACTGTGGAGTCCAAGCGCTCTTTACTTGCAGCCAACTGATCTTGTAAAGCGCTAAGGTTAGCAGCACTGCCTTCATCTGCCGCTTGCTCAGCAGCGCCCGGTGCTTCAGCAACCAGTCTGAGGCTATCACTTTTCTCAATCGCCGCCGGTGCTGCCCCAGCTTCGCTGCGGTGCGTGGCATCAAGTTGGCGTTCAGCTACAGCAGGCGCTCTGCGCGCGTTTTGCCAGCTGTCATTTTGCTGAGTTACTTGCGCTATAGCTTCAGCACGGCTGCGGCTGTTAATTTCTTGCTCACTGGGTAAGCGTAAAACCTGGCCACTCTTCAAACGGTTAATATTGCCGTCTAAAAAAGCATTTGGGTTAAGGTCCTGAATCGCCAGCATCGTTTGATGCACTGAGGCATTACCGCCCACACGTGAGGCCACTTCCCAGAGCGTATCGTTCTTTTGCACACGGTAATCACTGCCCTGATTTAAAGCATTGGCTCTGGCAGCAGGCGCCGCACTTGGAGCTGGTGCTGCTTGGCGGACAATGGGTTGTGGCTGAGCAGCAGCCTGAGGCGGTGGCTGCATACGGCTTGGTACAGTAGCTGCTGGTTGCGGTGCATAAATAACTTGTTGCGGTTTATAGAGCGGCGGATCCAGTAACAGGGTGTACTCACGCAGTAAACGCCCATTAGGCCAGAGCACCTCTACTAAGAAGTTTAAGTAGGGTTCTTTAATGGGTTTGTTACTGGTGACCCGAATGACACTTTTGCCATTGGCATCCACCACTGGAGTAAACTTCAATCCGGTCAATAAAAACTGCCGATCAATGCCGGCTTTGCTAAATTCTTCCGGTGAGGCGAGCTGACTTTTAATCTCAATAGAGCTTAAATCACGCACCTCCAATAAAGAAATTTCAGCTTCAAGAGGCTGATTTAAAGATGACTTAACTGATAAATCACCTAAGCCTAGCGCATAGGTAAAACTGGAAGTAAACGCTGTAGCAGCTGCAACTGCTAACACCAATTTGCGAACTTGAAGCATATAGAGTTATCCCTTATTTTTCGTTCCGGATACCCCGGAGGGTTTTGAATGCGCTGTGCTCAATCGCCAAAAATGACGGCCCCCGTCAGCAGCACTCAACCTGATTCCGCTCAGCAATTAAAAATATTATTAAGCTAATTGGCTAAGTATCTTTTACGGATAGAGTTTTATCAACATTCAATCGACTTACTCAAGCTATATCAAGCCCGTTTTAGCGTTAATATCAGACATACTGCACAATTCTTAACTCTTCAGTAGTGTCTTCAGTCAATAGGCGCGCAAAAAGCTGATTAATTTACTGTTTGCGCGCCGGACTTAGGTGATTAACGTTCCAGCAAAATCCGCAGCATTCTGCGCAATGGTTCTGCAGCGCCCCATAACAATTGGTCACCCACGGTGAAGGCGCCCAAGTAATGCGAGCCCATATTCAGCTTGCGTAAACGGCCCACTGGAATATCTAAAGTTCCAGTCACAGCAGTTGGTGTCAGCTCGCGCATGGTCACTTCACGATCATTGGGAATTAAACGCACCCAAGGGTTGTGCTGGCTAATCATGTCTTCAATTTCAGCCAAGGGCACATCTTTATTTAACTTAATAGTCAAAGCTTGACTGTGGCAACGCATTGCCCCCACTCGCACACAGATGCCATCAATATTAATTGGGTTTTTATAGCGGCCCAAGACCTTGTTAGTCTCGGCTTGCGCTTTCCACTCTTCGCGGCTTTGCCCGTTGGGTAAAGCACTGTCAATCCACGGAATTAAGCTGCCGGCCAAGGGTACGCCGAAATGATCCGTAGGAATGCTATCGCCGCGCTGGTATTGGGCAACTTTACGGTCAATGTCTAAAATTGCACTGGCTGGATCTTGCAACTCAGTTGCAACAGAGTCATGAATGCCGCCCATTTGACGAATCAACTCACGCATATTTTGCGCACCTGAGCCACTGGCTGCTTGATAGGTCATGGCGCTCATCCACTCAACCACGCCTGCCTCAAATAAACCACCCAGTCCCATCAGCATCAGGCTGACGGTGCAGTTACCGCCGACATAATCTTTTACGCCATTATCCAACGCCTGATCAATACCTTTGCGGTTAACTGGGTCTAGCACAATGACTGAATGGTCTTTCATCCGCAGCGCTGAGGCCGCATCAATCCAGTACCCTTCCCAGCCCGCTTCACGCAGCTTCGGAAACACCGCTTCGGTGTAGTCGCTGCCTTGACAGGTCAAAATGACATCCAAGTTTTTCAGCTCATTAATATCATAAGCATCTTTTAGCGTTGGAATATCTTTACCAATGTCAGGTCCTTGTCCACCTACGTTGGAGGTAGTAAAGAACACCGGCTCAATTAAATCGAAATCCTGTTCTTCGAGCATGCGCTGCATCAGCACTGAGCCAACCATGCCGCGCCAACCAATAAGACCTACACGTTTCATTGCGACTACACCTATTGTTAGTTAATTTCCGTCAGATCATTAAGCAGCAATGCTCTGACGGATAGATTTAATTGAGTAATCTTACAGTTTTGCGAGCGCTGCGACTACCGCATCACCCATTTCAGTGGTGCCGACTTTGCGCATACCGGCAGAGAAGATATCGCCAGTGCGCAAACCTTGATCCAGCACATCACTCACTGCTTGCTCAATGGCATCTGCCGCGGCGAGCTGGTTAAAGGTATAACGCAGCATCATCGAAACAGACAAAATGGTCGCCAAAGGGTTGGCCAAATCTTGGCCAGCAATATCCGGTGCAGAACCATGGGAAGGCTCATACATACCCTTGTTGTTCGAATCTAAAGACGCCGATGGCAGCATCCCAATGGAGCCGGTCAGCATTGACGCCTGATCCGATAAAATATCGCCGAACAAGTTGTCGGTCACAATCACATCAAACTGCTTTGGTGCGCGGACCAGTTGCATCGCTGCGTTGTCTACATATTGATGACTCAGTTCCACATCGGGGTATTCTTTGGCCACTTCGTTGACCACTTCACGCCATAAACGACTGGAATCCAGCACGTTAGCTTTATCCACGGAGCAAACTTTCTTATTGCGCAGACGAGCCATATCAAAGCCCACTTTGGCAATGCGGCGAATTTCACTTTCGCTGTATGGCAGTGTGTCATAAGCCATGCGCTCGCCATTCTCTAACGTAACGGTGTCACGGGGCGTACCGAAGTAAATGCCGCCAGTTAGCTCACGGACAATTAAAATATCCAAGCCGGAAACCACTTCTGGTTTAAGGGTAGAGGCTTCAGCCAGTTGTGGATACAAAATAGCCGGACGCAAGTTACCAAACAAACCCAGCTCAGAACGAATTTTCAATAAGCCCCGCTCTGGACGAATGGCAACATCAATGTTGTCCCACTTTGGACCACCCACAGCGCCCAATAGCACCGCATCTACTTCGCGCGCGAGGGCTAAAGTTGAATCGGCTAAAGGCACGCCATGCTTATCAATCGCCGCACCGCCCAACTCGCCCTCAACCAGCTCGTAGCCTAAGTTGAACTTCTCACTGGCCAGCTCTAAAACCTTAACTGCTTCGCGAATGATTTCCGGACCAATACCATCGCCCGGCAATACTAAAATCTTTTTAGACATATCAAATACTCAGCGCCACAGTGCCATTGTACTGCGGCGCAGTTAGTTAAATTAAAGTGCGTCAAACAACCATGGGTTAGCTTTTTTGTAGCCCACTTCAAACTCTCGAATCAGTTCAGCATCTTGCAAGGTCAGGCCAATATCATCCAGACCATTAAGCAAGCAATGCTTACGGAACGCATCCACCTCAAACCGATACTGAACACCGTCGGGGCGCGTCACCGTTTGTGCTTCAAGGTCAACAGTCAGCTCATAGCCTTCAGTGGCTTGTGCTTGCGCAAACAGCTCGTTGACTTCATCAGCAGTTAAAATAATCGGCAATAAACCGTTTTTAAAGCTGTTGTTGTAAAAAATATCAGCAAAGCTCGGCGCAATAATCGCACGGAAACCGTACTCATCCAGTGCCCACGGCGCATGCTCACGGCTGGAGCCACAACCGAAGTTCTCTTGTGCCAATAACACGCTGGCACCCTGATAGCGCGGCTGGTTCAAGACGAATTCAGGATTCAGTGGACGCTTACTGTTGTCCTGCCCTGGCTGGCCTTCATCTAAGTAGCGCCACTCATCAAATAAGTTGGCACCAAAGCCTGTGCGTGCGATGGATTTTAAAAACTGCTTAGGAATAATTTGGTCAGTATCAACGTTGGCGCGATCCAACGGAGCAACTAAACCCTGATGTTGAGTAAAGGCTTTCATGCTTATGCTCCCTCGTTCATTAATTCACGGACATCCACAAAGTGACCTTTAACCGCTGCAGCGGCGGCCATTGCTGGACTCACCAAGTGCGTACGCCCGCCATTACCCTGACGGCCTTCAAAGTTACGGTTCGAGGTTGAAGCGCAATGCTCTCCGTTGCCCAACTTATCTGGGTTCATCGCCAAGCACATGGAGCAACCAGGCTCGCGCCACTCAAAACCAGCTTCTAAGAAAATCTTATCCAAACCTTCTTCTTCCGCTTGCTGTTTAACCAAGCCAGAGCCCGGTACTACCATGGCTTGAATGACATTGCTGGCAACTTTGCGGCCTTTAGCCACCGCCGCCGCTGCACGTAAGTCTTCAATGCGCGAGTTGGTGCAGGAGCCAATAAACACCCGATCCAACTTAATATCAGTGATGGCTTGATTCGCGCTTAAGCCCATATAGTGCAAAGCACGGGTAATGGAGTCGCGCTTGACTGGATCAGCTTCTTGCGCTGGATCCGGCACATTGGCATCCACCGGTAAAACCATTTCGGGTGACGTACCCCAGCTCACTTGCGGAATAATGTCTTCCGCGCGCATTTCAACAATGGTGTCGAACTCAGCGTCAGCATCGGAGACTAAATCTTGCCAAGCAGCCACTGCTGCTTCCCAGTTTGCACCTTTGGGCGCATAAGGGCGGCCTTTAACGTAATCAATGGTTTTCTGGTCCACCGCCACCATACCAACACGGGCACCGGCTTCAATGGACATGTTGCAGACTGTCATACGGCCTTCCATGGACAGCTCACGAATGGCACTGCCGGCAAACTCAACAGCATGGCCGTTACCGCCAGCTGTACCAATCTTACCGATAATCGCTAGAACGATATCTTTAGCAGTGACGCCTGCAGGGATTTTGCCCTCAACCCGCACTTGCATGTTCTTCATTTTTTTGGCAACCAAACACTGGGTTGCTAACACATGTTCAACTTCTGAAGTACCAATACCGTGGGCTAAGGCAGCAAAAGCACCGTGGGTTGAGGTGTGTGAGTCGCCGCATACTACAGTCATGCCTGGCAAGGTTGCGCCCTGCTCTGGGCCAATGACGTGCACAATACCTTGGCGCACATCGTTCATTTTAAACTGCAAAATACCGTACTCGTTGCAGTTGTCATCCAAAGTTTGCACCTGAATGCGCGACACTTCATCGGCAATGGCTGCAATGCCACCATCACGCTCTTTCTTAGTGGTCGGCACGTTGTGGTCAGGGGTGGCAATATTGGCATCAATGCGCCACGGTTTGCGACCGGCCAAACGTAACCCAGCAAAAGCTTGCGGCGAAGTCACTTCATGTAAAATATGGCGGTCGATGTAAATCAGCGAAGAGCCATCATCACGGCGTTTAACTTCGTGCATCTCCCAAAGTTTGTCGTAAAGCGTTTTTCCAGCCATTAGACCGTCCTCATCAAGGTTATGCGCAGCGGTCATTCACCTACTGCTTATGGGTCTATCCTAGGGCCTCCACTTGAATAACTCAAATTGATATTTCTTATCCATTAGATTCCAGTTAGGAATAGCAGTATAGTCAAAGCACCTCTTTAGCGCGCCATGGTGAATGTGATGGATCTAGCCAACTTGCAAACTTTTATAGCCATTGCCGAGCAGCGCAGTTTCTCTCTGGCGGGCGAACGCTTGCATGTTACGCAACCGGCCATTAGCAAGCGCATTGCCAGCTTAGAAGAGCAATTGGGCATTCGCTTATTTGACCGCATCGGCCGTGAAACCCGCTTAACTGAAGCAGGCCGAGCATTACTGCCGCGCGCTTATCGCATCGTCAATGAGCTGGATGATGCCCGCCGCGCCCTAAACAACCTAAGCGGCACAGTGAGCGGTCGTTTAAGTGTAGCCACCAGTCACCATATTGGTTTGCGCCGTTTACCACCGGTACTGCGCGCTTTTACCAAGCGCTACCCTGAGGTTATGCTTGATATTCGCTTTCTGGACTCGGAAGTGGCCTATGCCGATGTTTTGCATGGGCGTTGTGAGCTGGCGATCATAACCCTTTCACCGCACTGTGAAGCGCCATTGCAAGCAGTAAAAGTATGGCAGGACGATTTAGACTTCGTCGTTGCCCCTGATCATCCGCTGGCGCAGCGTAAGCGCATTCGCCTGGCGGATCTATGTGCTTACCCCGCTGTGTTTCCCGGCAGCCACACCTTCACCCGCAAGATCGCCTTGCAGCTGTTTGATCAAGCGGGCTTAACTCCTGAAATCAGCATGAGCACCAACTATATGGAAACCATCAAAATGATGGTATCGATTGGCTTAGCCTGGAGTGTGCTGCCACACAGTATGCTCGATGAATCTGTGCTGCGCTTGCCCATTAGCGATGCTCATCTCAGTCGCGATCTGGGCTACATCATCCACACCGAACGCACTTTATCCAATGCAGCACAAGCTTTTATGCAAATGCTAACCGATGACAGTATAGAGCTGGCGGACAGCCCAACCACCTAAGCTGGTTGCTGGCTAAGCTCTACGGCGGCAAAGGTGTCGGCAGCAAAACCGAACAGACGGTCAATTTCAGCGCAGTCAGTCACTTTACGCAACTGAGTAAATAACTGTTGCGCCTCGGGGTAGTTGCGTGTGAGTAACGCTAGCCATTGTTTAAGACGACCTGGGGCACTGCGTGGCGTCTGAAATAAGCGCACTTGACGCCAAAACTCATGCAGCATGGGCTGTAATTGCTGCCAAGTTTTCAGCTGGTAGGCAATGCCATCACGGGCGCAAGCAATTTGCTTAGCTAAATCCGGTCGTGAGACTAAGCCGCGACCCAGCATCACATGATCCACACCGCTGACTTCACGGCAGCGATACCAGTCTTCTAACGACCAAATATCGCCATTGGCAAACACTGGAATATGGACCACATCCTGTACTTTTGCCACCCACTCCCAGTGTGCTGGCGGCTTATAACCGTCAGTTTTAGTGCGCGCATGCACCACAATTTGCGCCGAGCCACCAGCAGCTAAAGCGCGCGCGGAGTCCATGGCACCATCGGGACTGTCATAGCCTAAACGCATTTTAGTCGTCAACGGGATGTGCGCGGGCATACCGGCACGCACTGCCTCAACTATTTTAAATAACACCTCGGGTTCACGCAGTAAAATTGCGCCACCATTGGAATTGTTGACTGTCTTCGCCGGGCAGCCAAAATTCAAATCAATTACCGGCGCACCCAGCTCGCAGGCTTTTGCCGCATTATCTGCCAAGGCCTGCGGATCAGATCCCAGTAGCTGCACCCGTAACGGCGTACCAACGGGGGTGGCTGCGCCCTGCTGCAACTCTGGAGCCAAACGCTGGTAACTGCGCGTAGGTAATAGCTGATCGGTAATGCGTACAAACTCAGTAACGCACCAGTCAATACCACCCTGCTCGGTCAACACATCACGCATAATGTGGTCAACCAACCCTTCCATCGGTGCTAAAGCAATTTGCACAATATCGAACTCACAGAAAACTAAAAATCAGCGTATCGCTGGGATAAAAAACCGTACAGCGCAGCAGTATAAGCATGCTCTGAGCACTGACAAAGCGGTATTTAAACTTTTCGGCTTAACCTAAGCAGGCGGCAGCATCACTGCACCATAGCCTTCAACAAAGGCGGGTGGCATCCGCTTGGGCCGACCGCTGGACAACTCAATGCAGACAAAAGTGGTTTTGGCACGCAGCAAGGTGGCTCCATCGGCAACGCGGCGCAATTGAAAATAGCGGTCCATACGAATGCGCTGATCGGAATGGGCAATCCAGGTGGCCATCTCTAGTTGCTCACCCTCATAGGCGCTGAGCAAGTAATCGATCTCATGACGCAACACCGCCATACCTCGGTCTAAGGCCTGATATTCTGCAAAGCCCAAGCCTAAGTCGATGGAGTGTTGCCAAGCACACTCCTCCATCCAGTGCACATAGACAGCATTATTAACATGGTCAAACTCATCAATATCAGCAGGCTTTGCGCACAGCGGTAAAATATACGGGGCTGGATAATCCCAACTCATGTTAAGGATTCCAAGTGGCCAGCCATCGCACAAGCCTCACGGGCCAACTGGGTAATTTGATCCCAAGCTTGCGCCTGTACCAAACTGGCTGGAGCAATCCATGTTCCACCACAGCACGCCACATTGGGCAAGCTTAAATAACTCAGTAAGTTGTCACGGGTGACGCCGCCCGTGGGGCAGAAACTGATGCCTGTAAATGGCCCCTTAAAACTATTGAGCATGCGCACGCTGGCTCCACCATTGGCTGGAAACAGCTTTAAAGAACGGTAGCCATATTCGAGCGCAGCCAGCACTTCAGAAGGCGTCATCACTGCGGGCAAGTATGGCAGCTCGGTTTCTTGCGCTGCTTGCGCCAAGCGCTCAGTAAAGCCTGGGCTGACCGCAAACTGCGCTCCAGCATCAATGGCCTGCGCAAACTGTTCGGCATGGATGACAGTGCCCGCACCGACAATCAAGTCGGGGACTTCTTGGCGAATAACTTTCAGCGCTTCCAGGGCTTGTGGGGTGCGTAAAGTAACCTCAATGACATTGAGTCCGCCAGCACACAAGGCCTGAGCCAAGCCAACTGCGCGCTCAACATCATCAATGACCAAGACCGGCAAGACCGGGTAGGCACGACGTAAGATATGTTCCATTGTTAACATGATTTAATCCTCTACTAGAAAGCTGGCACCCTGATCTGCAGGACCAACCCAGCGACGTTGTGCAGCAAATAGCTGCAAACCATAGCCCAAGGGCGCATTCGATGGTGCTTGAGCATCACTGCGCAGAGCCAACTCTTCAGGTTTTACATGTACATGAAAAAGATCTTGCTTAGCATCAATCTCAATAATATCGCCATCTTGCAGACGGCTAAGCACGCCACCTTTGGCCGCTTCTGGCGTGAGGTGGATAGCAGCTAATACCTTACCTGATGCACCGGACAAGCGGCCATCAGTAACTAATGCGACCTTTTGCCCATTGGCTTGCAAGTTAGCCAGTATCGGCATCAACTTATGCAGCTCAGGCATGCCATTGGCTGCCGGCCCTTGGAAACGTACGACCAAAACCAAATCACCGCTGAGTGTGCCTGAGTGATATGCCTGCAAAGCATCAGCCTCGCAGTCAAAAACCCGTGCTGGCGCGCTAATCGCCCAAAACTCTTCTTGCACTGCTGAGGTTTTTAAAACCGCGCGCCCTAAATTACCAGCCAACAGATGCAGTCCACTGTGGACGGCAAAAGGTGCATCGACCGGCCGCAAGATACTGGCTGCACGACTTTCCTTTGCGACATCGCGCCACTGCAGCTTAGTGTCTTGTAAATAAGGCTCGCGGGTATAAGCGTCTAATCCACGCCCTGCAGCAGTGTAGACATCCTGATGCATAAGTCCCGCCTCCAGCAATTGCTTAAACAGCCAAGCAACACCGCCAGCAGCATGAAACTGGTTTACATCAGCAACACCGTTGGGATACACGTGGGCTAGCAATGGCACCACTTGCGACAGCTGCGCCAAGTCTTCCCAACGTAATTCATAGCCTGCCGCGCGGGCAATTGCCGGCAAATGCAGGGTGTGGTTGGTCGAGCCACCACTGGCTAATAAGGCTACCGCACCATTGACCAAAGCTTTCGCATCAAGCTGTACAGCCAAGGGCAAAAAATGACTGCCGTGGCGAGTATTGTCCACCAGCATCTGTGCAGCAGCATCGGTTAAGGCGTGGCGCAAGTTCGATACTGGTGAGGCAAAAGCACTGCCCGGCACATGCAGCCCCATGGCTTCCATCAGCATTTGATTACTGTTAGCTGTGCCGTAAAAAGTACAGGTGCCTTCCTCATGGTAAGCCGCTAGTTCAGCTTCTAGCAGCTCATCACGACTGGCTTGACCTTGCGCATAGCGCTCACGAACAGCAGCTTTTTCTGGGTTAGATAAGCCTGAACTCATAGGGCCGGCAGGTACAAAAACTGCAGGCAAATGCCCAAAATGCAGTGCACCAATCAGCAGGCCAGGAACGATTTTATCGCAAACCCCTAAATACAACGCACCATCAAAGACGCCATGGCTAAGCCCTATAGCCGTTGCTTGGGCAATTAAATCGCGGGAAAACAACGACAGTTGCATCCCCGCTGTGCCTTGGGTGATCCCGTCACACATGGCCGGCACACCGGCGGCAAATTGGGCACTAGCGCCATGGCGATACAAAGCGCTTTTCAGCTGATCAGGATAGTGTTTAAGCGGCGCATGAGCCGACAGCATATCGTTATAGCTGGAAACAATAGCAATGTGCGCAGCACCGCCTTGACGCATGATCAGCCGCTGCTGATCGCTCTGTGCGGCCATTACATGGGCTAAGTTAGAGCAGCCATGGGCACTGTTTAACCCTTGCTCTGCTGCCTGCAGCGCATTGGCCACGTAGGCAGAGCGCTTAAGCTTTGAGCGCTCTTCTATTTGCTGGGTAATACGCTCAACAGTTGGCTGCATCATGCGAATTCCTTTCTGTTTGTGGCGCTATAGACTCCAAGGTCGGTCAGTTTATGGCGCCCAATAAATGTGTACTGGCAGCTGTGCATGCCAAAGTAAATGATAAATTGGTAAAGCCTGAGTGGTTGGATCATTTGCGAGCACACGGTCAATCATCTGCCGCTTACTCTCGCCAAAAATCAGGATACCCAACCACTGGGTTGCACACAGCATGGGCAGGTTTAAGGATAAACGCACTTTAGGCTGATCTGGCGCCAAGCCTACCAATGCCGCTGGTGCTGCATTGGGCTGAAGTGCCGACATCAAATTTGGCATCCCAGGAAACAACGAAGCAATATGACCGTCACCGCCCATTCCTAACAAAGTGGCGGCCAAGGGTAAATACTGCTGCATGCTTGCAGCCCACGCTGTAGCTGCAGCTTCAGCAGTATCGGCTAAACGCGGATCAATGATCCTGGCTTGCGGTAAAGCAGCTGCCAACATTTGTGCATTACTGTGCTGGCTAGCGGCAGCCACCCAGCGCTCATCCGTGGGGCTGATAATGAGCTGCGACCACGGCAAATCTTGCTGGTTAAACCGCTGCAACAAACCCTCAGGCGTGCTGCCGCCGGGCAGTAATAAACTGGCTTGTTGTTGCGTCGCAAGAGCCTGCTTCAGGCAGGATGCCAACTGTTCAGTTAACGCCTGGTTACATGCCTGCTGGCTAGCAAACGTATGCAATTGAGCCTGTGACATTGACACCTCCAAAAGCTATTAAGCCTGAGCCAAAGTTATTTTTTGCGCAGTGGCGCGTGTCCGTCGCTGCTCACCACAAAAGTACCTTCTGGCTGGCGGCGCTTACTGGGTTTTTTAGTTACTTTTGCTGCGTTTTTTTTCTGTGCGGATTTTTTCTTTTTAGTGCCTGCAGCTTTGCCTGAGGCTTTAACATTTTTTGGCCCCTGATAGCTGCCTTTCAGCTCTTTGATCACTCGACGCTCAAAGGTTTGCTTGAGGTAGCGCTCTACACTGGACATCAAGTTCCAGTCATTGTGGCAAATCAGACTGATCGCTAAACCTTCTTCTCCGGCACGTCCGGTGCGACCAATACGGTGCAAATACTCATCACCAGAGCGCGGCATATCAAAGTTAATCACTAAGTCTAAGCCATCAATATCTAAACCACGGGCAGCCACATCAGTCGCAACTAAAACCCGTGACGTACCCTGACTAAAGAGTTCCAGTGCACGCTTACGGTCTTTTTGATCTTTATCCCCATGCAGTACAAACGCATTAATGTCTTGCGCAACTAAGCGGCCATATAAACGATCGGCTTGCACACGGGTATTGGTAAAAACTAAAGCCTTGCGGAACGGCTCATTGGTCAGCAGCCAGTGGGTTAAACGCTCTTTATGGGGTACATCGTCTGCAGTTATGATTTGCTGACGAGTACTTTCGTTCATTTCGGCAATCTGGTTAACCATTAAATGCAAAGGATTATCCAGAACATTATTGACCATTTCCCGTAACGCATTACCGCCCGTGGTGGCAGAAAACAATAGCGTTTGCTGACGGGCTGAGCACTCCGCAACAAGGCGCTGCATATCCTCAGCAAACCCCATATCCAACATGCGATCTGCTTCATCAAGGACCAACACTTCAACCTGATCCAATTTTAAATGACCGGCATTTAGGTGCTCAATTAAACGACCGGGCGTCGCAATCAGTACGTCTGGATCTTTACGCAGCAAAGCGCCCTGCTCTTTAAAGTCTTCGCCGCCGGTAATGATTCCAGATTTAAGGAAAGTGAACTGCGAAAAACGTTCCACTTCCGCTAAAGTTTGTCGTGCTAACTCGCGGGTCGGCAATAAAATCAAAGAGCGGATGGCCACCCGTGGTTTTGCCCCGGAAATAAAGCGGTTGAGCAACGGCAATACAAAAGCAGCCGTTTTACCGCTTCCTGTGCGTGCAATCACACGTAAATCACGGCCCTCTAAGGCCGCTGGAATAGCCGCGGCCTGAACAGGCGTTGGCTCAGTGAAATTCAATTCAGCCAGCGCTTTTAAGAGACGCTCATGCAGGGCAAGTTCAGAAAACACGGTATACCTCAAGATCATTGATCATAATAAATAACGCCCTTTGCACACGCTCAAGGCCATCTGCTGCGCATTGTACTTCAGTTTAAGCGTCGGGATTGCTTAAGCAGTACGCGCGCGCTATCAAACACCACTAACACCACCGCAATCCAAATGGGAATATAGGTCAGCCACTCGCCAGATTCGATAATCTCACCCACCCAAAAAACACTCACAAAAAATAATAAGACGGGTTCAATATAGCTCAAAATACCCAGCAAACCTAAGGGCAATAAGTGGCTGGCACCTAACATTGCAGCAAAGGCCATCGCACTAATCAGTCCTAAGCCGGGTAACAAATACCACAACTGCGGCGCAATCGAAAAAGCATCCGCCGGAGCGTAGTTAACGATTAAGTAAATCGCCACCGGAGCCAATAACAACATTTCCAAAAACAAACCACTAAAGGAGTCAAAGCCCATCCAGCGGCGCAACATAAAATAAGGTGGGTAGCCGACAGCACACAAAAATGTAACCCAAGACAGCCCACCAACTACCCACAACTCATGGATAATACCTACCGCCGCAAAACACACGGCGATACGCTGCAAACGGCGTAAATACTCACTATAAAAAACCCGCCCGACCAACACTAATGACAACGGCATTAAGAAGTAACCCATGGTTAAATCCAGCATTTGCTCATTGATCGGCGCCCAAACAAAGATCAACCATTGCACGCCCAATAATGCTGCGGTCAAAAGCAATGCCAAAATCAGTATTGGCTCACGCACTAAGCGCAGCAACGCCTCTTTAAGCATAGAAATACGACCAGCGACAATCAATAACACAAACACTGCCGGCAAAGACCATAAAATGCGCTGCGCAAAAACTTGCACACCATCTAAAGGGCCAAGGTACAGAGCATAGCCTGGAATAACTGCGAATATGAGTGAGGCGAAAACAGACATCGCCACACCGCGACCTGACAAATGCATAGACAGCCTCTCGCTTTTAGGAAAATAACTGCGCCACACCACCTTATTACAGCGGCTGCAAGCATGCTACTTATTGAGAATAATCCACATATATACGGATTAGGTCACAGCGCGTGTATGTTTACACCCTGCGCAGAGCACCTCAATCTTTGCGATTAAAGGTTTTTACTTGTTGCTGAACCGCGGCCTTAGCTAGCATATAGGCCGATACTGGCGCACTCAACATTAAAAATAAGGTAATCAACAGTTCGTGCACATGCAGAGCTTCATCGCGAAAACTGAAGTACAGCATGGAAGCGATAAGTACGCAGCCAACACCTAAAGTCGTCGCTTTCGCTGGACCATGCAAACGCATAAAAAAATCCGGAAAGCGATGCAAGCCAATGGAGCCGACCAAGGCAAAAGCACTACCAATCAGTAAAAAAAACGCAACAGTATATTCAACCCAAACAGACATCAGCCCACCCTTGTTTATTCAATGATATCGCCACGCAATAAATACTTGCATAAAACCACTGTGCTAAAGAATCCAAACAAGGCAATGAGTAGTGCCGCCTCAAAGAACAGACGACTACTCAAGAGTATCCCGAACATCACCAATAGCGCCAAACCATTAATATAAAGCGTATCTAAGGCTAAAATACGGTCCACCGCATCTGGCCCACGCAGCAAGCGGAAAAAGTTTAGCGATAAGCTGATACCAAACATCAACATGCTTACATAGATTACTGTGGTTAGCATGCAAATATCTCCCGCAGCGGCTGCTCATAACGCTGTCTGATTTCGGCGATTAAGCCTTGCTCATCATCACTGTGCAACGCATGCACAACCAATACACTATCGCGTCGATTAACGCTCGCAGCCACGGTACCCGGCGCTAAAGAAATAGCACTGGCCAGCAAGTAAATAGCCAAATCATCTTCTAACTCATAGGGCACTTCGACCCAGCATGGTTGCAACTTACTCACCCGCCCCAAGGCTAAGCGTGCCACCTGAAAGTTAGCAACAACAATATCCACCAACATATGCTGGCTGAAAATAAACACATGCTTCCAGCTGCGAATGCGTGGCAAACGCGGCCACCAAGTGACTGTTAAGCGCGGAATTAATAGCCCCAGAAAGCCGCCCAGCAACCAGTGACCTACAGAGGTAAAATCATCCACCAACAACAGCCAAACCAACAATAGCCCTAAGCTACCGAGTGGGTGTGCTAACCATTTTTTTGAACGTGTCACATGGCCTCCTTAAGCTGCATCGCTTGCAAGTAGCTCGCTGCATCCAATACCTGCAACGCTGTTGCCTGGGTAAAGTTCACTAAAGGCTGAGCAAAGACCACCAATAGCGGGCTACTGCACAACAGCAGGGCCGTGACCGCAAAGGTAACCTTATCCAGAGGTTGCGCTTCGCTGGCGGTGGTGTGATGACGCCAAAACAGCATGCTACCCGCACGGCTTAAGCCAATCACGCCCACCAAACCTGAGACTAAAACCACCGTCCACAATTGCCAAGCCGTCTGCCCCGACACCGCCTGCAACAATAAAACCTTACCGAAAAACCCAGCAAAGGGTGGCAAGCCTGCAACTGCAATGGTCGCAAGAAAGAAGCAAGCACCAAGTAAGTTGGGGTTAAGTAGGCGCGGACCAACTTTAAAGTTATCGCCTAAATCACCGCGCTGCTTAGCAACAATACCCGCCAAGAGGAACAATCCTGCAATCACCCAAGTGCTTTGCACCAGGTAATACAAACTCGCAGCCAGCGTGGCTTCCGTACCCACGGCAATCCCCGCGAGCAAAGTCCCCACCGAAACCAAGACCAAATAAGCCAAGAGGCTACTCAGGCTATTGGCGGCAAAGGCACCCAGAATGGCTAAAACAATTGTTACCAGCGCCAACACCCACAAAACCCCGGTGCCCAGCCCGCTGGCACCACCAGCAGCGGCACCAAAAACTAAGGTGCTAAAGCGTAAAATCGCGTACAGCCCCACTTTAGTCATGATCGCAAACAATGCTGCAACTGGCGCCGTAGCACTGGCATAGGCCCGCGGCAACCAAAAGTACAATGGGAAAAACGCAGCCTTTAAGCCAAAGACCAGCATCAACAAAGCTCCAGCGGCTTCCAGCAAAAACAGCTGATCGCCTTCAGCTTGCGAGACAAAGAGTGCCAGATCGGTCATATTCAGCGTGCCGGCAACGCCATAAAACAGCCCCGCCGCGATCAAGAATAAACCTGAGCCTATCAAGTTCAAAATAACGTAATGCAGTGCCGAACGAATCCGTGCCACACCTAAACCGTGCAACAGCAAGGCATACGAAGCAATCAACAGGATCTCGAAAAACACAAACAGGTTAAACAAGTCGCCAGTTAAAAATGCACCGTTAATGCCTGCCAATTGAAACTGCAAGAGTGCATGAAAATAACTGCCACGTTGATCCTCACCACGGCTAGCGTAGAGCACCACAAACACAGCCAGCACTGCGGTAACCATCAGCATTAATGCGCTTAAACGGTCCAGCAGCAAAACAATACCGAACGGTGCCGACCAGTTACCCAAGCCATACACAAGAATCTCGCCCTGTGCAGCCAGAGGCAGTAAATATAAGCTACACAGCAGTAATAACAGGATACTGCTGATACTGATTAAGCGCACCATAGCCATTGAACCGCGCGCAGCCATCATCAGTAATGCGCCGCAAACCAATGGCAGCAATACGGGTACCAATAATAAATTATTCATCGTGTAGCTCCGACACGTTTTTTATTGGCTCGATTGGATTTACGCCGTGGTTTATTTTCTTTTTTGGGTTTTTCGACGCCATCCACATGGTCATTACCCAGCTCAGTATGTGCACGTAACGCCAAGATCAAGACAAAAGCAGTCATGGCAAACCCAATCACAATAGCAGTTAGCACCAAGGCCTGCGGCACTGGGTCGGTGTAATTGGTGGCGTCACTGAGCACTGCGGGCTTCCCTGTATGCAAGCGACCCATAACGAATAAGAACAAGTTAACCGCATAGGAAAACAAGGTTAACCCCAAGGCAACACTAAAGGTGCGCGCCCGTAAAATTAAGTACACACCACTAAAGGTCAAGACGCCGATAGCGATTGCCACTAATAACTCCATTACTGCTCCTCCGGCAATTTAACCGTGTGACCAATACGGCCCAGGCCACTTAAAATCAGCAGCGTGCCGCCCACCACGGTTAAATACACCCCTAAATCAAATATCATCGCCGAAGCAATTTCGATCTCACCAATCACCGGTAAATTGATATGGGCAAAGGCTGAGGTTAAGAATGGGTAACCCAGCGGCAAGCTGGCCAGTCCCGTCGCTGTAGCGATTAATACCCCTGCCGCTGCCAAGTTAGGTAAGCGGACCCTCATACGGGTTTGTACCCAGCGCTGACCATAAGCCACCTGCAATAAAATCAAAGCTACTGCGGTGATTAAGCCGGCAATAAAGCCGCCGCCCGGCTCATTGTGACCACGCAAGAAAATATACATCGAGACCAGCAACGCCAAAGGCAGAATCAAGCGTGCAAGCATGCCCAAAACCATAGGATAGGCTTCAGCTGACCAAGCCCGCCCTTCAGTATCAACCCGCGCTCGCGGCAATTTCAGCCCTTGCAGCAAAGCTACAGTGGCAATTGCTGTAATCGCCAACACGCTAATTTCGCCTAAAGTATCAAAACCACGGAAGTCCACCAAGATAACGTTCACCACGTTGGTACCGCCACCGCCAGTCAGGCTGTTAGCCAGGAAGAAGTCAGCAATACTGGTGTACGGACGCGTCAGCACCGCAAAGGTTAAGACCGTCATTAGCACGCCACAGCAGGCAGCAATAATAACATCACGCAAACTCCCTAAGCTGCTGGCCTCTCGTGCCGCTTGCGCTGGTAAAAAGTACACCACCAGCAGCATCAATAAGATGGTGACTACCTCAACCACTAACTGAGTTAAAGCCAGATCCGGTGCTGAGAAGCGCGCAAACACCATAGCCACCACTAAGCCAACAACGCTAAGCATTAACAAAGCCGTCAGACGCTGACGATGAAACCCCATGGTTAATAGCGCACTGCAGACCATCACCAGCAAACCCAAAGCAGTCAAGGGATCAACTGGAGTTAAGGCCAACTCTCCTGTGACCTGTGACAGCGGCGTCAGCCAGACCGTTAACATGACAATCACTGCAATCAACAAGAAACTGATATAGCGCTGCAGCGAGCCATTTTCTAGATAGGATAAAGAGCGCGAAACAAAACCGTATAAAAAGCGCACGGTATTTTCAAACACATAGCGTCCATTGATATCGGGCAAACCGTCATACCAGCGGAACAAGAAAGCCCGCTGCGAATAAATCCCTAAACCACCCAGCAAAGCAATGAAACTCATCAACAGGGGCATATTAAAGCCATGCCAAATAGCTAAGTCATAATGCGGTAAAGCGTGACCTAAACTGGCTTGCGCCGCCACAGCCAGCAGCGGCCCAATGGACAACGCCGGTACGATACCCACCAATAAGCAGCAGAACACCAAAACTTCCACTGGTATTTTCATATAGCGCGGCGGCTCATGGGGTGGAAACTTGGGCAAATTAATCGGTGTGCCATTAAAGAACACATCATGGATAAAGCGCAGCGAGTAAGCCACGGAAAAGGCCCCAGCAATAGTGGCCATGGTTGGCAGTAACCAACTAAAACTACCCAGCAAATCCTGATGCAAGGTTTCTGAGAAGAACATTTCCTTACTGATAAAGCCATTGAGTAGCGGTACCCCAGCCATTGCCGACGACGCCACCATCGCCAGCACCGCAGTGTGCGGCATATACTTCCACAAACCGTTCAGTCGCCGCATATCACGGGTACCGGTCTCATGATCAATGATCCCTGCCGCCATAAACAACGAAGCTTTAAAAGTTGCGTGGTTAATAATGTGGAAAATTGCGGCCACTGGAGCTAAATCCGAGTTTAAACCGAACAGTAAAGTGATTAAACCCAGCTGACTGATGGTGGAATACGCCAGCAAGCCTTTAAGGTCATACTGAAACAAGGCTGTAACCGCGCCCACTAACAATGTGGTCAGTCCGGTGAAGGTGACCAAATAGAACCACCAATCGGTACCAGACAATAAAGGGTACAAGCGGGCCAACAAGAACACCCCGGCCTTAACCATGGTTGCCGAGTGCAAATAAGCAGACACTGGAGTGGGCGCCGACATGGCATGTGGCAGCCAAAAATGGAAAGGAAACTGTGCTGACTTAGTAAAGACGCCCAGCAATACCAACACTAAAGCGACCGGGTATAACGCACTGGCGCGCAGGGTATCGCCAGCGGCCAAAACTTCCGTCAGCTCATAGCTACCAACCACATGGCCAATCACCAACACCCCTGCCAATAACGCTAAGCCGCCGCCACCGGTGACCGCTAAAGCCATGCGCGCGCCTTGACGAGCCGCGGTTTGCTGATTCCAAAAACCAATGAGTAAAAACGAAGAAAGACTGGTCAGCTCCCAGAACATGACCATGAGCAATAGGTTGCTGGCCATCACTAAGCCCAGCATTGAGCCCATAAACAGTAAAAGACTGGCAAAGAAGCGTGCGACGCGCTCATTTTCTGAGAGGTAATAGCGGGCATAGAGAATGACCAGTAAGCCAATCCCTAAAATTAAAATAGCAAAGAGGAAACTTAAGCCATCTAACCGAAAACTTAAGTTAAGCCCAAGCTGCGTAACCCAGGCATATTTAACACTGATGACCTCGCCAGCTAAGACCTGTGAGGTCTGACTCAGAAGCAAACCCAAACACAGCATAGGTACGATTGCTGCAGCTAAGGCTATCCAGGTGCGTCCGCGTTGTCCGGCAAAAAACGGCATTATTGCGGCAAAAAACGGCGTAAAAACCAATGTTAACAAAATCACAACAGCCTCCATGTTGTTCTGCCGGACGAACAGGAGACACCCAGCGTATTACTAAAAAACGGATTATCCAACACAAACGCAATCTTGTCTGTAAGTAATATATTACCAAATTAGACAAGCAAGCTTTAACTGCAGATTGCGATGCTCGGCCATACACACATTAAAACGCCCTGAGCACAATAACTGGCACTCAGGGCGTATTTAACAGCAGTGACTTATTGCAGTTTAAGGTGCTACGCGGCTCTGGCCATTGACACTGGTAATGCGCACGCGTTGACCAATGCGGAACACTTGGTTAGGTTCGACTGCTTGCACATAAGCACGTAGTGCACCGTCATCTTCACGGACAGTAATTTCTACACCCTGTGTGCGTGTAAGACCTTCTTCAGCAGCAGCACCGGCTAAACCACCGGCTACCGCACCAATTACAGCTGCCACAGCACTGCCACGACCACCACCAATGGTGCTACCAGCAATACCACCAACCGCAGCACCGGCACCGGCACCAATTGGCGTTTTTGTACCTTCAATACGTACTGGACGCAGTGACTCAATGGTCCCCATACGAATGGTTTGTACTTTGCGCGCATCAGCGCGTGAGTAAGTGTCACCGGTTAAGCTTGATGCACAACCAGTTAACAGCAGGGTAAATGCTGTAAAAGCTGCCGCAAAAACAATAGACTTACGCATTAGAAACGCTCCTTAATACAAATATACATACACGATAACTATATTCTTTAAATCTTACCAGCAACTTCGAGGATGCCATGGATTATTTCATTGTCGCTATCGCTACACTTTCAGGACTCTATTTTCACTGGTGGCTGTATGTGAACATTAAGCGCTGGATCAATCGTGACCTGGCTTTATCCATGGCACCCAATGATGCGCAAAAGCAAGCGTATATGCTGCAAAAGCTGGCTGAAGCCAAAACACTAAAGGTTAAAAAAGCACAGCTGCAAGGCTGGCTAGAAAGTGCAGCTGCGCAATATCAGCCCGAATCGCAACAGCCTGAAGCGCCCACAGCACCCTAACTAGGGCGCTAAGCGCTCCCTACGCCACTGCCCATCAGACTGTAACTGATAGTTCAAGCGGTCATGTAGACGGCAAGTGCGCCCTTGCCAAAACTCGATACGCTGCGGCAATAAACGATAGCCACCCCAATGTTCTGGGCGTGGCGGTTGTTCATTGCCCGCATAACGCTGCTCAACCATTGCTAGGGCTTCCTCCAGCGCGTCACGGCCGCTTAGCGGCTGACTTTGCTCAGATGCCCAGGCACCTAAACGGCTCCCCAGAGGTCGCACATTATAATATGCATCTGACTCAGCAGCGCTGACCCGCTCAACAGCTCCCTCGATGCGCACTTGACGCTCTAACGCCGGCCAAAAAAAAGTCATGGCAGCAACAGGTTGCGCCTGCAATTGCTGCCCCTTAGCACTGTCGTAGTTGCTGTAAAAAACAAAACCGCGCGCATCCAAACCTTTTAGCAGAAGCACTCGGCAATGAGGCTGCCCGGCGCTATCGACTGTGGCCAGCATCATAGAGTTAGGCTCAACTGGCGGCTGCTCAGTAACAATTGCATTGGCAAACCACTGCTCAAATAAAGCCAACGGCTCCAGTGGCGCATGCTCTTCCAATAATCCATCACGGGTGTAATTGCGGCGCATATTCGCCAGCTGCTCGGTACTCATCAATGCGACCTTTTATTAAATATTAAGCAGGCAAATTCTCACTGCTAGCCATTTTCAATCGTAACTTAGCGGTTTGAAGCAAGCTGACGCATATGCACGGGATGGTATTCAGCCATAAGCCCTTGCATCTCTGTGCTGTGGGTAATAATGATTTCTACACGATTATTTTGACCATGACCTAAAGAGTAGGAATTGCCCATGCCCAGGTGCATCATGCGGCCATGCTTGAAACCACTGAGGCGGAAAATAGAAGCCACTGCTTTAGCACGGTCGGCACTTAACTCATGATTTGATCGTGTATTGCCGGCAAAGTCTGAATGCCCTAACACCAGCACTGCTGAATCTGGGTTGCTCTGCAAAGTTTTGGCTATTTGTGTGATGGGTCTAAGCACATGAGGCATCAGCAGGCCTGGACGGTCGGGATTGAACGACTCACTTGCTGGCGCAGTAACAATCCACTTACCTTTTTCGCTACGCAGAGTAAAAGGAGATCCCTTGATTGACTCGCGCAACTCCCCTTCTTTATCAGCAACCCACTGATTTGATACAGGACTTTTCTTTATATAGACAACAGGCTGTGCCTCTTTACTGGTGGAGCATGCAGCTACTGCCGAACAGGTTAATATTAAAGCCAATTGCTGAAATTTACGTTTCATAATGTATAAACTCTTGGTACAAAAAAAAGAGCCTCAAGCTCAAAAATAAAGCTGTGTATAGTGTACGAGCAGCGTACAGCATTGTCACGATTGACCGTGACCATACTTCAAGCAACTAATGCACAGCACCCTAAACTAGCGGAGCTAACAGCCGTTCAACTTACTCAAAGCTATGATTATTGTGACTCAACTGTCAACAACTGCAGCCGACACCCTCTTTATAAACGCCGAACGGTTGGTAAACTCCACAGTTACACGTAGAATATGCCAAATGTTTGACGACAATCTATTGACGCCCCGTGCGACAGCCTTGGTAATGTGTAGAACTTTTTTGCAGCGCAGCATTTACGCTACAGCACGACTCTATACAAAACCCATTACAACATTAAGTATTAACGGTTAAATTTATGAGCCTTAAAAAGAACGTTGCATACTCCAGCCGCACTGCTGACAAATTTGTTGTGCGCTTGCCGGAAGGAATGCGTGACCGAATCGCTGAAGTCGCTCGCGCTCAACATCGCAGCATGAACTCTGAAATCATTGCGCGCCTAGAAAGCAGCCTGCAACAAGACGGCGAGTTAGCCCATAGCGATGGCTTGAGCTTAGACAGCCCTGAACTTTCTCAGTACGAGCGCGAGCTATTGATGCGCTTCAGACAATTAGCCCAACGCCAACAAAATGCCTTACTCGCCTTAATCGCCAATGACATCCAAGATTAAACCTCTCCATCTACAGCCATAGCGGCATGGGCAAGCCTTTGCCAACCTAGGGCTCTCGCTTGCCCATGCCGCTAGCCTATACCGCTATACAGTCACACCTTAGTCATACCATTGTCACATTACTGTCTTATTGTATTTACATCTTTTCAGTCAGGTGTAAATACATGCGACTTAGCCAACTCACCCTACGCTTTACCTTCCCACTAATTATTGGCTTAGTGGGCCTAGTTTTTAGCAGTTTAAGCGCAGCGCAAAAGCCTCACACATTAAACATTTACGGTTCCAACACCATCGGTAGCCAACTCGCTCCGGCTTTAGCGCAAAGCTTTTTAGAGCACCGCGGCCTAACTCGCATCAAGCGGCAAAGTGATGCAAATACACAACAGCACAGCTTCACTGCAGGTACACAAGCAGAACCAACAAGCCTGCAGATTCATATTCACAGCCAAGGTAGCAGCACGGGTTTTACTGCTCTACACCACGGCAATGGCGATATAGCTGCTGCCTCTAGACCCATCAAAACACAAGAAGCTCATCAACTCTCAACGCTCGGCGATATGCGCAGCAGTCATGCTGAGCACGTCATAGCAATTGATGGTATCGCCATCATTGTCCATCCCGACAATCCAGTTGCAACACTCGACCTAACTGAGCTTGCGGCTGTTTTTTCTGGTGAAATAAGTAACTGGGAGAGTCTTGGCGGCAATCCAGGCCAAATTAACCTATACGCCCGCGATAATAAGTCAGGCACTTGGGAGACCTTTAAAGAACTGGTTCTAACCCCTGCAGAGCACTCCTTAGCCAATAGCGCTAAACGCTTTGAGTCTAGTTATGCTCTTTCTGAGTCAGTCAGCCAAGACCCCAACGGCATCGGCTTTATCGGCTTGCCCTACGTCCTCAATGCCAAAGCTCTGGCCATTTCTGCCGGTGGTGCACTGGCTATGTTCCCAACAGCAGGGCTTATAGCAACTGAAGACTACCCTTTGTCACGCCGCTTATATTTATACAGCGCTGAGCACAACAGTAACCCGCTAGCGCAAGCGTTCCTAGACTTCACCCACAGCGCCGCTGGGCAAAAACAAGTAGAAAACAATGGTTTTATCAGCCAAGAGGTTAGCGCCATGTCGGTAGCCAGCGTGGTAGATATGCCGCCGCGCTATCAAGAGCTGGCGCAACATGCGCAACGCCTTTCGGTCAATTTCCGCTTCAAGGAAGGCAGCGCTCAACTTGATAATAAAGCAGCGCGAGATATTGATAGAGTGCTGGCTTATTTACGCAACAATAACAAAACCGACAAAAAACTAGTTCTCGTGGGCTTTGGTGATGAGAAATCTGACCCAGAGCGAGCACTGTTACTCTCCAAGCTACGCGCCATGGCCGTGCGCCGGGAATTACGCCAGCCCGACATTACCTTCAAGGAAGTACTGGGTATTGGTGATGTAATGCCAGTTGCAAGCAACAAAGCAGACCACGGCAGACTGAAAAACCGCCGCGTAGAACTGTGGGTATATTAAATTAACAGCTTGAATTTAAAGCGCTCTAGATGCCACTTTTAGCAACTAAACAATAAATTTAACGTTTTTGTTAGCGAGTTCTCTACGCTTCTGTAAAAAATCATGCTACTTTGCAGCCCTTACCCACTCTGGAGCGTTACTTATGGCCCTTAGCAAAGATCAACTGATCAATGAAATTGCCGAATCAACTGATTCTACTAAAACACATATTCGTGACGTACTTGACCAGTTGAGTCAAGTTGTCAATGATGCACTGGACGCCGATGGCGAGATTACTTTACCAGGCATCGGCAAACTGAAAGTTACCGAGCGCGCAGCACGTACTGGCCGCAACCCACAAACTGGCGAAGCCATTCAAATTGCCGCTAAAAAAGTTATCAAGTTGGTTCCGGCTAAAGCTCTAGTTGATAGCATCAACAGCTAAGACGACTACAGAGCAAGCACAAAAAAGGGAAGCAGCTGCTTCCCTTTTTTATTAACTCAACACTTAGGCTGGGTTAATTGGGTTCTCTGGATACCAAACATCTTGCAGTGGGCTAACTGCAAACGAGCTTAACTCTTTACGCTCTTTGAGCCATGCTTCAACTTCAGCACGCTGCTCTTCAGTCACTGAGCCACGCTTGCCTGAACACACTACAGCAAACTCCTCACCACCAATCAACGCCATACCTTTGCCTTCAATAGCGTCGACGACTAAGTCAGCAAAAAATGCTTCAATTGCGGCATCTTCAGTGTCGTCTGGGTAGCTTAACTGCAACTCAAAGCCCAACTCCTGAAACTCATCAACACATAATTTTTTACGCAAGCGACGCGAACGATTTTTAGCCATGACTTACCCTCCAATAATAGGCGAAGAATCTTAACAGCTTTACGCAACAAAAAGGCTGCCGATAAACATTTTTCACCAAGCCCTGCTTTCCTTTCAGTGAATAGCGCATAATAGTTAGCATAATTCTTATTCATCGGCTGTATTTTCAAAGGTACCTGTATCGTGCTGAGATCTTTTTTACGTCGCCTGCGCAAGCATTACCAACCAGCAAATAGCATTTTTTTTACCCAGCCCGCACTGCGCAGCAGTCTTTCTGTGCTCTGTTTATCAATAGCTATCAGTCCTGTGGCTGCGCTGGGGCAAACCTTATCATCCGGCAATATTGATAAAGCTTTAAAAGCTAACAAAATCAATAGCGAAGCGCTTTCTGCAGTGACTATCCCCTTAAGTGGCCCGGGGAAAAGCTCTTATATGAATGCTGACCTACAGATCAATCCAGCCTCTACTATGAAACTGGTCACCACCTATGCGGCGCTGGAATTATTAGGCCCAGCATTCCAGTGGAAAACTGAGTTTTTTACCGACGGCACTTTGCGTGACGGTGTTCTCAACGGAAACCTCTACCTAAAAGGTGGTGGTGATCCAAAACTCAATATGGAGCGTTTATGGCTGTTATTGAGGGATCTACGCGCAAACGGTGTACGCCACATTTCCGGGGACTTAATTCTTGATCGCAGCCACTTTGCGCCGCCGCCCCTTAGTGTTTTCGATGATGACAGCAACGATCAAAGCAAACCTTTCCTGGTTGAACCCGACTCATTGCTGGTGAACTTTAAGTCACAGCGCTTTATTGTGCGTGGCGAAGAAAGTGGCGCTCAGGTGGTGATGGAGCCTCCCATTGGCAGCATTGAAATCATCAACAACGTCAAACTGAAAAATGCCAAAAACTGCAACAGCCCCGTAATTAACTATGTGCCAAAAGATGATGGCCATACTTTGACGCTGACTGTTAACGGCCATATTGCCCCAGGCTGCAGCACCCAAAACTACTTAGCCTTCCTTGATCACCCGCGTTATGCCGCTGGTGTAGTACGCAGTATTTGGCAGGAGATGGGTGGTACTATTTTAGGCAATGACATGCTCGGCGAAACACCAAAAGATGCCCGCTTGTTGGTCCGCGCTTATTCACCTGACCTCACCGAGGTTATCCGCGATATTAATAAGTACAGTAACAACACCATGGCTAAGCAGCTGTTTCTGAGCATTGGTGCACGCTACCGTACTGCTGCTGATAGCGATGATGCCGCAGCAGCACGCCGTGTCATTAATAATCTATTGAGTAAAAATAAAATCTCGCCCACCGGCTTTTTTATTGAAAACGGCTCGGGCTTATCACGTCAAGAGCGCATTACTGCCCGCCAGTTGGGTTTAATGCTAGAAGCCGCTTGGAAAAGTCCTTACGCGGCAGAGTTTATTTCGTCCCTGCCTATCGTAGCGATGGATGGCACCATGCGTCGCCGCTTACGCAACACTCAGTTAGTCGGGCAAGCACACATTAAAACTGGCACCCTAAAGAACGTCCGCGCTATTGCTGGATTTAGCCGCGATGTCAATGGCGATGCTTGGGCCGTAGTGGCCATCATCAACCACGCCCAACCTTGGGGTGCTTCAGCCATTCTGGATCAAGTATTGCTAGATGTTTACCGCCAACCGAAAACTAAGTAATTGGCCGTAACAACTCAAGCGCTGGGTGCTGCCTTACAGTAGCCAGCGCTAATCCTTGCCACCCATACCAGCACAATAAGAAAACCATACGGCCACCAGCAGTATTTGAGCGCTACAATTGTCTGACAAAACCACCTCCCCTGACTGATAAAGCTTTTTTATTCACAAAAAGATCACTTAACACAATAAGCCTCTTAATTAGCCGCTTACTAGGATTGGTTCTTACAGCAAAGCTTGTTACCGTTGCGCAGTTTTGTATTCCTTGGAGCACTCACATGCGTTTCCCTTTTTTACGTACATCCCTCGCCGTTGGCTTATCTTTAGCCAGCAGCAGCCTATTGGCTAACGGTCTTGCCTTAAACGAACAAAGCGCCAGCGGTGCCGGTACTGCCTACGCCGGTCGTGCCTCTTCAGCCCTGGACGCCAGCACCATTTACGGTAACCCAGCAGGCTTATCAAAAATCCACGGCAAGCAAGTCAGCGGTGGTTTTGCCATGGTTAAAGCCAACGTGGATATCAGCAAGGTTCGTACTGATGCGCCAGGCAGCAGCAAAGGCGATATGGTGCCGAGGGCTTATGTACCTTTTGCTTTCTATGCCATGCCCCTTAATGAAAAGTGGAACTTTGGCTTAGGCATGTATGTACCATTTGGTGTCATCAGTGATTATGAAAAAAGCTTCCAAGGCAGCAGCCACGGCCTGTATAGCAAAGTTGCAGTGATGAGTATCCAGCCGACTTTCAGCTATAAAGTAACTGATCGAGTTGCGGTGGGCTTTGGTCCAACCTTCAACAAAATTGACGGTAAACTGACTAACACCTTGCAGACCAGAGGCATGAATCCGAACGGTCAAGATGCACGCATTAGCATCAAAGGGGACGACACAGCCCTAGGCTATAACTTAGGGCTGATGGTGGACTTAAGCGAGCAAACGACTTGGGGCATCACTTACCACTCCAAAGTGGATTACACCCTCAAGGGCCACACTAAAATTCGCAACATACCTAACCTCCCTATACCTGAGCTCCAGGGCGCTAACGGCAAGCACAAAGCCTCTTTGGCTTTCACCACCCCTGAATCCGTTGATACCTCAATCAGCCATAAACTTGATGATCAATGGACCTTGCACGGTGGTTTAACTTGGACACGCTGGAGTCGCTTAGAGTCTATTAAAGCAAAAAACAAGGGCGTGCAAGCCACTCGTTTCAGAACCATTGAAGAAGACCTCAAATGGCACAACACTTGGTCCTATTCCATTGGCGCCAGCTACCAAGTTAACCCTGAGTGGGTTCTGCGCACTGGTTTTGCCTTAGACCAATCACCGACCACCAACGAGCACCGTAATGTGCGCATCCCTGTCGGTCACCGTAAAATTCTTACCTTTGGTGCCGGCTGGAAAGCCAGCGACAGCCTAACTGTAGACCTCGCCTATGCCTATATTCGTGAGAATCAAGCAGGGGTAAATCAGGAGGAAGGTGCATTCCGCCCAGCCTACAGCGCTAAATACCGCAACAGCGCCCACGGTTTTACCAGCCAAGCTACTTGGAACTTTTAAAAGCGTAAGCTAGGTTCTTTACCTGAGCCTTTCCAGGCCGCAAATGCTAAGCCTACTTTAGACGCTGGATAGATCAGCAGATATGGCTTGTGCTTGCGGCTTTTTTAATGGTAAACAGGCACGTATCCGCTCAAAACAAACCACGACCATTGTCCCACTTGTACATTGTGCAGTGAATACGTCTATGCTACAGACCAGTGAGTCACAGTTTAAAAAGGATAATGCTATGCAAACACCAGCTTTCGATCCACGCAAACTCCATCACGCCTTCACCTTAAGTAATGGCAAAACACTTAAGTACTGCTCCCTCCCCGCCCTTAAAGACCATGGTTTTAAATCAGTCTCACGACTGCCTATCTCGATTCGTATCATTTTAGAGTCTCTGGTACGCAACGCGGATAATCAGCGCATCACCCTCGAACATATCGAGCAACTGGCCAACTGGCAGCCCAATGCCGCCCGCAATGAAGAAATTCCTTTCACTGTTGCCCGCGTAGTGCTGCAGGACTTCACCGGTGTGCCATTACTGTGCGACTTAGCAGCCATGCGCAATGTCGCCGAAGACATGGGCAAGCCGGCCAGCGCCATTGAGCCTTTAGTACCGGTTGACTTAGTGGTTGACCACTCGGTGATGGTGGATTTTTATAACAGCCCTGATGCCTTAGAAAAAAATATGGCGATGGAGTTTAAACGCAACGGTGAGCGTTACCAATTTTTGAAATGGGGCATGCAAGCCTTTGATACTTTTAAAGTTGTGCCGCCCGGTTTCGGTATCGTGCACCAAGTTAACCTTGAGTACTTATTCCCCGGTATTCAAGAAAAAGACGGCATGACCTACCCTGACACTTTAGTCGGTACCGATTCACACACCACCATGATTAACGCCCTAGGCGTAGTTGGCTGGGGTGTTGGCGGAATCGAAGCAGAAGCAGCCATGCTTGGCCAGCCACTGTATATTTTGACCCCTGACGTTGTTGGGGTGAACCTTAAGGGCAAGCTGCGCGAAGGCATGACTGCCACAGATTTAGTCTTGACCGTCACTGAATTACTGCGCAATTCCAAAGTAGTCGGCAAGTTTGTCGAATTTTTTGGTGAGGGTGCCGAGCACTTAAGCCTCCCTGACCGTGCCACCTTAGCCAATATGGCACCAGAATACGGGGCCACTATGGGCTTCTTCCCCGTAGATGAAGTCACCCTAGAATACATGCGCGGGACCGGACGCGAAGGCATTGATATTGAGGCCTGCGCTGCGTATTTCCGCGCCCAAGAGATGTTTGGCATACCCAAAGAAGGCGATATTGATTACAGCCAAGTGATTGAGCTGGATTTAGATAGCGTGCGACCATCTTTGGCGGGTCCAAAGCGCCCACAAGACCGCATTGCCTTACCTGAAATGCACAACAGCTTCACCTCGTTGTTTAGCGAATCCATTGCTAAAGGCGGCTTTAACAAAGATGCATCTGAACTGGATAAGCGTTATAGCACCAGTTGCCCACTGATTCCGGTGGTCAATCAAGACTCGCCCAAGCCTAAGCGGCCACTGGCTATGCACGAAGTGGAAATGATCGATAACCGCCTCAGCACGCCAAACAATGACTGCGAAACCGACGGCACCATTGATATGGGGCACGGCGATGTGCTCATTGCTGCGATTACCTCCTGCACCAACACCTCAAACCCCAGCGTTTTATTAGCCGCAGGCTTGTTGGCGAAAAAAGCGGTGGAGCTGGGCCTAAGTGTACACCCTCGCATCAAAACCTCACTGGCACCTGGTTCTCGAGTGGTTCCAGAGTACCTTGAAGCTGCTGGGCTACTCAGCAGCCTCGAAGCTTTAGGTTTTGGTGTCACCGCCTTTGGTTGCACCACCTGCATCGGTAATGCCGGCGACCTCATCCCCGCATACAACCAAGCCATTGTCGAAAATGACATTGTTGCGGCCGCTGTACTGTCCGGCAACCGTAATTTTGAAGCGCGCATTCACCCCAATATTCGCGCGAACTTCTTGGCTTCACCGCCGCTGGTGGTCGCCTTTGCTTTGGCTGGTACCGTTAACATCAACCTAGATCAAGACCCACTGGGTACCAGCAAAGACGGCAAGCCGGTGTATTTGAAAGACCTCTGGCCGAGCAACAGCGAGATTCAGGCCTTACTCAGTAAAGCCATGAACCCTGCGGTATTCCGCGACAAGTACAGCGACTTCAGTAAAGACAATAAACTCTGGACCGATATTGAAAGCGCTAAGGGTTTAGTCTACGACTGGCCTAAATCCACCTATATTGCCAAACCGCCGTTCTTCTCTGACTTTACCATGCAGCCCAAAGCGGTTGCCCCGATTAAAGATGCACGCGCTTTAATGCTTTTGGGCGACTCAGTGACCACGGATCACATTTCTCCAGCAGGTTCCTTCAGTAAAGACTCACCAGCTGGCCAATACCTAATCAGCCATGATGTGCAACAGTCTGACTTCAACACCTATGGCTCGCGCCGTGGTAACCACGATGTCATGATTCGCGGCACCTTTGCCAACGTCAGGGTCAAAAACCTGATGTTACCCGCCACCGCGGACGGTTCACGCATCGAAGGCGGCTTTACTTTACTCGACGGCAAGCAAGTACCTGTGTATGACGCAGCCATGGAATATATGCAGCGTGGTGTCCCAACCATAATCTTTGCTGGTGAAGAATACGGCACCGGCTCCAGTCGTGACTGGGCCGCGAAAGGTACTTTGCTGATGGGCGTACGCGCGGTGATTGCTCAGTCCTATGAACGCATCCACCGTTCCAACCTTGTCGGCATGGGGGTTTTACCCTTGCAGTTTATGGACGGCACCTCCTATAGCTCACTCAACATCAGTGATGCTGAAACCTTTAGTATCCTTGGTGTAGATAGCGACATGCAGCCGCGCCAGCAACTCACCTTAGAGATCACGCGCAAAGATGGCAGTGTTGAACAGGTGCCAGTGCTGTCACGTATCGATACGCCCATCGAGGTGGAGTACTACCGCCATGGTGGGATTCTGCCGTATGTACTGCGGGATATTTTAGCCAAAGCATAAACACGCTACGCTTAAACAAACGGCCAGCACCTAAATCTAGGGACTGGCCGTTTTTTATACTGCGCTATTGTGCTTGCTAAGCTCGCACAAGGCTTTAACGCCTTAACTAAGCCAACAGGCTATCACTTGTCGTGCAAGCTGCCACCACGGCAATGCGGTGAATCAGGAATGGCCAGCTCTGCCTGCCACTCTTCTGGACTAAAGGTGTGCAAAGCCAAAGCATGGAACTGCTGCATTAAATCACCCAAGGCTGCATACACTTTTTGATGGCGCTGCACTTTACGCACGTCAGTAAACTCAGCACTGACGAGCACTACTTTAAAATGGCTTTCTTGACCACGGCTGTGCATATGGCTTTCATCTTCAATCTGCAACTCTTGCGGCTGCAATACAGCTAAGGCCGTCTCAATTTTTTCCATCATCATTATCACTTTCCTCGTTATTGCTGTGCTGATTGCGCCATCTTCTGCGCATCAAAACGAAAGGTGCGAATCGCAATCAACAAAAACACACCAGTTAAACCCATGGTCACTGGCACTAAATACAAAGCATCGTGCAAGCCAATCGCACGAAAAGCCTCCGTCATTTCGCTGGCACCGGCTAGCAGCATGGCCTGGTTAGCAAAATAGTCAGATAAACCACCAACCATTACTGGGCCTAAGCCACCGCCAAGCAGATAGAGTCCCGCAAAAAACAAAGCCATCGCCGTGGCCCGCAAACGCGGCTCAATCACATCCTGTACAGCAGTATACACGCAGGTATAAAAGTTATAGGCAAACACCCAGCCCACGGCAAAGAGACCAACAAAGATCGCTACATCAATTTCACCCGCCAATAAAGCAATACCCGTAAAGACGCAGGTGAGCAACAAACTCACCGCACCAAACAATAAACGCCCATTACGATAACGCACATGCAAGCGGTCAGCGATCCAGCCGCCCAATGGCAAAGCAAACAGTCCAGTAACCCCTACAATCACCCCCACCGACATCGCTGCCTGGGTCAATTCCAAACCAAAATAACGCTGCAGCATCGGCACCATAAAAGCTGTATTGGCGTAGGTGGCAAAGTTGTAACACAGCCCTGCCAGCATTAACCACCACATGGTCGGTATGGCTAACACTTTACGAACCGGCTGCTCAATGGGTGTGCTTTGCACTGCCACCACCTCAGCATCACCGCGCTGCGGTTCGCGAATAAAAAACATAAAAATGGCTAGGATAATTCCAGGCACCGCAGCAATAAAAAACGGTGCCCGCCAGCTATCAAAAGCCTGTACCATAGCCCCTGTGGTAAAAAAAGCTAATAACAACCCCAGCGGCAAACCGAGCATAAAAATACCCATGGCGCGGGCACGGCGATTGGCTGGAAATAAATCGCCAATCAAAGAGTTGGCCGCAGGGCCATAACTGGCCTCCCCCACCCCCACGCCCATTCGCACCAACAAAAAACTCCAAAAACTGTTAACAGCACCGTTCACCGCAGTCAAACCACTCCACACCAGTAATCCCCAGCCCATAATTTTCTTACGTGAACCGTTATCCGCCATACGTCCTAATGGTAAGCCAGCAATGGCATAAACAATGGTAAAAGCCGTGCCTAATAGACCGATTTGAAAGTCAGTTAAACTCCACTCAAGGCGGATCGGCTCAATAATGATGCTGGGGATCGCACGGTCAAAGAAATTAAACAAATTGGCTAAAAACAGTAAAAACAATACGCGCCAAGCGTTATCAGCCTGTTTAGATTGATGCGGTAAATGCGGCATGTGCTTCCTTATTTATTATTGTTGTTAATCCAAAATACATCTACAGAGCGGTGCGTTTGCCTTACAGCGCTCAATGCGCATAAGCCCAGCCTGCCCGACAATGTTAAACCGCAGTTAAATAGCTCCATTAAAAATCAGACCTGAAAAGGCGCACGAGTGAGCCATTGCAAACTTTTTAAAGTGGTACTGCTAGGCCGGTATTCTGCGGCTAAAGCCCCTTGGTAACCCGTTTGCTGTAAAGCCTGCTGCATTGCTTGAAAATCAAACTCTCCCGTACCCGGCTCCGCACGCCCAGGACAATCGGCAAACTGCACATGCGCGACTTTGCCAGCTAATACTGCTAGCGCATCCTCAACGCTGATGCCTTGCCGTGCCATGTGGTAAACGTCCAATTGAGCAAAGCAATTGTCGTGACGCACCTCAGTTAAGAGTTCGTTTAAGTGTTGCGGGGTATTGATTAAAAAGCCAGGCATATCAATGGGATTAATAGCCTCGCATAAGACTTTGATATGCAGACGGTCAAAGGCCTGCGCAGTTTCACGCACATTAGCAGCTAAGGTCGCCAGTGCTTTATCACGGGAAACACCTTCAGGTAAACGCCCTGCTAACACATTGACCATGCGTGGCCGCACCATAAGTGCGTAACTCAAGGCTTCATCCAAAGCATCGGCAAACTGCTGACGACGCTTGGGATGACAGGCTAAACCAGTGCCGCCTTGCATCAAATCACCGGCAGGTAAATTCATTAACACTAACGGCATCGCGCAGCGCTGCAGCTCTTCTTTCAGTTGCAGCGCTGGCACCTCATAGGGGAACTGGATTTCCACGCCAGAAAACCCTGCCGCCGCTGCCGCACGCACACGCTCTAACAACGGCAGTTCAGTAAACAACATGGATAAATTGGCCACAATGTCCATTATTTATCTCCGCTATAGAGTTTGATCAGGGTTGCAGGATCCGCCGCTAAATGTCCCTGCGCGCCATGGGTACGCATCAACTGCGCAGCGAGGCCACTCATTGGTGTCGCCGACAGATGGTTATGGGACAGCTGCACGGCCATATCTAGATCTTTTAACAAGGTGCGCACATGCCACTTTACCGGCTCAAACTCACGCTCCGCCATTTGTGGCGCAAGGATTTGCAAAGGCTTGCTGTCCGCAAAACCACCGGCCAAGGCTGGCGCTAAGAGCGACGCATCAACACCTGCGCGCTCGGCCAAGGCCACCACTTCCGCAATCACCATGGCATTACATGCCACCAGCATCTGGTTGCAGACTTTTGTCACTTGCCCTGAGCCCACCGGCCCCATGTGAGTAACGCGTTGACTGAGGTGCGCTAACACCGGCATTACTTGCGCCAAGGCATCCGCATCACCACCCGCCATCATGGCTAAGCTACCGGCCTCAGCACCACCAACACCGCCAGACACCGGCACGTCCAACCATTGCGCGCCACAGCCCTCGGCGAGCTGTTGCGCCATACTCCGGGTTGCCGCAGGCTCAATACTGGAGAAATCCACCAACACCTGCTTATGGCTCATCGCGGCAGCAATGCCCTGCTCGGAAAACATCACCTCAGTCACTGCTTGAGTGTCTGCCAAGCACAACATAATGATATCGGCTTGGGCGCAGAGTTCGGCGCGCTGCAAAACCTGCTTGGCACCTAAGGCGACCAAGGGCGCACATTTATCAGGATTACGGTTCCAAACCACCAGTGGATAACCCGCTGCTAGCAAGCGCTGGCACATGGGCAGCCCCATTAAACCGATACCGGCAAAGGCTAAGCGGGGTAATGCTGAAGCATGCATAAAACTCTCCAATTCACTCGACACTGAAGTTTTGCCCCTTGGGGGGACAGGGCAACTCAGGCTATCATGCCCACTTTTGTTGCGAGAAAAAACATGTCAAACGAAATCAGTGACTTATATGCTCAGCTTCTTGGTCAAACAGCACGCATGAGCTGGGCGGAAATCATGCCAATTTTCGCTAAAGGCATGGTGCTTTGGGTTGCCAGTGACCAAGACTTAGTGGCCGTGGCCGAACAGATTATCAATGACGATAAAAAGACCATCAGTGCGCTGATGCAGCAAAAAGCGCTGCATAACTTACAAGATGAGCAAGCCCTGGACTTTCAACAACGCGATCCCGAACTCTGGGCTGTCGTGGTCGCCCCTTGGCTGATAGTGCAAGAGCGTCAAAACACGACTTCACATTAAGCTGTCACTACCAACAGTCAGCTGAAAAATACCGCAGCCAAGGCAAACTCTAGCCTCTAGCGTACTTGCGGCTAACTGCTGGGCTGACAAGTCAAATAACGCTCCTCAAAATTTAAGTTCACCCATGACTCACAAAAACTGGTGGTTAGACGCCACAGCCCCACTGTCTGCTAGCGCACGAGGCAACGCTCAAGCGCATCAAGATCAACTGACCAAACCGCAAGGCTCGTTAGGTCGTTTGGAAAGCATTGCCATTGAGTTGGCGGCGATGCAAAACACGAGCAAACCGCAAATCAAACAGCCGCACATGTTAGTTTTCGCCGGCGACCACGGCGTTGTCACGCAAGGTGTCTCAGCCTTTCCGCAGTCGGTGACCATTGCCATGCTAGCGAATTTTGTCAATGGTGGTGCTGCAGTTGCCACTTCATGCAAACAACAAGGCATTCAACTTAGCGTTATTAACTGTGGTACCGCTGCGAACTGTGAGCATTTAACTCAGATTACTCATAAGCCCATCATGGCCGGCACTCACGACTTCTCTGAGCAAGCTGCCATGAGCAATGAACAGGCGCTGGCAGCCTTAAGTTTAGGTAAAGAGCAAGCTGAACGGGCTCATCAGCAAGGCTGCGATTTTCTGATGTTAGGTGAAATGGGCATTGGCAATACCTCAGCCGCCAGTTGTTTAAGCGCTCTGCTGTTGGAACAAGACGTCAGCGATTTAACCGGTCCCGGCACTGGCGTTGAAGGTGCGGCACTAACTCGTAAAAAAGAAATTTTAACTGCCAGCGTGGCCCGCGCGAAGCTGCTGGTTAAAAATCCATTAGACGCCTTAGCGCAAGTGGGTGGGCTGGAAATCGCTGCCATCGCCGCAGCTTATATACGCGCCAGTCAGTTGGGCATGCCCTGTTTTGTTGATGGTTTTATTACCACGGCAGCGGCTTTATTAGCAGTTAAATTAAACCCTGGGGTACGTCAGTGGCTGCTGTTTGCCCACCATTCGGCTGAATGCGGACATAGCGCCTTACTCAGCGCCTTAGATGCAGAGCCGCTCCTACAGTTAGGCATGCGCTTAGGCGAAGGCTCGGGCGCTGCTGTGGCTTATGCAACCGTCCAGCAAGCGCTGACTATTCATAACAATATGGCCACCTTTGCCCAAGCCGCTGTGGAAAACAAAGCCTGATGATCACCACTTACATCGATATTATCCGCCACGGTGAACCGGTCGGCGGCCGAGTCTTTCGCGGTCGTACTGATCATTGCTTAACCGAGCGCGGCAGTCAGCAATTTCAGCAGCGCATTGAGCGTTTAGGCCAGCGCTGGCAGCACATAGTCAGCTCGCCTTTGCTGCGCTGTAAGCAATCGGCGCAATGGCTGGCCAACACACAAAATATCCCGCTCAGCATCGAAGCTAATTTAGCGGAAATTCATTTTGGCGAATGGGAAAACCAGTTGGTCGATGCAGTGATGGCTGAGCAAAGTATCAGTCAGATGTGGCAAGATCCGATGAACTTCTGTGCGCCACAAGGCGAACCCACTGCGGCATTACAACAGCGTGTTTTAGTGGCTTGGCAGCAGTTGTTAAAAACTCATCAAGGCCAGCGCGTGCTCGTAGTCACCCACGGCGGTGTGATCCGCATGCTGGCGCAACATTTATTAGAACTGACCGCCAACGGCATGAGCAAACTCAGCTTACCTTACGCAGCGGTGATAAGTTTCAAGGTCATCGACAGTGAATATGAAGGTCAAGCCCAGCAATGGGTCAGCCTCGAAGGCATGGACGGAACAGAATTATGAGCACCTACTATTGGGGCTTTTGGTACGCGCTGATTTTCTTAAGCCGTGTGCCAGGGCCTTATTTACAACGTGTTGATAAAGAGGTGCAGCAAGCGGCAATGTGGTTTTATCCCATCGTTGGCGCCATTCTAGGAGTGTTTTTAGTCAGCTTAGTGCTGCTGTGCTACCTGTATAACCCACAGGCATCGTTCTTATTGGTGGCGGCATTGGTGTTAGCGCTCTGGGTGTATTTTACCGGGGCAATGCATCTGGATGGCGTCGCCGATACAGCCGATGCATGGGTGGGCGGTTTAGGTAATCACGAGCGTACCTTGGAAATCATGAAAGACCCAAGAGTGGGTGCCATGGCCGTGGCGGCAATGATCGTGGTGTTACTGGTAAAATTTGCCGCAATTGCCGCGTTACTCGAACAGGCGCACAGTGATCTTGGCTTACTGCTGGGTGGTTTACTGCTGATTCCGATGCTCGCCAGAGCTGGCATTATCGGTTTAATGGCGACAACGTCTTATGTGCGCAAGCAAGGCATGGTCAGTGACACACAAAGCGCTGCGACTAAAAGTAAAGTGATGATAATGAGTGCTGTGTTGGCGCTATTAGCCCTGCCGCTACTGCAAGAAAAAGCACTGTTGATTCTCTTCGTCTGGCTGACAGTCTTAGTCGCTTATCGCGCTGCACTTAAAAAACGCTTGGGCGGATATACCGGCGATACCCTTGGCGCCGCAGTAGAGATCCAGGAAGCCGTACTGCTGGTTGCTTTGGCTTTATAGCACAGGTAAGTGGCTAGTCATGGCGCACTCAAGTAAAACAAGGCAGCAGCCATCCAGAGCACAAGGCAAGCCCAGCACAGGCTTGCCTTGAGGCTTTTTAGTTATGCAGCAGAGTTTTTATTCCATGGCATTTTCATTAACACTCGCGCTAAACCACAAAAACCAGTGACCCCTGCCATAATCAAACCCGCACCGACAAAACCAGACAGCGCATACCAACCCGGCGCAACAGTTGTGCCTAAAATCACGCCCAAAAGAATCATCGAGCCTGCGCCAATCTGCACTTGACGCTGTAATTCTAAAGGTTGTGATGCATCAGTCACCACGGGCAACCCAGCTTTTTTCCAGCCGTCTAAACCACCTTCTAAAATATACACTTCGCAGCTTGCACAATTGTCCAACACGCCGGCATTCATCACCGTACGGTTGCCGGAACGGCAGTGGAAAATCACTGCATTGGCGTCACTGTTGGCCATACCTGTGCTGCTCAGTTGCTCCATGGGCATATGCTGGGCGCCGGCAATATGCTCACGGGCATACTCATCAGCACCACGAATGTCGACTAGTACAGCTCCTTTGGCCAATAGCTCTTGGGCTGCTTGTGGCGTTAATACTTTGCTTGACATCAGAACCTCTCAATATAATCACTACACGACCAAATTTGGTACGCTGCGACTCTGTCTCGATGACATTAATCAGCACACCACGGGTCAATTCACAATTAAGTATAATTTATATCGATATATTAAAACAGTCTTAAGGGATTAACGGTCAACAGCAATGCCACCCGTAGTGCACGCAAAACTTACAACTCTCGCAGGTAAAGCTAGACCTGTATGGGCCTGCGCCCTGCCAAGGCATGGCTTAAAGTGCCACCATCGACCATTTCCAGCTCCCCGCCCAACGGCATGCCATGGGCTAAGCGCGAAATAAGCAGCTCTTGGTCCGCAAGAATTTGCGCAATATAGTGTGCAGTAGCCTCACCTTCAACAGTGGGGTTAGTGGCTAAAATGATCTCTCGGAAAGCGCCTTGATTAATACGCCCTAACAATTCTGGAATACCAATGGTTTCCGGCCCCAGCCCATCAAGCGGTGATAAATGGCCTTTTAAAACAAAGTAACGCCCGCGATAACCAGTTTGCTCAACGGCATATACATCCATCGGCCCTTGGACGATACACAGCAAGCTTTCATCACGGCGCAGATCACTGCATAAATGGCAGATTTCTTCTTCACTCAGACTGCGGCACGAGCGGCAATAACCAATACCGTCCATAGCCTGACTCAACGCCTGCGCTAAACGTTGGCCACCACTGCGATCGCGCTCAAGTAACTGCAGCGCCATACGTTGTGCAGTCTTTTGTCCAACACCTGGCAAAATGCGAAAAGCATCGATCAACTGACGTATTAAAGGACTAAACGACATAACGTCTCAGCATAATTGAATAGTAAATAAGAGTGGTTGTGGCTTAAAGCCAAACCCTAGATCAGCAAAGCGATCAGCCAGCAAAGACGATGCTGCGCTGATCGCTTTGTATTTGCAGGTACTAGAACGGCATTTTAAAGCCCGGTGGCAACTGCATACCATCGGTCATACCAGCCATACTTTTTTGACTGTTTTGCTCAACTTTACGCACTGCATCATTCATTGCAGCAGCAATTAAGTCTTCAAGAATCTCTTTATCTTCTTCAAGCAAGCTGTCATCAATGCTGACGCGGCGCACATCATGCCGACCGGTCATAACTACGCTGACCAAGCCTGCGCCTGATTCACCAGTCACTTCTGCATTGGCTAACTCTTCTTGCATTTTCTGCATTTTTTCTTGCATTTGTTGCGCCTGTTTCATCAGGCCAGCCATGCCACCTTTCATAATAGGTTCCTTATAACGAGTCTATGGGTTCAATACTATCGGCACTAATTGTAGCGCCAAAGGTGTCCATCAGTTGCAATACCACAGGATCAGTATGGATTGCTGTTTCTGCTTCCTGTTGGCGTTTTGCTTGCTTGCGCAGCAGCGCCAAAGCAGGTGTTTCTTCAGTTGGGGTGTGCAATTCTATTTGTAACTCTATAGGTGCACCCAAGTGTGTGTTAATTGCCTCATTGATACGTTGTAATTGCGTTTTATTAAACAGCGCACTGTGGTTGGGATCTAAATGCAGCAGCCAAACATCGGCATTTTTTTCAACTAACACAGTATTAGCCGCAATACTGTGGGTCATCCCCGCTAAATTCAACTGGGCAAATAATGTTTGCCACTCCGCTGCTTGACCGGAGGCAGGTGCTATATTGGGTTGTAAATCAACGTTATTGCCATGTAACTGCACCGGCTCATCATCACTAAAGCTCGGCAGCTCAGCATAATCTTGATAATGGCTGCTGGCTAAATACTCATCTTCATCGTCGCCTGCCTCATCGGCTAAAGCCTGACTGTAGGCATCATCATAATAGGCTGCATGCTCAGGTTGTTCGGCCTGAGCCACTGTGGCACTTTGCTGCGTTGTACTTGCTTGTGCATCTGCACTCGCAGTTGCGGGACGGCTGGCTGGCGCAGTTAGCGCTGGATCTTGTGCGGAACTGGCGACAGGCTGAGCAGCAACAGTTGGCGGCTCTATTGCCACGCTGTCTGGCTGCTCTTCCCAAGGGGCGTGTATTTCTTCCGCTGGCGCTGCAACTGGTGCTTGATCGACTGGCACAGCATTGGGTGTTACTGGACTCTCGCTGGCGCTGGCCGACTCAGCCACCACTGTATCGACTTGCGCTTGGCTGCTGCTCGCTACAGGAGTATCAGGCAGCGCAGGCTGCTGCGCTAAACTGCGACTTGCAGTCGTTGTAGCTTGCGCCGTTGTGTTTTGCCCGTCAGCTGCTGAGTTGGCTGGCTCTGGCTGAACTAGAGTGGTGGTCGGTGGCGTGCCGGGCAAACTGGCTGGGCGAAAGGCCAACATACGCAGCAGCACCATTTCAAAGCCGTCACGGGGATCGGGCGCCAGCGGTAAATCACGGCGACCAATCAAACCCAACTGATAATAAAACTGCACATCTTCAGCCGGAACAATAGCCGCCAATTCCAGTACCTGCTCACGATCACCCTGCCCGTTATCAATGGCATCGGGCATCAATTGAGCAATGGCAATGCGGTGCAAGGCATTGAGTATTTCTGCCAAAACCCCTGCCCAATCCGGACCATGCTCAGCTAAATGCGCCACAGCGCTCAGTGCGGCACGGGCATCACCAGCAATCAAGGCTTTTAATACGCCATAGATTTGCCCCTGATCCAGAGTCCCCAGCATGGCGCGCACATCGTCCGCCAATACACTGCCATCACCAAAGGACACCGCTTGGTCTGTGAGACTCATGGCATCACGCATCGAGCCATCCGCCGCACGTCCGAGCAGCCACAGCGCATCATCCTCAAAGGGGATGTTTTCGCTGGTTAAAACATTTTGCAAATGGCCAACAATGGGCTCAGGGGGCATATTCTTTAAAGAGAATTGCAAACAGCGCGACAGAACCGTGGCCGGTAATTTTTGCGGGTCGGTGGTGGCCAATAAGAATTTAACGTAGGGCGGCGGCTCTTCGAGCGTCTTCAACAAAGCGTTGAAAGAACTGGTCGAAAGCATGTGCACCTCGTCAATCAGGTACACCTTGTAACGCCCGCGAGTCGGCATATACTGCACGTTATCGAGCATTTCCCGGGTGTCTTCTACTTTGGTTTTACTGGCCGCATCCACTTCAATCAGATCAATAAAACGACCTTCATCAATTTCCCGGCACACCGAGCACTCACCACAAGGAGTCGAGCTGACACCCTGCTCGCAGTTCAAGCACTTGGCCATAATCCGTGCAATGGTAGTTTTACCCACGCCGCGGGTACCGGTAAACAAATAGGCATGGTGTAAGCGTTGATGATCAAGGGCATTGATCAATGCTTTTAACACATGGGTTTGACCGACCATTTCACGAAATGAGCGAGGACGCCATTTGCGGGCTAAAACCTGATAACTCATAGCAACCGTAGACCTGCAAGAAAACAGACAGACATGCTAACGGAGCACAGCAAAAATTGCACCCGCAACACTGTCTGCGAATGGGCTTTATTTGATTAGATGAGGGATTGTAACGAATTGAGCAATTTAGGTGGCAACCGCTGCCAGCCACACCCCGGCACACAATGTCACCGCTATGGCTGCTCCCTTCCGGGCCTGACCAGGTTTACGGATAATCGTTGCGAGGGGACCGACAGGGTCGCCATAACACGAACACCAAGATTTGGTGAGCCGCTATTGTACTCATTTATCGAGAAGATACAAGCAGACCCAGATTTACGCAGCCTTTATAAGCTTCAAGAGACTGTCCTCACTGGCCAGAAGTGCTAGAATTGCTCACTCATTAGTGCGGCAGAACCTGACCCGCCGCACCCTTAACTGAGGCATTAACCGCCAGTTTTGCGGGCCTCCACACGCTAGATTCAATATTTACCCAGTACAACACAGCGGCCAACGGCACTCAGCAGCAATATCCCATTGTTTTAAAACTCGCAGTCAGCGCCGCAGCCATCATTCAAGATAACCTCGCCGAGGATTCGTTAACGTGATCACTTCAAGTCAAAACAGCCAAGTCAAAGACTGGCGTAAATTACAAACAAAAAAATATCGCGTTAATACCCAGTCATTCTTAATTGAGGGTTTTCACTTGATTGAAGAAGCCTTGAACAGCGGCTGGACAATTGCCACCATCATCGTGCAAGAAGGCACAACTCTACCGAACTGGCTCACAGAGCAGAACCATCAACTGGTTAGCAAGCAAGTCTTTGCTGCCATTAGTCAAACAGAAGCCCCGCAGGGTATTGCCGCAGTGGTCAAGATGCCACAAGTCCAGCCCATTAGCGGTGATTACTTGCTCCTGATCGACCAAGTTCAAGACCCCGGCAATTTAGGAACTATGATTCGCACCGCTGACGCAGCAGGTTTCTCACAAGTGGTACTGGGTAAAGGCACAGTTGATCTATATAACGACAAAGTCATCCGCGCCTCACAGGGTTCTATTTTTCATATTCCAGTTGTCGAGGCTGATTTATTTGAGTTGATCCCCCAATTGCAGCAACAAACCTACAGGGTGCTGGCCAGCGCCCTAGACAATGCAGTTAGCTATGCTGCTGCCAGCAACTTAAATAAAGCCGCTTTAGTCATGGGCAATGAAGGCTCGGGAATCAACCCAGGCATTCTTAAGCTTGCGGATCAGTGCATTAAAATCCCAATTTACGGCCAAGCCGAATCACTCAACGTCAGTGTTGCGGCAGGGATTTTAATGTATCAAATGCGTCAACCGGTATAGCTGAGCACAACACGCTTTCGCTCAAAGCAGGTTTAACTTGTTGTACTCTTTTTACCCGCAAAGTGGGCGCTGCGCGATTCGCAATAACCACCTTGAACCTGTTACTGTTTTAGGCACTGTTTACAAGAGGATCTGCACCATGTCGAACTCTCACCCTTATGAGCCACCTCGCGTTTGGACTTGGGACGCTGCAAGTGGCGGTGAATGGGCCAGTATCAACCGCCCCATTGCTGGCCCTACCCACGAAGCCGAATTGCCACGCGGCAAACATCCTTTACAACTGTACTCATTAGGTACACCCAACGGCCAAAAAGTCACTATCATGCTCGAAGAGCTCTTGGCTCTGGGCGAAACTGGCGCTGAATATGATGCTCACCTCATCAAGATTACTGAAGGTGATCAATTCTCTTCAGGCTTTGTTGCGGTAAACCCCAACTCAAAAATCCCTGCCCTAGTGGATACTGACACCGCTAGCCGTGTGTTTGAGAGCGGTGCAATCTTGCTCTATTTGGCCGAGAAATTTGGGCAGCTATTGCCCCAAGAGCCGGCCGCACGCACCGAAGCACTTAACTGGTTATTCTGGCTGCAAGGATCTGCGCCTTATTTGGGCGGTGGCTTTGGGCACTTTTACGCCTATGCGCCGGAAAAGTACCAATACCCCATTGATCGTTTTACCATGGAAACCAAACGTCAACTGGATGTACTTGACCGTCATTTGGCCGAGCAGCGCTATTTAGGCGGCGATGAGTATTCCATTGCCGATATCGCCACCTGGCCTTGGTACGGCAACTTAGTTCTAGGCACACTCTATGGCGCGGCGGAGTTTTTACAAGTTGACGGCTACAAAAACCTACAGCGCTGGGCCACAGAGATTTCGCAACGCCCTGCCGTACAGCGTGGCCGCATGGTGAACCGCACCTGGGGCGAGCCGGCAGAGCAACTGCATGAGCGCCACGCAGCCACAGACTTTGAGTTAAAAACCCAAGATAAAATAGCTACAACAACAGACCAATAGTTTTACTGCAATTATTAAGCTAGCTGTCAAGCAGTGCGCCTAAACTTAGTTTTGCCAGAGTAAAACACTGATATGCAGCAGGCTAACTGTGCTTTTATCATGCAGCTGCGCTCAAAAAGCGCACTTGATTTTATACATTGGAGGTATACATGCCGCAATCCGTAGCCCATCTAGTGGCAAAAACACTCGACCAAGCCGGTGTCAAAAATATTTGGGGCGTTACTGGTGACTCCTTAAACGGTCTTAGCGATAGCCTGTTGAAAATGGGCACAATTCGCTGGATCGGTACTCGGCACGAAGAGGTCGCCGCTTTTGCCGCTGGCGCAGAAGCGCAAATTACTGGCGAGTTAGCTGTTTGTGCTGGCTCCTGCGGGCCAGGCAACTTGCACCTAATCAACGGTTTATTTGATTGTCACCGCAGTGGCGTTCCTGTTCTAGCAATTGCTGCACACATTCCTTCCAGTGAAATTGGCAGCGGTTATTTTCAAGAAACTCACCCCCAAGAGCTGTTTCGTGAATGCAGTCATTATTGTGAGTTAGTGTCCAATCCTGAACAATTACCGCAAGCTCTAGAAGTGGCCATGCGTCAGGCAATTTTAAAGAAAGGCGTGGCGGTTATTGTCTTGCCCGGCGATATTGCTTTACGCCCTGCCGCAGAAAATGCCGCATCAGCTTGGCACACACCACTGCCGCCTAAAGTTATTCCGCAAGACAGTGAGCTAGAAGCCTTTAAAGAAATTTTAGCCAAGGGTAAGCGCATCACCTTACTTTGCGGCAGTGGCTGTGAAGGCGCTCACGACGAATTAATGCAATTTGCAGAAAAACTGAAAGCACCGATAGTGCATGCCCTGCGCGGTAAAGAGCACGTAGAGTGGGATAACCCTTTTGATGTGGGTATGACTGGTTTGATTGGTTTTTCTTCTGGTTATCACGCCATGATGAATGCCGACACACTGGTCATGCTGGGTACGCGTTTCCCATATCGAGCGTTTTACCCTAAAGATGCGACCATTGTGCAAGTTGATATCAACCCCGCGAGCATGGGTTCGCATTGCTCGATCCATTTGCCGCTACAAGGCGATGTTAAATCAACCTTACAGGCGCTGCTGCCTAAGTTAGAAACGCGCACTGAGCGCAAATTTCTTGATCAAGCGCTTAAGCATTACCAGCAAGCGCGCAAAGGCCTTGATGATTTAGCTAAGCCCAGCAAAGACGATCAACCCATTCACCCACAATACCTCGCTCAGCAAATCAGCGAATTGGCCAGCGAGGATGCCATCTTCACCTGCGACGTAGGCACCCCAACAGTCTGGGCGGCACGCTATTTGAAGATGAATGGTAAGCGCCGCCTACTTGGCTCCTTTAACCACGGTTCAATGGCTAACGCTATGCCGCAAGCAATGGGCGCAAAAGCCAGTCAGCCTGAGCGCCAAGTCATTGCCATGTGCGGTGACGGCGGCTTTAGCATGTTAATGGGCGATATTTTAACCTTAGTGCAGCACAAGCTACCGATTAAAATCGTGATTTTTAACAACAGTGTGCTGGGCTTTGTAGCCATGGAGATGAAAGCCGGTGGCTACCTCACAGACGGTACAGAGCTGCAAAATCCTAATTTTGCAGCTATTGCTGAGGCGGCAGGCATTAAAGGCATCCGTGTCGAGAAGTCTTCTGAGTTAAACACTGCTCTAGCTGAAGCCTTAGCCCACGACGGCCCTGTCATTGTTGATGTGGTGACTGCAACGCAAGAGTTAGTCATGCCACCTACAGTGCAACTACAGCAAGCCAAAGGCTTTAGTTTGTATATGCTGCGCGCAATTATGAACGGCCGTGGCGATGAAGTGGTTGAGCTCGCGAAGACCAACTGGTTGCGCTAAAGCTTAACTGACTCAACCTCTGACCTTGCGAGCGATGCTCTACACGGGCATTGCTTGCAGGACCTTACAGACGGCTAGCTGCTTTTCTCGGCGAGCTGCTGATGTAACGCAATACGGCTTTGCGCCCAATCACGCCAAGCGGCAATTTGCTGCTGATCAGCCCCCACTTGCTCCGCCCGCTTTAGTGCTTGTAAACCGGCATCCCAGCGACTCTGCTGAATTTCTAATTGAGCCAGACTCAACCAATGTTGACCTTTACCGCTTTGTTGCGCCAGCTCTGCGTACTGCTGTGCAGCAGCCTGGTATTCACGGGCTTGCCAGTGCAACTGCGCCAGCCGCTCTTGACTGCTAAGGCTTGTAGGCAATATGCCGTGTTGCAGCATGCCAGCCAATAAACGCGCCGCTTGCCAAGGTTGCTCAGACGCTGCAGCCAAGGCAATGAGTCGATCCAAGTCTGCTGCTTGGAAAGTAATGCCTTTGCTGTAAGCAGTGCGCAGAGTGGCTAAAGCTTGTGCGTAATTGCCCGCCATTTGCTGCAGGGCCGCCAATTGTTGCCAAGCTCTGAGCTGATTAGGATTGCGCTGCAAAATGCGCTTCTGCCATTGCTGCGCCGCGGCGTAATGCTTCACTTCAGCATTAGCTGCCACCATAAACTGCAACCAGCTTTCACTGATAGTGCTTTTACCTTGCAAGTAACGCTCAGCCAAAGGTAAAGCCTTATCCAAGCGACCCAAGTTCTGCCAAGCTTGAATTTGTAGCTCTAGGATTTCATCCGTTACGGCAACACCTTGTAAATAGGCATGCACGTGCTGATAGTTTTTTAGGCTAAAACTAAGTTTCGCTAAATTAAGCCGATCTTCCGCAACTTGCTCAGGGGTTAACTGGTCACTGCGCAGTGCTTGCTCCAGCATGTTCAGGGCCTGTTGGGTATTGCCCTGTGCCCAAGCTAAATAGCCGGCACTGCGCCACAGCAATGCTTGCTCTAGACTTTCAGGCTTTGCCGTTACTGATTTTAATGCCTGCTCAGCTTGCGCAAAGTTGCCTGACTGCTGCGCAGCTTGTGCAGCTTGTAAGGCTCGAAACACTTCTGGAGCAATGCTTTGAGCAAAACTGGCCTGAGCCGTTAAAGCGCACAAAGTTAAGCCAAAGAGTAAGCGTCGCATGCTAGCGCCCCCCTTTATCAAGTTTAAACTCAAGCTTTTTTACCGCCTCACGGGCAACTAAACGGCCACCCTCATTGCGTGGAGCAAAGCGCCAGCGTACTGCAGCACGGCGTGCTTCACGATCAAAAATATTTGCCGGTGATGATTCCAGCACCCGCACATTCTCAACCTTACCCTCTGTGGTAATGGTAAAAGCCAACTTAACGTAACCCTCAATACCGCGGCGACGTGCGTTATTGGGGTAAACCGGTAAAACCTCATTAAGAGGAATCACCTCAGCGTCGTTACTCGGCGGGCTGGCCGCACTTGCTGCTGCAGCAGATGCCGGAGGCGCAGCGGGTGCCGCCGCAGTTGCAGCTTGCGCAGTAACACCTTGTAAGCTTGGAGCCGCCGCCGCAGCAATACTGACATTACTGCTTATTTGTGGCACAGCTAAATCCAGCGCAGCTATTTGCGGCGTAACCGGTGGCTGCGGTGCCTGTTGCGCTGGCGGTGTTTCCGGTTGCGGCTCTGGCGGTTTATCGGGCATTTTTTGCCGTGAACGACTGGGATCGCTCGATTCCTGCTGTTGTTTGGGCACAAAGTAGCCCATTTTTAATGCAGGCTCAGTGGTTTTGCTTTTTGGTGGGAAAATCATTACCAGCATCAAAACAAAACTGCCAAAGACAATGGCTATGGCTGCTAAAAAAGACCACAACCAACGCATTAATGAGCCTCCGTCGAGGCTGCCAAGACCACATCAGGCACGCCAGCTAAGCGGGCTTGATCCATCACTTTAACCACTAAACCGGTACGCGCATCTTGATCGGCCTGCACCACAACCACACCCTCGGGCTGCTCCTGGCGCATCCGCTCAACATGTGCACGGACACTGCGCACATCCACAACCTGCTTATCCAGCCAAACCTGTCCGTCAGCGGTCACGGCAATTAAAATATTGCCAGTGTCTTGTGCTGCTGCAGTCTCAGCTTGCGGGCGATTGACTTCAACCCCAGATTCTTTAATAAAAGAGCTGGTCACAATAAAGAAGATCAACATAATAAACACCACATCCAGCATGGGCGTTAGATCAATGCCGGGCTCTTCTTCTACTTGCTGACTGTAACGACGCATTCTCATCGTCTATTCCTTATTCATGACGCAATTGATCGGCGAGCTGACCAATTGCTCGCCGAGCATTACGCTCTAGACGGGCCAAACTAAATAAACCACCAATGGCTAAAACCATGCCAGCTAATGTGGGCAATGTGGCCTGCCAAACCCCACCAGCCATGGCCCGCGGATTACCGCTACCACTGACAGCCAGCACTTCAAACACGGCAACCATGCCGGTTACAGTACCCAGCAAGCCCAGCAGCGGAAACATCGCGACTAAAGTACGGGTGACGGATAATGGGGTAATTAATTGCTCTCGGGCTTGTGCTAACCAGGCGGCACGCACGGCATGGGGCCAACGCGCATGCGTTCCGGCATCCACACCCAGCTCCCGCCAAGCCTCACGACGCTCTTGCGCCCAGCGCGGAAAATGGCGGCGAGTGTACCAAAACCGCTCTAACACCAACGTCCAAAACAGTACACACAGTGCAGCTAAAAGCCACATCACCGTACCACCTGCCCCCATCAGGTCCAGTAAGGCATGGCTGCTGTCAACCAACCAGAACCAGATCTCCTGTCCGCTACTCACTGCGCTTATCACCTGACATATGCAGCGCTAACAAACCGACACACTGTTGCTCCAATAATTGCACAACCCCTTTACTGCGGGCACTGAGTACGCTGTGTAAAAACAATAAAGGAATGGCGACCACCAAGCCTTCCACCGTAGTCACCAAAGCTTGGGAAATACCGTCAGCCATTAAGCGCGAATCACCGCCGCCACTTTGGGTAATTGCCTGGAACGTAATAATCATGCCGGTCACCGTACCCAGTAGCCCTAACAGAGGCGCAACTGCAGCCAACAGCTTGAGTAAACCCTGCCCTTTTTCCAGTTGTGGCACTTCCTGCATGACAGCCTCATCAAGTTTTAGCTCGAGGGTTTCTAGATCTGCCAACTGTGGGTTTGGCCCCAAGACACTTAATACTCGACCCAAGGGGTTGTCTGTAGTGGGTTGCGACAGATTGCGCATTTGCACGCGCACACTGCGCACTACACGCATCAAGCCCAGCAAGCGCCACGCCGCTAAGAGAAAACCAAACACCCCTAAAGCCACAATCACCCAGCCCACTAAACCGCCTTGGCGCAAGCGATCCAGCAACGAAGGTTGACGTTGCAATTGCTCAATCAAAGAGCCGCGGGTTGGATCAATGGGGATTACGCCTAGAGCATCAGTACTGGCTGCCCATTGACTGACCTGGTTGAAACCTGATGGTTGTTTAGGCAAAGCTCGCAAAGCACTCTCCCCTTCACTGAAGGTTAAAAAAGCGTGTGCATTGTATGCTGAGAATGGCCCAACTCGGACGACCTCCTGCTGGCTGCGCTGCCCATCAGCGGCAACCACAGGTACAGTGACACGCTGGACTTGTCCAGTTGCCGTCATGTCTTCTAAAACCGTCAGCCAAAAATTTTCTACCTGTTGGGCGCTGGGTAACGCCCGACCTTTCGCCAATTGCTCAAGCTGCTCAAGGCGCTGCGGGAATTGCACATTCAGTAAGCTGCTGCGCCACTGCCCAGCCAGATCACCGGCACTTTGCCGCACCACAGTGAAGAGTTCACCTAAGTCTCCCACTTGCTGCTTTAACAACTCTTCTTGATCAGCCAGCTCTTGCTCGTTGGCAGTAAAAGTGGATTTCAGTGCTGCGGCACGGGATTCTTGCTGCTGTAACGCCTGCTTGGCTTGCGCGAGCAGTTGCGCCTGCTGGTCCCGTGATTGCAAAAAGCGTTGTTCACGTTCCTGCATAAGCTGTTCTTCAGTGGTTTTCTCACCACGAATCCGCTCCAGTAACTGCTCAGGGCTTAATGTCTCTGCCTGCAGCGTTGCACTGAGTAACAACGCACAGAACATTGCGACTAGGCGCTTCATGGCTGCACCTCCAAAACCAGAGTCTTAACTGGCAACTCTAACCAGTCCGCGGTTTTTTGCTGGCGGGCAATGGCAATGGCTTTTTGCAAGGGACGGCGCACACTGTTATCGAGTGTCTCCCATTGCTGCGCCTGTGCATTCCAGTAGCCACTTTCATGACCATCGGGAGTCTGGTAATAGAGCATGACTCGGCCCACACGCAAAAACTCGACACTGCGCTGCGCCTCATCCACGCCCAACTCGCCGCGCCACGCTTCTAGGCTGTAGCCGTAATCGCTTTCAATTTGGTAAGCCTCAAGAATCCGCCGATATTTTTCTGCCATACTGACATCAGCACGTGGCAACAATGCTTGTAAAGCACTTAAACGATCAGCACGTTCAACCGGTAAAAACGGTACATCAGCGGCAATAAACTCAGCCAGCACCTCAACCATGCGTCGCATTTGCGGCATCACCGCAGCTTCAGTTTCTTGTAACTGTTCTAATTGCTGCTGATAACTTTGTAATTCTTGATGCTGCGCGGCAATCAGCTCGCTGACTTGCTCGTTGTAACCTTCTAGCGCTTTAGCCTTAGCAACAGTGGTAATGTATTCTTCTAACATTGCTTGACTGGCGTCATCGAGTTGCTCAATGCGTTTTTGCGAACTTTGCGCGGTTTGACTGAGCCTTTCACTTTCGCTCAACGACTGCTCTAAGGTCGTGGCGTTAATAATTGGACTCACCACTGCACAACAAAAAAGCAGTGAGCGCAAAGCTGGAACTTGCATGAATACGGATTCCTTGATTTAGACAACTCATTAATGGTAATCATTATCATCTTGCGAGATTGATAAATCAAGCAAGCATAAGCATTTTAAATAGTATTAAATCGTACTGACTGAGATAAACGCTCTCACGCATGCAACGCTGAGGGCTATACAGCGCTATAGAATACATAGTTTAAATGCGTTTTAACCCTACACAATGCCCCTGCAGGACAACATGTCGCACCAGCACCTCGCACCTTTATGCGAGCATTGAGACACATTTGTATTGCTCGGCAATTCACCCGCATCTTTTTATAGGCTCGATTTAATCCGTGGACAATATGACTGATCAACCCGAGAAAGAGCTTAAGCGCACCTTACGCCAACAGTTAAAGCAGATTATCGCCCCCGAAGCTAAACGCTTACACCTGGCGTTGATATTTGCCGTGTTAGGCGCGCTGCTTTTTATCGGGCAAAGCTGGTTACTGGCACAGCTTTTTGTCGGCTTACTTAATAATTCACAACCCAGCACAGCCTTAACCGCAGCCTTTGGCACGCCTTACGCCATCGCCCTCGTCTTGTGCTTTATTTTACGGCCCCTTGCACAGTACACCCGCGAGCGCCTGTCACAAACTGCCAGCCTCAATGCCCGCAAATCACTGCGTAAGCGCTTACTCGGCACACTAGCTAGCCTGGGCCCTGAGCGACAAACCCTTGGCGCTGATGGCGCTCTGAGCACGCAATTATTGGAGCAGGTGGATGCTTTGGATGGCTATATCAGCCGCTATTACGTACAGCTGTACTTGGTTTTAATCACACCACTTTTGATCAGTATTGCCGCCTTTTACTACAGCCCACTCGCGGCAATATTAATGCTGATGACTGCGCCGCTCGTGCCGATCTTTATGATCTTGGTGGGCGGCGCAGCCAGTCGCAGCAGCCAGCAGCAAATGGCGGCAATGAGCCAGTTGAGCAGCCGCTTTTTAGATTGGGTACGAGGCATGCCCACCCTGCAGCATTTACAAGCCACCGCACAAGCGCAAGATGATGTTGATCGCTCCGCCTCACAATACCGCGACTCAACCATGAAAGTCCTGCGTCTAGCCTTTCTCTCTGGAGCTGTCTTGGAGTTATTTTCATCCTTAGCCATTGCCTTGGTTGCCCTATATTTGGGTTTAGGTTTGCTTGGGGTGTTACCTTGGGCGAAGGGTGTGATTCCAGTGCCTTATGCTGGGGCGTTATTTATTTTACTGCTGGCGCCTGAGTTTTACGCGCCGCTGCGCCAACTGGGCAGTGACTACCACGCCAAAGCCGAAGCCGAAGGCGCAATTGAAGAATTATTGCCGCTGCTCGAACAGCACACTTGGCAACACCCAGGGCAGCAAGCTTTACAACTCAGCGCAGCACCAGCCCTAACTTTTAGTAACCTCAGCATCACCGCACACAATAAACGCCTGCGCTTGCCCAGTATTGACCTGCAGGTGGCTGCCGCTGAGCGTATTGGCCTGCATGGCGAAAGTGGTAGTGGCAAATCCAGTTTGCTTCTGGCTCTACTCGGCTTTTTACCTTACAGCGGACGCATTGCGGTAAACCAGCACTCTCTACTGGATGTATTACGCAGCGACTGGCATCGCCAACTCGGCTACTTAGCACAGCAACCGCACTTTAAACGCGGCAGTTTAGCGGATAATCTACGCCTCGCCGATCCAGCAGCCAGCGAGCAACAGATGCTTGCGGTATTAGCAGATGTGGATTTATTAACCTTGGTAGAAAAACTTCCACAAGGTTTAAATACAGCATTGGGCGAACGTGGCTTAGGCTTATCCGGTGGGCAACTCAGCCGTTTAGCCATTGCTCAACTTTTACTGCGTGATGCACACATTTGGCTGTTGGACGAACCCACTGCACACCTTGACCCTGAAACCAGCGCCACGATTCACGCCCTCCTAGAAAAGCTCAGCGTCGGTAAAACCTTAATTTTAGTCAGCCACCAATGGCAAGGCTTGCAATGGCTGGATCGCCACCTTGATCTACAAGCACTGCACACGCCACAGGAGCAGTCATAATGTTAAAACCCATCCGCTTACGCCGTCTTTTACGCAGCCGCCAAGCCAGCTGGAACTTAGCCTTACTGCTGGGCGCACTCACTTTATTTTCAGCCATTGCTTTGTTGGCTACTTCCGGCTGGTTTATTACCGCCTCAGCCATTGCTGGCTTAGCGCTCGCCAGTTCTTTTAGTTTCGACTACTTCCGCCCCGCAGCCTTAATTCGTTTATTTGCCATTGTCCGTACTGCTGGACGTTATGGCGAACGCCTCGCCTCACACCACGCCACCTTATCTTTGCTGAAAGACTTACGCAGCCAAGTGTTTCGTGCCCTCACTTTACGGACCACACCAATCAATCAAGAGAGCACCGGCTCGGCAGCAACCATGCACCGCTTAGTTGCTGATATTGATCGTCTTGATCGCTTCCCTCTGCAGTTTTTAGCACCATGGATTTGGGCCAGTGTCATTGTGTTGGCCTACCTCAGTTTCGCTTACTGGTTACTACCACAGCTGGCCTATGCTTCTGCCATAGGTTTGTGCATGGCTTGGCTGTTAGTGCCATGCTTAGGCTTCTGGCGTGGACGCAAGCTGGCCTTGACTGATGTACAGGCTGCCGAATTACGCCGTGAGCATTTCCTTGAGTCGCTCTCTTTATTAACCTCATTGACGTTATGGCAAAGCTGGCCGCAACAACAGCGCGACACCTTGAGCAGTGACGAGCACTACCAAGCCCAAGAATTGCAACAACAGCAATTGATTAGCGTATTAAGTTTATTGCAGCAACTGGCTTTAGCTGTAAGTCTAGGCGCGTTGCTGTGGGTGGGTGCCCCTGCTGTCTCTGCCAGCCTAATCAGCGTACCCTGGCTGCTGGCCGCCGCCCTTGCATTACTGGGTATCCACGAAGCCTTAGTACCCTTAGCAGGTAGTTTTATAGGTTTAGGTCAAAGCCAAGCTGCTCGTGATCGCATCAACCAGTTGATGCAGTTAGACACACTGCATTCTGCAAGCGCCCAGCAAAGCACTGACAAACCACGCCCAAACACTCCACTGCAACTACAAGCCCAGAATCTCAGTGCACGTATTCCAGGCGCGCTGAACGGCCCAGAAAACATCAATATTGATTTATCCAGCGGCGATATTCTGCTTATTACTGGTGCCTCTGGCATTGGTAAAACCACCTTGCTCAAGGTGCTGGCTAACACTCTGGAGAACACCAGCGGCAACTACCTAATTAATCAACGCCCTGCCGCACAATGGCAACTGGATCAATGCATTGGTTATCTACCGCAGCAACTGGATATTTTTGATAGCAGCTTAGCCAGCAACTTACGCCTTGCCGATCCGCACGCCACAGACGAGCAATTGTGGCAAGTTTTAGCGGATGTAGCGCTGGCAGACTGGGCCAAACAACAAAGCGGATTGGAGACTGCCTTAGGCGAATACGGAGCACAAATTTCCGGCGGACAAGCACGGCGCATTGCTTTAGCACGGTTACTATTGGCAAAACGGCCCATATTATTACTCGATGAACCTTTTGCTGGGCTGGATAGTGCTAGCAGCTATCAAGTTCTAGCCGCTTTACAGCGGCGTCAAGCACAAGGTTTATTGGTTATTGTCAGCCACCACGTGCTGGATATTCCTGGAGCGCAGCGTTTGCACATTGGCTGATTGTTAAGCAAAAACTACAAAAGCTGTCAGAGCATTAAAACATGCTCGACTGCTCTGGTTCATCTGCAAGCGAACTGTTTACTTGTAATGCTGTCTCTTTAGCTCGCAACACCCGTGCTTTACGCTGCTGGCATAAATACACCACATGACGCTTATCGGCCTCACTGAGTTTGAGCCAATACAAACGCTCATCGCGGGAGCGAAAACAGCCTTTACAATAACCTCTGTTGTTCGCTTCACACACACCAATACAGGGACTGGGTATTTCAAAAAACTCTAATTGCTGCATAATACACGGCCCTTTAAAACACGCTCTTCGAATCAAACTAAAAATATGAGGGGTCAATTGGCTACTCTTTAACCGCTCTAACCAAGCCTACTGGCAAATTGCTTCAAACCCAAAAAAGCAAGCTTAATTTATTTTAAAACCACTTGATTTCTTGCAAGCGCAAGGGCTGCGCGGCGTATCACATAGCCAGTCATCTGATTCTGATAAACCGCAGATTGTGTGGGTTGATATAATAGCTCCTTTACCCTATATTGCGCTCCATACCGAACCCAAACACTATATAGTGTGTTTTCTACAGAAAACCGCACTACCTTAGCGCTTGCTGAAATTCAAGCCATAGAGCGCTAAAACACCAAAAGGATCTCATTATGACAGACTTTAAAGCCATTAAAGTAACCAAGCGCGATGGTCGCCAGGAACCGATCGATTTGGACAAAATCCATCGCGTGCTTGATTGGGCTGCGATGGGTTTAAAGAATGTTTCTGTATCGCAAGTTGAACTCAAGTCGCATATCCAGTTTTACAATGGCATCAACACCAAAGATATCCATGAAACCATCATCAAGTCTGCGGCAGATTTAATCTCGCAGGACACACCGGACTATCAGTACCTGGCAGCACGCTTAGCAATTTTCCACTTACGCAAAATTGCTTATGGTGAGTTTGAACCACCGCATCTGTTTGATCATGTTACTAAACTGACCAATGAAGAACGCTACGACAGCCATATTTTACGTGACTATGATAAAGCTGAGTTTGATGAGCTCAACGACTACATTGATCACGGCCGTGATATGTCATTTTCCTACGCTGCGGTTAAGCAGCTGGAAGGCAAGTACTTAGTCCAAAACCGCGTGACCAAAGAAGTGTATGAAAGCCCGCAAATGCTCTACATCTTAATTGGTATGTGCCTGTTTGCTGACTATCCAAAAGACACGCGCCTGAACTATATCAAGCGCTTTTACGATGCCATTTCACTGTTTAAAATTTCCTTACCCACACCAATCATGGCCGGTGTGCGTACCCCTTCTCGTCAGTTCAGTTCCTGCGTATTGATTGAGTGTGGTGACAGCTTAGATTCCATCAGCGCCACTACTTCAGCCATTGTTAAATATGTCTCATTGCGTGCTGGTATCGGTATTAACGCTGGTCGCATTCGCGCGGTTGGTAGCCCCATCCGTGGCGGTGAAGCACAGCACACCGGCTGCATTCCATTCTTCAAACTGTTCCAAGCTGCAGTTAAATCCTGCTCGCAAGGTGGTGTGCGTGGCGGTGCAGCGACATTGTTCTACCCAATGTGGCACTTAGAAGTGGAATCGCTGTTGGTCTTGAAGAATAACCGTGGTGTTGAAGAGAACCGTGTACGCCACATGGATTATGGTGTGCAGCTGAATAAGTTGATGTATCAGCGCTTGATTCAAGGCGGCAATATCACTTTATTCTCGCCCCATGAAGTACCTGGCTTATACGAAGCGTTCTTTGCTGACCAAGCAGAGTTCGAGCGCCTCTATGTGCAGTACGAGCAAGATGAAAGTATTCGTAAGCGCACTTTACCAGCGGTGGAGTTGTTCTCCCTGATGATGCAAGAGCGTGCTAGCACTGGCCGTATTTACATTCAGAACGTTGACCACTGCAATACTCACAGCCCATTTGACCCTGTAGTGGCACCGATTCGCCAGTCCAACCTGTGCTTAGAAATCGCCTTGCCAACCAGCCCGCTAGAAAACATCAACGACGCTGACAAAGAAATTGCCTTATGCACCTTATCGGCCTTTAACCTGGGTGCGATTGACAGTCTTGATGAGCTGGAAGAATTATCTGACCTCGTGGTACGGGCACTGGATTCGCTATTGACCTACCAAGACTATCCCATTGAAGCGGCACGCAACGCCACGATGAAGCGCCGAACTTTAGGTGTGGGTGTAATTAACTATGCTTACTACCTAGCCAAAAATGGCTTGAAGTACTCAGATGGCTCAGCCAATGCCCTGACCCACCGCACCTTTGAAGCTATTCAGTACTACTTGCTCAAAGCGTCTAACAATCTATCCAAAGAGTTTGGTCCTTGCACCGCATTTGATGAGACCACCTATGCTCAGGGTATCCTGCCAATTGATACCTATAAAAAGGATTTGGATGCGATTTGTAATGAACCGCTGCATTTAGACTGGGAAACCTTACGCGCTGATATTGTTAAGCATGGTTTACGTAACTCAACCTTGTCCTCATTGATGCCGTCGGAAACCTCTAGCCAGATTTCTAACGCCACTAACGGCATTGAACCTCCCCGCGGTTTAGTGACCATTAAGCAATCTAAAGACGGTATTCTTAAGCAAGTTGTTCCAGGCTATGACGAGTTTAAAGACAACTATGAATTGCTCTGGAACATGCCCAACAACGAAGGTTACTTACACTTGGTTGGCATTATGCAGAAGTTCGTTGACCAAGCTATTTCTGCCAACACCAACTACGACCCACAGCGCTTTGACGGCGGCCGCGTACCTATGCAGCAACTGCTCAAAGACTTATTGACGGCGTACAAATTTGGTCTGAAAACTCTGTACTACCAAAACACGCGTGATGGCGCTGATGATAGCCAAAGCGATATGGAAGATGATTGCGCTGGTGGCGCCTGCAAGATTTAAGGGTGAATGTTTATGAAATACAGCACTTTCTCACTAGTTGATAACGACCAGCTCAAAGAACCGATGTTCTTTGGCCAGCCGGTTAACGTGGCACGTTACGACCAACAAAAATATCCAATTTTTGAAAAGTTGATTGAAAAACAACTGTCGTTTTTCTGGCGTCCAGAAGAAGTGGATGTGTCTCAAGACCGCACTGACTATCGTAATTTGCCTGATCATGAAAAGCATATTTTCATCAGCAACTTGAAGTATCAGACGCTACTGGACTCCATTCAAGGCCGCAGCCCAAACGTGGCGTTTTTGCCCATCGTATCAATTCCAGAACTAGAAACCTGGATTGAAACTTGGTCATTCTCGGAAACCATTCACTCGCGCTCCTACACCCATATTATTCGTAATATCGTTAATGATCCTGCAGTGGTGTTTGACGACATTATGCGTAACCAACACATCATTGAGCGCGCGGGTGATATTTCTAAGTATTACGATGATTTGATTCACTACAGCATGCTCTACAGCAAATGCGGCCCTGGCACCCATACGCTCAACGGCAAAACCTATGAAATAGACTTGTTTGAACTCAAGCGCAAGCTGTACCTGTGCATGATGAGTGTGAACGTGCTCGAAGCCATTCGTTTCTATGTCAGCTTTGCTTGTTCGTTTGCCTTTGCTGAACGCCGCCTAATGGAAGGTAACGCAAAAATCATTCGTCTGATTGCCCGTGATGAAGCCTTGCACATGACCGGCACCCAGCACATTTTAAATATCATGCAAGACGGTCATGACGACCCGCAAATGGCTGAGGTTGCTCGCTCCTGCTACGAAGAAAGTGTGGAAATCTTCAGACATGCCGCGCAGCAAGAAAAAGAATGGGCCGCATACCTATTTAAAGATGGGTCGATGATTGGTTTAAACCAAGGCATTCTCAATCAGTACATTGAGTACATCACCAACCTGCGGATGCACGCGGTGGGCCTTGAGCCAATCTTTAGCAATGCTTCGCACAACCCCATCCCTTGGATTAACGCATGGCTGGTGTCTGATAACGTCCAAGTTGCGCCACAAGAAGTTGAGGTCAGTTCATACTTGGTTGGTCAGATCAACTCTGCAGTCTCCGCGGAAGATTTAGGCGATTTTGAGCTTTAAATGGATACACGTATACAAGTCATCACTGAAGATTTAATTTTCAAACTTGATGAATCTGAAACCTTGCTTGAAGGCTTAGAGCGCACCGGTCATCAGGTGGAATACCAGTGCCGCAGCGGTTACTGTGGCGCTTGCCGCGTGACTCTACGCTCAGGGAGTGTTGACTACATCAACACTCCACTGGCCTACCTGCGCCAAGACGAAATCCTCCCCTGCTGCTGCCGCGCGCTTGAGCCTTTGGTGGTTAAAGTAAGCCTCAAGAGCAAGTTCAGCGCGTGATCTTTAATATAGCAGGGGAACACATTGCCCCATGAAAGATACGCCTAAATATGATGCGCCCGCCTCTGAAACTGAATACCAACCAAAATCTGGTAATGCAGTTCTCAGGAATACGTTAGGTATTACCGAACCTACCGAGATGAATGATGTTGAGTCTGAGCTTTTATTAAAGCTGTATGAGAAAATCTTTATTCAAGGTGCTGATATTGAGCAACTGCAAGTAGATACCATTCTTAGCTGGCATAACCAATGGTTAGCAAATATCTACCCCGCATGGGCAGGTAAGCTGCGATCAACAAATATAAGCAAAGATGGATTTACTTTTGCGTCGGCGAATCAATTAGAAAAGTTACTGACTACTTTCAGTGGTGCTTTTTTAGCTGAGTTTGAATCGTTACCATCAATGCCTCGCCAAAGTATTGTTGATTTCTTAGCCAAGTCTCATGTGGAGTTTATTCTAATCCATCCCTTTCGAGAGGGTAATGGCAGAATATCGAGACTTTTAATCGACGTAATGGCTGAAAAAGCTGGATATGGTGTTTTAGATTATAAACTTTGGGATGAACATAAAGAGTTTTATATTCGTTCAATCCAGGCAGGAGTAAATGGCGATTATCAATATATGGCCAGACTCATAGATGATATTCTGCCTGTTGACTAGAGCGCCAATGAAAGAGTCTGGTATTTTTTACGGTTTTCTTTTAACTTTTTTTCCACAATTTTTGTGGGGATGCCTGTTTCAATAGCTGTTGAGCTGGCTACTGAGCGGTAAATCATATCGAGGGTGACTTTTTTACTTTCTTCGCGCTTATTCATTAAGAACTCCAGATCGTATCGTTCAGAATAATGACACAATTTTAGCATAAAAAACACATCGGTGCCCGTGAGTCACAGCACTGCTCATTAAGATTTAAAAAACCGCTACTATAGGGCATACAAACCCAATGAACACAGTAAACCGCCGCTTTTCCGTTGCCCCGATGATGGACTGGACCACTCCTGAATGCCGCTACTTTTTGCGGCTGATTTCTAAGCGTGCGCTGCTCTATACCGAGATGGTGACTACCGGTGCGATTCTCTATGGCGATAGCGCGCGTTTTTTGCGCCATGACCAATCTGAGCATCCCCTTGCATTGCAATTAGGCGGCAGCAATCCGGCAGATTTAGCGACTTGTACTAAGATGGCAGCAGCGGCAGGTTTTGATGAAGTGAATCTCAATGTTGGCTGCCCCAGTGACCGTGTGCAAAACAACATGATCGGTGCCTGCTTAATGGCGCACCCACAGTTGGTCGCTGATTGCGTCAGGCAGATGCAGGATGGCGTCGACATTCCAGTTACGGTCAAACACCGCATTGGTATCAATGGCCGTGACAGCTATGCCCAGCTGTGTGATTTTGTCGGTACGGTACGTGATGCCGGCTGCACCAGCTTTACTGTGCACGCGCGGATTGCCATTTTGGAAGGCTTATCTCCGAAAGAAAACCGCGATATTCCACCGCTGCGCTACGACATTGCGGCGCAACTTAAAACGGATTTTCCAGACTTAGAAATCATTCTCAATGGCGGCATTAAAACCCTTGAGCAATGCACCGAGCACTTACAAACCTTTGATGGCGTGATGCTCGGTCGTGAGGCTTACCATAATCCCTGGCTGCTTCGTAACGTTGACCATCAACTGTTTGGTGATGCGCAGCGCGAGATTTCTCGTACAGAAGTTCTGCAGCAACTGCGCCCTTACCTACTCCAATATATGGAGCAAGGCGGCAAAGCAACCCATGTTACACGGCATATTTTAGGTCTAGCGCAAGGCTTCCCAGGCGCGCGACGTTTTCGTCAGCTCTTATCTGCGGACATCTATAAAACAGACGACCCTATTCAGATCTTTGACCAAGCTGTAATCGGCCTTGAGGGCCGCTAATCACTTTAAAACAATTGCATCTAATTAAACTCTCGGCTATGTTCTGTGCACCTTTTTATGCCTAAATTATAGCGACGGCCATGACCTCAAAACTCGAACAACTTAAACGTTACACTACTGTGGTTGCCGATACCGGTGACCTCGACGCCATTTCCCGCTTGCAGCCGGTAGATGCCACAACCAACCCATCATTATTGCTAAAAGCAGCTACTTTTCCACGTTACGCACGCATGATGGCGCAAATTCAACAAGAGTTTCATGGCAACCCTGAGGCCGCCTGCGAGCAATTTGCAGTTGCTGTGGGCAAAGAAATTTTATCGCACATTCCAGGTCGCATCTCTACCGAAGTGGATGCCCGCCTATCCTTTGATGAGCAAGCCACCTACGAATCAGCCTTGCGCCTAATTGACCGTTACGAATTGCTTGGAATTGATCGCCAGCGGGTGTTAATTAAAATTGCCGCAACTTGGGAAGGGATTCAAGCCGCACGACGCTTAGAAAAACTTAACATCCAAACCAACCTCACTTTGCTTTTTTCATTTGCTCAGGCCGCTGCTTGTGCTGATGCTGGGGTTTACTTGATCTCGCCTTTTGTTGGCCGTATTTATGACTGGTATAAAAAGTCGCACAACCGTGACTACACTGGGTTTGAAGACCCCGGCGTACAATCAGTATCGCGTATTTATCGCTACTACAAAGGCAACAACTACCAAACCGTAGTCATGGGTGCGAGTTTTCGTAATCTAGGGCAAATTGAAGCCTTAGCCGGTTGCGACCGCCTCACCATTAGCCCCGAACTACTAGAGCAGCTCAGTAATACACAAGGACCTTTAGAGCGTCACCTGCATACCGACAACCCACCTGTCGAGCGCAGTTTTATTGACGAACAAAGTTTCCGTTGGGCACACAATGAAGATGCCATGGCAACTGAAAAGCTGGCCGAAGGGATTCGTGCATTCGCCCACGATCAAGAAAAACTAGAAAAGCTGTTTCGCTAAATACTGTTAGGGCTGTTAGGGCTGTAATAAGGGATATTGCGGGCGCGGGGCTTGCTAGGTGATAATTTTTGCATTTGCCATTTGCGAGCCAGCGGCCCGCGCTCCCATAGCTCCCAGAGCGCCAAGCAGCAGATTGCCAACGCATCCAAGTTGGGGATTACGCGCTGGAGCTTTCTAAAGCACTGACCAAGTCACGAAACTCATCGCGATTGGACTGATTTAAACTCATTAAAATACGATGCGCCTCTAACACCCGCGCTTTAACCAGCTCTTCTGACTGATCCTGCTCAGGCAGATCATCCAAGCATTCAGGACAAGGTGTAGCGGTGTGTACTAAATTGAATACCTGATTAAACCCCATGGACTCAAGCACACGACTCACATCAGGATTGGTGCTGGCCAAGGTTGGCAGCATGCCGTACTTTCGTTTCGATAAAATCGAAAGCTTAGCCAACAAGCCCAAAGTGGTGCTGTCGATGCTGATCACCTCTGTTAAATCAATCACAATTGACTTAAACGCGTGAGTTTTCAGAATTTTCTCGATTACTTCATTCAGCGCTGAGCAAAAGGTTAACCGCACCTCGCCTATGCACTTTAAAATAAAGGTGTCACCGTATTCAGCACACTGAATTTTACCATCACTCATGCAAGATTCCTGCTCAGCACCAGCATGGCGATATCATCAGGCATATTGCTGCAGTTAGCTAGCCCAAGGCGCTGCACTATCTGCGCATACTCACCTTGCGCAGCACTAATTAACGCCGGTAAAGCTGCCTCACTGCCAACCAAACTGTCTTGTGGCTGCACATCAAAAATACCGTCGGAGAACAGGCTCAGACTAAAAGCCTGGGGCAGTTGCAACTGCTCATCAACATAACTGACCTGCTCAAACATACCCACTGGCTGCCCTTGTCCAGCTAAGAACTCAGCATGCCCAGCACTGTATAAAATGGGGGACGGTAAGTGCCCAGCAGCACTCCACTGCAACGTGTTTTCTTGGGTATTAATAATCATACAAATAAGGGTGATATGTCGGTCTGAGTCATAAGTGAGCAAACGCTGATTCAAATAGGTCAGCATCGATGCCGGGGTAATCTCTTCTGCAAGACCTGCAGTAAAGCTATAACTGCGCACAATACTTTTCAGTAGCATACTGATCAATGCTGCCGCAGTACCGCTGCCTGCTACATCCGCTAAGTAGAGCAAGATGCGCCCGTCGGGCAACTCAAAGTAGTCCAGTGAGTCACCGGTCAAGTACAGCGCAGGAACCACACAGTGCTCAAACGTCAGGCCTTGCGCCTGCCAAGGTGTTTGTGGGCGCAACTGCTGCTGTAAGTGTTTGCCAGCAAGCTGATCAGTCAGCAGTAACGCCTGCTGTTTTTGCAGTAAGAGCAACTCTTCTGAGTCTGCAGCAGAGTTGTGTTGTCTTTCAAGAGAATCCATTACTTATCAATCGTAAATAGTGTTTAGGGGCAAAAGGTACTCTCATCATTGCGCTGATTCAAGCACTCTATAGCTGAGCAGTTTTGGCTCGACCGTTCAGGCGCAAAAGCATTGCCTTACAGCGCCAATCAGCTATAACTAGACAGATGAAATTCAGCAGAAAATAGAAGTGCAACACATAAAGATAAAGCGGCTAGCGAACACTTTACATTTGCTTGAAGGCAGGCAGTTTTATTGTTTTTAAACAGAAAAAAGAGGCTTGCAGCTGTTAGCACTAAAGCCACTCAAAATTAACCACTGGGAGTTAAACCATGCATCATTACAGCGAAAAGCGTGATTTTATCCGTATGCGTGTCGAAACGCCGATAACACTGCAGAGCAACGGACAAATCTACCAAGGTATTTGCACTGATTTATCCAGCACTGGTATGCAAGTTGAATTGAATCAGCCTGCCACCTTTAGCCATGGGCAAGCAGTGCATGCCAGTATTGTTTCCACGCATCCGCAACTGCCAGGTCTTGAGGCCGAAGCCACCATCTTACGTGTCGAAACTCTCGATGATGGCCGCCTCGCCTTAGGTCTTAAAATCACGGCAATACGTTGACCCTAGAACACCACAGGCGCTCTAGAAATCATCGACAACATTGCCGTCGCGCACTCGAAACTCGCGATTTTGCAGGAAAGCATTCCTTACAAAACGGTATCTGTCACCGACAACAAAACGCTCAGAGGACAGCAGGCTCGCACGTGCATCCACTATATTTAAAGCCAGCATGCTGTTGCGCACCGGCACATCATTAATGGCTCGATAAGGCACGGTATAGCTGTCTGGGTATAACGCAACTGCATCACGCACGGTGCTTGGACCTAAGAACGGCAGCACCACATATGGCCCGCTTTTTACGCCCCAAGCCCCTAAGGTTTGACCGAAGTCTTCATCATTGCGCTGCAGCCCCATTTTAGTTGCCACATCAAAAACACCTAACAGACCAAAGGTGGTGTTAAAGAAAAAACGTGCCGTATCAACACCAGCATCACGCAATTTAAACTGGAGCAGGTTATTCGCGAGGTTACTCGTTTCACCGATATTACGGAAAAAGTTATGCACACCATCTTCAACAATATCTGGCGTAACTGCTTGATAACCTTTAGCCAACGGCTTTAATGTCCAGCGGTCCACAGTATCGTTAAAACGAAAAATAGCGCGGTTGGTACGCTCCCACGGGTCTTCGTTTTCACCAAACTCTTGCCACTCGTTATCCAAGTCAGTGAAATCTGTTTCTTGCGCCAGAGCAGTGCTCGGCAAACTCAGGCATCCAGCCACTAACATGCCGCTCAAAATGCCGCGCATGGATTTAGTTATAACAAGCCGCATAAAGCCCCCACTGTTTTATTCAACAGTCATTTGGAAAAATTTAATAAGCTGCGCAGTAACATCCACGCAGCTCTTAGATAACCTTTTACTGATCAGCAAAACGCCAACCAGTGCCGTCTTTACCATCTTCTAGCACAATACCTAAAGCGGTTAGCTCATCACGTATGCGGTCCGACTCTGCCCAATCTTTGCTTTCGCGGGCAGCGATGCGTGCGGCAATCAAAGACTCAACCTGCGCGGCATCCACACGCTTCTCAGCACCGGCTTGCAAGAAAGCATCAGGCTGTAATTGCAAGATACCTAATACAGCGCCCAGCTCTTTGATGCGCGCGGCTAAACCTGCTGCAGCCTGTGGGTCTTGTTTATGCACACGGTTGACCTCACGGGCCATCTCAAACAAGATCGAGCACGCCTCTGGGGCATTAAAGTCGTCGTCCATGGCTTTGTTAAAGCGTTCAACATAAGTCTCTCCGCCCGCAGCAGGCACGCTCTCAACACCTTTAAATGTTTGGTAAAAGCGCTCTAACGCCGAACGAGCTTCACGCAAGTTGTCTTCCGAGTAATTGATCGGGCTGCGGTAATGGCTGGAGACCAAAAGATAACGCACCACTTCTGGATGGTATTTCTCCAGCACATCACGAATGGTGAAAAAATTACCCAAAGATTTGGACATTTTCTCGCCATCCACACGCACGGCTCCAGCATGCATCCATGTGGTTGCATACTGTTTACCTGTGGCAGCCTCGCTTTGCGCAATTTCATTCTCGTGGTGCGGGAATACCAAATCTGGCCCGCCACCATGAATATCAAAGCTATCGCCTAAGCAGCACGTGGACATCACTGAGCACTCAATGTGCCAGCCTGGACGGCCTTTACCCCATGGCGAATCCCAGCTTGGCTCGCCCGCCTTGGCGGATTTCCAGAGTACGAAGTCCAATGGGTCTTCTTTCGCTTCGTCCACTTCAATACGCGCACCGATTTTTAAATCGCTGATTTTACGGCGCGATAACTTACCGTAACCGGCAAACTTAGCTACGCGATAATAAACATCCCCATTGTCGGCTGCATAAGCAAAGCCTTTATCAATTAAGGTTTGGATCATCTTAAACATGCCATCAATATGCCCTGTAGCGCGGGGTTCTTGATCAGGCCGCAGGACATTTAAACGTCCCTCGTCTTCATGCATGGCAGCAATCATACGCTCAACCAGTTGCTCAAATGGCTCTCCATTTTCTTGCGCACGTTGAATGATCTTGTCATCAATATCAGTGATATTACGCACATAAGTGACATCATAACCACGATGACGTAACCAGCGCGTTACGACATCAAACGCCACCATGACGCGAGCATGGCCAATATGGCAGTAGTCGTACACGGTCATACCGCAGACATACATACGCACATGGTTGCCCTCTAAAGGCTGCAGCGGCTCTTTTTGTTTAGTTAGGGTGTTATAAATCGCTAAAGTCATGCTTTCCCCCATGAATCACGCAAAGTTACCGTGCGGTTAAAGACCAGCGCATCAGGCTTGCTATCGACGTTGTCTAAGCAAAAATACCCTTCACGTTCAAACTGAAAGCTCTCTCCAACCTGTGCTTGCAACAAAGAAGGCTCGGCACGACAACCCTTTAACACCACCAGTGACTCAGGGTTAATGTTATCCAAGAAGGATTCGCTGGTTTCACCCTCTACATCTTTATCTGGATTAGCGGTGCTAAATAGACGGTCATACAGGCGCACTTCGCACTCAACACTTTGCGCAGCTGGAACCCAGTGAATTACGCCTTTAACTTTACGGCCTTCCGGGTTTTTACCGAGCGTTTCTGGATCATAAGAGCAACGCAACTCGACAATATTACCCTCAGCATCACGAATAGCTTCATCCGCACGGATCACATAGCTACCACGCAAACGCACTTCCGTACCCGGCATTAAACGACGGTAACCCTTAGGTGGGTTTTCTTCGTAGTCACTGGCATCAATATAAATCTCGCGAGCAAACGGCAACTCACGCACCCCTTCATCACGCTTAGGGTGGCGCGGCAATTGCAGCATCAGCTCTTGGTCTTCTGGGTAATTGGTAATCACCACTTTAAGCGGTTTAAGCACGCACATCGCCCGCGTAGCGTTGTAATCCAGATCTTCACGAATACAGAACTCAAGCATGCTTAAATCGACAATACCACCCGCACGGTTGACCCCAATCATGTCGCAGAAATTACGAATGGATGCTGGGGTAAAACCGCGGCGACGGAAGCCGCTAATAGTCGACATGCGCGGATCATCCCAACCACTAACGTGTTGATCATCCACTAACTGTTTGAGCTTACGCTTACTGGTGATGGTGTAGTTCAAGTTAAGGCGAGCAAACTCATACTGACGCGGCTTAGCCGGCACTGGCAGCTGCTCTAAAAACCACTCATACAAAGGACGGTGATCTTCAAACTCTAGGGTACAGATCGAGTGAGTAATTAACTCAATGGCATCGGACTGACCGTGGGTAAAGTCATAACTTGGATAGATACACCAAGCATCACCGGTTTGGTGGTGATGGGCGTGACGAATACGGTACAAAATAGGATCACGCAAATTCATATTGGGTGAAGCCATATCTATTTTGGCGCGCAAAGCACAGGTGCCATCAGGAAACTCACCGGCACGCATACGCGTCAGCAAATCTAAGTTCTCGCTGACACTGCGCTCACGAAACGGACTGTTTTTACCCGGCTCAGTCAAACTGCCACGGTATTCACGGGCTTGCTCGGGAGACAAATCACACACATAGGCTTTGCCTTGCTCAACCAAATACACCGCCCACTGGTACAGCTGCTCAAAATAATCAGAGGCATAACGCACCTCACCATCCCACTGAAAGCCCAGCCAGCGCACATCATCTTTAATCGCATCGATGTACTCTTGCTCTTCTTTGGCGGGGTTAGTGTCATCAAAACGCAAATGACACACTCCACCAAACTCTTTGGCTAAACCAAAGTTAAGGCAGATGGATTTGGCGTGACCAATGTGCAAATAGCCATTGGGTTCGGGGGGGAAGCGCGTAACAATGCTACTGTGCTTGCCTGACTGCAAATCAGCTTGAACAATAGGACGAAGAAAGTTCGCGGCGACATTTACGGACGATTCAGACATGCTCATGGGCTCTTTAATACTCATTACTGCCTATTATGGGTAGGCTGGCTCAAATAAAGTGCTTATCATACCCGAACCTGCCACCTCTCTGACAGGTCTATGACTTTTTAGCTTTCTATGGATCAACTCAATGATTAAATTACACACCAATCACGGCGTTATCACTTTAAAACTTTTTGCTGATGAAGCCCCAGAAACAGCAGCCAACTTTATTCAGTACGTTAAAGACGGTCACTACGACAACACTATTTTTCATCGTGTGATCAGCAACTTCATGATTCAAGGCGGCGGTTTTGACACCGACATGCAACAGAAAAGCACCCGCGCGACAATTAAAAACGAAGCCAACAACGGTTTATCCAATAAAAAAGGCACCATTGCCATGGCACGCACTATGGAGCCACACTCAGCTTCAGCGCAGTTTTTCATTAACGTCCAAGACAATGACTTCCTCGATCACACTGCACCCACCACACAAGGCTGGGGCTACACCGTATTTGGTGAAGTGGTTGACGGCATGGATGTGGTTGAAGCGATTAAAGGTGTTGCTACCACCAGCCGTAATGGCCACCAAGATGTGCCACGTGAAGATGTCATTATCGAAAAGGCAGAGATTGTCGAGTGATTCTGCTGATTTCTGATCTGCACTTGCATGAGGAGCGCCCGGACATCACCGGTGCGTTCCTTGCGTTTCTTGAGCAGCACGCCAAGCATGCGCAAGCACTGTATATTCTCGGTGATTTCTTTGAGGTGTGGATTGGTGATGACGCCATGACGCCCTTTCAGCGCTCAATTGCCACCGCCCTTAGCGCAGTAGCCGCTGGTGGGACGCAAATCTATATCATGCATGGTAACCGTGATTTTTTACTGGGCCACGACTTTTGTGAGCTGGCAGATTGTGAACTATTAAAAGACCCGAGCATCGTCAAGCTTGCTGGCAAACCGGTGTTATTGATGCATGGCGACAGCCTGTGCACCAGCGATCGCAGCTACATTCGTTTACGTAGAGTGCTGCGCAACCCGCTGATACTCTTTATCTTACGCAACCTGCCGTTACGCACCCGCCAGCGTTTAGCCGGAGATTTACGACAAAAAAGCAAAACCAGCACCCGCATGAAAGCCATGGACATCACTGATGTGAACCCAGCCGCTGTTGAGCAAGTCATGGCGCACTACCAAGTTTGCACTCTAATTCACGGCCACACGCACCGCCCAGCCGTACATACTTTGGCCGAGGGCAAGCAGCGCATAGTACTTGGCGACTGGGACAGCCAAGGTTGGTTTATTAAAGCTGAGCACAACAGCCTCAAGCTGCAAGCATTGCCTTTCCCTAGCACGCCATAGCTTTTAGCGTGCTGCTTGGCTAGTTTGCGGCTTTGGGTCTACTTGTGGCTTTGGCACACCACTGTGGAACCTAAACTCGGTGTCATCTTCGGTTAAAATGGCTTGACGCTCAATTTCTGCAAAAAACGCCACGCGCTCTGCAATGGGCTTTTTGGCATACAACTCAGCCATGCGCAGGTAGCCCTCGAAATGCCGCGACTCTGACTTGAGCAAAGAGGTATAAAAGCGCCCCAACTCTTCATCTAAATGCGGTGCTAAACGATAAAAACGCTCGCAGGAACGTGCCTCAATAAAAGCCAAGACAATTAAAGTATCAATCAGCTTATCTGGCTCTTGCGCAGCAATATGCTGCTGTAAACGCCGCGCATAATGCGAGGGACTGAGCTGACGGTAGCGCATCCCACGCTTTTTCATTAAAGCAGTCACTTGCTCAAAATGGCGCAACTCTTCCCGAGCCAGACGCGACAGGTACTGCTGCAATTCTTCACGTTCGGCATAACGAAACATAAGACTCAACGCCGTACCTGCTGCCTTCTTTTCACAGTTAGCATGATCGAGCAACAGCTCTTCAGGGTGATCCAGCGCACATTCAATCCAACCTTGCGGGGTTTGGCACTGTAAAAAAGCTTCAACTTCAGGTATTAACATAGACAGGTACTAAATAAGATAATGAATGCGGGCTATTATACGGGGCAACAGCAGAACAACCAGCCTCCTTAATTGTTTGACGGGTATCAATACCCAGCAGCTTGGAAAACTGGCACTCTATCTGGCATTCTACTCAGTACAGTGCTCTATATACTAAAAACGCAGGGAGACACACATGCAAGCTATCCGTAGCATCTTGGTCGTTATGACCCCCAACCAACCAGAAGCGCTAGCACTTAAACGTGCAAAATTAATCGCAGGGGTTACTCACTCACGCCTACACTTACTGGTCTGCGATAAGCGTGATGAACATGGCGAATACTTAGCTAAAATTGCCCAAGAGCTGAAAGAGGATGGCTACGAGGTCACCACCGAGCAAGCTTGGCATGAGTCTTTTCACCAAACTATTATTCAAGCCCAGCAAGCGGAAAGCTGTGGCCTCGTGATCAAGCAGCATTTCCCAGAGAACCCTCTCAAACGCGCCCTACTAACCCCAGATGACTGGAAGTTACTGCGCTACTGCCCTAGCCCTGTACTGATTGCAAAAACCAAACGTCCGTGGACTGAAGGCTCTATTCTGGCCGCAGTGGATGTGGGTAACAGCAGCGCCGAACATAAAGCCCTGCACGCCAGCTTAATCAACAATGCTTTTGAAGTGGCCGCTATTGCCAAAGCAACATTGCATGTATTGACTGCGCACCCGTCGCCAATGCTGTCAGCCTCTGACCCAACCTTCCAGCTGCGTGAAACCATTGAAGCACGCTACCGCGAGCAGTGTGCCAAGTTCATTAAAGAATACGAGCTCACTGACGAGCAGATGCACATTAAAGAAGGCCCAGCGGATGTCTTGATCCCACAGATGGCCAGCGAACTGGATGCAGTGGTTACTGTGATTGGTACAGTGGCGCGCACTGGCTTGTCCGGTGCTTTAATCGGTAACACTGCCGAGGTTGTGCTTGATGCTGTAGAAACTGACGTTCTAGTGCTCAAGCCAGAGTCAGTAATGATTCACTTGGAAACTCCACTCGAGCGCAAATAAGCGCTTCCAATTGAGCCGCTTAACTCCCTGTTCAAGCGGCTCAACTGCTGAGCTAACCCCTAGCACAGCCGAGCAAAAAATAGAATGAAAAACATGCTAGCTCAAGGTCTAAGACGTAAATCTATGCTAGAAACAGCGAATGCCCCTTAACTTTATAACGCTTTTGACTTAGAATAAGCCCGCCATTTTAGGCAACCATGTCCAAAGTCGAGGCTGTTTTCAAAGCGTCAAGGGTTGTATTTCTGAACGCTGCACGTAAATAGCAATGATATTTTTCTAAAAAATCTGCTGATGCGTGCCTGTAATACTTTGAAAACAGCTTCTGGATAAGCGCCCCTTCCTGTTTGGGGGCTAATGATGAGGATAAAATACTGTGCTTGAAGCCTACCGCAAACACGTAGCAGAACGCGCTGAACAGGGCATTGTCCCTCAGCCTCTCGATAGCGAACAAACCGCAGGTTTAGTTGAGCTATTAAAAAACCCACCCGCTGGTGAAGAAGAGTTCCTTCTGGACCTCATCACCAACCGTGTACCAGCAGGTGTTGACGAAGCCGCTTATGTTAAAGCTGGTTTCTTATCAGCCATCGCTAAAGGTGAAGCCACTTCACCACTTATTGATAAAGCGCACGCTGTTAAGTTGTTAGGCACCATGCAAGGTGGCTACAACATTGAAACTTTGGTTGCTCTTTTAGACAACGCTGAATTAGCAGAATTAGCTGCTACCGAACTCAAGCACACCCTGCTGATGTTTGATGCGTTCCACGACGTTGCTGAAAAAGCTAAAGCGGGCAATGCCAACGCTAAAGCAGTGATGCAGTCATGGGCTGACGGCGAGTGGTTCAAAGCGCGCCCAGCTCTAGAAGAAAAGATTTCTTTAAGCGTCTTCAAAGTAACCGGCGAAACCAACACTGATGACCTGTCACCAGCCCCTGATGCATGGTCACGTCCTGACATCCCTTTGCACGCATTAGCGATGCTGAAAATGGAGCGCGACGGTATCAACCCTGACGTTCCAGGTTCAGTTGGTCCAATCAAACAAATGGAAGCACTGAAAGCTAAAGGCTTCCCAGTTGCTTACGTTGGTGATGTTGTTGGTACGGGTTCTTCACGTAAGTCAGCGACTAACTCTGTGCTGTGGTTCTTCGGTGACGATATCCCGAATGTACCTAACAAGCGCGCTGGTGGTTTCTGCTTCGGTACTAAAATTGCTCCAATCTTCTACAACACCATGGAAGATGCCGGTGCTCTGCCAATCGAATTCGATTGCACTGATTTAAACATGGGCGACGTGATTGACGTTTACCCATACAAAGGCGAAGTACGTCGCAATGGTTCTGACGAATTAGTCACCACCTTTGAATTAAAAACTGACGTTCTGCTTGATGAAGTACGTGCCGGCGGCCGTATTCCATTGATCATTGGCCGTGGTTTGACTGAAAAAGCCCGTGCTGAGCTTGGCTTAGAGCCTTCAGACTTATTCAAAAAGCCTGTACCACCAGCAGGTAGCGATAAAGGCTTTACTTTAGCGCAGAAAATGGTTGGTCGCGCTTGCGGCTTAGCAGAAGGTCAAGGCGTACGCCCTGGCACCTACTGTGAGCCAAAAATGACCACCGTTGGTTCGCAAGACACCACTGGCCCAATGACCCGTGACGAGTTGAAAGACTTAGCTTGCTTAGGCTTCTCTGCTGACTTGGTAATGCAGTCATTCTGCCACACCTCAGCCTATCCAAAGCCAATTGACGAAATCACGCACCACACGCTGCCTGACTTCATCATGAACCGCGGCGGTGTTTCCTTGCGCCCAGGCGACGGTATCATCCACAGCTGGCTGAACCGCATGTTATTGCCTGACACCGTTGGTACTGGTGGTGACTCACACACCCGCTTCCCAATTGGTATCTCCTTCCCTGCAGGTTCTGGCTTGGTTGCGTTCGCCGCAGCTACCGGTGTAATGCCACTGGATATGCCTGAGTCAGTATTGGTTCGCTTTAAAGGTAAAATGAAGCCTGGTATCACTTTACGTGACCTAGTGCATGCGATTCCTTACCGCGCGATTCAAGAAGGTCACCTGACCGTTGAGAAAAAAGGCAAGAAGAACATCTTCTCTGGCCGTATTCTCGAAATCGAAGGCTTGGACAACCTCACCGTTGAGCAAGCGTTTGAACTGTCTGACGCATCTGCTGAGCGTTCCGCTGCTGGTTGCACCATTAAGCTGCCAGAAGACGTAATCGCTGAGTACCTGCGCTCCAACATCACCATGCTACGCTGGATGATTTCTGAAGGTTACGGCGATGCACGTACCATCGAGCGTCGCGCACAAGCTATGGAAGCATGGTTAGCCAAGCCTGAGCTGATGCAAGCAGACGCTAACGCAGAGTACGCTGCAGTAATCGAAATTGATCTAAATGAAATCAATGAGCCGATTCTGTGCGCACCAAACGACCCAGACGATGCACGTCTTCTGTCTGACGTCCAAGGCCGTAAAATTGATGAAGTGTTCATCGGTTCGTGCATGACCAACATTGGTCACTTCCGCGCGGCAGGTAAACTACTACAGAAAGTTGAAGGCGAAATGCCAACCCGTCTGTGGCTAGCACCACCAACCCGTATGGATAAGTACCAACTGACTGAAGAAGGCTACTACGAGACCTACAAAAAAGCCGGCGCGCGTATTGAAGAGCCAGGCTGCTCACTGTGCATGGGTAACCAAGCACGTGTTGAGACAGGCACCACTGTAGTTTCAACGTCTACCCGTAACTTCCCGAACCGTTTAGGTGACAACACTGACGTATTCTTGGCCTCGGCTGAGCTTGCGGCTGTTGCCTCAATCACGGGTAAGTTGCCAACAGTTGAAGAGTACATGGCTTACGCTGCAGACATCGATAGCATGTCCGCTGATGTATACCGCTACCTCAACTTCGACCAAATGGCGAACTACACAGAAGCCGCTGCTAAAGCGACTATCCCTGTGCTAGAAGTGTAATTTAGCGTCGATTGCAACACAAAATGCCCTGCTTAATGCGGGGCATTTTTGTTTTCAGAGTGTGTTTTTGGTGTGCTAGAAGTGAGTGTAAAAAACCACGGCAACAGCAGCCCAGCCCGCAGTGGCACGCTGGGTTTTGCAGTAATGCTGTCTAGATCCGACGCTGAACTGAACAGTCCAGCGCACAGGCGTTAGCTACTTATCTTTATTGCGGATGATTTTGATTTTATAGGTAAAATCAGGCTTGCGAGTCACGCTAATAGCCTTACGCGTTACAGTGTCTATGGTGATATTCCAATTACCGCTGCTGGGCACCTTAATACGCGCGGGAAAGTCTTCAAACGCCCCACCATAGTAAGTATGCCGACCACCATTTTTATAACTGCGAAAATTGCGGTCATTCATCAGGCGGATATTGCAGGTTTGCGAGCAATGGATAACCACAGTGTCATCTTCATTTAAAAGTTCTCGCTGATGTACAAACTTCATAATACCTATCACAAATCAATTATTTGCGCGTAATATATCACGTTAGCTGTCATGCATTTGCATTTCTCTTGCGCCACACTGGGCCTTTCTTCCTAATTAAATGACTAAAACTATGCTTCCCCGCTCTGCTTTACAGCATGCTTGGCACCTGTGCAGCTTTGATCACGGCTTGTTGCACCTGTGGTAATTGCACCTCTTAGAATAAAAAATTTTATTTCCTATGAGTTAAATCACCATGTTTGCTATAAAACCCAGTACTGATTCCTTGTTATTCAATATTCTCGCATCCCGTATCGGCTATTTTATTGCCGGTTTTGGCCTGTCCGTATGGGCCCCTTTAGTGCCTTATGTGCGCCGCAATATCAGCATGAGCGATGCCACCTTTGGTTTAATGCTGCTATGCATTGGCGTGGGCTCACTGTGCTGCATGCCGATTTCAGCAGCACTGACCAACCGCTTCAGCATCCGCCGCTGCTTGTTTGTTATGACCTTGCTACTGCTAATAGCCCTCATCGGCATGGCTATGGCCCCGTCGTTGTGGCTACTGGGCATCGCTTTATTTGCCTTTGGTGGCAGCCTTGGCGTGCTGGATGTAATTCTCAACATCCAAGGTTTAAGCATTGAGAACCGCGCCAACCGCAGCATGATGTCCAACTTTCATGGCATGTTTAGCTTAGGCACCATTGTCGGCGCGGGTTCCATGATTGTGTTGCTGATGCTCGGTTTATCGGCACTGCTCAGCACTCTGGTGGTGGTTGGCTTAATCCTGATTTTGAGTCTCTATGCGGTCACAGGCTACTTGGATGAACGCACCTTGCGCGGCGAAGATGCCTTCATGTGGCCCAACGGCTGGATCTTACTGGTGGGCTTAATGTGCTTTATTGTCTATCTCGCCGAAGGGGTTATTTTAGATTGGAGCGCATTGTTTTTAATCGAAGAAAAACAAATTGCCACTGCCCAAGCTGGTCTGGGCTACGCAAGCTTTGCTGTACTGGTGGCGCTAGGTCGCTTCTTAGGTGACGCCCTAGTGGAAATGTTTGGTCGTGTGCGCATCATCACTGGCGGTGGTTTGCTGGCCGCAGGCGGCATTGTATTAAGCATTTTAAGCCCACACTGGGGCTTAGCATTAGTTGGCTACGCCTTGTGCGGACTGGGCTGCGCCAACGTCTCGCCGGTACTGATTTCGTCCTTAAGCAAACAAACCCACATGCCCACCCACCTCGCAATCACTGCTGCCACCACCATTGGCTTTGCCGGGGTACTAGCAGGACCCGCCATGATGGGCGCGGTAGCTCATTACAGCTCACTTAGCGCTGCCTTTGCTGTACTGGCTGCGGCCTTACTCATCGTTGCCGCTTGCGGACCACGCTTTAAATAAAGCCATTTCTTAGACAGCAACAAGAGTCGCAAAGCCGGTAAGTTAAGCTCTGCGGCATAAAGAGGTATCATGGTTGCAGTTGAGGCGATTTATTAGGTGGACGCGACTTAGACGCCACCTGCAAAACTTAGGATAAGGCTGTTAAGTCAGCTGCATGGCTACCTTTAGCGCAAACCTGCTTAATGGCCAGCCTCCCGAGCCAATAGCGCCTCAGAGAAAACACTGAATCGCACCAAGAAAAACAAATCAAAAATTCAGCTAAAAAATATCGGATACGCTTGGCTAACCGCATTACTGCGTGTAACCGTCAAAATAGAGGGAAGATAAAAGATAATATGAAAATTGTAATCTTAGAATCTTTAGGCATTAGTGATACAGAGTTCAATTTAATTACAAAACCTTTAGCCGATCATGGCCACGAGTTAATTGCATATACCGATGGCAAATTAGATGACGACACTCTTAAAACAAGAATCAAAGACGCTGATATTATAGTGATCGCCAATACACCACTGAGCGGTGAAGTGATCGATGCTGCAGAAAACTTAAAATATATTTCAGTGGCATTCACAGGTTTTAATCATATCGATTTAGACAAGTGCCAAGAGAAAGGGATTAAAGTATCCAACGCTGCGGGTTACAGCACCAACTCCGTAGCAGAAATCACCTTTGGGCTGATCATTTCACTGCTACGCAATATTGTACCTTTAGAGGCAGTCACCAGAAGCGGCGGCACCAAAGATGGCTACAGACAGCTTGACTTAAAAGGTAAAACTTTAGGCATCATAGGCACTGGAGATATAGGCGGCGCAGTAGCAAAGCTAGGCTTGGCGTTCGGCTGCAAAGTTATTGCTTATAACCGAAGTGAAAAGCCAGACTTAATCAGTAAAGGTGTTGAGTACAAATCGCTCGATGACGTCTTAAAAAACAGCGATATCGTTACCCTCCACACCCCACTCACCCCTGAAACCCAACACTTAATTGATAAAGATAAACTGGCATTAATGAAAACCAGCTCACTCTTAATCAATACCGCAGTGGGCCCGATTGTTGATAATGATGCATTGGCACAAGCTCTGCGCAACGGAACAATCGCTGGCGCAGGCTTAGATAGAGTCGATATGGAACCACCGGTTCCTGCAGATTACCCAATCCTAGATGCGCCAAATACAGTACTACTGCCACACATCGGCTTTGCCACAGAAGAGGCCATGGTCCGCAGAGCCGAAATCACCTTTGAAAATATTGTCAAATGGGAAAAAGGCGAACAGGAAAATACAGTTCTTTAAGGCCGAGTAACACAAACCTATCGCCGCGGTAGGTTTGTGTTTTTTACGCGCTGGTATAGCCGTGTAAGTGGATGTTTGTCTGGCTTAGGTTATTGCTTGTTATTAATGAGCCATCAGTGCTTGCGCCGAAGCGCACCGGTGACTTTGACGCAGCAAAGCGGAGACAAGGGCACCGCGTGCCGTGTCTGGTTAGCTGCTCTCCAGCATGTAAGCACGAAGCTGCCGCTCCTCTCGCATGACATATAGGATAAGAACCCGCTTATCATCTTCTCGATAAAAAATGCGACACGGAGTCACTACTACCTCCCTGTATACGGAATTGGGCAGTCCTGGAGGAACCCGTCCAGACTGGGGAAAATTCTCTAGACTCTCAATTTTATCAAACACTTTTTCGACCAAATGGCTGGCCGCTTCAGGATTATCCAACGCTACATACTCAGCGAGAGCATCCAGTTCATGAAGGGCTGGCTCCGTCCAGATTATTTCAGCCATTTACTCATTTTCTCCCTAGCCTCACTTTGGCTGTACGTTCTTCCCTCAAGCACAGCGCGCTCTCCCCGTGAGAGCCCCTCAAGCAGTTCAAGCCGACGCTGCATAAACTCGTAATCCTGCACATCAACGAGATAAGCGGATGGCTGACCATGTTCAGTGATCAGTACCGGTTCTTTGGACAAACGCAGATCTGCCAAGATTTTTGTGGCTTGGCGCTTAAGGTTTGTAACAAGCTCAACTTTCATGGACGCACCCTGATTAAGACTAACAGTGACACTATAGTATCACTATACGGGTTAAGCAATCACAGCTAACGCCGAGCTTTGCGGCAATTTTGGAGCGTAGCGGAAAAATTGTCCGTAAACAGCGTCTTGTTATGTTCTATTCTTCCACGATTTCCCAAATGCTAATCTCTCTGAGCTAAGAATTAAGAACTCGTTGCTCTTCACTAAATTTCGGGTTGCCTCTTTGAATCTACTCACCTTATCTATTGCAATAAATACTTGTTTTTTAGTTGATGAGTATTCTGCAAAAATGTCTTCAATTGCATGATCTTCAATGTTTGAAAATACAATCAAATCATGGATCAAAATTGGAAGATATGTTTCCTCAAGAAAGCTCATATCTAATGCAATCATATTTGCATATGCTTTACCTGTACCTGAATCTTCGTTGTGATTAAATTCATACTTAGTTTCAGTTAATATTATCTTAGGTGATACTGGTTTTCCCTTATAAAACCTATTGATGTACTTTGACATTGCTGCGTTCAATTTACTTTCAATAATAGAAAGTGACTGGGTCGATTTCTCTACTATTTGACCTGAAACCTCATCAGCTTTATCATCAATTGTTGATTTTATTTCACAAAACCTAATTTGATCACGCACGTCCTTTTCTTCGGAAGATAGTTCCAACATTTTATCTACTAGACCAGAAGGCTTACCGACGGCTCTAGCAGACTCAAGAAGTTTCAACTCAACCGATCTGATTTCAATTTCTAAAGATTCAATCTGCTCTTCCAATAAAGTCTTCTCTTCCCTTAATTCAGCTTTTAAAATCTTGCTGATTCCAGAATGAAACAGATCAACTTTAGCTAATTTCTTGTCATCAACTTCGGGAAAGTATTCCTTAAGTTTCTCAAAATTCTTTTTATTAAAAGTGTTGCCATAAGTCAGGTTATCATCTGTTCTTTTAAGTCTATTTTTTAAGAGGAAAAGACTGTTTACGAGCTCATCTTTTTCTGATTTTATTTTCAAATTTTCTTCGTTGAATATTTGATTTGCGTTTATAGAGTAATTTTCTAGACTACACTTAATTTCTGTAATTTCTGTTTCAAGTTTTTTAAGCCTTTCCTCACTTTTTTCTTTCTGTTTCGTAGTGAGCGACTTTATATAGCCCTCATTAAAAACACCTTTAAGAATGTTCTTCTTCTTCTCAGTTGCAGCTTTTTCCTTCTCCAACTCTCTTAAGGCACCATACAACGAAAACAGTTTAAGTAAGTTGGGCTTAATTTTTGAATAAGGCTCACTAGGAAAAGAGTTCAATGGCTTATTTGGGTTGTAGTTATCCTTACCCCAGATCCTGAAAAATGGGTTAACAGCACTTCTAAAGCTCGAACCATGCTCTGGAAATCCATAAATTTTCTTAAGAAATTGCCTGTATTCATCTAAAGATTTTTCAGGGCTCTCACTCTCACTCTCACTCTCACTCTCACTCAAAAATGACACAACCTTAGGGTCATTTGTGCTTCTAGAAAAACTATATTTTAAACCATCGAAAATGAAATCCACTTCAACGGTTACAATACCTACATTATTAATCACATCAGCGCACAACTTGATAAAATCATCACCAGCAAACGCGAAGTCCAAAAGCATTAAAACAGATGATTTACCAATGGAATTAGCTCCATCATCGGGGCCTGTTAACACGTTAAGGCCTGAGTTGAAAACTAGCCTTTTTTTAATTAATTGTGCACACCTCAACTCTTTTAACATTTTTTTACTTTCCCCAGTTCAATATCTATGTCAATTCTTCCAAGAACATATAAGACATCTAAAGCGTAGATATACTCATTCAGCCCTAAAAACTTCCGCTTAGTTTTCTTATATAATTCAACTACAGAAATTTCCTCAAATTCCTCATCTAGGATATACGTCATCTTGAAAGCTATAGAATCTTTGAATGGTATAGTTTTGCTCGGTGTAATCATGAGTAAACCTCACAATTCTGTACAAAGAAGGATACGATTATTTCTGATACCTCTGTATTTTTACAATCAGTACTGTTTTTTATCCAATCGGTTAGAGCTGAAAATATCTGAGTTTGATCTAAGTTTTGTTTTTTAAGTTTTAAATAGTAGGTCTTTACCTGACTATAGATTGTGTCTGATGTATATGGTTCTGATTTATCCAGCTCAGAGAATTTAGATTTTATATCCGAGTAGAAGTAAATAACATTATTCTTGATCTTCAGTTTAACTAGCCCGTTCAATGTTTCATCAGACTTTGAATCGACCGTAAGCGCTTCTAGTGACAATTCTTCTAAAGCCTCACCCGAAAATGAAGCTAATGATGCTATGACCTTATTTATCTCAACATCTATATTATTATCGAACCAACTTTTTTGTAGATTAGATAAGCGTTGAAGTTCCTTCTTTATTAGAATCATTTCACGGTAACCCTCAATAGTGCGAGGGTTGTCAAAAATCTTATGACAATCTCGGCAAAGGGCGATCAGATTACATTCATCATCGACATCTTCACTTAATCTTTCCTGCCCTTTGAGAAGATCAAACTCATGAGGCCTAGGACTATTAGGATATATATGAGCAACTTCAAAAAGCTTTGTCATTTGACCTTTGTTTTTTTTCATGAGTGGTTTGGTACATTTAGGGCAAATACCACCAACCTCATCAAACAAAACAAGCCCCATGTTTTCAGTAGGCTTTTTCCTTGTAGGGTTAGATTTTGCCACTTTAATTTCCTTATTATTTAAAAAAATAGTCGTCACAAACCGCAGTTAGAATATTTCACCGATGAACATAACGCCCAGCTTAGGGGCGGACTTGGAGTTGTTTGTGTTGCGCTAGCGTAGCGATAAGCGCATAAGCAAACAACGGAAAGGCCGTCCCAGCCATGCGCCTTTTGCATGGCGACTACAGCTGCTTGTTAAGTGTTGGCGCCACTTTGCTGCCTATATGTGTACAGAATGTAAATTACTACGCCTGCCAGAACAGTACGGACTGTGAAGCCTATATATGTATCTTGATGTAGCGCACCAAAGGCCTGAAAGCCCAAATATTGTATTGGTTGGTATAAAGCCACAACAGCATAAAATAGACACGATAAAATAAGAAATACTGAAGCTATACGCTTGTTTAATATCGCAAGAGCTCCACCTACCACCCCACAACCAGAAAATATAAATGTGAGCAATAAAGGAACAAAATCTATTGCCCTTTCTTCAGGTGAAAGGACGATGTAATACCCAAAGATTGTTGTCAATCCATATAGGATCAATACAGCTGACGCGATTATTCTGAACACTTAACGCCCGCCATAAACGGCGCGAGGAACGAGCGTCCGGCGACCGCAGGGAGCGAATTTAATGGCCTTGTTATGCACTGACAGCATCTATTCTGACTTTAGTTTTGGTGTAGTTTATTGGCGGATACTCACCGTGGTTTTGAAAGTACCACCACAAAAACTGCCCTTCAGCACCAAGCAGAGTGTCGCCAAACTTGCGGTAATCACAAAAGGCGATTTCTATTGCCCCGTAATTTTTTATTACCATGTCAAATTTCAACGAGTTGGCTTTCGATGTGGCATGCAGGTTTGCATGGCGGAAATATCTGGTTTTGAAGCTGGTTTTTGTTTGGCCTATGTAAAGGATGCAACTCTCTCCATTGAGGCGAGGCACTGGCTTTGAGGACAAGAAAAAATAGACTATGTTTTTTGCCTGAGCAGCCGCTTCCGAGCCATAAACATTTTCAAAAGCGGACTTTGAAAGCTCATTGATTTGACCCGGTAGGCGCTCAAATTTGGTCACCAAAGATGGCAAGTCATGCTTTGTAATCAAACCTGCTGCTCCGTACCCAGATGATCTGATAAATGGGTAGACCCATCAGGCAACCACTCAATGCTCAAATCACCATCACCAAAACGAACTATCCCTTCTTTTTTGGGCAACTCATTGCATTGGCCTCGGTGTGCAATAAAATCATCGAGAAGCTCAATCAGATGCAGCTTAAAACCAGACTCCGTAACCTGATCGAAAATATCTTCTTCAAGTGTCCAAGAAGTACCACTCAAGCGGTCTTCATCATCTTCCGCACGGAAAACCACCTCTCCAGTAACTTTTACAATGTCTGAATGTTGTTCGGCCAACGAGGCAAGACGTGCAGCTTCAAAATTTTGATCGAAATTTGACATATCTTTTCCTTTTTCTCATTGCTCTTTCAGCTTACGCGTCCTGAGCGACAGATTGCGCCGCAGAGGTGCATAACGCTCGGCACATGTGCCGCTGTGGAACCGCAAAGCGGTGGAAAAGCGGTCACCGTGCTGCCGCTTGTTAGCTGCATTTAATCTAGATTGGAAAGCTCATTTTCAAGATGTTTTATTTCGTTTTTCTCTTCTTCAATCTTTTTCTGATATTTGCGAACATCATCCATATCTCCATCTTCTTCAGCTTCCTTGAGATCAGCCTCATACGCTGCAAGATCTTCTTTGGCCTCATCTATTTCTTCGACCAAGTCCTCGCGAAGATCTTCATCAGTACAGTGCAGATTTGCCTCAGCCAATGCCTTTGCTAATCCAGCCGCCTTGCGATCATTACCTTTTTCTTCGGCAATGTTGAGCTGATTCTCTATCTCACAGAACTTCCTATCGCAACCTTTTAAGCTCCCACAATCCAAAGACGCCAAGGCTGGAACAGCTGTAAAAGTAAACAGCAGCCCAGCGAGTACGGTGGCTGGTATTGTAAATAATTGAGTGAACATCTTGATCACGACTCTCTCCCAGGTATTGGTACGAACAGCTAACAGCTTATTAGCAGGCATGCCCATTTCGCAGCCCGCCGCTTTTTCTTTAAATCAATATAAACCCATGATACACAAGCCTTTTTCATAAAAGGAGAGATTTGTAACAGCGACCAATCGCGCATGCACAGTATTTTTTTAAAGAGATGCGCACTTCCCCGCTGGACTGTTTTACAACGCCTTGATTTTTATAACTTAAAGTTAAAAATAAGTCGAAAACCAAGCTCTTCCAAGGGTGAAAGCCTGTATGTTACTCAATATCAATCTGCAGTGGCTAAATTAACCACGCCAGCACTTTACTGCATTAAGTATTTTTTATCCCTCCTCTTGAACTTCACTACTGTCAGGCGTAGCTTTATGCGCTTGACTCACGCATGAGTCAGCGTCGCTCAGACGGTTCTGGGCGCTTACGTTTTGAGGTTAACATGACTGATTCCCGTCAACCACGGCGCTTTTCGCGCATTGATCGCCTGCCCCCATATGTTTTCAATATCACCGCTGAATTAAAGATGGCCGCGCGCCGTCGTGGTGAAGATATTATTGATTTCAGTATGGGTAATCCAGACGGTTCGACACCGCCACACATTGTGGAAAAACTGGTACAAGTGGCGCAGCGTGGTGACACCCATGGTTACTCTACCTCGCGCGGTATTCCACGCCTGCGCCGAGCCATTACCAACTGGTACAAAAAGCGCTACGCCGTTGAACTCGACCCTGAGACCGAAGCCATTGTCACTATTGGCTCTAAGGAAGGTTTGGCGCACTTGATGCTGGCGACTTTGGATCAAGGCGACATGGTGCTGGTGCCCAACCCCAGCTACCCGATTCATATTTATGGCGCGGTGATTGCTGGTGCGCAAGTGCGCTCAGTGCCTTTGATTCCCGGTGTGGACTTCTTTGTGGAGCTGGAAAAAGCCATTCGCGAGTCCATTCCTAAGCCAAAAATGATGATTCTTGGTTTCCCCTCTAACCCTACCGCGCAATGTGTGGAGCTGGACTTCTTTGAGCGCGTTGTAGCGCTGGCTCGCGAGCACAACATTATCGTTATTCATGACTTGGCTTATGCCGATATTGTCTATGACGGCTGGACTGCGCCCTCGATTATGCAAGTGGAAGGCGCGCGTGATGTGGCGGTTGAGTTTTTCACTTTATCAAAAAGCTACAACATGGCTGGTTGGCGTGTGGGCTTTATGGTGGGTAATCAAGAGTTAGTTAGCGCCTTAGCTCGGATTAAGAGCTACCACGACTACGGCTCGTTCACTCCAGTACAGGTGGCGGCAATTGCAGCATTAGAAGGTGATCAACAGTGTGTGCTGGATATTGCTGAGAAGTACCGCCAGCGCCGTAATGTGATGGTTAAAGGGCTGCATGAAATTGGCTGGATGGTAGAAAACCCCAAAGCCTCGATGTATATCTGGGCCAAAATCCCCGATGCTTACGCGGCTATGGGTTCATTAGAGTTTGCTAAAAAGCTGCTAGCTGAGGCCAAAATTAGCGTTTCTCCCGGCATTGGTTTTGGCGATTACGGTGATGATTATGTGCGTTTTGCACTTATCGAAAACCTTGATCGTTCGCGCCAAGCGTTACGCGGTATTAAAGCCATGTTCCGTGAAGATGGCTTAATCGAATAACAACCTAAACCTGGATGTTGCCTCTTACGGGGCGACATCATTAGATAATTTATGCGTGTTGCTCCTCAATAAGTGGGCAAGCAACAGCCGCGACAAGCTTAAGATTAAGTTGCACCACGTCGACTTAAAAAGGTCGAACGACAGTGTAGTCGGCAAGCTGCCTAGGGCATTAGACGACTGCTCACTCACTCACCTGTGACCATTGTTTACTTAAGCGCTTATCCGACACCGGCACCTTAGTGCCCAATTGCTGGGCAAATAAAGACACGCGGTACTCTTCGAGCATCCAGCGGTACTGAGTTAAGGCCTCATCGTATTTGCCTTCTTGCGCATGTTTTTCTTGACGTTTTTTAAGCTTATCGACATAACCGGTTAACTCAATGGTCCAGACCCGATCTTGTTGCACTTGACTGGGGAGCTTTTCCAAACGCTGCTCAATGGCTTTTAGATAACGCGGGTATTCCTGCAGCCACTGTGCTGGTGTATCACGGACAAAGCCGGCATAGAGCAAACCACTCAACTGCGCTTTAACATCATTGAAGGCAACCGCCATGGACAGGTCAATGCGTCCTTTTAGGCGTTTTTTAATCTCATGCCAACGTTGCAAAATCAGCAGTACAGTTTTGGCTAAATGCTCCGCCACAGACACCAACTCACCACGTTTACTCTCAGCCAACTGCGCTACCGCTTCTGCAGTGCGCGGCAACACCTTTAGCCCCTGCAACATACAACGATCAACACTGGCTAACAGAATGTCTTCAGTGAGCGCTTCAATTCTGCCTAAGTCACGGTACAACAAGGCCATTTCCGTCAGTCCGGGCAAACGGCTGCGCAAATACCTCGCCGGTTCTGCCACCTGCTGCAGCAGCAAGCGTTGCAAAGCGCGGCGGTGTTCTTGATCGGCTTGTTGTTGAGTTGAAAAGCGCCCTTCTTGTACTTCACCGGCGTTATCCACTAAAGCGGGATAGACCGTCATCGCCATGCCCGCGACTTTATGGGTGCTTTGTTCATCAATGCTAAAGGTATCGCTTTTAACCTGTTTTGGTACGGCTTTTTCCTGCTTAAGATCGGCTAAAGCTTGTTGACTGGCAGCAGAAAAACGACTGCGCAGCTCATCCAAATCTCGGCCTTCACCCAGCTTTTTACCTTTGCTGTCAACCACTTGGATATTCATACGCAGGTGATCTTCGAGCTGCTCAGTGGCTTGCTGCCATAGCTCTTCTGCGACCCGCACACCAGTCATGCGCAGCAGTTGCTGGCTAAGCGTTTCGGTGAGCGAACCTTGGGCAAAGGGCATCCCTTCCAAGGCAGCGGCAATAAAGTCAGGTACCGGCACAAAGTTTTTGCGCACTGCCTTGGGCAAGTTGCGCACCATGGCGATGCAGCGCGTGGCTAATAAACCAGGCACGAGCCACTGCAACAAGGCTTCAGGCACTTGCGCCAGCAAGGGTGCCGGAATAGTAACGGTAACGCCATCACGCACATGCCCAGGTTCAAAGTGATAACTGAGTGGCAGTTGAATATCTTGCCAAGCTAAGGTGTCGGGGTATTGGTTTTCCGTCACTTCGGTGGCATCGCGCGCCAGCACATCGGCTTCAGTCATCAGCAACAGCTGTGGGTTTTTCTCGCTGCTGCGTTTGTACCAACGGTCAAAACTGGCGGTTTGATAAATATCCGCAGGAATATGTTGATCGTAGTAAGCAAACAGAGTTTCTTCATCGGCCAAAATATCGCGGCGGCGGGCTTTGGCTTCCAACTTGTCGAGGGTTTTTAAGAGCTCGCGGTTGGCCTGTAAGCAGCGCGCACGGCTCAGTATCTCATTGGCCACTAAGCCTTCACGAATAAAGGTTTCTCGGCTCAAAACCGGATCAATCGGCCCATAATGCACGGCGCGGCGGCCGATAATAATCAAGCCATACAAACTGACCTGCTCATAAGCCACCACTTGCCCACGGCGCTTTTCCCAGTGCGGCTCTAAATAAGTGCGTTTGAGTAGATGCTCGGCCAGTTGCTCGGCCCACTCCGGCTCAATTTTCGCCACTAAACGGGCAAACAAACGGGTGGTTTCCACTAATTCAGCCGCCATCAACCACTGCGGACGTTTACGCCCCAAGGTGCTGGAAGGGTGAATATGAAAACGTCGCTGCCGCGCACCTAAAAAGTCATTGTCTTCAGTTTTTTGCCCGATTTGACTGAGCAAGCCTGTCAGTAAGGCTTTATGCAGTTGCGCGTAATCACTGGGCTGCTCGTTAAAGGGCAGCTTAAGCTCGCGGCAAATCAAGGTGAGCTGACGGTGCGCATCGCGCCATTCACGCATGCGTAAATAATTGAGAAAATGCGTGCGACACCAACGGCGCACCCCAGAGCTGCCCAGCGCTAAACGCTGCTCTTCAAAGCTGCGCCAAATATTAATCAGTACGGCAAAGTCGGAATCAGGATCTTTCCAGGGTGCATGAGCTTGATCGGCGGCTTGTTGTTTATCCGCTGGGCGCTCACGGGGGTCTTGAATCGACAAGGCACTGGCGACAATCAGCATCTCGCGCAAACTGCCTTGTTCGGCAGCAGCGAGCAACATGCGCCCTACCCGTGGGTCAATGGGTAAACGCGCCAGCTGCTTACCTAAGTCGGTCAGCTTGCTGTCGCGATCCACCGCGCTGAGCTCTTGCAGCACATTAAAGCCATCACTGATCGCCTTGCCTTCTGGCGGCTCAATAAAGGGAAAGTCTTCAATCGCACCAAGGCGCAAATGCAGCATCTGCAAAATCACCGCGGCCAAGTTGGTGCGCAGAATCTCCGGATCAGTAAATTCAGGCCGGCCTAGAAAATCTGCCTCGCTGTATAGGCGAATACAAATCCCCGCCTCCACTCGTCCACAACGGCCTTGGCGCTGATTGGCACTGGCGCGCGAAACCGCTTCAATCGGTAGACGCTGGATTTTCGCGCGATAACTGTAGCGACTGATGCGTGCCGTACCACTATCAATCACATAGCGAATGCCCGGCACGGTGAGCGAAGTTTCCGCGACGTTGGTGGCCAAAATCACTTTACGCGCTGCGCTGCTTTGGAAAATCTTTTGCTGTTCGCTGGGTGATAAACGTGCATACAGCGGTAAAATCTCAGTGTGCTTGAGCTGGGCTTTGCGCAACACTTCCGCACATTCACGAATCTCGCGCTCACCGGGTAAAAATACCAAGACATCACCGGGCAAACGCTTTTCACGGCGCTCATGCTCAGCGATTTCTAGCAAACCATTCAAGATACCCTGATCAACACTGAGGTCTTCTTCAAGGGTATTACCGTCTTCATCTTGGCTGGCCACTAACGGGCGATACCAGGTTTCCACCGGATACGTACGGCCGGACACTTCGATAATCGGTGCGTCATCAAAATGCTTAGAGAAGCGCTCAAGATCAATGGTCGCCGAGGTGATAATCACTTTTAGATCAGGGCGGCGCGGTAGCAGCTGTTTGATATAACCCAGCAAGAAGTCAATATTAAGACTGCGCTCATGGGCTTCATCAATAATGATCGTATCGTAACGCTGTAGAAAACGATCACGTCCTGTTTCCGCGAGCAAAATACCATCGGTCATGAGTTTAATCAGGGTGCGTTCATGACTCTGATCTTCATAGCGCACCTGATAACCCACCAGTTCTCCCAGCGGGCTGGCGATTTCTTCAGCAATTCGCGCGGCCACACTGCGCGCCGCCAAACGCCGTGGCTGCGTATGGCCAATCAAACCTTGCGTGCCGCGTCCAAGTTCTAAGCACAGCTTAGGCAACTGCGTGGTTTTACCAGACCCCGTCTCACCGGCAATGATCAGCACCTGATGCTTGGCTAACGCCTGTTTAATGTCTTCACGGCGCTCGGCAATTGGCAAGCTGTCATCGTAGTGAATCTTTGGAATGCTTAAGCGACGATTCGCCACCTGCTGGCAGGACTTATCCAGATCCTGCTGCCACTGCGCTAAGGCGCTGTCATGCGCAGGCTTTTTCAGCAATGCCTGCAAGCGGCGGCGTAAGCGATGCTGATCAGCGCTCATGGCGAGTTTAATCTGGGAAAACAGTGGGTTGTGCTGTGCTGGTTTGCTCATTAACGCCTAATACATATCTAAATCAGAGCTGGCTATTGTCGCAGATTTACTGGCGTATTGCTGTATTAGCAACGCACTCGCGCCCTGATAACTTGTATACTCGAGGCATATTGTCCGCTTATTCGCTTGCTGGTCTATTATCAGCAGCCGCATTACAAGGATCTGCTTAGATGTTAATGGTTATCTCTCCGGCGAAAACACTCGATTACACCAGTCCTCTGGCCACCACCGAGTTTACTCAGCCTCGCTTTCTTGAACAATCCAGCCAATTAATTGCAGTATTGCGCCAGCTTGCGCCCAATGAACTGGCAGAATTAATGAAACTGTCCGATAAATTAGCCGGCCTGAATGTGGCGCGCTTTACTGAGTGGCAACCCGATTTTAATTTAGACAATGCCAGACAAGCTATTTTGGCCTTTAAAGGTGATGTCTATACCGGTTTAGATGCCCAAAGCCTGAGCGCGGAAGACTTTGACTACGCCCAGCAGCACTTACGGATTCTATCGGGTTTGTATGGCGTACTGCGCCCCTTGGATTTAATGCAGCCCTACCGCCTAGAAATGGGTACTAAGCTCGACAACCCTAAAGGCAAAAACCTCTATGAGTTTTGGGGTGAGCGCCTCACCCAGTCTCTCAATCAATGCTTGGCGGAACAAAAATCTAAGGTACTGCTTAACCTTGCTTCCAACGAGTATTTTAAAGCGGTCAAACCCAAGCAGCTGGACGGCACTTTAATTAATGTGGATTTTAAAGACTTTAAAAACGATCAATATAAAATCATCAGCTTTTATGCGAAAAAAGCCCGCGGGATCATGGCGCGCTATGTGATCCAGCATAAAATTGACAGCGTAGAAGCGCTAAAAAACTTTACTGAACAAGGCTATTACTACAGCGCTGAGCAATCGAAACCCGATCATTTAGTCTTTTTACGCGATCAAGCGCAGGAGTAGCAGTATGCTCTCGCCTGCGTTAATACCTCTCACCTGGCTTGCCTTACTGCTGCGCTATCCAAAACGTACGCTCATGATTGGCGCGCCATTGGTGCTGCTACTTGCTGGCGTAACCGCTTGGTTGCTGCTTGATGGGCGCTACAATCAGCGCCTCTTAGATCATCTTGATATGCAGATCAGTTACGCTCCTGAGCAATGCCCAGTCAACCAACCGCTACTTGTGCAGTTACGTAACAACACCGATTATTCGCTCAAGAACTTACAGTGGCGCATCGCCGCCTATCGCCCTGGGGAAAATATTAACCTGGTGGCAACCCTCTTCACCGAAGCTCGCTACACCAGTTCCAGCCCTTTAGTATCAGGGGCCCAGTGGCAAACATGCCTGCCATTGCCTAACTTACGTACCGGTTACCGAGCAAGCACTGTTGAGTTTCGTGTGGAGCGCCGCCAAGGCAACTTTGTCCGATGAATACACGCGGTACTGCACTTAACTGTGGCACAGCGCCCCGTGCTTGGTTACTATCGGTGACACTTGTTTGTTGAGTGGCACCATGTACATTTATCGTTTAGTACTCATTTTAGTTGTTGGTATTTATCTGTTTTCGCCTGCCATTATGGAATGGTGGACGGCGGCAGATAGTGTTTGGTACCGCCCTTACTTACTGTGGCTTATTTTAATCGTGGTCACTTTTATTTTGCAGAGTCAAAAAGATGCTGACGAGCTTTAGTATAAGCCAGCTGGTGCTGATCAGTACCACCTACCTGTTAACCCTATTCGGCGTTGCTTGGGCCACTGAACACCGCTGGGTGCCGCGCTGGATTGTGCGCCACCCTCTGACTTATATTTTATCACTGGGCGTTTACGCCAGTGCCTGGGCATTTTTTGGTTCAGTGGGGCTGGCCTATCAATATGGTTATGGCTTTTTAGCTATTTACTTAGGTTTGTCTGGGGCCTTTTTACTCGCTCCGGTGCTGCTCTACCCTATTTTGCATCTGACGCGCACCTATCAGCTGTCTTCCTTAGCTGACTTGCTGGCGTTTCGCTTTCGCAGCAGCTGGGTTGGCGCCATAACCACAATTGGCATGCTCTTGAGCGCTATGCCCTTGCTGGCCCTGCAGATTCAGTCGGTGGCTGACACCATAGGTATTTTGACCCGCCAACCGATTCAAGATTATGTGGCTTTAGCCTTCTGTGTACTCATCACCCTTTTCTCAATTTTATTTGGCGCACGGCATATTTCCACCCGAGAAAAACATGAAGGACTGGTTTTTGCGATTGCTTTTGAATCGCTGGTGAAGTTGGTTGCCTTGCTTATTATCGGTGCTTATGCGGTTTTTGTCGTATTTGACGGTCCGAGCGATCTGGACATGTGGTTGTCACAAAACCAGTCCATTTTGGCTGACTTACAAATTCCCTTACAAGAAGGCCCATGGCGCACTTTATTGCTGTTGTTTTTTGCGTCAGCCATTGTCATGCCGCACATGTACCACATGATTTTCACCGAGAATCTCAACCCGCGCTCGATGGTCAGTGCCAGTTGGGGTCTGCCCTTGTTCTTACTGTTGATGAGCTTGCCTATACTGCCCATTTTGTGGGCGGGTTTAAAACTGGGCGCACCCACCTCGCCAGAATACTTCACCTTAGGTTTAGGTTTAGCAGTTAACAGTGAACGTTTAACCCTGCTGGCTTTTATGGGTGGCTTATCCGCAGCCAGCGGGGTGATTATTGTCCTGACTCTAGCCATGTCTGGCATGGTAATGAATCACTTGGTTTTACCGCTGTATCAACCGCCCGCTGAAGGCAACATTTACCGCTGGCTAAAATGGATGCGGCGTACGCTGATTGTCGCCATTATCTTGGCTGGCTATGGTTTTTACCTCTCACTGGGCTCGCAGCAAGATTTATCCAACCTGGGCTTAGTTGCTTTTGTAGCCACCTTGCAGTTTTTACCTGGGGTGCTTTCGGTTCTCTACTGGCCAAGGGGCAACAGCTACGGCTTTATCAGTGGCGCGGTGGCGGGAATGATCACCTGGAGCATTGGTATGTTGCTGCCCATGTTCAGCAATATCCAAGAGTTTTATTTACCGCTATTGGATTACACCTATGTGCTGGATGACCGCAACTGGCACTTCTCAGCCATTGCCGCACTGAGCATGAACTGCATAACCTTTATTCTGGTTTCGCTATTGACCCGCACCAGTATAGAAGAACAGCGCTCTGCGCAGGCCTGCGTAGTCAACAATGTGCGCCGCCCTGAGCGCCGTGAACTCTATGTCAGCACCCCCCACGAGTTTGCTGTTGAACTGGCCAAGCCCTTGGGGGCAGTGACTGCACAACGGGAAGTCGAGCAAGCACTGCAAGACTTACAAATCCCCTTTGATGAACGCCGTCCCTTTGCCTTACGGCGCTTGCGTGACCGCATCGAAGCCAACCTTTCAGGCTTGATGGGCCCCAGTGTGGCCCAGGACTTAGTCAGCACTTTTCTACCTTATAAAACAGATAGCCAAAGCTATATCAGTGAAGACATTCACTTTATTGAAAGCCGCCTCGAAGACTATCAATCACGCTTAACTGGACTGGCAGCTGAGCTAGATGCCTTGCGCCGCTACCACCGCCAAACCCTACAAGACTTGCCCATGGGAGTATGTTCCTTAGCCCGAGACCGAGAAATTCTGATGTGGAACCGTGCCTTAGAAGACCTTACAGGTATTACCGCATCACGGGTTATCGGCTCACGACTGGATGATATTGATAGGCCTTGGCGCGAACTGCTCACCAACTTTGCCCAAGATAGCAGCCCACACCTGTACAAGCATGCGCTACAAGGTGCCTATGAGCCGCGCTGGCTCAACCTGCATAAAGCCGCCATTGATGAACCCCTCGCCCCGGGTAACAGCGGTCTAGTTTTACTGCTGGAAGATGTCACACAAACCCGTTTACTGGAAGATAAGCTGGTGCACTCCGAACGTTTAGCATCCATTGGTCGTTTAGCTGCTGGCGTTGCTCACGAAATTGGTAACCCAATTACTGGGATTGCCTGTCTTGCGCAAAATCTTCGTGAAGAACGTGATGACGATGCAGAAATCATTGAAATCAGTAATCAAATCGTTGAACAAACCAAACGTGTTTCACGCATTGTTCAATCACTTATGAGCTTCTCCCACGCTGGCCAGCAAAATCAGGATGATTATTACGAGCCAGTAAACCTCTTTGAAGTGACCAGTGAAGCCATTCACCTACTGAGCTTAAATAAACTGAGTAAGACAGTGCATTACTATAATCTATGCGATACCCAGCACTGGACCCTAGGCGACTCACAGCGTCTGGCGCAGGTTTTAATCAACCTGCTGTCCAATGCGCGCGATGCCAGCCCAGAGCATGGGCATATTTATATCCGTACAACGGCAAGCAATTCTCATGTAGAGTTATCTATTGAGGATCAAGGCAGCGGCATCAGCACTGCAAGCTTAGAGCATTTATTTGAGCCATTTTTCACCACCAAAGATCCTGGCCAAGGCACCGGACTTGGGCTTGCACTGGTGTACTCCATCATTGAAGAACACCAAGGCGAGATTCATGTGGAGAGCCCCTGTGACCTTGAGCAACAGCTCGGCACATGCTTCCGAATCACCTTGCCACGCCAGCAGCCGACCGCCACCCTATTAGTCAGTGATCTGTTATGAATCTTAGCCATAACATTACACAGTATTCAGATTGTTTAGAGAGAGTGTAAATGCATCATATTTTGATTGTTGAAGATGAACCCATTATTCGCTCTGCTTTACGTCGCCTGTTAGAACGCAATCATTACCAAGTCAGCGAAGCGGGCTCCGTGCAAGAAGCACAAGAGCAATATGAGATTCCTACATTTGATTTAATTATCAGCGACCTGCGCTTACCGGGCGCGCCTGGTACAGAAATGATCAAGCTGGCCGAACCTACGCCAGTGTTGATTATGACCAGCTACGCCAGCCTGCGCTCTGCGGTTGACTCCATGCGTTTGGGGGCGATTGATTACATCGCCAAGCCCTTTGACCATGATGAAATGCTGCAGACCGTGGCGCGTATTATTCAAGACCATAAGCAGTCCAGCGCCGACCTGGATGAAAGCAGCCCGAGCGCCCCCATAGACAATACAGATATAGGCATCATTGGTAGCAGTGCGGTGATGCAAACGCTGTACAGTAAAATCCGCAAAGTGGCGCCCACCGACTCGAACGTCTTAATTCAAGGCGAGTCTGGCACCGGTAAAGAACTGGTAGCACGCGCTCTGCATAATTTATCCAAGCGCGCGAAAGCCCCCATGATCTCGGTCAACTGCGCAGCCATCCCAGAAACCCTGATTGAGTCAGAGTTATTTGGTCATGAAAAAGGCGCCTTTACCGGCGCTGTCACCGCGCGCACCGGTTTAGTTGAAGCAGCCGATGGCGGCACTCTTTTTCTCGATGAAATCGGCGAGTTACCACTGGAAGCGCAAGCCCGCTTGCTGCGCGTTTTGCAAGAAGGTGAGATCCGTCGGGTTGGCTCTGTGCAATCCCATAAAGTCGATGTGCGTTTAGTTGCCGCCACCCACCGTGATTTAAAAGGTTTGGCAAAAACAGGCGGTTTCCGCGAAGATTTATATTACCGCTTGCATGTCATTGCCCTGCACTTACCGGCCTTACGCGATCGCGAGACAGACGTTTTAGAAATTGCGGAAATCCTCTTAGAACGTCAGCGTTCACGCATGGATAAAGAGCCCATGGAGTTCACCGCTCAGGCCAAACTAGCGCTGCAAAAATACAGCTGGCCAGGCAATGTGCGCGAGTTAGAAAATGCCCTAGAGCGCGCGGTTATTTTGTGTGAAGGCAACCAAGTCACCACCGAGCTAATGGGCATTGATATTGATTTAGCCGCAGAAAAAAGCGATCAAGAAGCCGCCAAGGTTGCCGATGCAAAAGCTGCGGCTGAGTCCGCAACTGCACTCGAATCTGAGGAAGCGCCCAGCAAGCTTTCTTTAGAGGACTATTTCCAGCATTTCGTCCTTGAGCACCAAGACCAAATGACTGAAACAGAGCTGGCGCGCAAGCTTGGCGTCAGCCGTAAATGCTTATGGGAACGCCGTCAACGTTTCGGTATTCCACGGCGGAAAAGCTCTGGTAGTTAGTTAGCACAGATACCCATAAGGACAGCCCATGAATCGTATTTTACAAGATTTATCCATTATGCTGCGTGCTAACCTCTGGTTAGTACCGATATTGGCCGCATTAGTGGCGGCTTTATTTTACTTTGTGGCACCTCCACCGCCGATGTATGCCACCATGAGCACCGGTAGCCCCGACGGTGGCTATGTTCAGTTCGCAGAAAAACTGCGCGATGAGCTGGCCAAAGAAGGTTTTACCTTAAAGCTCGTTAATAGCAGCGGTTCTCGGGAAAATACCGAACGCTTATTGGATAAAAACAGCGGTGTCAGTTTGGCCTTGATGCAAAGTGGTCAAGAACTGGAACTCAGCGATGAGCAACGCAAAGAGCTGTTTAATCTGGGCGCTGTGTATCAAGAGCCACTTTGGCTGTTTACTCGCGCAGATATCGAAATCAACACACTCAACGACCTGATTACTCTGCGTACAGCAGTCGGTGCTGAGGGTGGTGGCACGCGGATGATGGTTGACCCAATGCTGCAGGCCAACCAAATCAATAGCCATGAGCTACCCAGTATGTGGCACCCCTACAGCGGTAAAAAAGCTTTAACAGCCTTATTGAACAATGAAGTGGATGCCGCATTTTTATTAGGGCAAGCAGAAAGCCCCTTAATTCAGCAAGCTGCAAGTCACCCACAACTGCAACTCGCCAGTTTTAAGCAAGCAGCTGCTTACCGTGCCCGCCTGCCTTATATTACTGAAGTGGAAGTGGGCCAAGGGTTACTCAATCTAGCCACCAACCAGCCGCAACAAGACACAACCACTATCGGCCCAGTGGCGATGCTAGTGGCCAATGAATCATTTCACCCTGCACTGACTGCGCTGATATTAGTCTCCGCGCAGGAGGTCATGAAGCACGGCACATTAATTGATTCACCCAATACCTGGCCACAAGACTTAGCCCATGAGTTTTCAACCCTAACCGAGGCTGAATACTTCCATACCAAAGGTCTGCCTCTGCTGCAGCGTTTTCTTCCCTTTAGAATCGCCTCCTTGGCCGACCGCTATATTATTTTAGTGATCCCGCTTTTAGTGTTGCTATTCCCACTGTTTAAAGTTGCAGGGCCGATCTACCGTTGGCGCATTCGTGCCCGCATTTACCGCTGGTACAAATACCTGCGCGACGTGGATCGTCAGCTCACCAACGACACCTTACCGCAGCATGTGGATGAGGAAATTAAGCGTCTCACTGACTTGCAGGACGAGCTGGCAAAAGTTGAAGTGCCGCTGTCTTACACCAATGAACTGTATGAGCTGCACTTGCACGTCCGCTATGTTTTACAACGTCTTGAAGGCTTAAAAGCAGCCCGCACACAAGCCTAACCCCGTCCGTGTTTCCCGCCTTGCCCAGCATTAGCTGCGAGCAAGGCGCGGCTTTATTCTTCTTAAGTAAAGGTTAAAAAACAGTATGTCGATTCATCACTGCATTGTTCACTTCATTGATAAAAAGCCTGACGACAGCCCAGCCAGTTTGCAATTCCGTGAAGAAGTACTGCCCAACTCCAGCGCCGTACAACATGTGCTTGCTGATTTAAATGACAGCTATAACGCCAAACCCAGTAAAGCTTGGGGCTTGTTTCAATCTGACAGCAGCCAATGGCCTCTGCAAAACTGGCTCAGCAGCTACTTAGCAGAACAAAGCGACTTTGTCAGCTTCAGCCGCCAAGCGCTAGAACACCTCAAAAAACATGTCGAAGAAGCCAATATCACTCTCTCAGGGCATGTGTTATTTGCCCATTACCAACAAGGTATGACCGACTACCTGACCATTGCCGTGCTGCAACATAGCGAAGGCATGGTGGTCAACGCAGGTTTAGACATTGATGCTGCACGCCACCTTGATTTGAGCCAATTGCACTTAGCCACACGGATCAATCTGTCGGAATGGAAAAATAATGCTCAGTCCAAGCAATATATTTCCTTTCTCAAAGGCAAAAACGGTAAGAAAGTCATCGATGGTTTCCGTGACTTTTTAGGCTGCCAAGAAGGTGTCGACGGCCCTAGCGAAACCCGCACCCTGCTCAAAGCTTTCAGTGACTTTGTAGAAAGTGAAGACCTGCCAGAAGAGCAAGCACGGGAAAAGACCGACAGCCTCACCAGCTATGCCAATAATCAAGCGCGGCGCGGTGAGGTGGTCAGTATTGAAGGTTTATCGGAAGTCTTAGATGAGGATAATCCACAGGCGTTTTACAACCATATCCGCAATAAAGATTATGGCTTATCGCCGGAGTTTCCAGCCGATAAGCGCACCTTAAATGCTTTTCGACGCTTCACTGGTCGCGCCGAAGGCATCTCCATCAGTTTTGACTCACACCTGCTTGGCTCTAAGGTCGAATATGATGAATCGCGAGATATGTTGATTATTCGTCAGCTGCCCACACAGCTTAAAGACCAACTTAAGCGTAACAAGGACTAATATGCGTCTCGCCGATACTTTACTGCAACACTGCCTCTACAACAGCGACACAGGTCTGAGCATTGCTCCAGACTATGATTTTGGAATGACTCAACACGAATACGAGAAGCGTTTAAAGGCAGTGCGTAACGGTTTAGATCGTCAACAACAATTGCTCTGGGCAAATAAAGGCCCAGCGCTCTTGGTGTGGCTACAAGGCCCGGATTGCTCCGGTAAAGACGGCGTGATCCGTAACAGTTTGCGCGGACTCAACCCACAAGGCGTACGCGTCAGTGATTTTCAAAAGCCCAGTGACAGTCAGCGCCAAGAAAACTTTTTAGCCCGCTACCGCCAGCACCTACCAGCAGCAGGCGGTCTCACGGTGTTTAATCGCACGCCTTATGAAGGTTTGGTCAGTGATTTAGCCGATGGTTATATTGATGACAACCAAGCCGCTGGGCGTTTACAGCAGTTATTGGAGTTTGAAGCAAACTTAGCCGAACAAGGCATTCACCTGCTGAAAATTTATTTACACATTTCTAAAGCAGAACAAAAAAACCGTCTGCGCCAACGTTTTATTAACCCTGAAAAACATTGGAAAATTTCTGCCGCTGACTTAGCCGGTCATCAAAATTTCCATGCTATTGAGAAAAACTGGAATCAAGCCTTTAAACAAAGCAGCACCCTATCCCACCCTTGGCATATTGTACCGGCCAATAACAAACCACTGCGCAATCTACTGTTTTGTAGCCTAATCGCACAAAAATTTGAGGAAATGGACTTACAATGGCCACAGCCTGAGCTGCCTTTCAGCCTTGAAACTCTGGATCAATCATGCCCACCTGTCGATTAGCCGTTATCGCCCAGTACCTGCACTCAAAACTAAACGGGGCCCTGCGCTGGGCCTTATTTTTATCCGTCGCCAGCAGCGCGACACTTTACGCGCACACACAAACAGCAGAGCACAAGCAAGAGCAAGCCGCGGCTGAGCAACTGCGTTTTGTTACCACCAATGCTGAGTTCACTTTGCTGCATGAGATGGGCCACTTGCTTATTCATGAGCTTAAGCTGCCAGTTCTTGGCCGCGAAGAAGATGCAGCAGATCAATTGGGTTTTATTGGCTTGTTTTTAATTTATGACCGCCAGCAAACCCCTGATTTCCCCATGCGCTTATTGGATGTGGCTGACTATTGGCGCTTAGAGTGGCAGCACACAAAAGATCCCGATGAAATGATCCATGCTTGGGACAGCCACGCCCTCGATGAGCAGCGCTTCTATAATATTGCCTGTTTGGCCTACGGCAGTGATCCAGAAAACCTAGAGTGGATTATTGAAATGACTGGCTTGCCAGAAGAGCGCGCCTTTTATTGCCAAGATGAATATGAGCAAGCCAAGTATGCCGCCTTATGGTTTCGTGAGCACTTTAAGCGCAGCCCAGAGCAACCTATCAAACACCACATTCGCGTCATTTATGACCCACCGCCCTATCACTTGGACGGTGGTGGTGACTTGCTGGAGAAAGTAAAAGCCAGCGGCGAGCTGGAAGCAGTGGCCGAGCGCGCCAGTGAGTTTTTTGCTTTGCCGCGCAACTTAACCTTAAGAGTCACCAGTTGTGGCGCCCCTGACAGTTGGTACAACATCAACAGCGGCGAGCTGACGCTATGCTATGAGCGCATCGCCCATTTCAAAAAACTCGCGCGCAAATTACCCCGCTTAAACCCAGCACTGCTTGATCCACAGGCTCAATAAAGCGTAACACTAAGCACTGTACTGATGGTGTCGCTCACTGCGCTCTTGCAGTTGATACAACCAACGAAAGCCTTGCTCCCAGCGATGATGACCTGACTGCACATTAATATGCCCAGCTTGCGGCAAAATCACTGCAGTGCTGCCCCAATACTGGGCAAATAATAACGCTCGCGGCGCCGTGGCTGCGTGGTCATTACTTGAGCCAACTAACAGGCTTGGAAACGGCAAGCGTTGCACAGGCAGCGGCGCAAAATTCAATAAAGCAGCAGGACAGTCGTTGCGCTCAACATCTGCTGGGGCAACCAATAAAGCACCCCGCACCCGCGCAAGTAACGCTGCTGGGGCTTGCGCAGCCCAGTGGGCAACAGTCACACAACCTAAACTGTGGGCAATGAGTATGACTGGACTGGTTTGTGCAGCAATCTGCGCTTCTAGTTCAGCAACCCATGCCTGACGCTCTGGCTGCAACCAGTCGCGCTGCTCAACTCGATGGCAATTGGGCAGCACCTGATGCCAGTGTGACTGCCAATGCTCGGCAGCAGAACCATACCAGCCTGGCACAATCAAATAACGCACAGCAGAAATGTTAGTCATCAGCACTCCCCTTATCAGCGCCCCTAATGGCAAAACCACACTCAGCCATTAGGGGTTGTTATCTTAACGATTCGGTTGTGGCGTTAAGCGCAGGTATGGTTTAACCGCACGATACCCCTTCGGGAAACGCTCTTGCAGCTCAGCCTGATCTTGAATCGACGGCACAATAACCACGTCCTCACCATCCACCCAGTTCGCAGGAGTGGCGACTTTATAGTTATCGGTCAACTGCAGTGAATCAATCACTCGCAAAATCTCATGAAAGTTACGTCCAGTACTGGCCGGATAGGTAATGGTCAGGCGCACTTTTTTATTCGGATCAATAATAAACAGCGAACGCACTGTCAAAGTATCGTCTGCATTGGGGTGGATCAGGTTATACAGCTCGGACACCTTGCGATCATCATCGGCCAAAATTGGAAAGTTAACGATGGTGTGCTGCGTCTCATTAATGTCTTTAATCCACTCATGGTGTGAAGCCACTGGGTCAACTGATAGCGCAATGGCTTTCACATTACGCGCAGCAAACTCATCTTTTAACTTGGCGGTAAAGCCCAGTTCCGTGGTGCATACTGGGGTGAAGTCGGCTGGGTGTGAAAACAAAACACCCCAGCTATCACCCAACCATTGGTGAAAATTAATCAAGCCTTCACTTGAATCCTGTTGAAAATCCGGTGCGATGTCGCCTAATTGAATACTCATATTTATTACCTCTGTAGATGGGTCAGTGGTGACCACTATGCTACAGAGCCATAAGTCAACAAAAGAATATAAAGAAGCTTACTTATAACCAAAAGGAATAACAAACAGCTTTCCGCTAATTCTTTTAAAGCATAAGTGAAGAGCCAAATAGTATTTTAAAGAATAAGTGATAGCCCTTATGATAAGCACCTTCACGCCAGAGCAGGTCGGCGTATTGGCAGACATTGCGCACTCAGCAAACACTGTACTTTTCATCTAACCAAGCCAGCAATGCTGCTGTTTTCAATAACCACAAGGCAAGTCACTATGTTACGACGCACCTCTCCAGTCATACCAGGATTCGGGCTGACGCTCGGCTACACTTTGGTGTACCTCAGCTTATTGGTGTTTATCCCGCTTGCCGGCATGTTTGTTTATGCAGCGCAGCTGACTTGGTCAGAGTTTTACACCATTGTTAGTGCGCCACGGGTATTGGCAGCCTTCAAGCTGAGCTTTGGCACGGCTTTTATTGCAGCATTGCTCAATGGTGTGATCGGCACTTTATTTGCTTGGGTGTTGGTGCGTTACCGCTTCCCAGGACGCAAAATCATTGACGCCATGATTGACTTACCATTTGCACTGCCCACCGCTGTTGCAGGGATTGCTTTAACCGCCTTATATGCACCCAATGGCTGGCTCGGCCAATTTGCTGCAGATATAGGCATGAGTATCGCTTACACCCCGATTGGCATCACCTTAGCTTTAGTTTTTGTCACCTTGCCTTTTGTCGTGCGTACCATTCAGCCGGTACTGGCCGATATTCCTCGTGAACTGGAAGAAGCCGCCGCCTGCCTTGGTGCCCGTCCTTGGCAAACTTTCCGCTATATTTTACTGCCGGCGTTACTGCCTGCATGGCTTACAGGTTTTGCTTTGGCCTTTGCCCGCGGTATCGGTGAGTACGGTTCAGTGATTTTTATCGCGGGCAACATGCCCGGTAAAACTGAAATTCTGCCCTTGCTGATCATGGTTAAGCTCGACCAATACGATTACCTAGGTGCCACCGCCATTGGCGTCATGATGTTAATAGTGTCTTTTATCTTGCTACTGTTTATTAACCTTCTCCAGCGCTACGTTGCTAAGGGCTAAGGAATACCCATGACTACTTCACTTACCGCAACTTTACCCAAGTCTTCCTCCACTACTCGTAGCTGGGGACGCTTAGGCTTACTCGCTGCAGCTTGGCTGATGTTTATTGTTTTCTTGGTTTTGCCACTGGCCATTGTCTTGTCGGAAGCTCTCAAAATGGGCGTTGGCTATTTCTTTAATGCCATTCTTGAACCCGATGCTATTTCCGCTTTAAAGCTCACGATCTTAGCCGTGGTCATCTCAGTGCCTCTCAACTTGGTATTTGGTGTTGCTGCCGCTTGGTGTGTCAGCAAGCATGATTTCTATGGCAAAAGTGTCTTAATCACCTTGATTGACTTACCTTTTTCGGTGTCACCGATTATTGCCGGTTTGGTTTATGTTTTATTGTTTGGGGCGCAGGGTTTTTTTGGCCAATGGCTGATTGAGCATGATATTCAAATCATCTTTGCGGTGCCGGGCATTATTTTAGCGACGTTGTTTGTCACTGTACCTTTTGTTGCCCGCGAGCTGATTCCCCTGATGCAGCAACAAGGCACCCAAGAAGAAGAAGCAGCGCGTTTACTCGGCGCCAGCGGCTGGCAGATGTTTTGGCATGTGACTGTGCCCAATATCAAGTGGGGCCTTATGTACGGAGTCGTGCTCTGTACTGCCCGCGCCATGGGTGAGTTTGGTGCGGTGTCGGTGGTGTCTGGTCACATCCGTGGTTTTACTAACACTCTGCCCTTGCACGTTGAGATCCTTTATAACGAATACAACCATGTTGCAGCCTTTAGTGTTGCCAGTTTGCTATTAATTTTGGCGCTGCTCATGTTACTGCTGAAGCAGTGGAGCGAATCGCGTATCAACCGTCAGCACAATAACGGAGACGAATAATCATGAGTATTGAAGTGCGCCAAGTGAACAAGCAGTTCGGCAACTTTACTGCATTAAACAATATTAATTTAGATATCCAAGCTGGCGAACTGGTAGCACTACTTGGGCCATCGGGCTGCGGTAAAACTACCCTACTGCGCATTATTGCCGGTTTAGAAACGCCGGACACAGGCAATATTTTATTTAACGGTGATGATGTCTCTAGCCGCGATGTGCGCAACCGCAATGTTGGTTTTGTGTTTCAACATTACGCCCTATTTCGTCATATGACCGTGTTTGATAACGTGGCCTTTGGTCTGCGTATGAAACCACGCCGTGAGCGTCCCAGCGAAGCGGTGATTGCTGAAAAAGTGCAGGAGCTCTTGCGCATGGTGCAACTGGACTGGCTCTCTGACCGTTACCCTGAGCAGTTATCCGGTGGTCAGCGCCAGCGTATTGCCCTAGCCCGCGCTTTAGCTGTGGAGCCGCAAATTTTACTGCTGGATGAGCCTTTTGGTGCGCTGGATGCCAAGGTGCGCAAAGAGCTACGCCGCTGGCTGGCAGACTTACACGAAGAGATTAACCTCACCTCGGTTTTTGTCACCCATGACCAAGAAGAAGCCATGGAAGTGGCTGACCGAATTGTCGTGATGAACAAAGGAGTGATTGAGCAGATCGGTACTCCGGCAGAGGTTTATGAAAACCCTGCCAGTGAGTTTGTTTATCACTTTTTAGGAGACTCCAATATCCTAAAAGTCACTGACCAAGAAATCCAATTCCGCCCCCATGAAGTGCTGCTGTCACAGGTTGCCGCCGAAGGCCATCAAGTCGGTACGGTACGTGATATTCGCCCACTGGGGGCAATCACTCGAGTCACCTTGAAAGTTGCAGGGCAAAAAGAACCCATCGAAGCAGAAGTCGCCCGCGATGACATTAACTTGCAGGGTCTGACTACCGGTGCCGCTCTTTATTTCAAGCCTAAAGCCTGTTAAACAGCGTCTTGCCAAAAGTTAACCTCAAGTTCAATAAATAACGAGTCAATGAACATTTTGAGTAAGCTTGTTAACCCAGTGGTAGCTACGCAGGTAGTTATTCAGAGGTGTCCTAATCTCAAGCTCAACAAATAAAAAAGCCCCCAGTGTTGCACTTACAACACAGGGGGCTTTTTTGTAGGACTGAATGGCGCTGTGAACTTAACGAATCACATGCAAGAAATGCATATGCTGCTCGTATTGATCCAGCACATCCTCAATCACTTCATCACGTAACCAACCCATAATGTCGTAATCTTGCCCGCCTTCTAGCAAGTGCACTTCTGCACGGAAGTATTTACGTTTTTCCCGCTCTTCGACTTCTTCGCTATCATCACTGACTTCAGCTGGCGTCATAAAATCAGGACGCGTATAAGCACGGGGCTGCACTTCGTAGACAAAGTTCACCTCAGCATTGTGTTGCACCTCAAGCTTGCAGCGCTTTTCATCATTGATTTCAACTTCAGCGCTGTAGCCCTGCTTGCGAATTTCCCCAGCAACTTCCTCAAGGGCAGGCTGCACCACTTCCTCAATAAAGCGATTTACGTGGGAGCGACGTGGAAACATCATCATGCTGCGTAAACGCCGTTGCCAACCACCAGGACGCAACTGTTGACGGGAGTGATGCACCACACTTTGCTGCTTCAATAAACGCTTAGTGGAGTCAAAGTGCAGCGCTTTAAACAAGCCCCAAATGGCCGTGAGCAAAATCAGTGAGAAAGGTAGCGCACTGGCAATCGATGCCGTTTGTAGCGCTGGTAAACCACCACTAATGAGCAGCGTAATGGCCACTAAACCAATGGAAGAGGCCCAGAACACTCGCTGCCATAATGGCGTATCGGTTTTACCGCCAGAGGCCAGCATATCAATCACCAAGGAGCCGGAGTCCGCTGAGGTGACAAAGAACAACACCACCATCAACACTGCAACCACTGAGAGCAGCGTAGAAAAGGGGAAGTGTTCTAAAAAGGCAAACAGCGCCAAGGAGCTGTCGGCGCTGACAGTGTCCGCCAAGCTGGTCATACCTCCGTGCATAATCATGTCGATGGAGGTGTTACCAAAGACTGTCATCCACAAGAAGGTGAACCCCGTCGGTACCAGTAAAATCCCCGTGATAAACTCACGAATGGTACGGCCACGAGAAATACGCGCAATAAAAATACCCACTGCCGGTGACCAAGCAATCCACCAGCCCCAATAGAGTAAAGTCCAACCGCCCAGCCAGTCAGTTTGCTCATAGGCGTAAAGGTTAAAGGTTTTATTGACGATCTCGGAGAAGTAGCCACCGGTGTTTTCCACCAGGCTTTGCAATAACAGCACTGTTGGACCAAGGGTCAAAATCAGCACTAGCAGTACCACCGCTAACAGCAAGTTAGCTTCAGATAAAATTTTAATGCCTTTATCCAAACCCGTGGCAACTGAGATGGTCGCCAAAGCGGTAATACTGATAATCAGAATAACTTGTACATAGGTGCCAATCGGTAAATCAAATAGGTAGTTAAAACCACCATTGATCTGCAGTACACCGTAGCCCAAGGACGTGGCAATACCCAAAATGGTACTGATGACTGCGAAAATATCCACAGCATTACCAATGGGGCCATAAATGCGTTCACCGATCAGCGGGTACAGCGCTGAACGCAAAGTCAGCGGCAGGCCGTGACGGTACGAGAAGAAAGCTAAAATCAACGCCACCATGGCGTAAATTGCCCACGCATGTAAACCCCAGTGGAAGAAGGTCAGCTTCATCGCTTCTCTGGCTGCTTCAATGGTGTGGGGTTCGCCCACCGGCGGTGAAATAAAATGCATGACTGGTTCAGCCACGCCAAAGAACATCAAGCCAATTCCCATTCCGGCAGAAAACAACATGGCAAACCATGACATATTTTTATAATCAGGCTTACTGTGATCTGGGCCCAATTTGATATCACCGTAACGGGTTACGGCTAGATAAACGGCTGATAGCAGAATAATGGCAACGGTCAGTACATAAAACCAACTGACATGGCCAACGATCCAGGTTTGAATTTTAGTAAAATAAGTGTCGGCAATACTGGGAAAAATACTGGCGAAGAGAACTAAAACAGTGATCAGAAACGCTGACGTATAAAACACCGTTGGATTTATAGTTCTTTCCCGTTTAGGGGAGGTATCCATAACAAATCCTTAATGGCAGAAGCTCATAATTATTAAAAGAGCCGCCATTCTAACTAAGTATGTAGGAAAAGCACCCGCGCCACTCAAGTAAGCGAAGCCCAGCTGAGCTGAAAGTGCACTATAAAAACTCGCGAACAACGTCCAGCACGCGTCCCTCTACCGTACGCTGCACCTTGTCTTCAATTTGGCTGCACAATGATTCAACCTCGCGTTTGCTACTGCCCACCACAACAAAAGACCACTCGCTAGCATCGTGCCGATTCAGCTCGCCACTCTCACACACCGCCACCGCTGGGTTACGCCCAAAGCGTTCATGCAAACCACCAACACGCTGACGTTTCTCCTTTAAAGAGCTGCAACCTGGCAAGGAAAAAGTAAAGGTTAAAATACCAATATGCATAGGTCACTCCTGAGCTATCAACATCTAAACAACTGTAAAAGCCCTTAAAGCAATCACAAAAAAGGCCATAAATCCCCTTCTATACTAGAGATTTATGGCCTAGGGTACAGCGCTTAGCTAGGGGTTACGCGTTCAGCTTAGCGGCAATCTGCGCCACATGCGCACCCTGATGACGAGCAATGGTTAACTCACGGGCATCCGGTTGGCGCGAGCCATCACCGCCAGCCAGGGTCGATGCACCATAAGGGGTGCCGCCACTGACCTGAGAAATATCAAACAGCTCTGGCGTGGTGTAACCGATTGGCACAATGATCATGCCGTGGTGAGCCAGTGTGGTCCACGTTGAGGTGATAGTCATCTCTTGGCCAGCACCGGTACCGGTTGAGGTAAAGACGCTGGCCACTTTACCGGCCAGCGCGCCTTTCGCCCACAGACCACCGGTCTGGTCAAAGAAGTTGCGCATTTGTCCGCTCATATTACCGAAGCGGGTTGGCGTACCAACGATAATGGCATCATAATCAGCTAGCTCTGCTGGTGTCGCCACTGCTGCCGCTTGATCGGTTTTACCACCGGCATTTTTAAAAATTTCCGCATCCATGGTTTCTGGTACACGTTTAATAGTGACCTCAACCCCAGTTACGCCACGGGCGCCTTCGGCTACGGCATTGGCCATGGTTTCGATATGGCCGTACATGGAATGGTATAAAACCAGTACTTTAGTCATTGTGTTTCCTCTTCAATAAAATTAATTGTGTCGCTATTTTTTCTAATCGAGGCGAACCACTCGCCTCAAACACTCTTGCAGATCAATAGCACTGCTTATGCCACATCCACTAGAACAATTTCGCTGTCTTGTTGAGCACTAACGGTTAGTAGTCGCTCATCGCTGACTGCCACACCGTCACCGGCCTTGGCGACCACGCCATTAATGTCAATTTGACCGCTGGCCGGTACTAAATACACTTTACGTCCTGGTGCAATGTGATATTCAGCACTTTGCCCAGCGGTTAAGGTGGCCGCCACCAAACGCGCACTGGCACGAATGGTTAAGGCATCTTCAGAATCGTTCGCTAAGCCACTGGCTAAGGTGATAAAAGAGCCGCTGCGCTCGCCCTTAGGAAAGGGTTTAGTGCCCCACGTCGGTGGCAAGCCTTTCTCATCGGGCATAATCCAGATCTGAAAAATCTGCGTACTTTCGTCTTCTTCATTCACCTCGCTGTGGGCAATGCCGGTGCCAGCGCTCATCACCTGCACATCCCCTGCGGCAGTACGGCCGCGGTTACCCAGATTGTCCTCATGGGTAATGGCACCTTTGCGCACATAAGTGATGATTTCCATATCGCGATGTGGGTGCGGTGGAAAGCCTGAACGTGCGGCAATGGTGTCATCATTCCACACCCTGAGTTGGCCCCAGTGCATCCGCTCAGGGTTGTAATAATCGGCGAAGGAGAAATGGTGGCGCGTATCCAGCCAACCATGATGAGCGCCGCCAAGCTCTTGATAAGGTCGTAGTTCAATCATTTTTGAGCCTCCTGTTAAAGATAATTCTGGTCAGCAGTCACTTAGGGAATCAGCACGATTTTTTCGGAAGCGCCGGCGCTCACCTGCTGGTAAGCCGCTACCGCATCCGCCAGTGGCAATTCAATAAAACCACTGGGCACTGCTAAGCCAGCGTCAAATGCCGCACCGATTTGCGTCAGCATTTGCGCGCAGTCCTCTAGGCTGTACAGCAGCGAGTTGATCCCAACAATGGAGCCGCCGCGGCGGTATAAATTTAAAGACGACAAACTGATCAAGCCATCCTTAGGTGCGGCAATAATTGCTACACGGCCAAAAGTATCGACACTATTGACTGCTGCTGCTAACCAAAAACCTGTGGTTTCAAAAATTACTTCGGGCGCTTGCTGCTGAAAATGTTCGCGCGCCTGCTCTGCTAGTTGCCCTTCTTCGCTGAGCTTAAACGCGGTGATGCCTTGCGCTTGCAAGCTCTGCACAACATCAGCACGGCGCACCGCCATAACCACTTTTGCACCGCGTGCTTGAGCTAAAACCTGCGCTGCTTTAGCCACAGCACCGGCACCGATAATTAACAAGCGAGTACCTGCTTTTACCTGACTGCGTTCAAGGGCATCCCAAGCGGTGATAAAGGGCACACCACAGGTGGCCGCCTGGGCAAAGCTGAGTGATTTGGGTAACGGTGCGACCGCATTGGCCGGCACCACCACATACTGGGCATGACAACCGTCTTGGTAAAAACCAAAGCCCTTACCCGTACCACCCCACACGGCTTGACCAAGCAATTCGTCTGGCCCCGCGACCACTACTCCAGCAAAGTCCCGTCCGGGAATACGCGGCGTGGTGGTGTAAGGAAATAAGCCCTGTACGTTTTTAATATCACTAGGATTAACCCCGGTCGCCCGCACCTCAACCAACACCTCGCCTGCCGCTGGTACTGGCTGAGGTAACTGGCGCAATTGCAGCGTATCGAGCGAACCGGTTGCAGTAAATTGTAAAGCTTGCATAAGCGTCCTCAAACACTGGGTGGCTGTGCCGCCACTGAGCAGCGCGTTATGTCTCTGCGCAGTGGCCCGACGGGTGGTGGAGCAATTATTTGCGTCCGTGCGGGCGCTCAAAATCTAACACTGGCCCTGCGGGCACGACACCGGTTGGGTTAATGGTGTCGTGGCTGCGGTAATAATGTTCTTTGATATGCGCCATGTTTACCGTTTGCGCCACACCCGGCCACTGGTAGAGTTCGCGCATATAACCTGCCAGATTCGGGTAATCCTCGATCTGCTTAAGATTGCATTTGAAATGCCCGTGGTAGACCGCATCAAAACGAATCAGCGTGGTAAATAAACGCCAGTCCGCTTCAGTGATCTGATCACCTAACAGATAACGATTGTTCGCTAAGCGATGTTCCAGCTCATCCAATGCTTCAAACAAGGGGAACACGGCCAGCTCGTAGGCTTTTTGGCTGGTGGCAAAACCCGCTTTGTAAACACCATTATTGATGTTGTCGTAGACATGCGCGTTGATGCTATCAATCTCGGCACGCAGCGCCTCTGGGTAATAATCGCCAGGTTTTGCGCCAACCTGGTCAAAAGCTGAGTTGAACATACGAATAATCTCAGACGATTCGTTGCTCACCATGACATTTTGCTGTTTATCCCACAGCACTGGGATGGTCACCCGACCACTGTATTTAGGGTCTGCGGTGGTATAAATCTGGTGCATATACTTGGCTTGAAACAACGGATCAGCAACGACGCCTGTATCTTCGATAAAGGTCCAGCCATGCTCACGCATATAAGGGTTGACCACTGACACTGAAATCATCGACTCCAGTCCTTTTAACGTACGCAAGATCAGCGTGCGATGCGCCCAAGGGCAAGCTAACGAAACGTATAAGTGATAACGCCCCGCCTCAGCCTTAAAGCCTGCTTCACCACTTGGTCCAGCGCTGCCATCAGCGGTGACCCAGTTGCGAAATTGTGACTCACTGCGCTCAAATTTACCGCCAGTGGAGTCAGTGTCATACCATTGGTCATGCCATTGACCGTCTACTAATACGCCCATAATGGAGCCTCCATATTTGTTTTTGTTTGGATGCGCGAGGGAAGCATTTTTCTTCTCACGTGCCTGTAATACATTTGATGATCTGCTACGCTTTAAAGTTCATTTATATAAAGTCGTATCAGTTCTGTTATTCGATGTAACTACCATAGTTGATTGGGTTGGCGAATAATAACGGAACGTTTTGATATAAAAGATCAAAATAATTGAACCAATACTTTTCTGCTCAAAACGAAACGCCTGCAGCCATAAGACAGGTAGTTCCCAACCGCTCGTGCTCTAGTTTCAGCAGCATACTTTGACCATAAAGCGCCAGCCCATGACAACGGGCATTAGCGCTACGGACTAAATGCGTTTAACACGCTCAGTGCTGCAAACAACCCCAAACAAGTAAATCCCAGCAATAAATAGGCTTAGACAGGTATACTGCTGCGTTTTTATAGCCACTTAACTTCAGCGCAGCTTCCCTTCTGCCCTCAAGGCAGCAATAAGTAACCCTTTTATCTTTAGGAAATATCTAAGCAGTGTTTTTTTTACGTTTTTTACCTCAGCAATACCGTGCATGCTTGTTAACTGTTTTTGTACTGTTTGGCACTCTTGGACCCACTGCTTACGCCTGCGCCAGTGACATTATTTTTGCCTCTTGGAACATTCAACACCTCGGGCATGGTGATCACAAGAAATACACAGGACTTGCAGCGATCGCCAGCAAGGTGGATTTAATCGCCATACAGGAAGTGATGACAAAAGAAGGTTTACTGCGCCTAAAGCAAGCGGTTGAAAGGCATACCGAAGAAGACTGGAGCTACCTTATTTCTCAGCCCGTGGGCTCAAAAAACTATAAAGAAATGTATGCCTTTTTGTGGCGTGATGCAGCCGTTGAAGTGGTGTATAGCCCTAAGTTTTACCCAGACCGTGGTAACAAATTTATTCGTGAGCCGTTCTCGGCAAAATTCAGGTCCAAGCATGACAATAGCGAGCTGGCAGTGGGTACAGTGCATATTTTATATGGGCAAAGTGTGCAGGACCGCACCCCAGAAATTCAGGCATTAGCTGATTATTGGCGCTGGATGCAGGCCACCTACCCCAACACCCCACTCGTGCTGGCCGGTGACTTTAATATGCCACCCACTCACGAATCGTGGAGCGCTTTAAAAAGATACGCCAAGCCTTTGATCACTGAGGGTGCTTCAACCCTTTCAGAAAAAAATGGCCAATATGCCAACCTGTACGACAACATTTGGGTGGAGCTTAATACAAACTTAACAATCGGCCAAGCTGGTATTATCTCATTTCCCAAAATGCTCAAGTTGAACCATAAAGACAGCCGCAAACACATGTCTGATCATGCACCTGTTTATATGACTCTAGGGGCTGCCAAGCTGGATGAAAGTGTTGTCACCGTCATAACCCCAGATACTTTTTTCTTGCTGCCAGACAGCCCAGAGGAAGTCTTCGGCTTGGCGTTTTCGATACTGATCGCCCTTTTTGCCATCTTCACAGCAAAAAACAAAAGCCGTCGACAAAAGCTGATGATGGCGTTTAAAGAAATACAAAAAACCCTCAAGAAAAACCAGCGCTTTAAATAATATGCAAAGCGGCTCAGGCCAAGTCGACAAGCCCTGACCTCAAACCGCACAAAATTAAAGTGCTAGCAGCACTAACTGCTCGACGAAGTCGATTTGGGCGGCGCCGCATGCTTGTCTAAAGGCAATAGCAACTGTGAGATCAGCTCATCGGTAATTGGCTCACCGGTGACTAAGCGTCCTAAGATTTCTGCGCCTAATGACTGCAGCGATAAAATCACGTCGGGATTCACCTGTTTGATTTTATTCAAATGAATCGATGAGTTCGCCAAAGCGACGGTGCGGGTTTGCTCACCACCTTCCTCGTGGGCAGCCAAGACGATAAAGGCATTCTCTGAATCATCAGCGCGCAAAGCCAAGATATAGGTGGAGAAAGCAGCATTAGCCTGGGCAAGCACCGCTGAGTCCGTAGCATCGCCAACAATAATATCAGTATCTGCTGGGTAATCATGCGCTACTTCAGGGGGTACAATCACTACGACATCATGATCGGCTTTGCGCAATACGCTGTAAACACTCTGTGCTAAAGGCGTGGCACCGGCAATAATTATATGATTCTTTTTCATCCGCTTTTTATCTTTCCCATTAACTAAATGCTTAATTCGCCCCTGTAAAATAGGCCCAATGACCGCACTGACCGAAGTGGCAAAAACAGTAATGCCTAAAATAATAATGGACGTGGTAAATAGCCGACTATCAGCTGTGCTGGGTACGATATCACCAAAGCCCACAGTAGACATGGCCACGATAGAAAAATAGAAAGCACTGCTAATATCAGTAATGGGCGGTGAGTACTCGAGCCCCATGTAAAGCGTGCCAAAGGTCGAGTACATCAGCAGTAGCGACACACCCAGCACCGCAAATAAAGAGCCAGAGACCACACTGGCCTGATTAAAGCGGCGACCATATAACACCAGTAAAATCACCAAGAACAGCAGGTAACTGTTGACGCTGGCTAAGCTGATAAAGCTCTGCCCATAAATTACGTCATAGAGCAAATTACACAACAGTAAAAATAAACTCATGAACCAAGCGGTACGGGCGCGCAAGGCTAAACCTATGGCGTTAATCACCAACCCCGCGCCGAGCATCAGCGCAAACAGTACGGCAATTAAAGTTGAATCTAAAAACTCATGGACATTTTGATCTTTGAGCCAGTCAGCCGATGGGGTTCTGAACAAGCGATACACCGCAGGCAATGTGGCCTTGAGCAAGACAAAACCATGGATTACCACTAGCGCGGCCAGCAACCAGTGCAACGGCAGCTTGGCATACCAGAGTTGTAGTTTTTTTAGAATGTGCCGAGTCCGCATGGTGATCATCACTTTAGAAGCCTATGGCATGTATTTTTGCAGCATGCCCTATAAATTAACAGCACTTAGCGCAACTAGACTCGCTATATGGCCAATTCGCAACAGTTACTCGCTCTTTACTGGGGGCAAAGCATGAGCGGCAAACACAACCAGTTTTACTGCTTTATCTGGCCATTGTACTGCAAAGACTAGCCCGTTAGTCTGGTAATTATTGGACCCCAGAGATCAGGAAAACTGAATTATGACCTTACTCATTACTTTAGATGCACTGCAAACCCTTGATGCCATCGAACGCCGGCAAAGCTTTGCTGCGGCAGCTGAAGAATTACACCGTGTTCCCTCGGCGGTGTCCTATACCATCAATAAGCTTGAAGAAGACTTAGGCGTTGAACTCTTTGATCGCAGCCGCCGCAAAGCTGAACTCACCGCCATTGGTCGCTTGGTCCTAGAGCAAGGCCGGCAAATTTTAACGGCGGCGCAAGAGTTGACTGCCCTAGCACGCCAAGCCGCAGATGGCTGGGAGGTCAAATTGCGCATTTGTATTGAAAGCGTACTCAGTTGCGATGCCATTTATGACTTAATTGAACAATTCCAGCGGATCCAACCTAAGACCGAAATACGCCTCAGCGAAGAAGTCCTCAGTGGTAGCTGGGACGCACTGATCGATGGCCGCTGCGACTTGGTAATTGGCGCCGAAGGCATGCCGCCAGCGCCCGGCTATGCCACCCACCCGTTAGGTCAGGTGTTATTTGAGTTCGCCGTTGCTGCTGATCACCCACTGACACATCTGCCCACACCGTTAGCCACCAGCGCCATCCAAGACCACCCCACTGTTATCGTCGCCGACAGCTCGCAGCGTTTACCCACTCGCTCAGCAGGATTACTAGACGGTCGTAGCCGCATCTATGTGCCCACTATCGAGCACAAAATTGCCGCGCAATGCAAAGGGCTGGGCGTTGGCTACTTGCCGCATCACCGCATTACCCAACAACTGGCACAAGGTCAGCTAGTGGTACTGCCTTTGGATGCCGCGCGACCGCCTGTAGATATTTCCGTGGCCTGGCAGCGCAGCAATAATGGCAAAGGGCTTAAATGGTTTGTCGAGCGCTTGCAGCGTATGCAGTTTGATCCAGAACAAGGCCAACTGGTTGAAAAAAACCTAGAACCGTTTTAATTAAAACTCCAGTACAATTTTACCAAAGTGCTGATTGGTTTCTTGGTAACGGAAAGCCTCAGCGAGTTGCTCCAGCGCGAAACTGCGATCAAGCACTGGACGCAAACCATTGGCATCAATGGCACGGATCATCGCTTGCTGATGCGCGCGACTGCCCACTAGCACACCTTGCAAACGCAGTTGACGGGCCAGCGCTTGCACCAATGGGAACTCACCCGACACACCGGTCAAAATGCCAATCACTGAAATATGGCCACCCACGCGGGCAGCAGTCATGGATTGCTGCAAAGTCGCAGGTCCACCCACCTCAACCACATGGTCAACACCTCTACCACTGGTAAGCTCGCGTACTGTTTCACCCCAATTAGGATCTTTACGGTAGTTGATCAAATGGTCTGCACCCAAAGCTTTGAGACGCGCCAGTTTTTCATCGCTGGATGAGGTGGCAATCACTTGAGCTCCGGCCAGCTTGGCAAATTGCAGGGCAAAAATAGACACTCCACCACTGCCTTGTACTAACACCGTATCACCTGGCTTAAGGGCATCATCAGCAAACAATGCGCGCCAAGCAGTTAAACCTGCAGTGGTTAAAGTCGCCGCTTCAGCGTGGCTGTAACCTTTAGGAGCATGGGTGAAGGAGGTAGCAGGAGCGGTGACTTGTTCCCGCGCATAGCCATCCACACCATCGCCTGGCACTGCGGCAAATCCTTCCTCTTCTGCTTCACCATCAAGCCAATTGGGGAAGAAGGTGCTGACCACATTATCGCCAACTGCAAATTCAGTCACGCCCTCGCCAACCGCAATCACCTCACCAGCGCCGTCTGCCATGGGTATCCGATCTTCTGTGGGTCCCCACATACCGCTCACCACAGCAAAATCATGGTAATTGAGTGAACTGGCATGAAGACGAACTTTAATTTCGCCACACTTAGGTGCGGCAGCTTCGCTGTTAGTGACGATTACACGGTCATACCCGCCGCCACTTTGTACGATAATAGTTTTATTGCTCATAATTTCTCCACTCGATGATCATTGCATCGATTTGCAAAATAACGATATGTATAAATAAGGTTGGATAACTTTGACTGCAGTTGCTGGGTGCGTTCAGCAATGGCTGTCTCGTCACGATGAGAATAGGCGCACTTCTCGACTCGGTGCGTTTGCACCAGCCCAGCACAGCTGTTCATGCCATGCTGGGCTGAGCTGTTCTTTGGCAATGCTTTAGTTAAGCGGCACTATACTCACTAGCGCAGGATCATCAGCATGCTCTAATAGAATCCGCCGTACCCGCTCTTGCCAGAGACGGCCAAATTCCAATTGCTGTTCAGGGGTTTCGCGATTTTGCACCACTGCCTGCATGCGCTCTCGCTGCGACTCAGCAGCAGGTATGCCATGGCCATCAAACTTAACCAAAACAGCTGCTCCTGTGTCCATTCGTTGAAAGCGAATCAGGCCATTATTTTCTACACCGTGCGCCGCAAAAGTCAGCAGCCCATTGCGGGCAAAACGTGGCCCAATACCTTTAAAGCCACCCTGCGCTGCGGCACCGGTAATCAGTGTCAATACCTGCGCGACCACACCGCTCGTGCCTGCCGTTTCTGGTTCAGGTAGGTGTACTTTAATCGCGCCACGCTCAGGTAGTGCATCGGGATACAGTGCAGTTAAAGCAGCGCGCGCAGTTAAAAAAGCCCCTGCCACAGTTGGGCAAGAATGCCCCGCCAGGCGTACCGCATCGACATAGTGATAATCCATTACGCCATCTGTGGCGCTGCCAAGCAGTTCGGCCAGTGGATCACGCAAACGAATCACTGGCGCTTGTTCGAAAAAATCTGGAAATGCCATAAGAATTCTCCTTACTGCAGCGTACTGCTGAGCTTAGAAGGTTAAGTGATAGCGCTGAATCAAGTATTTTTTAAAATCCCTTACCACCGCCAAGGAGTCACGCAACAGTTGACGCTCCAATGCGGTCAAGATTTTAATATTGACCTCATTGGGTACTTTATCAATTTCAGTAGGATCACCGCTGTGACGACTGATTTGCTGATGCAAACGGATTTGCACAAAATAGCTCAAAGCTTCTGACAAGTTATCCGCCAGCTCTTTTTGCAACACACCTTTCTCAACGAGCTGCTCAAGGCGCTTGAAAGTATTGGTCTCGGTGATTTTCGCTTCCAGAGCAATGCTGCGCACCCCATGCACAATGGGAAAGACTCCGGCTTTTTTAATATCTAGGCCTGTGCTGTTTTTCAGGCGTCCAAAGAACGTCAGTGGCGTATCAAAATGCAAGGCGGCTTTCGCGAAGTGGGAAAAGAAAATTTCATTGTCTTGAATACGGCGAAAGAAAATATTTCGCGCAACCTTAAACAACGCCACATTGCCAGCCACTGGCTTACTGTCACTGGCAATGGATAAATTCATCGTCGCCTCGCCTTCGTAACTCTTGCTCCAGCGTGTCAACTTGTCGGCCCACTGTTTTGTTGAGTTAATCCACTCAGGATTGGACACCATAATATTACCTGGGCACGGTGGGAAACCAAATGAAATCAGGGTCTCACTGAACTCTTTCATCACTTCGTGCATTTGCGGCCAATCTAAACCGTCCCGATAAATTAGACCATTATCTTGGTCGGTTTTCATGATTTGTTCGCCACGCCCTTCCGAGCCCATGACAATCAAACACACGTGAGGGTGCACCTCTAAAGGAACAATCAAATCAAATAACTTACTTAGAATACGGCTATTTAACGCAGCCAATAACTCCATGGTGAAGCGCGTTTTCACCCCAGTGGAAATTAAACCTTTAATCAGTTGGGTCAAGCCAAATGAGGCCTCGCGCAGTTCCGCAACGGTTTGCGCCCGCTCCACCCGCAAACCAATCACGTGCGAGTGACTGGAGAATTGGCTCAGTACATCCGTCAGCTCAATAATACCGAAGAGCTGACGCTTCTCACCCATTACCACCACCCGCTCAATTTGCTGTTGCGTCATAATAATCAACGCATTGAACAAGTAGTCGTCGGGGCTGATACGAATTAAACGGTAACTGGCAATGCGTGAAACATGAGTATCTAAAGGCAATCGCTCAATAATCACTGCATCCAGCAAGTCGGTACCGGTCACCATGCCATAGCGGTTACCTTTTTTTGCCAGCAAGCAATCTGCTTTCTGCTCACGCATCAAGCGTGTGGCCTCAGCAATGGTCGTGCCTTCTTCAACAATGAGCGGCGCACGGATAGCGCTATCCGCGATGCGCGCCAACATAAACTCAGCCATATCTTGATTGGGCGCATGCTGGGCAATAATTTCACGCTTAGCGGTGAGGTTTTGTTGAAAGTAATCAGCAAACAGCGAGTTGCTATCTACTAATTCGAGCAGGGTTTGCGTTGGAATCAAATGGCAAACCGTGGCTTCCACCGCAACGAAATTATGAATCGCCTTGCCGTTAAACACTGACCAGCTGCCAAAGTACTCGCCAGCCTCATAATGCATAAAAGCCGCATGCTGCTCAATTAATTGCGTACTGGGCTGCGTCTTGCATTCACTTTCAGCAACACGCCCTTGGTACACCACAAACACGCCTTGAGCGACATCACCGGCGGCGAGCAAAACATCTAAAGGCTGATATTCTTTGCGCTGCACAGTGCTGAGCAGCAGCTTTTTTTCATCTTCAGTGAGAAAACCAAAAGGCAGTTGATTAACGTTGAAAGTGTTCGGCATGACTGCAACTCCTGTTGCGTGATCAAAATCAAGTTTTGCTTTAGCCTGCCGCTGAAAACTTTAAAACGCTATGCGCATTTAGATGTAGGCAGGCCGTATTAACCTTCTAAATTTTACAGTTCCAAACCAATATTAATCATAGTAGCTGCTCCACCCAACAAAACCACTTCAGCAGCGACATGGCGGTACTTAAGCCCCAACGAGGGTACTATTGCAGGGGCAATTTCAAAGCGGTTAAAAGGAATTTTATCGCGGTACTCGCCCTTGTAACCGTAGATCAAGCCAGCTGTGAGTTTGCCGTAAAACGGTGTGCCGTCAAAATCATAGCGCTTACCCACATAGCCATAATAAGAACGCTTATGATAAGAGTGTAAAAAAGTTGCGCCGCCCATTAAATAGCTGTTTTCTGTGTGGCGCTCTAAACCAATCAATTCTTGATTATTATTGTGCTCTGATTTAGGCCGAAAGTGTTTGGTATAGACACTGGTCTGCACATACCAGAAAGGTTTTGCTGGCACCGGCTTGATCAAGTCGTAAAACACCGACGAGCGCACCATCGCATGCTCACTGCTACTGCCATCTATTTCTTCGGTTTGCGCCAGCGATGTCTGCAGTGCAATGGCGCAAGATAAAAACAAGGCTGTTTTTACCGCAATCAAATTCATTATGTGTTTGGTAACCGTTCTATTTTAGCTGTGAACGCTAAGGAAAATTAGCGCGAGATATTAACACAGACGTACTTACTCGTACTTAGCAGAATCAGGGTAAAAGCAACCCTCATCCAGACTGAACGCCGTCTGCATTCCAATCGTTTGCCATGGCCTACCCCAGGGTGGAGCAGGCCAGCCAAGGTTTAGTTCACTCGATAGCACTCATCCAAACTGCTGTAGCCCATACCCGCACCTTTGCGCACCTTGATTTGTACGGGAATACGCTCTTTCAGCGCCTCTACGTGGCTGATAATGCCAATGGTTTTGCCTTCGGCGTTGAGGTTATCTAAAGTCAGCAAAGCCATTTCTAGGGTTTCATTGTCTAAAGTGCCAAAACCCTCATCTAAAAACAGCGAGTCAATACGGGTCTTTTGGCTGACCAGCTCAGACAAAGCCAGCGCCAGCGCCAAGCTGACCAAGAAGCTTTCACCGCCAGACAAAGTGCGGGTATCGCGCTGGGTATCGCCCTGCCAAGTATCAATAATTTCGATTTCCAACTCGCCTTGCTCGCGGCGACTGAGCTGGTAACGGTTATGCAACACCGCCAACTGTTGGTTGGCCAAACTGACCAGATGATCCAGGGTTAAGCCTTGCACAAACTTTCTATATTTGCTGCCATCCGCTGAGCCGATCAAACTATTCAATTGCTGCCAGTGATCATAGCGTTGCCTTTGTTGCTCAATGCTGTGCAGTAAGTTTTTCTGAGCTTCGCGATTATCCGCATCGCTCTTGAGGCGGTGCTCTAAGGTGCCTAGTTGACGATTAAGCTCACTCAACTGAGACTCCAACGCAGTGCGTTGCTCAGCCAAGTCTGCGCTGGACAGCTGTGTTTGCGGCGCACTATTGAGCAACTCTATCTGGGCGCTGGCAGCAACTAATAAGGTTCTGGCATCGTGCAGCTGAGTATCCAGCTCCTGCTTCAGGCTGTGTAACTGCTGCGCGTGTTGCTCAGGTAACAAAGCCTGCAAAAACGCTTGTTCATCGGCAAACTCACTCTGCGCTAAACGTGCCTGCCACTCGGTTTGCAGGGTTAGATAACTGGTCTGCGCCTCTTTTAAGCGCTCAGTTAAAGTCTGTACCTGCCCGTGCAGCTGAGCCAGCTGACTTTCGCTGCGTTGCAACTGTGCATGACTGGCCGCGAGCGCTTGTGCGATATCACTACTGACTGCAGGTGGCTGGCCTGGGCTGATATTTAGCGCTTGCCAATGACTGTGTGCTGCTTGCTGTTCTTTCTCAGCGCTGCGCAGCTCAGCCTGTAGCGCGTTAATCTTAAGAGTAAATTCTTTAAGCTGAGTTTCTCCATGCTGCCACTGCTGCGCTTCTTGCTCACGGGCTTGCAGCCACTGCGCAGAATCCTGTGGCACGCTGTAGCCTAAAGCCTTGAGCTGCTGCTCGAGCTGCTCTTGCTGCTCTTGCCACTCGTCTTGCAGTGCAGCGCTGCGCTTGATTAAGTCTGCCTCTTGCTGCTGTTGCAGCTTGAGATTGCTGTCTACAGTGCTGATCTGCTGCTGCAATTCACGCAGTGCTTGCTCAGCCTGACGGTACTGCTGCTCGCTGCCAGCCAAATTTTCTTGGGCTTGGGCAATGGCATTGAGACGCTGCTGACAATCAGCCATGCGCTGCTTAAAGTCGGCCATAGCGCTATTAAAATCAGCTTCTGCAAGATTAGCTGCTAAATCCAACGCAGATAAATTGCGCTCTTTTTCAGCGAGAATAGTCTGCAATTCCAGCTCATCAGCGGCTTGTTGCTTAAGCAGTTGCGCCTGCTCACTACTGAGTTTGGCTAATTGCTCGGCACAAGCGACGCCTTGCTCCCTTAGTTGTTCTCGCTCCGCTTGCTTGGCAGCTAGAGCCTGCTCAGTGTGCGATACATCCAAAGCTTGGTAAGCACTGACAGCCGGATGCTCTAAGGCGCCACACAGCGGGCACGGCTCATCGGCCTGCAGTTGGGCACGGTAGGCTTCCAAGCCAGCAATACGGCGCTCTTGTGCCAGCAGTTGTTCTTTATCTTTGACTTGCTCATTTAAGCTTTTATAGGCCGCGCGCAAATTGTCGCGCAATGTTTCTTGCTCAGTTATATGCCCGCTCAGCACCCGCACATGTTCTGCACGCTCAGCCAGCGCTGTTTGTTTAGCCCGTTCGCTGCTATAGCCTTGCAACAGCCACTGGTAATACTGGCTGTGCCCATGCAACTGACTCAGCTGTTCTTGCCAAGCACTGACAGTTCGCTGTTCAAGCACCTGCTCTAATGCCTGTTGCTGGGTTTGCCAAGCCTGTTCGAGGGGCTTGAGCGCTTGCTCTTGCTGCTGATAAATCTCGTGTTGTTTGGCTAAATCAGCGCTGAATTTAGCGATAGCTGCAGTTAGTTTGTGCTGCTCAGTGTGACTGTTATTAATTGCCAACTGTTGTCGACTCAACAAAGCAAAGCCATTGCGCCAAGCACTGAGATGCTGCGCCAGTTGGCCATGCTGCGCATTGAGTTGACGTTGGGCAAGCAGTTGCTGCTCGGCCGCTTGCACGGACTGTAGTTGTTCGCTGACCTGCTGCACAGCTTGCTCGGCATACTGATAGCGCTGCCACGAGCATTGCTCGACCTCTTGCTGAGCTGCCCGTTGTTTTTCCTGGGCACGATCCAACTGCTGCTGACTGTGCTGCGCTGCCTGTTCAGCTGCTAGCAAGGCTTTATAGTCCGGCTGTAACAAGGCCGCTGGGGCGTGTTCAGCCAAGCGTTGTAAATCAGCGCTATGATCCTGCTGCTTGGCTTCAGCACTGTGCAGCTGTAATTGGGCTTGGCTTTGATTGGCTTGGGCTTGATCGAGGCTGCTGCGCCATTGTTGTTGCTGGTGTAAGTCTTCTTGCTGCTGCTTTAGGGCCTTGGCTTGTTGCTCGGCAGCACTTAGCTGGGCTTGCGTGTAGCTGAGTTCTTCCGCGCTGAGCAGCTGTAAACCTTCAGCACGGCTGCTTAAGGTTTCTAATCGATGACGCTGCTCTTTTTGCGTGTCATACACCTGCTTAGAAATATCACCGTAAATTTCAGTACCGGTCAGCTGCTCTAATAAGCCGGCACGGTCATTGGCATTGGCTTCTAAAAATGCAGCAAAACCGCCCTGCGCCAGCATCATCGATTGGGTAAAACGCTGAAAATCCAAACCGGTTAAACGCTCGACTTCTTTAGGCTTTTCGCTGAGCTTGTCGGTGATAATACGGCCATCTAAATGCGCCAGCTCAGTTTTCGCATCTTGCAGCGCACCATCGGCTTTATCACGGGCGCGGCGCTGACTCCAAAAGGCGCGGTAACCCTGATCTTTTACGGCAAACTCCACTTCCACCAAGCAATCGGCGGTATGCCGGGTCATCAATTCGTTACTGTTTTTGGAAATACTGCTCATGCGCGGCGTGCGGCTGTACAACGCTAAGCAAATGGCATCGAGCAAAGTGGTTTTACCCGCGCCAGTGGGGCCAGTAATGGCAAACAGACTGCTGCCGTTAAAGGGCTCTTGAGTGAAGTCAATTTTCCACTCGCCTTTCAGGGCGTTGATATTTTTTAAGCGAATGCTGAGGATTTTCATAGGTCAGTCTCCTGCAAAGCCTCTAACACTTGCCCATGCAGGCCAGTTAATACCTTAACCTCATCTGTGCTTAGCTCTTCATTCTCTAAGCGCTTGGCAAACACCTCATTGGGGCTCAGCTCGGCCAGCACTTCGCCAGAATCACCGGTTAATCCCGCCACTTTGTTGCCGCGTAAACGCCGCACGCGCAAAACCTCCACCGGTAACTCAGCACAGAGCGCGGTCACCCGCTCATCTAGGTCAGCGTAATAATCATCCACTTCCACTTGAATCTCTAGCCAGGCCACAGCTGTTGAATCAAGCTCTCCTGCCAACGCTGCAAACTGTTGTTCTAATTCAGCCAAGCTGCCTTTTAACGAGATCAGACGTTGAAAGCACGGAATTTCAATCACTTGCACAGCCTGCAATCCGGTGCTGTCTAAATCAATTTGCAGCAATTCTTTTTGCTGCTTGGACTCATCAAAACTCAAGGCGATGGGCGAGCCGCTGTAACGGATATGCTCCAGTCCCGCGACCTTTTGTGGGCGATGAATATGCCCGAGAGCCAAATAATCAAAGGCAGGAAAGGCATCGGTTGGGAAAGCAGTCAAACTGCCCACATAAATCTCGCGCACTGACTCAGTTAAGCTCACGCCTACAGTGGTTAAGTGCCCAGTGCCAATAATGGGTACCTTGACACCCAGCTCAGCACACTTGGCCTCTGCACGGGCATGCAGCTGGGCATAGTGCTCGGCAATCGCCTGCTGCAAGTCGCTTTGTTTATCGTCAGCACTTTGCCCGGCTTGGCTGCGCTGAATATCCCGCGGTCGCAGAAAAGGAATGGCGCAGACAATGGCCCCAACGTCGCCATTGCGCTGGGTTAACAACAGCACTTGCTCATCCGGCTCAGCGCCGACAGTGGCAATCACCTGGGTATTGAGTTTGCCCAGCAAGCCTTTGCTTTCATTGAGCATCGCCACTGAATCATGGTTGCCGGCCACAATCACTAACTGGCAGCCAGTGCCATGCATTTGCACAATAAAATCGTTGTATTGCTCACGGGCGTAACTGGGCGGTGTGCCGGTATCGAAAATATCCCCAGCAATAATCAAGGCATCTGCTTGTTGATCCTGCACAGTTTGCACCAGCCAATCACACCATGCGCGGTGCTCAGCCTGCCGGGTTTTACCCATAAAGTGCTGGCCTAGATGCCAATCTGAGGTATGTAAAATGCGCATGACGGTGCGTCCTTGTGCTGTGTATTGATTGTTTAAAAGTCATAAAAAAGCCCGCGGCTGGCCGCACTGTCTTAAACAGCTGCGACCAACAACGGGCCCATAGTGTAGACGATTATGCGTCGGCTAAAACCAAGCCAAAGGGTAATCCGGACGCTTCAGGGATTTTTCGGGCAATATCTTGCGCGGCAGCTTGAACAATTTCCTCCACAACCGGGTGGTAAAATGCCAGCTGCAAAAGACTGTGGGCGGTTTCTCCACGCTCAATGGCCAAAGCCAATAATTGCGCCACATGCTCAGCGCGCACCCCCACCATACTGGCGCCTAAGAGTTTGCCGCTGTGCTTATTGGCATACAGGCGCAACACGCCCTCGCGATCACTGATCACGCGACTGCGGCCATTGGCTTGGCTGCTCGCCGTGCCAATCAAAATATCATCCTGATTAAGCTCGTCGAAACGCGCACCAACACTGATCACATCGGGGTTAGTAAAAGCAATCGCCAAGGAAGTTTTGCGTTTAAAGGCCAGCGGCGTCTCTTGTGCGCTGTTATAGCCTGCCATCGCACCTTCATCCGCTGCTTCGTGCATCAATGGGCGGTAAGCATTGCTATCACCAACAATAAACACTGGATGATCACCGACTTGCAGGGTATTGGGATTAAACAGCGGATTACCACGCTCATCCAACTCAAAGCCCGCTTCAGCTAAGTTCAGCTGATCGGTATTGGGGCGGCGACCTAAGGCCACCAGCACTTTATCCACCTGCACTTGTTTGCCACCGGCTTTAAGCAGTACGCCTGTATCTGCTTTAGCCAGTTCAGCAGGTGCACCTAAGTACAGTTGCATCTCTTTAGCAAACTCTGCCAAGGCCACCTTACTGACTTCTGGATCGCTGATACCGCCCACGGTCTCGGCCATATCCGCACCGTGCACTTCAACACCTAAACGCGCCAAGGCTAAGCCCATCTCTAAACCAATCGCCCCTAAGCCAAGGATACCAATGGATTGAGGCAGTTCTTGCATCTCAAAGAACTCATCAGTGGTGATGCAGTGTTCAGCAAAGGGCTGTAAAAACCCTGGCATGACAGGACGTGAACCCGCTGCGATGATGACAGACTTGGCCTTAACCTTCTGAATACCCGACTCGCTTTCAACTTCTAGCAAAGTGGGCTCTAAGAAGCGTGCGCGCCCCATCAATAAATGTTCACCAGCCGCTTTGATCGCATTATTGGCAGCACCACCGGCAAAGCGATCACGCTGTTCGCGCAATGCTTGCCACGCCACCGCGCCATCTAAACGCAAATGCTCTGCCCCACTGATGCCGTAACGCTCAAACTCTTTTTGCGCATTCCAGTATTCAGCAATATGCAGTGCCACTTTAGAGGGCATACAGCCCACTCGAGCACAGGTGGTACCCAATGGACCACTGTCAATTAAAACAAAGCTTTGCTTGCTGCGACGCACTTCACGCAGGGCGTACATGCCACCCGTTCCGGCACCGATAATCGCGACATCAACATTGAGTTGCTTAGTCATCTAAACCTCCACTTACGAACATTAGCCTTACGCTAGCACATAAGGGTGTGCCGGCCAGTAGAAACACAATACTTTACTATAAAGTATCAGAAGATGACCGCTACTGCTCAATAATCAATCCAGCGTCAGCTAAGGCATTTAACAACACAGCAATATCCTGACTGACTGCAGCCCTGGGTGCGTTGAAATAAGCCGCAATCACATCACTTAGCGCATCACCAGAGACTGGCTCTTGCTGCAACAGCTGCCAAGCAATCTTAGCGCTGGCATTGAGGCGGTGAAGCACGCCGCTGGCAGGATGAATCAAAAACAATTCTTCGCCAAGCGGGTAAACACTCACGCCACTGGCCGCGCGCCAAACATTGCCTAGAGCACACTCTGCTGCACCTTCTGCACGGGCCACAGGATGATCCAGTAGGCTGGCTGTGCGGTGCTTGTGTAACTGTGGGTTGTCTATCGCTTGAGCTAAATACCGGGCACCCGCCAAGGGCTCGGAGTAACGTAACAACAGACAAGGAATACGCTGTATTAAGGGCAAAAGGCGCGCAAATAACGCCGCACTGGGTGTATCGCTGTCAGCAAAGTTCTGCCCAAGTAACTGCAGTAAACCTTCGCCCGGCGCTAACTCAATCAGTTCGGGTGCAGTAATCTGTGCACCGCGTTCAAGTAAAACAATGGCACCAATTGGACTGCTGTCATTGTAGCGCGCAAGAGCGTTCTCGGCAGGAATCACAAAGCGATAGCACTCATCCTCAGGGCCGGCGTGGCGCTCAACATAGTCGACAAACTCGGAAGAAAAACTGCTCGGTAATGGCATGCGCAAACGTGGGGCCACGCCCATGGCGACGCCTGCACCGGCCTCAGTTAAACCCAGCACGTCATCGCCAAAGACGCGATAGCCGGCTGCAGCAAAGGCCGCAGTTAAAGTGCTTTTACCGGCTTTACTGCTTTCAGGAAAGATAACCAACTGGCCGTTAATTTCGACACTGCCACAGTGCAGGCCCAATAATGCCGGCTCTGCATCTAAACGCCGACCAATTAACTCGCCAACTAAACTGCAGGCCACCGCGGCCGATGAGGGTAAATCAAACTCTTCTGGGTCGTCTCGCCAGCCTTGCCATAAACCTTGTTCATCACGATAAATATACATGTCCGGTGCTGGTCCTGCCGCGGGCTGCACAGTGAGCGGCCAACCGGGCATGGCTTGACTCAGCGCAGCAATGGCATCCGCTGCATTTTCAACACGGACACAGCGACCTATTATCGGCAAGCTAAGGTCGAACGCTGAGTTAGGCATTAGCGTCTTGGCGGTCCAAGAATGACATCTTCAAGAATCAACACCGGATCCTCCGAGTACTCACGAATCCGGCTGCGACGGCGACCATCATAGCCACTGGCACGCGAGTAACTGCCGCGGTAATAACTACCACGGTTATAACTGCCACGTTTTTTACGTCCTTCATGCCAGCCCCGCGCCTCAGCTTCGCCAACACTGAATAAGGTCGGCGCTACATAGGCGCTAGCAATGCCAACACCAAGCATGGTTAAGAGACGGCGGCGCTGCGGGCAAGGTTGTTCAGTGGCTGATACCTCAACGTCTAATGCTTTACTTTCTGTTTGATTATCATGATTGGTCATCTATGACTCCAAATTATCGAGCTGTGCGCAGCAACATCGATAACATTGCGCTGGCACTTCTTAACTAGGGATTCTAGCTGCGCTCACCTGTCTACTGTATTAACAACAAACCATTAGCCCAATAGAGACAGCAGCAAAGTACGCGGGTTCCAACGCCCGCTACCAGGCTTTGCCGGCTATATCAGTAGCGAGCCAATCAGCTCAATCAGTCATCAGCAATCAATAATTTAGCTGCATCAACGCACCAGCAAACTGTATGTGCGCTGCCGCCTTACTGCGCAGCTGGCAAACTGCGGCAACGCACACAATAGACATAATCAAACATACGGGTAATGCCCACGGCTTTAAAGCGCCACTCTTCTTCAAGGATATCGCGCTCTGCGCTGCATTCCAGGGCAAAAGTATCCCCTAACAGCTGCTTAACCTGCTCCGGTGGCACCGCAAACGGTGGTCCTTTCATCTGTTCCTGGGGGTAATCCACCGTTAATAACAAACCCTTACAACCGCGCGGCATAATTTTACTGAGGTGCTCTGCATACTGTTTACGCAAATCATCTGGTAAAGCGATCAAAGCAGCACGGTCATAAAACCCAGTAAAACCGGCTAAGTCATGCGCAGTTAAATTGAAAAAATCACCGTGTAAAATAGTAATGGCACCTGCGCTGTATGCGGTAAAAGGCCCTTGCTGACGAATGTTTGGGGTCAGCTCTTGCTCAACAAAAAAATCAGTCACCGCCTTTTCAATCAGCTCAACGCCTAACACACTGTGCCCTTGTGCGGCCAACCAGCATAAATCAACGCTTTTACCGCACAGCGGCACAAAAACTTTACTATTGGCTGCAAGCGCTAAACGCGGCCAATAGGCTGCTAAGTCTGGGTTGACAATATTTCGATGAAAACCAATCTGATCGCGTTGCCAGCGGGTCTGCCAAAAACCTTCTTCCATTATTTTGTCCCTATTATAGAGGTTGCCTCAGGGCATGCTGTCGATTGAACGGCGGCGTTACCATGCCCATAACAGCGCCTGAAGTACTTATTCGCTTTCGTTGTCACTGCTCTGCTGAGCAAGAGTATCCTTTATGTGCCAACCACCACCCAGGGCGCTGATCAACTGCACACTGGCGGTCAATTGGGTACCAAGTAAGCTCAGCAGCGCACGTTCGCTATTGAGGGCTGCAGTTTGGGCGCTGCTGACTGACAAATAATCCACCATGCCAGCGGCGTATTGGTTTTCAGTTAAACGCAATGCGTCTTGTGCTGCAACCAAGGCTTCGCGCTGCACTTCAATCTCTTGCGCTAACACATTGAGCTGCACCAAGGCATCTTCCACCTCGCCAATGGCCTGCAAGGTGGTTTGCCGGTAACGCGCCACCTGCTGGTCATAACGCGCTTCCGCTTGCTCCACTTTCGAGCGACGCAAACCCGCATCAAACAAAGTCATGGCAAACTGTGGACCGATCGACCAAAAGCGGTTAGGCATACTGATCCAATCGGCCAAATTACTGCCGCGATAGCCGCCACTGGCACTCAAAGTTAAATCAGGAAAATAGGCGGTCTGCGCCACACCAATTTCCGCATTGGCGGCCATCACCCGACGCTCTGCCGCAGCAATATCTGGGCGCCGCTCTAATAAGGATGAGGCGACGACCAGAGGAAGCTCAGGCAATGCCGGCAAGCTCGTAACGGCAGCCACCTGCACGGCATTGGGCGTGCTGCCCACCAATAAGGCAATCGCATGTTCATAACGGGCGCGCTGCCAGTCCAAATCAATGCGTTGCGCTTGAGCATTGCGCAACTGCGTAAGCGCCTGACTGACATCAGCACGGGTAACCATTCCAGCTCGATAACGGTTCTCTGTGGTGCGCAACGAGCGTTCATAGGCGCTAATAGTGGCGTCATACAAACGCTTTTGCTCATCAATCACGCGCAACTGCAGATAGTTTTGCACCAGTTCAGCTTGCTGACTTAAACGCACCCCCGCCCACTCAGCCGCACTGGCCTGAGCATTGGCTTCACTGGCTTCAACCTGGCGCCGCACTTGCCCCCAAATATCCAACTGCCAGCTTAGACCCAACGCCACCTCGTTACTTTTACTGACACCCGCATCATCACCTCGACGCGTAGTGCCCACTTGCCCAGTGGCACTGGGATACAGTGCTGACCGCGTACCGCTCACTAAAGCGCGGGCCTCACGCCACGCTGCTTCTGCCGCACGCAGGTTTTGGTTTGATGCCTCTAACTGCTTGAGCAAATCAGCCAAGGTGGCATCTTGATACAGCGCCCACCAGGCCACGGACGCATCCAAATCAGCCGGCTGCGCTACTTTCCAGCCTGGGGTGTGGCGAAACTCCAATGCTAAAGGGGCTGCTGGACGCTGATAATCAGGGCCCAACGCACAACCACTTAAGAGCACGCCAGCTAGGGCAAACAGACTGAGCTTAACTATCGGTTTCATGGGCTACTTCCACTTCTACTGGCGGCTTTTTGCGCCGTACGCGCGCGCTTAAACGATCAAAAAACAAATACACAGCCGGTGTGCTGTATAGCGTTAACAGCTGGCTCAAGAGCAAACCACCGACAATGGCCAAGCCGAGCGGCTGGCGCGTTTCTGAGCCTTCCGCGCTGCTCAATAATAACGGCACAGCACCGAGAATCGCTGCCATGGTGGTCATCATAATCGGACGAAAACGCTGGGCACAGGCGTGTTTAATCGCTTGCTCAGCAGTCATTTTCATCTCGCGCTGTAACTGTAAGGCCAGATCAATCATTAAAATGGCATTCTTTTTCACCACACCAATCAGCAAGAACAACCCCAGCAGTGAAATCAAACTGAACTCACCACCGGTCAGCTGAATCGCCAATAACGCCCCAACACCGGCCGAGGGTAAGGTGGAAAGAATCGTCAGTGGGTGAATATAGCTTTCATATAAAATACCCAACACCAAATACACAATGGCAATTGACGCCAACAACATTAAGCCTTGCGCGCCTTGGCTTTGCTGGAAAACACCGGCAGTACCGCCTAAGCGCCCTTGCACCTCATTGGGCAAATTAATCTTCGCCATGGCCTGTTCAATGGCCTGGCTGGCTTGCTCTAAACTCACCCCAGGCGCTAAGGAGAAACCAATGCTTTCCACCGCAAATTGACCATCATGCTGCACTCGGTCTTGCTGCAAGCTCGATTCCCAGCGAGTAAAGGCCGATAACGGAATACGTTCGCCATTGGCGCCAATCACCTGCATTTGCTCCAGCACTTGCGGCGAACCAACAAATTTGGGGTCAATTTCCAGCACCACACTGTACTGGTTCAGGCTTTCATAAATGGTGGATACCTGACGCTGACTAAAGGCGTTATTGAGCAGTGAAGTGACCATCGCCATATCCACCCCCAGCCGCGCGGCAGTGGCGCGATCCACTTCCAGGGTCACTTGCTGTGCACCACGGCCCTCTTTACTGTCAATATCCACCAGCTCCGGCAAGGCTTTTAAGGCATCACGCACCCGTGGTTGCCAAATGCGCAAATCTTCCAAGTCGCTGGCCAGCAACATATATTCATTATCGGTGCTGCCACCTTCACGACGGCCGACGTTGAGGTCTTGCTCTGGCATGAGAAACAGCCGCGAACCCGCTACCGGCGGAATCTGCCCACGTAAACGGTTGACAATCGCCTGTGCTGAATCTTTCCGCTCGGCAATGGGTTTGAGGCGCACAATTAGAAAGGCATTGCTGCCGCCGCCAATAAATCCGGCTACGGTTTGCACGTCTTTATCTTGCAATAAAGCCTGGCGGTAGACTTCCATTTTCGGCTGCATGGTGTGGTAGGACAAACCATCATCGCTGCGGATAAAGCCCATCAACTGCCCGGTATCCTGCTGCGGCATAAAGGTTTTTGGCACGGCAATAAACAGCCACACATTCACTCCGATAGTCAGCAGCAAACCCAAGAGCATCCAGCGTTGATAATTTAGCGTCCAAGCCAGTGAACGCTGATAACCGGCCGCAACCCACAAACCAAAACGCTGGATAGCATTGGGCGGCTTATCTTCAGCAACAGTATTGGCGCGTAACCAGCGCGCAGACAACATCGGCGTCAAGGTTAAAGACACCACTAACGAAATCAAAATCGCGACCGTTAAGGTAATCGAGAACTCGCGAAATAAGCGCTCAATCAAGCCGCCCATAAACAAGATTGAAACAAACACCACCACCAACGACAGATTCATCGACAGCAAGGTAAAACCCACTTCACGTGAACCGTCAATGGCCGCTTGCAGCGGTTTCTTGCCGTTATTGATATGCCGAGCAATGTTTTCCAAGACCACAATGGCGTCATCCACCACCAACCCTGTGGCAATAATCAATGCCATCAGTGACAGGTTATTCAAGGAGAAATCCAGCATATACATGGCGGCAAAGCTACCAATCAGCGACACCGGCACCGCCAATGCGGGAATCACCGCGGCACGCCAGTGGCCTAAAAACAGCATCACCACGCCAATCACCAAAGCCGTAGCGATCAGCAACGAACGCTGCGCTTCATGCAAGGTAGCGCGAATCACTGACGAGCGATCCATTGCCACTTCCAGCTTAGCACTGGCTGGCAATACCGCTTGCAAAGCCGGCAGCTCCGCCTGAATGGCTTCAATGGTGGCAATAATATTGGCGCTGGCTTGACGGTTGATCACTAACAGCACTGCATCTTCATCGTTGAAAAAACCACTGTTATAGCGGTTTTCCACGCTATCACTGACTGTGGCCACATCACGCAAACGCAAGGCTGCACCATCGTAATAACGGATGATCAACGGCGCATACTCCTCAGCTTTGTGCAGTTGATCATTGCCCTGAATTTGCCAGTGGCGATTACCCTGCTCCAGCTGACCTTTAGGTTTTTGCTGATTGGCATTGGCGATGGTCTGGCGTACATCATCTAAAGCAATGCCGTATTGCTCTAAGCGGCGCGGCTCCAACTCCACCCGCACTGCAGGTAAAGAGCTGCCGCCAATTTGCACATCGCCCACGCCCTGCACTTGCATCAGCTTTTGCGCCACGATGCTGTCGGCCAAGTCGTACATCTGGCTTTTTTCCAGCACCTCACTGGTTAAAGCCAAGACCATAATTGGCGCTTGAGTGGGGTTCACTTTGCGATAAGTGGGCATGCTGCGCATACCGCTGGGCAGCATCTCATGGGCTGCGTTAATCGCGGCCTGCACTTCGCGCGCAGCTGCATTTATATCATGGCCCAAATCAAACTGGATCATAATTCGCGTAGAGCCTTGCCCACTGCGACTGCTCATCTGACTGATACCGGCAATGCTACCTAGCGAACGCTCCAAGGGCGTGGCTACTGTAGCTGCCATCACTTGCGGACTGGCACCGGGCAAGTTAGCTTGCACGGTAATCATTGGGAAATCCATGTCCGGCAGCGGTGCCACTGGCAGCAAGCGGTAACCTAAAATCCCCAGCAAAATAATTGCCAAACTCAGCAGCATGGTGGCCACTGGGCGCTGAATAAAAGGTGCCGACAGATTCACGACTCAACGCCCAGCTTAAAACGCGCTTTAGTGCGTGCACTGAGGCGATCGAAGAACAAGTAGATGACTGGCGTGGTGAACAACGTCAGCACTTGGCTCAGCAGTAAACCACCGACCATCACCAAACCGAGCGGCTGACGTAACTCTGCCCCTGAGCCGCTGGCAAACATCAACGGCAAAGCCGCAAACAGCGCCGCCAAGGTGGTCATCAGAATTGGCCGGAAACGCAACAGTGCTGCTTGATAAATCGCCTCTTGCGGACTAAGTCCCTGATGGCGTTCGGCATCCAAAGCAAAGTCGATCATCATAATGGCGTTTTTCTTCACAATACCGATCAGCAAAATAATCCCGATAATGGCAATGAGGCTTAAATCATTACCGGTGATAAACAGCGCCAGCAAAGCGCCAATCGCCGCCGAAGGTAAGGTTGAAAGAATCGTCAGCGGGTGGATATAGCTTTCATAGAGCACGCCAAGCACCAAGTACATGGTGATAACCGCTGCCAGAATTAGCAGCAAGGTGCTGGACAACGACGCTCTAAAGGCTGCAGCCGCACCTTGGAAGTTGCTTTGAATGGAGGCTGGCATGGCTAAATCCAGCTCGGTTTGTTCAATCAGCTCCACCGCTTCACCCAGCGATACGCCTTCGGCCAGATTAAAGGACACCGTTACCGCCGGAAATTGACCAATGTGATTGAGCAACAAGGCTGCTGATTTTTCTTCCACTTTAACCAAGCTGGCCAAGCGTATCGCCTGCCCATCAGCGCCACGCACGTGCACATCATGCAAAGCGGCCATGGCGTCATCGGGATTACTGATACTTTCTAACACCACACGGTATTGGCTGGTCTGGGTAAAGATGGTCGAGATCTGGCGCTGGCCAAAGGCGTCGTACAATGCATCAGTTAAAGAGGCGATGCTGATGCCCAAACGCCCGGCTAAATCACGGTCGATATTCAAGTAGTACTGCAAACCATTGGCCTGTAAATCGCTGGCCACATCACGCAGTTGCGGCAAACTTTGCAGTTTCGCCACCAGTTTGGGCACCCAAGTCTGCAACTCTTGCTCATCGGCTGACTCAAGGCTGAACTGAAACTGAGTACGACTGACGCGATCTTCAATACTCAGATCCTGCACCGGCTGCATAAACAGCTGAATGCCCAGCACCTTATCCAGCTCTGGGCGCAGGCGATTAATCACCTCGGCGGCCGACACATCACGCTGGGCAAAAGGCTTCAAGTTAATCAGCATACGGCCAGTATTGAGGGTGGGATTATCGCCATCCACACCAATTTGCGAAGACACACTCTGCACTGCCGGATCTTCTAATAACACTGCACTTAAGCGCTGCTGCCGCTCACTCATCGCGGCAAAGGAAATGCTTTGCGGTGCTTCGGAAATGCCTTGAATCACACCAGTGTCTTGCTCAGGGAAAAAGCCTTTTGGCACCCACATCCACAGCAAGGCAGTGAGTACAAAAGTGCCCACGGCAAACCACAGCGTCAGCAGCTGATGCTGTAATACCCAGCGCAAACCCTTGGCGTAATAATCAATGGTGCGGCTGAGCCAGTCGTCTTTTTCTTCTTTTTCACCACCGCGCAATAAACGCGCGCACATCATCGGTGTTAAAGTCAGCGAAATCACCAGCGAAATTAAAATCGCCACCGCCAAGGTAATGGCAAACTCGCGAAATAAACGCCCGACCACATCCGCCATAAATAACAGTGGAATCAATACCGCAATCAACGAGAAAGTTAACGAGAGCAAGGTAAAGCTGATTTGCTTTGCGCCCTTGAGCGCCGCATTCATCGGCGTTTCGCCCAGTTCAATATGCCGCGCAATGTTTTCCAACATGACAATGGCGTCATCGACGACAAAGCCGGTGGCAATGGTTAACGCCATCAGGGTGAGGTTATTTAACGAAAAGCCAAATAAGTACATCACCGCAAAGGTGCCGATCAGCGACAAAGGCACCACAATCGATGGGATCAAAGTGGCCGTCATACGTTTTAAGAATAAAAACGTCACCAACACCACTAAAGCCACCGCTAGCATCAACTCAAACTGCACATCGCTGACTGCCGCGCGAATGGTTTGTGTGCGATCGGTGAGCACACTGACTTCCAGACTGGCCGGTAAAGTGGCAATAATACTGGGCAGCAATGCTTCAATATTTTCTACCACTTCAATCACGTTGGCACCGGGTTGGCGCTGGATATTTAACAAGACCGCTTGATTGAGATCGGCCCAAGCCGCTAAACGGTTGTTTTCTGCACCCTCAATAATCTCAGCAACGTCGGTGAGTTTCAGCACGCGCCCATCGTTATGGGCAATAATCAGTTCAGCGTAATCCTCTGCCGAGCGCAGCTGATCATTGGCATCCAATTGAGTGATGCGTGACGGTCCATCAATACTGCCCTTAGGCTGATTGACGTTGGCACTGGTAATCATGCTGCGCACATCAGCCAAAGTTAAACCCGCTGCGGCTAAGGCTTGCGGATTGGCACGAATCCGCACTGCTGGACGCTGACCGCCACCGACACTGACTAAACCCACCCCGCCAATCTGCGCAATTTTTTGCGCCATGCGGGTATCGACCAAGTCATTGACCTGTGGCAGCGGCACACTCTTAGAGGTAATGGCCAGCGTCAGCACCGGGCTATCAGCCGGATTAACTTTGTTATACACCGGTGGCGCGGGCAAATCCCGTGGTAACAAATTGCTCGCGGCATTAATCGCCGCCTGCACCTCTTGCTCAGCCACATCCAGTTCAATGTCTAAACTAAAGCGCAGGCTGATCACCGAAGCGCCGCCAGAGCTGGTGGATGACATCTGATCTAAACCGGGCATTTGGCCAAATTGACGCTCAAGCGGCGCTGTGACCGCGCTGTTCATCACTTGCGGGCTGGCACCAGGGTACAAAGTCAGCACACGAATAGTGGGATAATCCACCTGCGGTAACGCCGCTACAGGCAATAATCGATAGGCCAAAGCGCCGGCTAAAAAAATCGCCAGCATCAACAGCGTGGTGGCAACCGGCCGCTGAATAAAAACCCGTGAGACGTTCATTGTGCTGGCTTCTGTTGAGGCTGCTTGCCTGCGCCTCGGCTGTTTTGCTCAGTCTCCGTCACTGGCGGCACAGCCAACTCAGCAGACACAGCCGGCTCGCTACCAGCAGGTGCAACCCGCTCCACTTTACTGCCACTGCGCAAGCGATCAACACCTTCCACCACCACCCAGTCACCGGCCGCCAAGCCTGAGCGCAACATGCTGGACGTGCCATCACTGGTGATAATCTCAATCGGTTGAATCACCACAGTGTCGTCATCTTGAACCTGCCACACAAAACGACCATTGGTGCCAAATTGAATGGCATCGGCCGGTAATAATAGGGCTGCATCGTGCACAGTGACCTGTAAATGCACATTAACAAATTGGTTAGGGAATAAAACCTGCTCAGGATTAGCAAAGCGCGCCTTCAAGCGCACACTGCCAGTGGTGACATCGACTTGGTTATCAATACTGTCGAGTACGCCTTCGGCCAACAACTCAGTTTCATCACGGTTCCACGCTTGCACTTGCAGTGGCTGCTCTTGCCGATAGGCCTGTAACACCGCCTGTAGCTCATGTTCAGGAATCGTAAAACTAACGGCAATGGGATCGTCTTGGGTAATAGTGACCAACTCTGTGGACGCTGCTGACACATAATTGCCAGCATCCACCGCGCGCAAACCTAAACGGCCTGAAATCGGTGCAGTAATCTGTGTGTGCTCAACATCTAAACGAGCGGCATCGCGCTGCGCCTCACGTACTTTTAACGTGCCCTTATATTGCGCAACCATGGCTTGTTGCTGCTCAAGGGTTTGTCTGGCCACCGAGTCTTCTTTATAGAGGCCTTGATAGCGCTTGAGGTCTAACTCAGCACTGGCCAACTGCGCACGGGTTTCTTGCAAAGCCCCTTCGGCCTGTAATAACGCCGCTTGAAAATTACGCGGATCAATTTGCGCCAGCAAAGTGCCTTGCTCAACAAACTGCCCTTCGTCAAACAGCACTTTATCTAATTCGCCACTGACTTGACTGGTGACACTCACGGCATTCCACGGCGTTACCGTACCCAAAGCACGCAACTGCACAGCAAAACGATCCAGGCGCACTTGTTGAGCATTGACCGGCACTGCACCCATAAAACTGCCGCCCATTCGCGGGCCTTGCGCAGTGGATTCAGCAGCGCTTTGCCACCACCAAATACCAGCACCAGCTAAACACACCGCCAGTACGGCAATCACCAGCTTTTTTGAGGATTTTTTCGTGGTACGGGTCGATAAATCAGGCATATCAATTATTCACAGTCCTTGGGAGCTTGAAAGATAGCAGCCTTAACCCCGTTTGGCAGTGCATTTACGCTCAATTTACTTTGCTGACACAGCGGTAAGCGCACAGCACAGCTTTTGCTTGATACTGGCTCAGCGACTGCTAGATGGACACATATATTTTTATTACGGTATTAGCGCTGGCAACACTAAGGGTTAGGCTGCGCTGCGGTATCAAACAATACCGCAGCGCATTCGGCTTAGCTCAGAACGGCTAATGCGCTTTCATAGTCTGGTTCATCACCAATTTCAGCGACCAACTGGCTGTACAGCACTTTATCGTTTTCATCTAAAACGATGACTGCACGGGCCGCTAGGCCAGCTAATGGACCCTCAGCAATATCAACGCCATACACTTGAAAAAAGTCTGGATCACGCATGGTTGACAGCATCAACACGCGCTCTAGGCCTTCAGCACCGCAAAAACGCGCTTGCGCAAAAGGCAAGTCAGCAGAAATACACAGCACACGCGTATTCTTTAAGTTGGCAGCTTGCTCATTAAATTTACGCACAGAGATTGCACAGGTTGGCGTATCAATACTTGGGAAAATATTTATAACTTTACGAAAACCACTGAGGCTCGATAAAGTCACTTCATCCAGCGTCTTATTCACAAGACTAAAGCTCGGAGCTTGCTCGCCTTGTTGTGGGAAATGGCCATCAATGCGTACCGGTGTACCTTTAAAAGTTACAGTCGTCATATATATTTCCTTCCATTGTTTAAGACACGAATCAGTTATTTCTAACAACAGGGTAATTCTACGTGGAGTTAGCTCATGTTGCGACAAATGCTTAATGCCACTGCGCGAGACAAACTACGGCCTGCAAGCAGTACCCTAGACTCAACACACAACAGTGGACGCCGCATAACCAAAGCAGAACTTAAAGAGTGATTTTAGTACCCAAAAGCATTAAGAACCCTGCCAGCCAAGTTGGATGTGCTGGCCAAGCTGGCGCAGTGACCAAGTTACCTTCAAGGTGCGCACCAGTAACGTCCAGTTCAACGTAATGCCCACCCGCCATTTCCACATCAGGACCACAAGCCGGATAAGCAGCACACTCGCGATCATCCAAGATGCCTGCTGCTGCCAGCAACTGTGGGCCGTGGCATACCGCAGCAATGGGTTTATTGGCCTGATCAAAGGCTTGGATTAATTCAAGCACAGTGGCGTTTAAGCGCAGATACTCAGGCGAGCGGCCACCGGGTACAACCAGACCTTGGTAATCCTCTGCTTTCACATCATCAAAATCAAAATTGAGCACAAAATTATGCCCCGGCTTTTCGCTGTAGGTTTGATCGCCTTCAAAATCATGAATAGCCGTGCGCACAAACTCACCGGCTTTTTTCCCAGGGCACACGGCATGCACAGTATGGCCGACCATTTGCAACGCCTGAAAAGGCACCATGACTTCGTAATCTTCTACGTAATCACCCACTAACATCAAAATCTTTTTCGCAGCCATGAGCTACTCCTAAATACAATGTGAATAACGCACTAGATTACAGGTTTATTATGTTGCTTAGGTGACACTAGCAAATATACTGCAAAACCTTGCAGGATTTACTCGACATTGGCCTACTCGCCGAATTTTAGGCAAAAAAAGGGGCTAGCATTTCTGCTAACCCCTAATAAATATGGTGGCTACACCGGGACTTGAACCTGGGACATCAGCATTATGAATGCTGCGCTCTAACCAACTGAGCTATGTAGCCAACTGGCGCGCATTATTCGCGCATTCGGCCTGTGTGTCAAGCGCTTTATAACAAAACAGGCCAAATTCTCCTTAATTAAGCTTTAGCGACCGCAATTACGGTTCTTTTATGGTTCTGGATGATTAAACCAATCAGGCCCACAATCGCAACCACAACGCCAATCCATTTGCTGTATTCCATCGGTAAATTCAAACCAATACTCGCTGTAGCGATATAGCTCACACTGATCGCCGTACCAATTACCGCAGGGATACTGACAATCCAGTGGAAGGTACCGCGATCAAATAAGTACTTGGTTGCGAGCCACAACACACTGGTCGACAGTAACATATTCGAGAAAGCGAAATAGCGCCAGATCAGCGAGAAGTCGAGGAATGTCATCAAGTAGCCCACGCCCAGCAATGGCAGAGCCAAAGCCAATCTGTGCAGGGTTGTTTGCGAAATATTAAACGCATCCATAATGGTTAAGCGCAGTGAACGGAACGCTGTATCACCCGAGGTAATCGGGAAAATCGCAACCGCTAGAATAGCCATCACGCCACCAATCACACCTAGATAGGACGTCGCAATGTGATTCACTACCAGTCCTGGGCCACCCAGATCCAACATAGCTTTTAAGCCCACATAACCTTCTGGGAATGCTGCAATACCGGCTAAAGCCCAAACGCATGCCACTAAGCCTTCACATACCATCGAGCCATAGAAGACTGGACGGGCATATTTTTCATTGGTTAAACAACGGGCAATCATCGGGGACTGCGTGGAGTGGAAACCACTGATAGCACCACAAGTAATGGTGACAAATAACAACGGCCAGACTGGCAACCCATCGGGGTTTGGCTCTAACAATCCATGGTCATGACTGTCGTGAAAGTAAGAGAAAATATCGTTTACTTCGGCCAAGTGCGGCGCATTAAATAACAGAGCCACAGCAATCGACACTGTCATCACAATCATCAACAAACCAAACAACGGATACAGTCTGGTGATGATTTTATCAATCGGCAACAAAGTGGCAAAGAAGTAATAACCCAGGATCACTAAGACCCAAAAGGTATTACCGGCCAAGAAAGTGCCTTCAAAAAACGACAAATTACTCAGCAAGCCCGCTGGGCTCATGATGAAAACCACACCCACAAAAAACAACAACATGCAGGTAAAGAGCAGCATAAAGCCCTTAAAGACGATGTTGTAATAGTTACCGGCAATTTCCGGCAAACTTTTACCATCTTCTTTTAAGCTCATCACCCCAGAAAAATAGTCATGCACTGCACCGCCAAGCACGTTACCAATGACGATCCAGACCAGGGCAATGGGCCCATATAAAGCCCCCAAGATAGGACCAAAAATAGGGCCAACACCGGCAATATTCAAAAACTGAATTAAAAAAGCCCGTGCCGGACTAATCGGCACATAGTCAACGCCATCACTTAAGCGCTCTTGTGGGGTTATTGCCGTGGGGTCTATGCCCGCTTGTTTTTCAACAAAGGGGCTATAGACAACATAGCCAAGTATTAGCAAGGTAATACTGATAAAGAAAATAAGCATGCTGTGCTCTCCGGATCATCTGAGGGGTTAACCAAGTAAATACGCTCTACTTAAGTTACAGCATAATCCTAAACGCAGCAGCGTTGGCCAGGGTATATACCATTGACTAGTACCCAAGGCCTTAAAAACTACAAATAAGCGTTTTATCTTGAAATCCGCTGCGCCACGCACTGTTTAATCCGTACTTGCAGCTCTTTAACGTACCACTGCACCCAGTCCAGACATTGCTAAAACAGCAAGCCCTGTTGCTGGCTAATGGCAGGCTTTGCCAGTGAGTGGTTTTATCGCACTAAAATGGCTGCAGCCACGTGCGTGCGCAGACAATAAGCATTAGACTTCAGCAATACTTAATGACTATGTATTTATTAAGAGGCGTTTAACATGATCCACTTCAGCAAGAAACGCTTTCTAGTTGTTGATGACTTTTCCGAGTTCCGCAGCTCCATTCGAGGCATTTTGCGTTTACTCGCAGTGCAACATATAGATACCGCCGCCAATGGCAACGAGGTCTTAGAGCTGTGCCGCCGTAATCGTTACGATGTGATTTTGCATGACTACAACCTTGGCGAAGGCCTCAATGGGCAACAGGTGCTGGAACAGCTGCACGCTGAGCAACTGCTCTCGCCTCACTGTATTTTTATTATGGTCACCGCCGAGAATACTCAAGCCATGGTGTTGGCTGCACTGGAATGCGAACCCGATGATTACCTGACCAAACCCTTCAACAAAGTGACCTTGCAAACTCGGTTAGAACGCCTAATCCGCCGCAAACAGGTGTTAGCCCCCGTTCTTAACGCTCAAGAAGCCGGTGACCAACTGGCAGTCCTACAAGCCTGCCAAGCCATCGAAGAAAAAGAACCGCGCCACGCCGCCCTGTGTTTGCGTCATATGGCCACAGCTTTAGAAGAGTTAGGCCGCTATCAAGAACTGGAACAATTGCTGGAAAAGCAAGCGCGCAGTCGCCCCACCGGCTGGAACTTACAAGCCCTGGCACGGTTATGGCTACGTCAGGGCCGCCTTGATCAAGTCACCCGCCTGCTTAGCGCAGCTGTGCGGCAGTTTCCCATGATGCCGGAACTGCGTGATATGCAGGCTGAATTGGCCGCTCTGCAAAACGACTTACCCGCAACCTTAGACGCCCTGCAAGAAGCAGTCACCCTATCCCCCAATACCTTGCGCCGCCAAATTAAGCTGGCCAGCCAAGCGTGGCTCAATGATGACATAAGTAAAGCCCAACATGCTCTGCGCCAGTGCTGGGAAGTGGGTCGCCACTCAGTCATTTTTGATCCAGAACTGCTGTGGCAGCTCGCCTCTATCCTGGCTCGCGTCACCACCGCCAACAAGCTGCCCGACGAAGCGCAGCAATGGTTAGCTATTATAGAAAAGAACTACCGACAAGCATTGGAGATTCAGCCTGCCGCCGCTTTATTGCGCAGCGAAGAACAGCGGCGCAAACAAACCAGTCCCGCCGATCTAACCGCATTGCTGAGCGCTCTTGAAGAAAACCAGCACAGCTATGCGGCCATCACCTTAATCCAAATGGGTGACTGGCTGACTCTCTTAGGAGCGCAAGCCGCGGCGCAAGCATTATGGCAGTTTTGTGCCCAACGCCATGCCGGCACTGCTGGCGTACTGGAACAAATCAGCAACCGCCTGCCCAGTCTTGATCTGCAGCCCTTACAGCAAGCGGTCAGTCTCAGCCGTCAAGCAGCAGCACTGCATTACCAAGAGCAACGTGATGAAGCACAAGCGTTGTTCAGCCAAGCTCTGCAACAAGCCCCGCAGCTCATTGAGCTCAATATCGCGGCTGCACGTTTATATCAAGAACAGCTTTTACAACAGCAAAGCGGTGCCGATCAGCGTTTAGATGAATGCCTACAGCGCATTGTTAAACTTTCTAAAATTGCACCCGATTCTGTTGACTTTATGCGCATGCAATCTTCTTTGGAGCTAAGTCCATGGTAAAACAAATCGATTTTTCCACGCTAATGGCATCAACCGTACACGACATGAAAAACGTCATTGCTGCGGTCAGCCAAGCCTATGAAAGTTTATTAGCGGAGATGCCCGAAGCTCTACAGCGCTCACCACAAGCCCGCTTAATCGAACAAGAAGCCTTGCGCTTAGACGCCATGCTGATGCAACTACTCGGCCTGTATAAACTTGAACACGGCCAATTGTCATTGCAGTCGGTGTATTACAGTGTCGAAGAACTGTTTGAAGACTTGCACAACCGCCACCGCGAGGTTCTCGAGTACCGCAATATTGACCTGCAAATTGAACTGGATGATCCAGACTTAGAAGCCTACTTGGATGTCAGTTTGATGGGCACAGTGCTCGATAACGCCCTCGGCAACGCACTCAACTTCTGCAAAAAAACCATCCGTTTAGCCGCGCAACGGGACGGCGACGGAGTTTTACTAAGCATCTGTGATGACGGCCCAGGCTACCCAGAGAGCCTGCTCGGCGCAGTACGCAGCAGTCAGTCCAGCGGCATTGATCGCGACAGTGGCAGTACCGGCCTTGGCTTGTATTTCGCCGCAAACATCGTCGCCATGCACGACCAAGAAAGCCGCCCTGCGCGCCTAGAGCTCAACAATGACGGCCCACTCTCCGGTGCTTGCATGAAAATTTGGATTGGCTTACCTAGCCTGTTTTAATAATACTGCAGCGAGCCATGCGCAGAAGCCAAACTCGCTGCAGTGTGACCCCATGGGCGCAATCGGCAGGATTAGATTGGAGCTGATGAAAGAGTCAACGTGAGTGACTTCACTCTATGCTCAAGACACGCCAAGCATAGGCGCAACCTGTTTGTGCTTGGCTTTGGCTGTCACTGCAGTGCTGTTTGCTCGCACATGAACTACTCTAGCTATAGCTTTATAAGTTCAAATATTCTGCACCTTAAGATCATCCAAAGGCAGTCGATTGAGTAACTCACGCCGCTCAGGCCAGTCCGGTAGAAACCGATCCATATAGGCCATGAAACGGTCGTTGTGCTTGCGTTCCAGCAGGTGAACAAGCTCATGCACCAGTACATATTCAAGGCATGCATAAGGCTTTTTCGCCAGTTCAAGATTAAGCCAAAGGCGGCGGGCTTCGATATTGCAACTGCCCCACTTGGTTTTCATCTGTTTAATGCGCCAGTCGTTCAGTACCAATTCCATACGTGGCAACCATTTTTCTAGCAGCTTAGGCACTTCAGTAATTAACTGCTGACGATAAAAGCCCTGCAGCACCTTGGCTTTATTGGCTGCACTGGTGCGTGGCCGCACCCAAAGCTGTAAGTAATTATCCTTACCGCGGCGTACCTGATGAGCGCCACTGTGCTCCATCACTTCCAAACGATAAGCCTTACCCCATAGATAATGACACTCACCGGAGACCCACTGGCGTTCGCTCTGCCGTGCTTGTTGCTGAAAGGCTTGCTGCTGTTTTTTAACCCAAGGCATTCGCGCAATAAAGGCTAGGCGTATTGCTGTCTCAGTAAAACTATGGGGCGCAACCACTTGTACCAAGCCATCCGGCGGCAAAACATTGATGCGCATGTGCTTAATTGGCTTGCGCAGCAGTTCAAACTCAATGCTACCAATCTGCTGCTGCATCTTACTTATAGCCTGGCTGAGCTTTGACCAACTCCATTAAGGCCGCAATATCAACACCATAGCCACCCACTTCTTCACTCAGTGCATTGGCAACTTCTTTTTCCTTGAAACGATCACCCACCCAATCGGCTTTTTTGGTGTAGCGAATAACGGTATCAATCTTATTGGCTAAGACTTCATCCTTGCCAAAGTTGTCATAGAGTGCCCGCTTAGCTGCAGTGTCTAACGACTCAGGATAATTGCTGTGCCCCTGATGCGGATTCACCACCTTAATTGCCAGCGCCTGTATTTCCTTCAAGTAGGTTTGATAGTCAATCGCTTGCTGGCGGCGCTTTTTAATCAGCTCATCAAGTAACACCGACATGCTGTCGTAGTACTCAGGGTTGAGCGGATTGTTTTCCACTAAGGTACGGCGTAGGTTATTTTCAATACCTTCGTTCATGGTATTGGAATGATTACGCTCACCTTCCGGCACGGCTTTAATTAAGTCGTCACCTTGACTGATAATCAGCTCTAATAAACCCAGCTCTTTAAAGTCCACCAACACTTCGCTGTCGTCCGCGCGAATATACATATCAATCAGCTGACGCATGGCGGGCTCAAAGCGTTTCATATCCACTTCGTCGCCGCTGTACTGCTTAACCAATGTGCGCACGTTTTCGTAGTGCTCAATCTCTGTACGAATTTTCTCTTGTTCAGCAGCACTGTAGCCCGCTTGCTGCATTTCATTGGCCAGGTTGGCATAGGCGCGTAACAACTTAGCAAAGGCCTTATAAAAGGCTAAACGCAGCGGTTCTTTCTCAAATAACTCTGCTGAGTTTTCACCGGACACACCGCAAAAGTAATGCTGATAATCCTCAAGGGCACGGGGTGCTTTGACCGGCTCACACAACGCCCGAACTGCCTCTAAACTGTTATCTAGATCGTCCTTAGCCTGCGCCAAGCGATCCTTAAGCAAGCCTTTAACGTCTTCTTCGTCATAGCCATCAAAGGCCCCTTCGGTATAGCTTTTAATGGCCTTATCAAGGGATTTAAACAAGTCTTTGTAATCAACAATATAACCGTACTCTTTGTCGTCACCGTCAAGACGGTTCACACGACAGATGGCTTGGAATAAGTTGTGATCCGCCATGTGCTTGTCGATATATAAATAAGTGGCCGAGGGCGCATCAAAACCCGTCAGTAACTTATCCACCACAATCAGCAGGCGCATTTGCCCCGGCTCTTCGATAAACAGTTTCTTCACCGCTATTTCAAACTCTTCCACGCGGGCTGCGGCTTTATCTTCTGGCTGCTCAAAAAAATCAGCCAGCATTTTGCGGTAGGTGGCGTATTTAAATAAGGCCTCGGTTTGCCCCTCTCCCGACTCTTCACCTTTGATGCTGGCGGCTGTGGGCTGATAACTGGTGACAATCGCCACCTTGCCCGCTAAATCAGTTTTGCTGAACAACTCATAGGTCGTACAGGCTTGGTAAACACTGGAACAGACCAGGATGGCATTACCGCGACCATCTTTTAAGCGCGGCTTTTTCTTCATATCCAGCCAGATATCCATGACGATTTGCTCAAGTCTGGATTTACTGGATAGCACTTTACGCAAGGTACCCCAGCGCTGTTTCAGCTGGTCTTTAGCGGTTTTAGTTAAACCATCGGTGTTGATATCAAACCATTCATCCACCTTTTCCGGCGAGGTGAGATGCTGATCAATATCGCGCGCCTCATAGCGCAAATCCAAGACCACACCATCGGCCACGGCCTCATCAAATTTATAGGTATGGATATAACTGCCAAAAATCTCGATGGACTTTTGCTTATCTTTTTTCATTAAAGGTGTACCGGTAAAACCGATAAACATCGCTTCCGGCACTAAGACCTTCATGGCCTCATGCAACTTACCCGACTGAGTACGGTGGCACTCATCCACAAAAACAAACAAATTACCCTTGGCCTTAAAGTCTTTAGGAATGGCGCCGGTGATTTGCTCAATAAAGGCGTCTGTGGCTTCTTCTGACTCTGGCGTATCATCATCGCCTTGGCGACCAAACTTATGCACCAAGGTACAAATAAGGCTTTGTGTGTGCTGATTCAGCGTATCCAGCAAATCAGCACCGCTTTTGGTGCGATAAATACTTTCCCCGACGCCGTTAAATACCTTTTCAATCTGCTCATCCAACTCAGTACGGTCGGTGACAATTAACACCCGAGCATTTTTATTTTCCCGCAGCCACTTGGCCAGCCACACCATGGTTAGGCTTTTACCCGAACCTTGGGTGTGCCAAATAATCCCACCTTCACGCTGAGCAATACGCTGCTTAGCCGCTTCAATACCGAAAAACTGATTGTGCCGACAGGTCTTTTTAGTGCCCGCATCAAACACAATAAAATCATGGATAATGTGTAAAAAACGCTGTTTGTTGCAGATCAGACTTAAATGCAAATCCAGCGAATTAGCATAAGGGTTGCTGACACCCTCTTCCTTCCACTGCAAAAAGTACTTTTCTGGGGTTTTAATGGTGCCATAGCGCAAACCCTGATTGTCATTACCGGCCATCACCAACTGCATGGTGGTAAAGAAATTACGAATAAAAGTTTTTTTCTGATTGTCTAAGTTCTGGCGAATACCTTCGCTGACCGAAACCGTTGAGCGCTTCAGCTCCAGCACGCCCAAGGCAATGCCGTTAACATAGAGCACCACATCGGGACGTTTGTTATTTTCGCCGTGAATACTGACTTCTTCAGCCACTGCAAAATGGTTGTTTTCCGGATTTTTCCAGTCGATCAACCAGATGGTTTGGTTTTGTTGACCCGCCCCTTCCGACTCTTTAATGCCATAGCGCAGTAAGTTGTAGACCGCTTGATTGGCTTGATAGAGGGCTTTGCCATCACCTAAAGCAGCGGCCATATCCAGCTGACGCAGTGCTTTAGTAATTAAAGTATCGCTGTAACCCTGCTTTTTTAACCAAGCAGAAAGCAACTCGGCATTGATATTTTTATTGGCCTGATCATGCAGATTGCCCAAGTACTCATAACCTAGGTCTTTGCGAAAAAGCTGAATGACGCGCTCTTGGGTGATGCGTTCAAGTTGGTTGATTTTGCTCATGGTTCCCCTACCCCTAGTACTACCTACTGCAAGCACAGTTAACTTTTGCTCGCAAAGACTCAAGCTGCTTAATTCAGCATCAAGCGCAAAAACTGCGGATTCTCAATTTGGATTTGCAAGTTCTTCTTATATTTTTCTATGGTACCGAGCGCACAAAAGGTACGGCCTATCTTGCTATTGAACGAGCCAAATTTAGTCTCAAGCGGTGCGATGTTTTCGTCCCAAACTATCAAGGTTAAGGACTGATTCGGATACTTCTTATCTAAACTCAGATACACACCTTTAGAGAACTTTGAAGTGCCAGCCAGCACACCGCAGGCCATGACTTGCTTACCCACATAAAACGGTGCTCGAAAGGCTTCAATTCTCTCGACGCTTACCTCACTGCTCTGCTGAGCTGCTGCAGCAACTTGACGGTAATTTGATTTTAGATGTACCGCAGAAGCTGCGTTAACTTGCATCTGTGGTCGGTTACGGTATTCACCCACAGGGCCACGGGCGCAGATATCTACGCCCACTAAGCCGGATAAGCGCCCTAGTTTATTTTCCACAGCTGCTAAAGACTCATCCCACACCACTAACGTTAAACTTTGCTGTGGGTGTGGCTTGTCTAAATTCAAATACACACCTTTGCTGAAAGGCGTGGTTTGCGCAACGGTACCGCACGCAGTCACCTCTTGGCCCACATACTGCGCTGCAGAACGTGCTTCGATTTGCTCAATATAAGTTGTGGCTGCTGAGTCTTTGGTCGCAGCGGATGTAGCCGCTGGCTGGTAGCGCTGCGTATTCACAGCAAGCGTATTGGCTTGTTGCTCCGTTACAGGCTCTACTGGCTGCACTTGCTGAGAAGTGCTGGTAACTGCTGGGCTGCTTTGCCCTATCGTTGGATATATCTGACTGACCACCGCCATGGTTAAAAACACACCACCCACTACAATGGCGGACTTAAACATGCCAGACATGCGGCTTTTTTGTGGCGGTATTGGATGTGCTGTAAGTGCGTCCTGCTTGGGTGCAGCAGAGGCTGGCTTAGCCGCCTCAGGTTCTGCTGTAATTTTTTGTTCTGACTTAGCTGACTCTTGTTGAGCAGGTTCAGCTTCTGCTTTATTTGCTTTATAAGCCCAGTTCGGCTCTGTTGCTGCGGACTCCACAGGTTTTTCTGCTGCATCAGTGCGGGGTGTAAATACCGGGGGGATAGGCTCTACTTTAGGTTGGTAATTATCCTGCCCAAAATCAAAATCGACCTCCTGCGCTCCGAGTGCTTTTTTAATTGCCTCTATGTCTCTCGGATAAACTCTTAGCTCTGTCGAGGCAAGATCAGCGAGCGTGGTCGAGCAACGCGCTAAATCTGTGGTATGAAACCAGTACGAAGACCTTACCGAAAGGTCTATTTCACCGGTGATTGGCCCAGTAAATACAACGGCGCCATTAATATGACCAAGGTTCCGATTTGCCAGTAATTGATGCTTTTCTAACCACTCGATGATTGCAAACTTATAGTCACGTATCTGCTGAAAAGGATTGGCTCTGTGGTTGCTACCGCCCTGTACTACAGCGCTATCAACTGTCCATTTGCCGCTTTCAGTACCGATTAAATGACCGCTGTAATGCTTAAAATCAACGACCAAAATAGCCGTAGGGAGAATACAAACTAAGTCGACTTCATGACCATCCCACATGCTATTGGCGATCAGGGTGATATCTTTACCTGCGCCTCCCCAATCGGCTTTGAGCGCTTGGATAAATGCCCTGAGCATCTTATTTTCATGTGTGCGGTCGGCTTTTTGGCCGTAAAGTAAAATCGACATTGAGTGAAAGCCTTACTTTAAAATTAAGTGGTTAATTACATCTTCATTGGACTCAAAGAAATAATAGTTTTTCCGGTAAAGCGAAGTCATTAAAACTGCTTCTCACCAGAAACACCTAATTCTTCGATTATAACGGTAAGCATCTCACCCCCATGAGTTTCTACGGCTTTAAAGTCCCAGTCTTTTTCTTTTTGGGTCGCTTTTTGCATCATTAATTCAAGCTTTAAACTTAAGGGTGCCATAGATTTTCTTTTGCCATTTAAAATATTGGATTTTTCTCTCGGACTACTATTCCCTAAAGACGAGTTATCCGCATCAGCCATTAAGCATAGATTGCCAAAACCATGCAAATAATCATGCTCTAAGCTTTCGTTAGCCTTAGGTGCCTGGGGTGAAAAATGCTCAACGGAGCTTTTAAAGCTAAATCGGAATTTATCTAAAATATTGTACTCAAGCCTGCGCTCTTTCCATAATAAATAATCAAGATAATTAAAAACAAACACCGTGGCTTTTCTATACGCTAAAAAGCCAAGAAGAACATCTGGTTGTGAAGTAAATGCTTCTGGTATTGCAGTCATTTGCTTTATATCGTTGTACATGAAAGAGGAGTAATCTTGAGGTTCTTCCACAAGATAACGACGAACCATAAATGCCTTGGCAAGACCTTCTAAAAATGCTAAATAATCTTTTGCGTTGCAGAACTCTTTTGTATACAGCCAATGCAGGACGGCGGACAACCAGTTTTTACGGGAATTAGTTGGATAGGAAACATGAAAAGCTGATAGCAGCATTAAACAAGATACTGTGTCACCACGCTCATGCTTCTCTCCATTTTCTTCTGCATTTTTTTCAGTATTAAAACTGTCCACGTAATCACTTGAGCCACTGCTATAGAGTTTATAACGCTTTAACGACCAGCTACCTTCCTGACTAGTGTTTTCTCTCTTTACAACGAAACGATCAAATAAATATCTTGATTTAAGCAGGGTAAAAATAAACCCTTTAACGCGTTCAGCCTGTTCCTCTCCTCGTTCGCTAAAGCAATCTTTAAAGGCTGTAATTAATTCTTTATCGTCTAAGGCAAAACGTTTCGAGCTTGATTCCTGCAGCAAGTACACACGTAATACATGCATTAAAAAATTCGGAAAATCGATGACGCTGCTAAAGCGTTCTCGCCTACCTTCATCCTCGTCAGCATCAGAGCCAGCGTTAAGTTTAATAACGTTCCCTTTTTCTAAGGCCTCAGCAAAAGATAAGTTGCTATTAAAACTTGGAACATCAGATATCTTGGATTCACCTTCTAAAGCAATGGCTTTAACTAAACTTGCAAAATCAGTCACTTTAAAATTTTCTGCGCTGTCACCAAAAATGGCCTTGCGCTCTTGCACGTTAAAACCAGCCTGCGCATAACGGTTCATATCGGAGCAAGCCAACCAGACCTTTTGGACAACCGCCATGGCCTGTGCATCATCTTGCACAACAGCTAATAAACTTGCTTTAACTACCTCATGCTTTTCGAGCTGCTCACCACGATTATTCATCACCTCAAAATAGTGGGTTACATCTGTATTTTTTGGCACTTGAATTTTTAATATTTCTACATATTTCAATAGGTAGTCAGCAAAGCGCTGAAGTGAAGCATTATCGTTTTGATTATCCGCTGATAAAATAGTATCAATAACTTCAAAGCCAGAAATAATAGAGGCACTGCATTCTGAAGGCTCAACCTCTTTACCTTTGCCTGATAATGCAAAGCGGTAAAATAATTGCTTAATAGCAGTGTCAGACTTAGGCCGGCTTTCAAAGCTTAAATTCGGATTTTTATACCAAGATAATTCTTCAGTTAAGCGACTTTTTAAATACATTGCTAACAAACTTAGGGTGGTGAAGCGCTGCTGTCCATCAAGTATTTCAAAGTAATCATCTCGCTGGTGGACGATAAGGCTACCTAAATAATAGGTTTGCTTATTCTCTTTTTCTGCATAGTCCTGAATATCATTTATCAGTTGTTCAATCTGTGCTTTGCCCCAGTCGTAGTTACGCTGATAAACAGGCACTTTATAGTGCTCACTTTCAAGCAACTCTCTTAGAGTAAGGCTATATTTTGCTTCACTACTCATCATCTTGCCCTTCCTTATCACTAAGCGCAGCTGTGTAATAACCTAAGGATGTAAAGACTGCTTCAATTTGCTCAACATTTGACGCAACTCTACCTACCAGTTGTGGCAGCGGGTTACTTAAAAAATCTACCGGAGATAAAGCCAGTTGCAAACGCATAAATAAATTATTTTCTCTGATATGTTTTTCTAGACTTTCTAAGTAAACACTTTGCTGTTTTAGGCGCAGTGAGTAGGCCCAAATAAAAATGTACTCAACAGCACGAGACAGTTCATGGCTACCAAAACGGTCGTAGTAACATAGCAATAAAGCATTAAATAAGCGGCGCACATACTGATCGCCACGACGCCTACGTGCGTAACGATTATAAGTGTTAAGTACCTGCATTATTTCGAGAGCAGTATGCCACCCTGTGTTGTCAGCTACTGGCTGGCTGAGTTCTTTAGCGCTAGCACCCAAAGCTGCATGTAACCAGCTCTGGGTGCCCACTTCTGTGTCATGCAGCAAGGGCTGAATTAACGTCTGATAATGCGCCACCCACTCAAAAAAACGTCGTCCATTAATCAAGGTTTGAGTGAGCTGAAAGGGGTACGGCATTGTGTGTTGATCAAGGCAACGATGGCTATGCTCGTTATAACCATCAACAGTGATATGTACAGTTTTTAAGCTTTGCTGAAACGGATAGTTAGCAGTGTTTAGGTTCACTCCTTTAAACACATTTGCTTCTGTTTTAGAGAAAAAAGTAGCTTGCTGGTCCTTGCTCCATTGGCGAATAGGATAAAGGTAAGCAGCAAACAAACCTTTCAATTCTTCAGTTTTCTGCTGCTCCCAATACTCAACGACAGACTGCTTTAAGTCATTCTCTGATGCTGGGAACTCTCGCAGATGAAATGCTTTAAGCAGATCATGAGGACTTAAATCTAAACCACGGGCATTTTGTGAGTCAAAGAACTGAAACGCTTCAGATAAGTCGCCTAAAGTTACTTGCACTACTTCACAGTGATTGAGCAAGAAATCTAACACCTCTGGCGTAAACTCAGGACTGTTGACATGACGCTTTATCAGCTCAAGATTTTGGCTCAGCTTCTTCTGAGTTTCACTGCAATCCGACAGATGTATTGTGACTGCTGCAAAGTCGTTAAGCTGTTTTTTAAAGCGCTCAGATTGTTTGGCTGCATGGATTATCAGCAATAAAGTCAAGGTGCGTTGCTGCCCATCAACCAAAGCCAGCTGGGTTTTGTCCGCCTCTTTTTCCTGATGCAGAACAACGGTACCTAAACGGTAAGCATCGTCCGGGTTAAATATCTTCTCCAGACGATGCCCTAACCGAGCACATTGATAGTAAAGATCATTAAGCAGCGCTGTAATATGCGATTGCTGCCAGCGATAAGGGCGCTGATACACAGGAATGATTAACTGCTTTTCATTTGTGTATTGCTTGGAAGAAAGAAATTCACCAACCTTTAAAATCCGCGTTTTATTCTCTGTAGAGATACCACTTCTGTGAGTTGTCATAAATTATACTAGTCGAACCTTCCCTGTTAATAGCTGCTGCATCATGCCTTGTTTGATTTGGCGGGTTTTATTGAGGCGGTGTTCCAGTGCTTGGATTTCTTCGTCCATGTCGGAGAGGATGGTGGCGATGGCGGTTTGCTCGTCAGCTAAAGGTATAGGCAATTTAACAGAGCGAATAATATTGCCACTCAAGTTAGGCTGTCCCCCTTGAGTATAGGTGTCAATTATTTCGTCTTTATTTTTATTAAACCAGTAATACAAATACTTTGACGAATGGTTTTTTGGGATTACAGCAAGGACTGCTTGATTGATAGCAGCACTTATCTTTGAAATTGCACATACCCCTGCTGTAGCACCATAAAGTGCAATTAAAAACGTTCCGGGCTGGATCATTTTTGCAGCTGATTTCTCTAGACCTAACTCTGTAATTCTTCCACGAACCTCAAAAATTAGGCTCCTATTTAAATCACTAGAAGTGATCCACTTAATATCGCCACCGTAAAAACTACTGTTTGATGTTGATGGCGTTCCACCTGAATAGGTATGGCAGTTTTCACCTAATGCTTCAACACCCCAATCCTCCGGTATTTCACCTAGCTCGCTTTGCTTGTAGCCTTTTTTGCTGCCGTCTGGGTGGTGGGCGAATTGAGATAAGCGGGTGCGGCCGGTGAGCAGTTGCTGCATGGTGGCGGTTTTGATGGCTTGTTTTTTAGCAATGAGTTTTTCTAGCTCGCTGACCAACGCCTCCGTATCAGATAAGGCTGCAGCAATTTCTTTTTGTTCAGTGGTCGCAGGATATGCTATGAAAACATTGTTTCTTATATTGTCATTGTAAAGTCGTGAAACAATACCGCCCTCAGAAGTAGACCACTTAACTACTTTGTAGTAGTGCCAAAGATAGCTATTTAATACTTTTCCCTCATCATTACTGATCCATATAATATTACTATCTTGGAAGTATGATGGCTGTCCATCAAAAATGACCGTCCGCCCTATCGTCCCAGCAGCGGATATTAAAATTTCACCCGTTTTAGGGTATGAGTACTTACTTCTATATTCATCAAATAGCTCTTTTGATATAAAAGCATCTGGCTCTCTACCAAAGGTTCCTATTTTGTAGAATGGAACTTCAGCAACATCCTTTGTTTGGTTTTTAAAAATACGCTTGCACATTTTAATCTCACCGACTGTACCAAGCGTTACGACTTCCCAATCCTCCGGAATAACCCCAACCTCAGTCAGCTTATACCCCTCAGGCACCAGCTTCTCCGCTGCCTCAACCTGATACTGCTGGCTCATTTCTGCCACTTCGTCCTTATTCATTGTTTTGCTCCTTAGCTGCCAGCTGGGCCATGGCGTTGGCGCGTTCGAGTTCGTGCTTGAGTTGTTCTTCGGTGGGTAAATACGGCAGGTACTTAGCGGAAAACAGTTGTTTTTGTTCAGACAAGACTGAGTACTTCACCACGGCTTCGCTTTTCTCGCTGCACAGGACTAGGCCAATGGTGGGGTTATCGTCGCTGCCTTTGTGTTGCTCGTCGTACAGGCGCACATAGGTGTCCATTTGGCCGATGTCTTGGTGCTTGAGCTTGCCCAGTTTTAAGTCCACCAGTAAAAAGCACTTGAGCTTAAAGTTGTAAAACACCAGATCAATATAGCTCTCACCTTCAAAACACGCTTCATCGGCAAAACGAATGCGTTGCTGACGTTCGACAAAAGCAAAGCCTTTGCCCAGCTCCAGTAAAAACTGCTGGATATTGCTGATGATCGCCTGCTCTAGCTCGCTCTCTTGATAGGTTTTATCTTGTAGATTGAGAAAGTCCAGAATGTACGGATCGCGCAGATAATCTTTAACGCTTTCTGCCAAAGGCTCGGTATGGGCTTTGGCTTCTGTTTCAACCAGAGCTTTATCTTGGCTGGCCAGCAAGCGCTCGTAATAAAGCTTGCTGATTTGCCGGCCTAATGCGCGGGCGCTCCAGTTTTGGCTGATGGCTTCGTGTAGATACCACTCACGTGCGCTGGGGTTGTCGATGCGTAATAAGCTGCGGTAATGGGTCCAACTCAATTCGGGACGCAGTGCGTCTCGATTTGAAAAGGCCTGATAAAAAGCACGCATATTGCGCAGATTGGTGACATCAAAGCCTTTACCCAAGCGCTCAGTCAGCTGCATAGATAATGTCTTTAATTGTTGCGTACCGTATTCAGCACGGCTTGCGCCCTGCTGTTCATGCTCAACAATCATTTGGCCAATATGCCAATAGCTGTGCACCATGGCGCTGTTGACCGCTTGGCGTACTTGCCCACATGCTTGCTCGATAATCTGCGCAATGGGCTCCACCAGGCTGGCTAAGTTCTGTTCACTGGGCTGACTCATAGCGCTAAACCCATGGCCTTTAGGTGCTCGGCCACTTTGTTGCTCAGCACTTCAACGTTCTCAACAATCTCAGGCAATGGCTCGCTGTAACGCTCTTTCAGCTCTTGTAAGCGGCTGGCCAACTGCTGGGTGATGCGTTCAATTTCGGCTTCGATCTGGCTTTGCAATGTGGCGAGCCATTTGTCATGCACCAACAACTGCTTAATTTCACTTTCATCCAGCTTGCCGTATTGCGCCAGCACTGCAGCATCGAGCTGTTCTTGTGCGGTTTTCAGCTGGGCTTTGGCGCTGGTTTCTAAATCAAACAGCTGCTTGGCTTGCTGCAGCACTTCGCGCTCTTCGGCATCAGTGGCATGTTTTAAGCGTGCGGTGACTGTGGTTTTGGTCACTTTATCGGTATCGCTCAAGGCTTCGCTGAGCAAGCCCTCTTCACCGGTGTGTTCTTCGATCAGGCTGTCTTGCTGCTGAATAATCTCATCTAAGGTGGCTTGCAGCTGATCCAGTTGGGTTTGTTGCTCGGCAAAGTAGCGCTGCACAATTAAGGCGGGCGGGATCAGTTCCATTTTATATTTAATGCGCTTAACGGTTAGGTCTGCAGTTTCCGTAAGCTTTTCACCTTTTTTAGCCACCAGTTCGCGCACTTTCTTACCTGCAGTCCAGCCGTCTTGCACCAACACATAGACATCATCCTGCAGAGTCTCGGCCCAGTAATTCATCAGGATTTGATACATATCATATTTATCCAGCAAGGGAATGCTGGCATAGCGCTGTAATAAATCTTCACTGATGCGCTGGATAATTTCTTTGGGTTTGTCGTCGATGCTAATTGCACCTAAATCGGCCTCTTCAGCCCACGCGGTAAAGGGCTGCAAAGTCAGTTCAGCAAAAGCAGTGAACTCTGGGTGTTGCAAAATATGTGCTTTTATATCGCTGGCGGGCAAAGTGATTTGGCTGTATCCCGGACGTAAAGGCGTAAGGATGCTGTCGCGCAAATTAGGGAACACCTGCCAAAACTGTTGCAGCTGATCAATATCCTGATTGGGAATACCGCCCTGTAAATGCCCAGCCAAATCGTGCATATCTTCTGGGGTACTGCTGTCGATATAGCGTGGGATATTTAGGTTGTAGTCATTGCTGGCAATTTCATCTAAGGACACCCTGCGGCTGTAACCTGGTATGTCTAAAAAGCTAGTAAAGGCATCCACTACTTTGTGTACATCCTGGCTGCGCAGGCGGTTTTTATTGCCCTCTTTGATAAAGCCTTTGCTGGCATCAATCATAAAAATACTGTCGCGCTGGGAGGCATCTTCTTTATCAATGACTATGATGCAGGCAGGAATACCGGTGCCGTAAAACAGGTTGGCCGGTAAGCCGATAATGCCTTTGATATAGCCTTGCTTAATGAGGTTTTCACGGATGCGGGCTTCGGCATTGCCACGGAACAACACGCCATGGGGCAAAATCACTGCGCCTTTACCGGTGCTTTTTAAGCTTTTAAGAATGTGCAGCAAAAAGGCATAGTCACCGTTTTTCTCTGGCGGTACACCCCAAACAAAACGGCCAAATTCGTCTTCATTGGGATTGAGGCCGCTGGTCCAGCTTTTGGTGGAGAACGGTGGGTTGGCTACGGCAAAATCAAAGGTTTTCAACTGGCCATCGGCATCTTTCCATTCAGGACTGCTGAGGGTATTGCCCTGCACGATTTTTGCGGTGGCGTTGTCGTGCAAAATCATATTCATGCGCGCTAAGGCGCTGGTTGCGTTGTCCATTTCTTGGCCGTAAATGGATAGACCGCGCGGTGCTTCATCACTGGCTTTTAACAGCAACGAACCCGAGCCGCTGGTTGGGTCATAGACTGTGGCATCTTGTGGCGTTGTATCTTTGATGCCAATGACTTTGGCTAAAATCCGCGATACTTCTGAAGGTGTATAAAACTGGCCTTTAGACTTGCCCGACTCAGTAGCAAAGTGGCGCATCAGGTATTCATAGGCATCGCCTAGCAAGTCATCATCGCCGGCGCGATTACCGCCCATTTCCAAGCCTTCAAAAATACCAACCAACTGCGTCAGGCGGTCAATCATATCTTTGCCTTTGCCCAACTTATCTTCGTCATTAAAGTCAGCGACGTTGATTACGCCCTGCAGGTCGTTGGCTTCGGCAATCAGATTGATGACTTTATTGATGCCCTCGCCGATCTCTTTATTGCCCTTGAGCTTGACCATATCGTCAAAGCTTGCACCTGCTGGGACATCAATCATGGCGTAGGGATTGGCTTTGGCTTTATCGGACACATACTTTAAAAATAATAAAGTTAGGACATAATCTTTATATTGGCTGGCATCCATACCACCGCGTAATGCGTTACAGCTGGCCCACAATGATGAGTAGAGTTCAGTTTTTTTAATCGCCATAACAGTGTTCCCTAAATTTTTGCTAAGGCTTGGTCACTTGCTGCCGTGTATGGCGCTAGGACTGAGCCAGTAAAGTAATTTCAATTTGCGTCAATACAGATAAACGTTGAGCACAACCACATTTGTCCGTTTTAATACGTTAATCCGCGAGCCTGCATGAGCAGCCTGCGGGACTACAAAAATGAGTAGCAGCGCTACAACACCGGCCCAATCGTCGCAATGACGTTGTGCCACACTCGGCGGGAATAGCGCCAAGCCAGGACGGCGGACAACTCAACGGGATCAGATTGTGCGATGTACTCCTGTTGGCGCTCGCTGATGGCTTGGGTGATGTGTTCATCTTGCAGCAAGATGTTGTTCTCGTAATTCAGATCAAAGCTGCGCAGATCGAGGTTGGATGAGCCTATCAGGCTGACTTTGCCATCCACAGTGAGGGTTTTGGCATGCAGCAAGCCTTTTCTGTGCTCATAAATCTTACAACCGGCATCAAGTAACTTGTGGTAGTAACTGCGGCTGGCGGCGGCAACAATCCAGCTGTCATTGACCTTGGGGAAAATCAGGGTGACAGCAACACCACGGTGTGCACTGGCGCAAAGGGCTTCCAGGACAGTGGCGTCGGGCACAAAGTACGGCGTACTCAGGGTTAAGCTGTGCTCGGCACAAGCAAAGAGGTTAGAGAACAGTTGCGGGGTTGCGCCACGCCGCTCGGTCGGGCCGACGCCCATAACCTGCGCCGGAAAACCACCTTCCTGCGACGCAGCCTGCAGCGGAATAACATCCAGCGACTCTCCCGTGGCTTGCATCCAGTCACTGGCAAATAACAACTGATTTTGCGCAACCACGGGACCTTCAAAGCGCAGCATAATATCAATCCAAGGCCCGTATTTTTCCTTAACCAGAAACTCAGGGTCGGCAGAGTTACGGCTGCCACAATAGGTAATGCGCGCATCAATCACAGTGATTTTACGGTGGTTACGCAGGTCCAGACGGCTGGTGATAATAGTGCGCAGCAAATTATGAAAAGGCAACGCTACAACAACCTCGACCCCTGCATCGTGCATGCGCTGCCATAATTCAGACTTAATCAGCGGACGCGAACCCAAGCCATCAGCCATGGCGCGGCACGTTACCCCTCTTTGCGCCGCACGAATCAAAGCTTCTGCCACCGCAGTTCCGGTATGGTCCGTGAGCCAAATATAATACAACACGTGCACATGATCGGTGGCTGCATCAATGTCAGCGATCATGTTGGTCAATGTGCTATCGCTGTTAGGCATGAGCTGGGCGCTATTGCCAGTTTGGGTATGAAAACCGTTAATCGAGCCGGCGTATTTAAACGCTGGGCGATAAACCCGTTCAATGGCGCTATCACTGTGCCCGGCCACACCCATAAACTCTGCGGCTTTGCTTCTGATTTCATCGAAAATCTGATCGTGGCGCTTATGGGCACGATTGCCAATATCCACCTCGCCAAAGAGGAAGTAGATGGCGCTGCCAAAATACGGCAGTACGTTTAAAACAATAAACCATGCCAGCCGCCCGGGTGGCGAAAGATCATCACGCAGCAGAATGCGAATGGTGAAGGTGATCACTAATAAAGCATGGAAGGTCAAAATAACGCTCATTGGGTATCCTGTGAAAATACTAAAGCCTGGGCAAGCCTAAACTGACTGCAGGCTTTATCCAAGTGACTTCTCACCGCCCTTAAAGGGCGATGCTTCTTGTTTCACAGGCTGCAACTTGGTATGACCAAGAATGACGCACGCCTCCACAAGCAGTAACGGCTTGCCCAGCCGCCTTTAATGCCAAAATACCTTCTTCAAGGATGTTGAGTGCGGCATTAATATCTCTATCAATACCGACTCTACCGCATGACGGGCAGTCCCATATGCGTACCGACAAAGGCATATCTTTAACTTTATGCTTACAGCCATTGCAGGTTTTTGAGCTGGCGTACCACTGGTCCAGCTTAATCACATGCTTGCCCTGTTCTTTGGCTTTGTATTGCAGCTTCACAACAAAACTATGCCAAGAGGCATCAGCGATATGTTTTGCCAGTTTGCGATTTTTCATCATATTGGCTGATTTAAGCGTCTCGACTATCACCGCTTGGTTTTCGTCAACAAGAGTTCGAGAGTATTTATGCTGAAAATCAGACCGAGCATTGGTTACTTTTTCATGGGCTTTAGCCACAATTAAGCGAGCCTTTGCGCGATTGGCACTGCCTTTTTTCTTGCGTGATAACTGGCGCTGCTTGCGCCTTAAATTTCTGGCTGCACGCTTCAAAAAGCGCGGATTGGTTTTTTTCTTACCTCTGGACTCAATGGCAAAGTGAGCAATGCCAAGATCAATACCAACCACCTTTTCGACCGAATGGATAGGTTGTGGTGCTTCAAGCCCATCATCAACCAATATTGATGCGTAGTATTTTCCGGTAGCGCTGAGCGTGACTGTAATACTTTTAACTGTGCCGCTGATTTCACGGTGCAGCTTGGCCTTAATGGGCTGCATTTTGGGCAGCTTAATTGCACCATCAAGTACCTTTATGCCCACGCAATGATAGCTGCTTTGCTTGCCATGTCTGCGCTTAAACTTGGGGTAGTGTGCTTTTACCTTTGGATCAAAGAAACGATCAAAGGCTGTATGCAGATTAATTACCGCTTGTTGCAAAGCAATGGAATCATACAGCTTGAGCCAATGGTACTTTCTTGATTTCTTAGCCACGGCCAGCAGAGGTTTTAAGTCCTTTTTAGGGCTTAGGTTGATGCCGTGCAAGCGGTAAGCATGCGTCTTAATATGCAGAGCTTTATTGTACGCAAAGCGCACCGCACCAAACTGAGCAGTTAAAAACTCTGCCTGTTCAGGCGTAGGGTAGATGCGTACTTTAGTAGCTCTTAACATATTAAGCGCTCATGAGTATAATGCCCGTATTATATGGCTTGAAACAGGTAAAGTAAAGTGAGTGAGCAAGACAAAATCGCACTATCGGGTTATCTACGCAAGCGCCATAGCGTCAGTAAATTAGTTGTTCATTTGGTGTTTACCACCAAGTACAGACGCAAGCTGTTTGATGATGCAATGATCGGTCAGTTGCGCGAGGCATTTGAATCAGCTTGCGTAAAGCTGGAATGTGATTTACTAGAAATGAACGGCGAAGCCGATCATGTTCACTTGCTGATTGCTTTCCCGCCCAAGCTGGCCGTCAGCATAATGGTCAATAACCTTAAATCTGTTTCGTCTCGCCTGTTGAGGCTGCAAAATAGCCACCTAGCAAGACAAAGCAAAAGTGCAGCCCTGTGGTCACGCTCCTACTTTGCTTGTACCGCTGGCGGCGCAACCATTGACACATTAAAGGCGTATATCGAAAGTCAAACAGCGATTGAGTAAAGCGCTTTGCGCCCCGCCTTATATCCCCGCCCTTTCGGGCGAGGGTTTACGGCGGTTTTGCTAAAACAGAAAGTTAGACGCTATTAACCCTGCTCAATAGGCTGGCAAGCCTGTCAGATCTGATGCTCGAAGGTATTCAGGCTGGCCTGCACGGGTTACTTTCTTTTATCTAAAAAGTTAATGGTCAGGCGATCCAACCAGCCCCACAGCCGCTGACGAATACGCTGGATTAAAGGCCGCTCGCGCCACACTTGTTCGGTGATTTCTAAGCTGTCTTGGAAATCCCTCAGCATGCTGGCCGTGACTTGCTCAAGTAATCCAGCATCACGGGCCTCGAGATTGTTTTCCAAATTAAAACGCAGGTGCCAATGGTCAAAATTACATGAGCCAATAGTGACCCAACTGTCCACCATTACCATTTTTAAATGCAAAAAGCGCGGTTGATATTCAAAAATACGCACGCCTTTGCGCAGTAACGCTGGGTAATAGCGCTGTCCGGCCCAGCGCACTGGGGGTAAATCCGTATGGCGACCAGTCAACAGCAAGCGTACATCAACACCGCGCACAGCTGCTTTACGCAAGGCACGACGAATCGACCATGTGGGTAGAAAATATGGCGTGGCTAACCAAACAGTTTGGTGGGCACCTTTAATCGCACGTAGTAAAGACTTTTGGATATTACGGTGCTGAGTTGACGCGGCATAAGCCACCCGCGCTTTGCCGATATTGGCAAAAGGTAATGGCGGGCTATCCTGACTGGGTGCTTGCACGGGGCTGTTATTTTGTTGCCAAAAAAAGCGCTCAATGCAACTGTCCCATTGGTAATCAAACAGGGTTTGCCAGTCATTCACTACTGGGCCTTGCACCCGCACCATAACTTCGTGCCACAAACTGACTGGTGCATCCGGTTGCCAAAACTGATCCGTTAAACCAGCCCCACCAACGTAAGCCACTAGCTCATCGATAAGCAAGAGCTTGCGGTGGTCACGGTAGAAGTTTTGTAAGCCTCGAGTCCAGCCTAAGGGGTTATAAAAACGCAGTTCAATTCCTGCCGCTAACCACAGTCGCCGCTGAGCCGGTCGAAAACCTCGACTGCCAAAGCTATCGAATAAACAGCGCACACGCACGCCACGCTGCACTGCGGCAAATAAAGCCTCTTGCACCCGCTCAGCGCTGTTACCGCTACTGACTAAGTACAGTTCTATATCGATTTGTTTTTGTGCTGTTGCCACCCGCTCCAGCCAATCAGCAAAGAACGCTGGGCCATCAATCAACAGTTGAAATTGATTATCGGCACGCCAAGGAAAAATCAAACCCGCCATGTTTAATCCTCTTTGTCCTTATGCGGTGGTACTAGCGCCCAGGGTGGGTGTTTTACGAAGGGTGGTGATGAGTTTATATAAGCAATGCTGCGCAACAGTTTAGCGCAGCTTGCCGGCGTTTATTTTAACGAAAAGTAGCAAAATCTAAAGAGGCCTAACCCTTAAAATGATCAGGCCGCTATGCTGTCAATTATTACGCTGTCACTCAGCGTAAAATCTGCGGATCACCTTTACCCGCAACCGCGGCAGCTTCCTCGATGGTCAGCAAGGCAGTGCGTGGCAAGTCTTGCAGGCGCGCACAGGCGGCCAGCACGTTACCCCAGCAAGCACGGTTAACAAACTGCATACCAAACTCATCCAACGTACCACCGCGGTTGCGGTAACCCAGTACGTAAGTGCTGTTGGCATTGGGCAAGATGGTCCACAGGTGCCCACGAATGACTTCAGGACGCATGTGAGTGAGCAATACCCGTAAGCGGAAACGCTCTGGGAAAAGCTGCTCAACCAACTCATTGCTGGCAAGGCTTTCCAGCTCCCAATGATCGCGCGGGGCACGGAAGCGCCCTGGCTCTTGCAAGTAGACAATGCGGTAGCCCATTTCAGCTTCTTGTAAGCGCTGACCAGCACGTAAGACTTGCTCCAGTTGATAACTACCATTGGCAATCAACAACAATGGATCTGCGCCCTCGTACTCTTCGACAATAATGGCGCCATCATTGGCCAGTTGCTCAGCCTGTGCTTGCGTGAAGTACACTGGACGGTCGCGCTTGGCAGCCACCACACAAGAAATTTGGCCACGGGCCGTGTAAATTTGTGGCAATAACGCCAGCATACTGTTGTGGTCAGCGGGGAAAAGTACCCGCGAGACATCATTCATCTCACCCAACAGGGCTTCACAGAATGTGGTGTCTTGGTGGGACTGCTGATTCTTACCATTTTCCCACGTGTGCGAGGTAGCCACTAACGGCCAGCCTAACCAACCGGCGGGACGGCCAATTTCTTTTTGCTGGCGGGCATAGATTAAGTTTTGACGCACTGCACCAAGCATTTTCACACAGAAGGCTTCGTAACTGGCGACGAGGTTTAAACCGGCGCGGTTGGCTAAACAGGCAGAAACCACAGCTTCTTCGTTAAGCACAGTAATGATGTCGCCATCCACTGCTTCCAGTTCGCTTTCTGGCTCACTCACTCGGTGGCGTAAAGCTTTTAGCACGCCTGTGAGGCGGTTACTGGCCAGCTCATCAGGGTTACCAACCCGCGGACGCAAGTCTGGGTTGGCCGCAACCAAGTCAACAAAGTAGCGGTCAATAGCAGCCATAGTCGAGCAGGCATCATCACGATAATGCAGCTCAGGCTGCACCGGTGTTTTCGGATGACGATTGGCCAGCGGGTTATCACGCTCTAATACGCGATCCTGCTGTTGATGGGTATTGAGTAGCGCTAAGGCTTCACGCATATCCTCAGGGCTAACGTACAGTGGCTTAACATGGGTGTTAAAGAGCTCACGCGAGCGCTCATCGGTGTGCGGATTGCCGGGCAGCGGTAAGTTGTGCGCGGAGTTTTCGTCGTCACCATAAAAGCCGAAGCCTTTGGTGCTTTCAGCAATACCGTAAGGAATGGGTAACGGATAAGAGAGGATACCGCTGTTCTTTTCTTGCACGCGGCGCTCTAAACGCTGCTCCATTTCCCAAATAGTGCAAACAAATGCTGCAGGGTCGCGGCCATCAAATTCAATAGGGTCAAAACCACAGCCACGTAAGTGACGCTGAAAACCTTTTAAGCCTTCTAAAGTACCAAGCTCGGTACGCTGTTCAATACGGCGACCGTTGGCAATCATAATGGGTAACGCTGGGCCGCAATCTTCAGCGCGCCACCAACGTGGAATCCAATCACTGCCGCGCTGCTCTTCGGCGGCACCATCGGATAAAAACGCCACCAGTTTTTCACCGGGCAAAGGCATGTGTGCATATTGCAGCTCAGCAAAACCTAAGTAACCCCCTTCAATAATCCCGCCAGCTGTGTGCGGGTTAACGTGACTGCCCAATGGCGCAGCCATGGAGCCATCAGCGGCAATGGCATAACTGTAAAAATCTTGCAGTAAACGATTGATGCCTTCTTCACCATCACCGTAAGCCGCCTCTTGCTCAGGGTGCAGATTACCCAGCAATACGTTTAGCGCTTCAATGGCGGCAACACTGTGGCCCTGCCCCATTAACCAACCACGAGTTTCTCCGGTCAAAGCATTCAGCGCCATATAAGCAGCGTAGCCTGGCACCATATTTAACGCACCGCCGGTGTGGCCTTCAGGTTGAACTTTAAACTCATCAGCGGTCAATGGACTGCCGTCTAGATGGATTTTATTGGCGTAAGTCATGTGAACCACCAATGACATCCCTGCCGCCGTAATTTTATCCAAAGCCCTCAGCATGCGGTATACAGTAGAGAGGTCTGGCTGCTTGCCAGTTTGCACGAGCTGGTGAGCAAGTCGATATACTGCGGCTTGAGTTTCCGCTGTGTGTTCGATCGGGCCATAGCCCTTTTGCCATTGTGCAAACGCAGGTTCAGTTTTAGCGTGCTCGTTTAAATCTGCTTGGCTCGGCAAAATCTGATGCATATTAATACTCCGTTAACTCGAATGTGGTGCAGTATAAAGACAGCCAGATAAGGGTATCATGATAACCATCAATAACTGTTCACCCGGTACTATTCTATTCACACAGCCAAGAAGGAAATTTCATGGCCTTACTTAATTTTCTAGGCGCGATCCAACAAGTTACTGGGTCCTGCTACCTCATCGAAACCTATGACAAAAAGAACATTCTACTTGAATGTGGCATGCAGCAAGGTGGCGATACTAATAATAATGACAATGACAATGACAATGACAATGATAACGCGCCCCGCTCGGCTTTCTCTTTTAATCCTGAACACATTGATGCGGTTGTTATTTCCCATGCGCACATTGACCACAGTGGTATGTTACCCCGTTTAGTCTCCGAAGGTTTCCGTGGCCCTATTTATGCCACTGACGCTACCTGCGAATTAATGGAACTGATGCTGTTGGACTCGGCGCATATTCAAGAAAAAGATGCCGAATGGGAAAACCGCTGGCGCGCGCGCCGTGGCAAAAAAGCCATCAAACCGCTATACGTAAGTAAAGATGCAGAGCGTGTACTTAAGCAGCGCCGCGCTGTTGATTACGAAACGCCCACAGAAATTATGCCGGGCGTTAAAGTCTCTTTCCATGATGCAGGCCATATTATTGGTTCAGCGGTCGTTAAGTTAGAGTTTACCGAACCCAATGATAGCGTGCGTACGCTGGTGTTTTCCGGTGACTTGGGCAGCACCTGCTCGCCCTTGATGAAGTCGCCAACGATTCTTAAGCACGCTGATGTTTTATTGCTGGAATCCACTTACGGTGACCGTGATCACCGCTGCAATGAAGACACCTTGGATGAGCTGGCGCAGATTCTGCAAAAAGCCCATGAGGACGGCGGCAACGTGATGATCCCAGCCTTTTCAGTGGGCCGCACCCAAGATATTTTATTCCACTTGGGCCGCTTCTATCAGGAAGGTCGCCTGCCACAGCACACGGTGTACTTGGATAGCCCGATGGCGATTCGCGCCAATGACATTTATTACCGCCACCGCGATGATTTCGATCAAGAAAACCGCGCTATGCTGATTAAGCACGACATTCATAATGTCGAAGACTGGCTGCCTATTTTGAAACTCACGCCAAGCCCGCAAGAGTCCATGGCCATTAACAACGTGAAAAGCGGTGCGATTATTGTTGCCGGTAGTGGTATGTGCAATGGCGGTCGGATTATTCACCACTTTAAACACAACCTCTGGCGCACAGACTGCCACATTATTTTCACCGGCTTCCAAGCCCGCGGTACCAATGGTCGTGCAATTGTTGATGGTGCCAAGACAGTCCGCGTCTTTAAAGAAGATATTATGGTTGGCGCTCAGGTACACACTTTGGGTGGTTTTTCTGCCCATGCCGGCCAATCGCAATTAATTGAGTGGGCCAGCCATTTTGAAAACCGTCCTGAATTGCATTTAATTCATGGCGAATTGGATAAAATGGAAATCTTGCAGAGCGAATTCAAAAAGCGCTTAGATTGGGATGCCAATATTCCTGAACTCGGTGATCGCATTGCTTTATAAGGAGTGAATATGTCGTTTGAAAATGATAATTATCTGGCACGTCAGTACCAGGTCAGCAGTATTGATTTAGACAGTAAAGTCGATGAGTTACTGGACTTAGCCGTACCGCCAACCAGTAAAAATCGTGAGCTGTACCGAGAAATGATGCTGACTGTGGCTCGCATGGCCGAAGACGATCGCAACCGCTGGGATGCGAAAATCATGATGCAGACCTTGCGTGAAATGGAGGCCTCATTCAGCCTGCTAGAACGCTTTAAGCGGCGCCGCAAAGTGACTGTATTTGGTTCTGCGCGCACTGAGCCTGAGCATCCGCTGTACCAGCAGGCAAAAGAGCTGGGGGAGATTCTTGCACGGCATAACCTAATGGTCATCACCGGTGCCGGCGGCGGTATCATGGCCGCGGCCCATGAAGGTGCGGGCCTAGAAAACAGCTTAGGTCTCAATATTGCCCTGCCATTTGAGCAAGGTGCTAACGAAACTGTGCATGGCAGCGGTAACTTGCTGACTTTCCACTTTTTCTTCTTACGCAAATTATTCTTTGTGAAAGAAGCCGATGCATTAGTACTGTGCCCAGGCGGCTTTGGCACTTTAGATGAAGCGCTAGAAGTATTGACCTTAATGCAAACCGGCAAAAGCCCATTAGTGCCTGTGGTGCTGCTGGATCAGGAAGGCGGTACATACTGGGATAAAGCTCTGGAGTTTATGCGCGAAGAGCTGGTAGATAAAAACTATATTCTGCCCAGCGATTTACGCTTAATGCGCCAAGTACGCACGCCCCGTGATGCCGGTTTAGAAATTGCTCGTTTCTACCGTAACTTTCATTCTTCACGCTGGTTCAACAAAACTTTTGTGGTGCGCATGAACCATCCGCTGAATGAAGGCGCAATGGATACTCTACATAAAGAGTTTGCTGATCTGTGTGTGTCCGGCGGTTATGAGCAAGTCCCTTACTGCCCAAAAACCCATAACGAACCTGAGTTCTGCAATCAGTTCCGGCTTGAGTTTGTCTTTAATGACCGCGATCACGGCCGCTTACGGGAAATGGTTGATTTTATTAACCTGCCGCAAAACTGGAAAAGAAACGACTAAACACGTTACTGCGGCTTGGTGTAAATGCCAAGCCGCAGTTTTCAACTTAGATAGCCGTCATCCCGCCATCAATGGTAAGGCCATGCCCAGTGGTAAAGCCTGCCCCTTCACTGCATAAATACATCACTGTTTCTGCCACTTCTTGCACCTGCCCAATACGTCCCATCGGGTGATGATTAGGAACACGCTGAGCTAAATCTGGATCAACTTCAGCAATGCGGCGATACATATCCGTATCAATCACTGCAGGACACACCGCATTCACGCGGATATTTTTACGTGCATACTCAATGGCCGCAGAGCGCGTCAAGCCCATCACTGCGTGCTTGGACGCTGCATACACCGACATTTTCGGCGCTGCCCCCAGCCCAGCTACCGATGCGGCATTTACAATAGCGCCACCACCTTGCTCAAGCATGTGCTGCAGCTGGTACTTCATACACAGCCAAACACCTTTCACGTTAACATCCATAATCATGTCAAATGACTGCAACGAGCCCTGATGTAAACGCTGGTTTTCCATTTCGATGCCAGCATTGTTAAAGGCGTAATCTAGACTGCCATAGATCTCTACGGTGCTGGCGATCAGTTGTTTGACTTGCTCTTCATCGCGCACATCGCAGTTAATAAAGGTTGCGCTGCCGCCGTCATCAAGGATCAGCTGAACCGTTTCCTCAGCACCTTTAGCATTGATATCAGCAACCACAACTTTGATACCGCGCTTAGCAAATGCTTGCGCTGTAGCGCGGCCGATGCCTCGTGCAGCACCAGTGACCAATGCAACCTGTCCAGATAATTTCATTCGCAACGCCTCTATTGTTGTTATCAGTAGGCTTTGATTCTAGCCAGCTCAACGCCGAGGCACAGCACTATCATTTAGGTTGATAGCCCATCATACAAAAACACCCATAACCACAGGTAAAAGCTCTAGAACAGCTTCAACTCACTGACGCAGTTGTTTAGAGTTCAGCCAAAATAGCGCGCAAAGCCTCGGCAGGGTCAGCTGCTTGTGTGATAGGACGGCCAATAACCAAATAATCCGATCCGGCTTGCATGGCTTGTGCTGGGGTTAAAATGCGTTTTTGATCATCTTGAGCGCTGCCCGCAGGACGAATACCTGGGGTAACCAACTGCCCTGCTGGCCATTGCTGCTTGAGCACACTGGCTTCTTGTGCAGAACACACCAGCCCATCTAAACCCGCTTGCTCAGCTAAACCAGCTAAACGCAGCACTTGCTCTTGCGGCGGCACATCTAAACCTAGGCCAGCTAAATCAGTCTGCTCCATGCTGGTCAGCACCGTCACGCCAATCAATAACGGTTTCGCGCCGGTCTGTTGATCCAACACATTGCGGCAAGCTTGCAGCATTTTTAAACCACCGGAGCAATGCACATTCACCATCCACACCCCCAGTTCAGCAGCCGCTTTAACCGCCATGGCGGTGGTGTTGGGAATATCATGAAATTTAAGATCGAGAAAAACCTCAAAACCCAATTGCTGCAAACATTCTACCACTTGCGGGCCACTGCGAGTGAAGAGTTCTTTGCCCACTTTAAGACGGCACTGCTGCGGGTTTAATCGCTCAGCAAGCGCTAAAGCTTGAGCGGCACTGGGAAAATCTAAAGCAACAATAATCGGGCTGGACATGACTTGAGTCTCGTATCAATAAAATCGGCGACATTGTAGCCTGACTTCACACAAAGTGCCCCACTGACTTAGCTCTAGCGCTATTTACAGCAAAGCAGAATGAGTGCCAGTTTTTCTACTGTGCTGAGTGCAATAAACCTACGTGCTGATTTTTATTACCTGCGTATAACACAGTGCCATGGCGGTTTTAGCAATAAAGATGTAACATTATTACCTACAAGTCTTATGAGTCACTTTCTTTCCTTTGCGTTTAATGGAGCTACTCATGCCTTGGTATATTTGGATATTAATTGCTCTGGTGCTTGGCTCTATTGTCGGTAGCCTCTTATTGCTACGCAATACCGCCAACAAAATGCCCATCAGCAAAGAAAACTTAAAGATAATGCAGCAGCGCAATGCCGAGCTGGAAGCGAAAGAACGTCAGAAAGACAAGTAACTCTCAATTTATCGTTGGAGATTTTAGTATGTCCCGTACAGAAACTGATAGTTTAGGCGCCATTGAAGTTCCAGCTAATGCGTACTGGGGTGCGCAAACTCAGCGCTCCAAACTCAACTTTGCCATTGGCTCACAGCCCATGCCCATCAGCGTAGTACACGCCTTAGCGCAGGTTAAAAAAGCCGCTGCTCGAGTCAACTCACGCTTAGGCGAATTGCCTGAAGACATTGCCAAGTTAATTGAACAAGCGGCTGATGAAGTCATTAGCGGTAAGCTCGACGAGCACTTCCCCTTAGTGGTTTGGCAGACCGGAAGTGGCACCCAAAGCAATATGAACGTTAACGAAGTGATTGCTGGACGTGCCAATGAAATTGCCGGCCAAGGTATTGGTGGAAAATCCCCAGTACACCCCAACGACCACGTTAACCGTGCACAAAGCTCTAACGACTGCTTCCCCACAGCCATGCACATTGCCGCTTTACAAGCCATTGAGCATGACTTATTTCCAGCGGTAAAAATGCTCCGTGACGGCCTGGAGCAACAAGCCAAGCGCTATGCTAATTTAGTCAAAACTGGCCGCACGCACATGATGGATGCAACCCCAGTAACCTTTGGCCAAGAGCTGTCGGCTTTTGTTGCGCAGTTGGATTACGCCACCCATGCCATTGAAGCGACCTTACCCGCAGTTGGTCAGTTAGCCCAAGGCGGCACTGCAGTGGGCACGGGGCTCAATGCCAATGCGAACTTTGCCGAAAACATCGCCCGTGAGCTGGCTTCTGCAACCAAACTAAACCTTACCAGCGCACCTAACAAGTTCGCTGCCTTAGCTGGCCACGAGCCGCTGGTCAGTTTGTCTGGCGGGTTAAAAACTTTAGCTGTGGCGCTGATGAAAATTGCTAATGACTTGCGTCTATTGGGCTCTGGCCCGCGAGCAGGCTTAGCTGAAGTGCTCTTACCTGCTAACGAACCTGGCAGCTCAATCATGCCTGGCAAAGTCAACCCGACCCAGTGTGAAGCGCTATCCATGCTGGCCTGCCAAGTGCTAGGCAATGATGTCACTGTTAATATTGCCGCCAGCCAAGGTCACTTGCAGCTCAACGTATTTAAGCCAGTGATTATTCACAACATTCTTGAGTCCATCGAATTGATGGCTGATGGTTGTCGTAATTTCCAAGAGCATTGCGTTGCTGGCATGCAAGCCAATGAGCAACAAATGGCCGACCATTTGGAAAATGGCTTAATGCTGGTTACTGCACTGAACCGTCATATTGGTTATGACAATGCAGCAAAAATTGCTAAGAAAGCTTACGAGGAAAACCTCACTCTGCGCGCAGCTGCCATTGCCTTGGAACTGGTTACCGATGAGCAATTTAGCGAATGGGTACGCCCAGAAGATATGCTGCATCCGACACCAAGCAAAAGCACCAGTGCAAAACCTGGCTCAATCACAGCCCGTAGAAGCTGGTCTTAATTGCTCTAACTAGAACAGATCAGCACCTTGCTGTTTAGTTAAGCAAACTAAAAGACCGCAAGTGGCACCTGATTAATGGGTGCTGCTTGCGGTCTTTTTTATTGCTGGGGATTTAACAGCTGCGCCATGTTTTAGAGCCAAGCGAAATATTTAGCTTCCATGATACGCAGGCTTACCCCCGTGCTGCACCATGCTAATATGCAGCACGGTGCGGCTGGCTAGGCAGTAACACGCAAAGTGTTACTTGCGCGCTGCTGCGGCAACGATCAAAGCTTTCATTTCTGCCACTGCTGCAGGGAAGCCGACAAAGAGCGCATGAGCAATAATTGCATGACCAATATTGAGCTCGTTAATGCCGTCAATCGCGGCAATTGGTTCAACGTTATGGTAGTGTAAACCGTGTCCCGCATTCACCACTAGGCCTTGCTTCAGGGCAAACTCCGCACCTTTACGAATCAGCTGCAACTGCTCTGCCTGCTCAGCAGGAGTAACTGCATCGGAGTAGTGCCCAGTATGCAACTCAATGGTAGTCGCACCCACTCGCTTGACAGCTTTAATTTGCTGCTCATCGGCATCTAAGAAAATCGACACATCACAGCCAACCGCCTGTAAGCGCTCAACTGCAGCGGCAATCCGCGCCTCTTGTGCGACCACATCCAAGCCACCCTCGGTGGTCAACTCTTCGCGGGTTTCCGGTACTAAGCAAATATGCTCTGGACGAATTTCTTCCGCCAGCAACAACATTTCTTCAGTGACACCCATTTCAAAGTTCATCGGTGTGTGCATCACCTCACGCAATAGGCGCACGTCGCGCTCTTGGATATGGCGACGGTCCTCACGCAAATGCACAGTAATCCCATCCGCCCCGGCTTGCTCTGCATCGAGCGCCGCTTTCACTGGATCTGGGTAACGGGTACCGCGCGCTTCACGCACAGTGGCAATGTGGTCAATATTTACACCTAACAAAATACGCTTATTCAAATTCATCACATAGACCCTTTTTGCACTAAGAATAATTCACGGCTCATTAACGGACGCCCACCTAAGTGAGCCGCCAACGCCTGACGCATTAAACGCTTAGCCGTATGTAAAACACTGCTTTGCTGCCAGTCTGCAGCTGACAGCGCTAAAATATCTGCACCTAAAAACACCCCAGGACGCAGTTGTGGAACTGCTTGAAAACCACTTTCAGGCACTAGACGATACAACATTTGTGCCTGCAATGCCTGCCCGCTACTGTCCACTTCAAATGAGAAGCCATAGCCCAACTGCTCCAGCAAACGCCATTCAAAAGTACGCAATAAAGGCTCAAGCGGCAAACCATGGGCCAAGCCCTGCACTGTTAACTGGTAATGCTCAAACAGCAGCGGTTGCGGATCATTCAGCGGCAATAAGCGCACCAGTAACTCATTTAAATACATGGCACAAAATAGCGCTTGCCCCTGCAAGAAATTAAACTCGCCAGCAGGCTCAATACGGCTGATGGTTTTTAACTCGGAACGGCCGCGCAACTCGATGTCCAACACAGAAAACGGTCTAGCCACGCTGCCCAATTTGCCCCGCGCACCACGTAGAACCGCGCGCAAGCGTCCTGCAGGAGTGAACACATCCATCAAAGCGCTGGTTTCTTTATAAGGACGGCTGTGCAAAATAAACGCTAAGGACGACTGCATACTTCAGCCTCTAAGCAACACGCGCTCCAGGACAGAGCGCATGCCAAATAGCTATCAATACTCTTGATAACCCAATGAACGCAGGGCGCGCTCATCATCGGACCAGCCGCCTTTCACTTTGACCCACAAATTGAGCATAATTTTTGAGCCAAACATGGTTTCCATATCTTTACGGGCTTCTTGGCCAATGCGCTTAATGCGCTCGCCTTTCTCGCCAATAATGATTTTTTTCTGCCCATCGCGCTCAACTAAGATCAGCGCATGGATATGTAAAATACGCCCTTCTTGCTTAAACTCTTCGATCTCTACGGTAATTTGATACGGCAGTTCCGCACCCAACTGACGCATGATTTTCTCACGTACCAACTCTGCCGCTAAGAAGCGACTGGAGCGGTCAGTGATCTGATCTTCTGGGAAAAAGTGCTCACTCTCTGGCAAATAGCCTTCAACTAAGCGCTCAAGGGTGTCTAGGTTGTGGCCGTGCAAGGCCGACATCGGCACAATCTGTGCGTCAGGTAGCTTCTCCGCCAGCCACTCAAGGTGAGCTAACAACTGACTTTTGTCTTCTAATCGGTCAGCTTTATTGACCGCAATAATCACTGGGCAAGTCAGGTATTTAATACGCTCATAAACCATCTCGTCTTCATCGGTCCAGCGCATGCGGTCGACGACAAAAATTGCCACATCAATGTCTTTCAGGGCGGTTAAAGCGCTGCGATTCATAAAGCGATTAAGCGCAGTTTTACCACCAATGTGTAAACCTGGGGTGTCGACATATACCGTTTGCACAGCGCCTTCGGTTTTAATGCCGAGCATATTGTGCCGAGTGGTTTGAGGCTTACGCGAAGTGATCGCGAGTTTTTGGCCTAAAATATGGTTCAGTAGCGTTGATTTACCCACATTCGGGCGGCCAACCACGGCTACATAGCCACAACGGGTTACTTGTTCAGTCATGCTGATGATTACTCTCTAACCCCAAGGCTAACAGTGCTGCAGTCGCTGCCACTTGCTCCGCAATACGTCGACTGGCGCCCTGACCTCGGGTTTTTTCATTAAGTAAGCTCACTTCGCATTCCACATAAAAAGTGCGGCAATGCGGTTCGCCTTGAATATCGACTACTTCATAGTGCGGCAGCTCAGTGCTGCGCGATTGTAAGAACTCTTGCAGTCGAGTTTTTGGATCTTTATTGGTATCAACCAGAGTCAGCTCAGAAAACTGCTGCTCAAGCCAGGCCAGCACACGCTCACGGGCAACGTCCATGCTGGAGTCTAAATAGATGGCGCCGATAATGGCTTCAGTGGTATCGGCAAGGATTGAATCACGGCGAAAACCACCGCTCTTTAACTCGCCAGAACCTAAACGCAAGTACTCACCAAGACCAAAGCCGCGGGCTAACACTGCGAGGGTTTCGCCCTTCACTAAGCGTGAGCGCAAGCGTGATAACTGCCCCTCTTTGGCTTGGTTAAAATGATGAAACAATGCCTCACCAGCAACAAAATTCAAGATTGCATCACCTAAGAACTCTAAGCGCTCATTATTGCGCCCAGCAAAACTGCGGTGGGTCAGCGCTAAGGTAAGTAAGCTTGAATCATTAAAGGTGTAGCCAATTTTTTTCTGTAAAATCAGTAATGGATCACTCACTGGGCACGCACACGGTATTCTTTGTCAAAAGTTACCACCAAATCAATATTCTTGATCAATGGCTCACGTTGTTCATATTTAAGGTGAATTAAATAATCATTATTAACTTTGTTGACAGTCATAATGTCATCAATTTTCAAATCGCGGATAGCGTTGACCTGCATACTTTTATTGATATGCGTATATAGATCACCCACCGTATCAATTTTATCGCCTGTGGCTTTATCTTTTTCCACTGCCATGATGGCTTTGTCTAAGGCTCGATTATCCATGTAGTGTGGAATCAATTTAAACGCAGCACTGGCAAAAAAAGCGATCAAGACCAAAATCACTAGCCAACTGAAAAAAGACATGCCTTGTTGGTTTTTAATATTCTGCATAGCGACCTCTGTTTTTTATTAATATTCGTACAGGCAGCCTGCACTTCTCTGTGCAGGATAAATCACCACCACGCACTCGCACTTAATGGATTAAACCAACACGGCTAAAGCTCGGCAATGAGGAAAATTTCGGGTTAGGCCACGTCAACCAAATGGCAAAGGCTTTACCGACAATATACTCATCCGGCACCATGCCCTGTAGCTCAAAAGGAATACTTGGATCATCCCAATAGCGGCTGTCTTTGGAGTTATCACGGTTATCACCCATCATAAAGTAATGATCCGCTGGCACATGCCACTCGCGCTCTGGTTCGATGCGGCGACGGGCTTCTTTACGAATATAGTGTTCTTCAGCGCCCAGTTGCTCGGTATATAAACCGGCACTGCCTAAGCTGCCCGGCTCATCACCTAAGAAATGCTCTGCCACAGGTTCGCCGTTAACCAGAATACGCTTATCCGCGGTGTAAGTAATGGTATCGCCAGGTAAACCCACTACACGCTTAATGTAATTGATGCGCGTATCTTCAGGGTATTTAAAGACCATCACATCACCACGTTTTGGGTCATCAATCTCCAAGATCTTTTTGTCTAAGACAGGCAAACGAATGCCATAGGAAAACTTATTGACCAAAATGAAATCCCCTACTTCGAGGGTCGGTATCATTGAGCCTGATGGAATTTGAAAAGGCTCAACGATAAATGAGCGCAAGACAAACACCACAGCCAATACCGGGAAAAACGATTTGCCATATTCAACCAGCAGCGGCTCTTTCTCTAAGCGCGCGCGCACTTCTGAGTTAAGCGCTACTGCTTCTTTTTCATACTGTGCAATCGCCGCACGCCGACGTGGCGCAAAATACACCACATCCAGCAATGCTAAAAACCCGGTCACCGCCACAGCGATTACCAATATTAAGGGGAAATTCAATGTCATTAGTTAGTCATCCACTCTGAGCACGGCAAGGAAGGCTTCTTGTGGAATCTCCACGTTACCTACTTGCTTCATCCTTTTCTTACCCGCTTTTTGTTTTTCTAGCAGCTTACGCTTACGGCTCACGTCACCACCGTAACACTTGGCCAATACGTTTTTACGCAATGCTTTTACGTTAGTACGGGCAACAATTTGCCCGCCCAATGCGGCCTGAATGGCAACATCGTACATTTGTCGTGGAATCAACTCGCGCATTTTTTCCACGAGTGAGCGCCCTTTGGAAGCGGCTTCATCACGGTGCACAATTAACGCCAATGCATCCACCGACTCGCCATTAATTAACACATCTAGGCGCGATAAGCTCGAGGCTTGGTAACGGTCGAAGCTGTAATCTAGTGAAGCGTAACCGCGGCTGACCGATTTGAGGCGGTCAAAGAAATCCATCACCACTTCGTTCATTGGTATTTCATAAACGACTTGTACTTGGCTACCCAAGAAGTGCATATCCACCTGCACACCACGCTTTTGCACACACAGGGTAATGACGTTACCCAAGTGCTCTTGCGGCACTAAAATAGTGGCTTTGACAATGGGTTCCCGCATTTCTTCAATCAGCGAAGGATCCGGCATTCGTGAGGGGTTATCGACATATAAAACCTCACCGTTTTTTTGTACGATCTCAAAAATCACCGTCGGTGCTGTGGTGATAAGATCCAGATCATACTCACGCTCAAGACGCTCTTGAATAATTTCCATGTGCAGCATGCCGAGGAAACCAATGCGAAAGCCAAAGCCTAAGGCGTCTGAGCTTTCTGGGGTGTACTCAAGAGCCGCATCATTGAGCGTCAGTTTTTCTAGCGCGTCACGAAAATCTTCAAAATCTTCTGAGCTAACGGGGAACAAACCTGCGTAGACCTGCGGCTTAACCCGCTGGAAACCTGGCAGCATATCCACATCAGGCGTATGCGACAGGGTTAAAGTATCCCCCACTGGCGCACCTTGAATATCTTTAATACCGGCAATAATAAAGCCAACTTCGCCAGCCTTCAGCTCTTTAGTTTGCGTCAGCTTTGGGTTAAACAAGCCCACGCTGTCAACCTGGTGAACACGTCCGGTGGATTTCACCAAGACTTTATCGCCCTTTTTGATGCGGCCATGTTTAATGCGCACTAAAGAGACAACACCTAGGTAGTTATCAAACCAAGAGTCAATAATCAGCGCTTGTAACGGCGCATCAATTTCGCCTTCTGGTGCTGGAATGACTTGGACTAAACGCTCCAAAACATCGTCCACACCAAGCCCTGTTTTAGCACTACAGGTCACTGCGTCAGTGGCATCAATGCCGATCACATGCTCAATTTCTTCTTGTACACGAAGAGGGTCTGCCTGTGGCAAGTCGATTTTATTGAGTACGGGCATTACTTCGAGGCCTTGCTCAATGGCGGTATAGCAGTTGGCAACAGATTGCGCTTCTACGCCCTGCCCCGCATCAACCACCAACAAAGCGCCTTCGCACGCAGCCAAGGAACGGCTGACTTCATAACTAAAGTCAACGTGGCCTGGGGTGTCAATAAAGTTTAATTGATAGGTTTTACCGTCTTTAGCGGTGTAGTCCAAGGTTACGCTCTTGGCCTTAATGGTAATGCCTCGCTCACGCTCGAGGTCCATAGAATCCAAAACCCGAGATTCCATCTCACGCTCGGTCAAGCCACCGCACATTTGAATAAAGCGGTCGGCCAGAGTGGATTTACCATGGTCGATATGGGCAATAATTGAAAAATTACGGATATGACTCAGGTCACTCACAGAACATCACTCTACAATTAAGTCCGTCGGCCGACTGCCAACAGAACACAGAAAATAGCCAGTGAGTTTACCTGATTTATAGTGCTTAAGTCACCTATCTAGCGTGTAGCAGGCTAAATAATAGATCTATCTAGATAAAAACGGGAGAAAGCAATTAATCAATTTGCTTACTCCCGTCTGATTATTTTTTCCTGTGCCCAGTAACATCTGCGGCAACGCAGCAATACAGCTTAGCGCCGCACCAATGCGTCGACCCACTGCGGTACTGTGACTGCCGCGCGCCCATAAATTGCTTGCTGAAATTGTGAAGCATTGCTGCCAGCTTCTAGATTGAACTCCACAGTGGGCAAGCCCAAGCGTCGAGCACTGGCGACAAAGCCCGCTGCTGGATAGACATTGCCAGAGGTACCTATGGCGACAAACAGGTCGGCCTGATTCAATCTGTAATCGATTTCTTCAAGGTAGAACGGCATCTCGCCAAACCAGACAATGTGTGGCCGTAATGGCTGTGGGGTTGCGCAACATTGGCAGCGATCCGCAGTGGTTACTGGTTGACTACTGCGCCACCCAACCACCTCTTCACTTTTCACGCAGCGCAACTTGAGCAACTCACCGTGCATGTGCAAAACATTTTTAGAGCCAGCACGCTGGTGCAAGTCATCGATATTTTGCGTCACTACAGTGACATGCCCCAATGCATTGCTCGCGTAATGTGCTTCCAGTTCAGCTAGGGCAAAATGTGCAGGATTGGGTTTGATCTGCGGCTCAAGCAATTGTGCTCGGCGCTCATTGTAAAAGCGCTGCACCAGTTCGGGGTTACGCGCATAGCCTTCAGGTGTAGCAACCTCTTGAATATCATGGTTTTCCCACAAACCATCCGCTGCTCGAAAGGTTGCTATGCCTGAGTCAGCCGATATGCCAGCACCGGTTAAGATGACAATGTTTTTCGGCTGACTACTCTTCATGCTCTCAACTCCATTCACTTATGGCCGCTACACAAACACCAGCGCCGCAATCACTTAGCTAGTTTAAAGGTGATAAAACTTGCGCGACCTTGGCGTAAAACCCGCATAGACAATGACTTATCGCTGGGCAGCTCCTGAGCAATCTTAGCAAAGGTTTTTGCTGAATCAATGACCTGGTTATTTAAGTGCGTAATCACATCACCTGCACGTAAACCAATCATTGCTGCTGGGCCATCCTGCACTTCTTGGATAACCACACCACCTTGTAAATCAATGGCTTTTTTCTGCTCTGGCGTTAAATCACCCACCACAATACCTAGACGATTACTGGCGCTGGCACTGCTTTTATCACCGGCCAACGACATCTCTTCGCCTTCATTGGGCAAGGCACCCACTTTAACCTTTAAGGTTTTACGCGAACCATCACGCATGACCTGCAGTTTAATGGTTTTACCCGGCTTCACTGCGCCAACTAAGTGTGGCAAGTCAGCAGACATAATCACCGGATGATCGTCAATGCTTAAAATCACATCACCCACCTGCAAACCACCTTTAGCGGCCGGACCTTTTTCTAACACCTGTGCCACTAATGCACCTGCAGGCTTATCTAAACCAAAGGACTCAGCCAGATCTTTATTCACTTCTTGAATGACCACTCCTAACCAACCGCGATCCACTTTGCCGCTGGCCTTCAGCTGGTCAGACACATCTAACGCAACCTCCATCGGAATGGCAAATGACAACCCCATAAATCCACCGGAGCGAGTGAATATTTGCGAGTTAATCCCCACCACTTCACCGTCGAGGTTAAACAGCGGACCACCTGAGTTACCGGGGTTAATCGCCACATCTGTCTGAATAAAGGGCACATAGTTATCGTTGGGTAAGTTACGGCCTTTGGCAGAAACAATTCCCGAAGTTACCGAGTGGTCAAACCCAAACGGCGAACCAATGGCCAACACCCACTCACCGACTTTCAAATCCTTGGCTTTACCCAGCTTTACTGTGGGTAAGTTTTTACCTTCGACTTTCAGCAGAGCAACGTCAGTACGCGGATCGGTACCCACCAACTTAGCTTGCAGCTCACTGCGATCCGCTAAGCGGACAATGATTTCATCGGCATCGGCAATCACGTGATTATTGGTCAAAATATAACCATCTTCTGAAATAATAAAGCCTGAACCCAAGGACTGCGCCTCACGCTGCTGCCCACGGTTACGCCCCTGCGGTTCACGCGGCATAGGTAAACTGCGCTCAAAAAACTCACGGAAAATCGGTGGTAAACCTTCCAGTTCTGGGAGCTGATGGAAGCCGCCAGCAGAGCCTTTGCTGGATACGTTTTGTCGTGTACTGATATTCACGACAGCGGGCGCAGACTCTTCAACCAAAGTAGTAAAGTCTGGCAGCTGTGCCTGCGCAGCGGGCATAGCCAGCAGCATAAATGCCATACAGGCACTGACAAATAGCGAGGTTTTTTTCTGCGACATAATAATCTCCATTATTAAATTCAAATTTCAAGCGCAGGATTTAAAGCAATCTGAGCCCGAACAACTTGTGGCTGCATTGCCGCTTCATCGAAATAGCGATGACTGTAACGGCGTACCCAAACAGCACCACCGAAAAAGCCAAGCGCTGCAGCCAAAATAATCCAAGGCTCAGACAGACTCAAGGTATTAGCAGCTAAGGCTGCAATAAACATAAACAGCAAAGGCAGCATATAAACGAACATAGCACTGCGTACTAACGACTGCTCTGAAATGGCCAGGGTCACCTGATCGCCTACACGCAGGTGCAAATCCGACTGTACTTTGATCGTGTGCGGTTTTTTATCGGCAGACAAAGCATTCAAAATACCTTGTCCGCAAGCAGCCTTAGCTGAGCAGCTGCCACAGGTGGTTTGGCGCTGCGTGGCCACCCAAACCCCATCAGTTTCAATAGCAACAACAACTCCAGGCTCTTCAATCATCACTGTACTCCTGCTCCACCTCTGCTGACAGTGCAATGCGCTCAGCAGTAGCTATGGGGATTTCGCCGACCACGGTTACCATCAACACCTCGGCACCCTGCTCTACTTTACGTGAGACCACTGCGGTAGGTCCTAATTGGCGACGACTGCCATCAATATCAAGGTTATCTATGCTCTCAAAAAAAACGGAGAAACTGGCTAAGCCGTCTGAGTACATGCGACTTAAAACAAAGTTGCCACTGTCTGGCGACTGTCTATATTGACTTTTAACTAAGGTAAACCCAGCGGGTAGCCAAGCTACAGCCCAATCCACATCAACATCCAGCTTTGCAGTTGCTGCAGGCTGTGTTGCGGTTGCGCATTTAGCGCTTGGGACAATCTGCTCTAATTCAGCATCGACGGGCAGCAAGTCGCTGCCTTCTTGAAATTGCACAAACTGCAAACGCTCCAGCAACTGTCCTTGCTCGTTTAGCAGTAGGGTTTTAAGCGGCACATCGGTTGCTTGATCAACATAAATTTCTACTGGGTAGCGGTACTGATCTAAAGGAGAAAACAGCAACACTGAGGTCATTCGCCCGGCAACTCGTGTTTCTCCGAGCTCCATAATTGCATACTGTTCTTGTAGCTGCTGCGCTTCAAGATTGACGATTGGCCAGGCAGCTTCTGCAGCCAAGGGATCTGTCGCACTCGAACTGAGACAAGCCACTTGCCCATCAATGCGCAGTACTTCGTGCTCAGGCCCACTGAGCTGTACAAAACGCTCAATGACTTGCCCTTCTGGGCTAATTTGCCGCGAAATTTGATGACTGGTAAAGGCACCTTTGCGCTCATAAATAAAAGCGCCTTGATAGCTTTGTGTTGCTTGCGCAGTTTGCAAGCGCTGCAGCCACTGCTCGCTAGGCTGCATTGCAAAAGCACTGCCCACTAAGACTGCCCACACCGCTGCGCTGGAGCAAAGACCTTTAACCAGCATTCTTTATTGACCTTCCAGACTTGCAGCGCGCGCGTAAGACAGTCCACTCTCCGTATTGTTTACTCCAGCTTGCTGGGCATGCTCACGCAAATAGTTTGGCACCCGCAACTCATACCAAGAATTATCACCAACCTCTGGATCACTGGTTAATGTATCTTGCCCCTGCGCACTATAACTGGCGAGCACCACCGGACTGGTGTTTTGTGACTGTGTCATTGCTGGCAAGCGCTGCTCAGTTTGCGCCAACATAGCCTCTTGCTGCATAGCATCTTGATTATAAAAGCGCACCCCGCCTAACACCGCTAAAGTGACCGAAGCTGCTACGGCAACGCGACCAAGCCAAGGCGTACGCTTCGCTCTGACTGCCGCCGGCGCTGTTTCTGCTGCCCGTGACGGGGTCGGCTCTGCATCAATGGCAGCCATAATGCTGGCAGACAAATCCACTTGAACACTTAAAGGCTCGTTGTGCATTGCTGCACGAGCAACTTGATAACGCGACCAAGTATCACGCAGCTCTGGCTCATGACTGGCATTAAGAACTCGGCGCAGCTCAAGCTCATCCGCTTCGCTATCAATAAGCGCGGAGAGTGACTGTTTAAGATCTTGCTGACTCATGTTTAATTTCCTCTCGTAACTTGCGTTGCGCATCATTCAGCGTCTTGCAAAAGGGGCCGTAAGGCTTTATCAACAGCCTCACGCGCTCGAAAAATGCGCGAACGCACTGTACCAACGGGACACTGCATCACGGTTGCAATGTCCTCATAACTAAGACCATCAAACTCACGTAAAGTTAGTGCGCAACGTAAATCTTCTGGTAATTGTTTAATACTTAACTGCACCACATCATCAATTTCATCGCGCAACATCAGGCGCTCCGGCGAGGCCATATCTTTTAAAGCATGGTCACCGTCATAAAATTCAGCATCATCTGAATCCACATCACGACTTGGCGGACGGCGATTACGCGACACTAGGTAATTTTTTGCAGTATTAATGGCAATACGGTACAGCCACGTATAAAACGCACTGTCACCACGGAAGTTTGCTAAAGCGCGGTAAGCCTTAATAAAGGCCTCCTGAGTCACATCCTGAGCCTCATGAGGATCGTGTACAAAGCGCACAACCAAGCCCATAATGCGGTGCTGGTACTTTAAAACTAATAAATCAAAGGCTCGTTTGTCACCATTTTGCACGCGCTTAACCAACTGTTGGTCATCATCTGGCGTCATGCGCAATCCCCAACCAACAATTTCAAAAATTCACATCTAACAGCACATACTTTGTGCGCCATAGTTATATCTCCACATTAAACATCTTCAGCAGCCCAGCTGGTGTCGTAAAAAAGACCCATCACAGTTGAGCGCTGCACCCACCCTACTTTAACGCCTTCCCGACTCTTTGTGCGTTGTTTAATGATCTAATTACTATTGAACCGCAAAATTTCGCAAAAGTTCCCGTACGTTGTGAGTATTTTACCGCGCAATCCAGCGTTATACTGCAAGGTGTCTTTCATCGCGGATGCAACCCATGAGCCAATCTTACTCCTATGACGTTCTCATTATCGGCAGCGGCGCAGCAGGTTTAACCACCGCCCTAACTCTGCCATCACACCTAAAAATTGCGGTGCTGAGCAAAGGCGATCTGGCGAGCGGCTCGACTTTCTGGGCTCAGGGCGGCGTTGCTGGTGTGCTTGATGATAGTGATACGGTTGAATCCCACGTACAAGACACCTTGATAGCCGGCGCCGGTTTATGCAATGAAGGTGCGGTGCGTTTCACCGTAGAAAACAGTCGCAGCGCCATTGACTGGCTTATCGCACAAGGCGTGCCTTTTACCCGCAATGACGATCACAGCGCTGCTGAAGCGCATTTTGATTATCACCTCACCCGCGAAGGTGGCCACAGTCATCGCCGCATTATTCATGCTGCGGATGCCACTGGCGCTGCTATTTTTACTACTTTATTAGCTCAGGCACGGCAACGCAGCAATATCCAACTGCTTGAACAACAAGTGGCCGTTGATTTAATCACCAGCCACAAGCTTGGACGTGACGGCAAGGCTTGCCTTGGTGCCTATGTATTAAATACCCAGAGCAACGAGGTAGACACCTATGCAGCGCGCTTTACCGTACTGGCCACCGGTGGCGCGGCTAAAGTGTACTTATATACCAGCAACCCCGACAGTGCCTGCGGTGACGGCATTGCCATGGCTTGGCGCGCAGGTTGCAGTGTCGGCAACTTAGAATTTAACCAATTCCACCCCACCTGTTTATACCACCCGCAAGCGAAAAACTTTCTTATTACCGAAGCGTTACGCGGCGAAGGCGCCTTGCTAAAACTGCCCAATGGCGAACGTTTTATGCAGCGCTTTGATCGCAGAGCCGAACTGGCCCCCAGAGATATTGTCGCACGCGCCATTGACCATGAAATGAAGCGTCTCGGTGCGGAATGTGTGTACTTAGATATCAGCCATAAACCCGCTCAATTCATCAAAGAACACTTCCCCACTGTTTATGAGCGCTGCTTAACTTTCGGCATTGATATCACTCAAGAAGCCATCCCTGTTGTCCCCGCCGCACACTACACCTGTGGCGGCGTGGCGGTAGATCAACATGGGCACACTGATATCAGCAACCTCTACGCCATTGGCGAAACCAGCTTTACCGGTCTGCATGGCGCCAACCGTATGGCCAGCAATTCGTTATTGGAATGCTTTGTTTATGCGCGCTCTGCTGCGGCTGATATTGCCCAGCAAGATGCCCAAGTCAGCGCCCCCGAGCCTTTACCGCACTGGGATGCCAGCCTAGTCACTGACTCCGACGAAGATGTGATTATCGCCCACAACTGGGATGAGTTAAGACGCTTTATGTGGGACTACGTTGGCATAGTACGCACCAATAAACGCTTGCTGCGGGCTCAGCACCGCGTGCATTTACTGTTAGATGAAATTGATGAGTTTTATAGTAACTATAGGGTCAGCCGCGATTTAATTGAGCTGCGTAATCTTGCCTTGGTCGCGCAACTGATGATTCGTTCAGCGATGCTGCGCAAAGAAAGTCGCGGTCTACATTACACCCTCGACTACCCAGACTTGAGCGCGCAAGCCAAAGATACTATTTTACAGCCTGCCAACGTTGACGACTGAACTTCAACCGCACCCGTAAGCGCCGATGACTTTGCTGCTCTAAGCTGTCTGCAGCAATCAGCGCGCTGCGGTAAAACCACTGATGGGCATACCTATAACGCAGCAGCACTAGGCTTGGTAGCGCCATACTGTCTGCCCGCAACTGTACTGCGCGCCAGCCATGTTGCGGCTGCCAAACTTGCCAGCCCTGCGCAGTATGACGCACACCTTGGCGGCGTGCAGGTTGCTGTCGAAAGCACAAGCAGTAAAGCTGCCAACCCACTTGCCCACAAAGCAAGCTAAGTAAGAGCAGTTTTAATAATCCTGGCACAGCCGCCAACCACACTGCCACAGCAGCCAAGCTATGCAACGCAATAACAATGTATGACAGCCTTAAAGAAGGCTGCCAAAACCAACGACTCTCAAGCCTATTTAGGCTTAGCATGATCCAAAACCAGCTCAACAATGCGTTTTAAATCAGCATTATCCGGCTCAGCACGGCGCATGCACCAACCGAAAATATCTTGATCTTCGCAATCCAGCAGCAAGCGATAGCGCTCACGATCAGCGGCATCGAGCTTCAAATACTGCTCTTCAACAAAAGGCACTAACAACTGATCCAGCTCCCACATACCTCTACGACTGTGCCAATAGAGACGCTTCACTTCAATTTCCACAGACATGACACACTCCAAAAGTTTGTAATTTCAGTATAAGACAGATTTAACCCAGTGACATACGCTGACAAGTTGTCTTTAGCCCTCTATGATAGACGCAAAGATTATTCACAAGCGAGACAGTCATGACCGATTGTGCAAGTTTTACCCCTTTAACTCACGAAGGCGTTTTAGCCGTACGCGGCGCAGACGCTAAAAAATTTTTACAAGGACAAGTTACCTGCAACCTTGCCTACGTTAGCGATGAGCGCAGTAGCCTAGGCGCGCGCTGCACCCCCAAAGGGCGCATGTTATCAAGTTTTCGGGTGCTTTTAGAAAATGACGGCTATTTATTAGCCATGGACCACGAAATCCTAGCCGCGCAATTGGAGGAAATGCAAAAGTACGCTATTTTCTCTAAATCAAAGCTTAGCGATGATAGCGCGCTCTGGGCCCGTTTTGGGCTATACCAAGGTGATGCAGCATTGAGCGCTTTGGGCATTGACTTGCCCAGCGAAATCAACAGTACCGTGCATCACAACCAAATGATCGCCGTGCGCGTCTCTGCTGAATTGACTGAGCTTTGGGTACACGCCGATGAAGGCCCTTGCACCCGTAAACGCTTACTCAATTTGCTCCCAGAAGCACCACTCAATGCGTGGTTACTGGGTGAAATACGCAGCGGTATCGGCCATGTGACCCCAGCTAACCGCGAACAGTTTATTCCGCAAATGCTCAACCTTCCGGCTTTAGATGCAGTCAGTTTCAAAAAAGGCTGCTACACCGGCCAAGAAATCGTTGCGCGCATGCAGTACCTGGGCAAACTCAAGCGCCACATGTACCGTTTTCAACTGACTAGCACTGAAGTTCCTGCCATTGGCACTCCACTCATGTCACCAGTGCACTCCAGTGCGGTTGGTGAAGTAGTGAGCGCTGCCCGCAGTGATTATGGTGTTGAGTTACTGGCAACCGCTTTAGATGACGCAGTCAGTGATGGCCGCATTTATTTAGAAAGTGATGAAAAAACACTTCTAGAGCAACTGGAGTTGCCGTATTCGCTGGACACTCAACGCGAAATTTTACGCTAAACATTTACGCAATTTAAAGGAACACGTGCATGAGCACACTGGCAGAAACAGTTCAAAACGAGCTGCTTGAAGCAATTGAAAATGACGATTTGGTCCTCCCGACTCTTCCCGAAGTCGCATTGCGCGTACGCGAAGCCGCTGAGGACCCCAATGTGGGCATCGCTGAACTGAGCAAGGTGATCGGCAATGATGCTGCTTTAACTGCGCGCTTAATCAAAGTGGTAAACAGTCCGCTATTGCGCACCAGCAAGGAAATCACTGATTTAAATATGGCCGTCAGCCGCTTAGGTATTAACTACACCTCGAACTTGGCTACAGGCTTGGCGATGGAGCAAATGTTCCAAGCCACCACTGATGTGATTGATCGTAAAATGCGTGATGTATGGAACAAAAGCACCGAGGTTGCGGGCATTTGTCACGTCCTCTGTCGCCACTTCACTCGCCTAATGCCTGACCAAGCCACCCTCGCGGGCTTGGTTCATCAAATTGGCGTGTTACCGATCCTAACTTACGCTGAGGAGAGCAATGCGCTCCTCAAAGACTCAATCAGCCTCAATCACATTATTGATCGCATTCACCCTATTATTGGTGAGCGGATTTTACGCGCGTGGGACTTTCCCGAGCAAATCGCCATTGTGCCGAGTAATTATCTGGACTTTAATCGCCAATCGAGTGCAGTGGATTACGTTGATATTGTGCAAGTGGCAACCCTGCAAAGCTATGCGGACAGCGAGCACCCATTGGGCCAAGTTGATTGGAGCCATGTGCATGCTTTTGCTCAGCTCGGCCTCGATGTACAAAGTCGCATCAGTGATGATGAAGACCTCTCAGCCTCCATGGAAGCAGCAACACTGATGCTGCAAGGCTAAGCCCCCACACCCCCGCCAGCAGTGCGGGGGTGTTATTTTTTTATGCTGCACAAGCACCCGCTTATGCAGCTCTCTAACCCCAACAATAGTTTTATTGCACAGTACGCAAACCCAGCACCACAGCGCCACTCTTCCCCAGCGCAATTGACCCCAGTCAAGGCCTACAGCCGCTAATCTGCTTAGATTGCATGAGTTAAACATGGATCTGCCACCTTCTGCATCCATACCTAAAATTAGGAGCTCACATGCAATTGGTTTGTCCTGCAGGCAGTCTGCCTGCCCTTAAAGCTGCGGTGCGCCAAGGCGCCGATGCAGTCTATGTTGGCTTTCGCGATGACACCAACGCCCGCCATTTTGCTGGATTAAACTTCAACGATAAACAGCTAGAAAGCGGTATTGCTTACGCCCAACAACACAACAAACATGTTTATATCGCGGTTAATACCTACGCTCAGTCGGAGAGCTGGCAGCGCTGGCAACGCGCTGTAGATCAAGCCGCAGATTTAGGTGTTAACGCTTTAATTGCCGCCGACCCTGGTGTTTTAGCTTACGCCAGCAAACAGCACCCACAGCTCAATCTGCATTTATCTGTCCAAGGCTCAGCCACCAATGCTGCCGCTTTAGCTTTTTATCAAGACCGCTACAACATTCAGCGTGCGGTATTACCGCGGGTGCTGTCGCTGGCTCAAGTCAAGCAAGTGGCCAGCCAAAGCCCTGTTCCCATTGAGGTCTTTGCCTTTGGCAGCCTTTGCATTATGGCTGAAGGACGTTGCCATCTATCTTCCTATCTAACCGGTGAATCGCCAAACCTGTGCGGCGTTTGCTCACCGGCCAAAGACGTGCGCTGGAGTAACGAAGAAGGCGAACTCACTTCGCGCCTCAACAATGTGCTGATTGACCGCTACAGCGAAGGTGAATCTGCTGGCTACCCCACCCTGTGTAAAGGACGCTTTATGGTCAATGGCCAACGCTTTCATGCCCTTGAAGAACCCACCAGCCTCGACACCATGGATCTCATTCCGGAGCTAGCCAAAATTGGCGTTAGCGCCGTCAAGATTGAAGGCCGTCAGCGTAGCCCTGCCTACGTTGAGCAAGTTACTCAAGTGTGGCGCGCTGCTCTAGACAGTCACCGCCGAGCTCCTGAGCGCTACCAAGTTGAGCCAATTTGGCGACAAACATTAGCTGGGCTGTCAGAAGGCAGCCAAACCACTCTCGGCGCCTACCACCGCGCATGGCAATAGGTGTAACTATTATGATGAAGCTTGCTTTAGGTCCTGTGCTGTTTTTTTGGCAGCGGGATACGCTTATGCAGTTTTATGCGGAGATGGCTGAGCAGCCGCTGGATATTATTTACTTAGGTGAAACCGTCTGCTCTAAACGCCGCTCATTTTCGTTAGATGACTGGCTTGGCTTAGGCCGAGAAATGCAGCAACAAACCCAGGCGCAAATTGTGCTTTCAGGTCTCACTTTAGTGGAGGCCGCCTCAGAGCTATCCAGCTTGAAACGCCTTTGTGCTAACGGCGAATTTTTAGTGGAAGCGAACGACATGTCCGCCGTACATTACTTAAGCGAAAATAAACTACCGTTTGTCGGCGGCCCAGCCTTAAATATTTATAGCGGCCATACTCTGGCTGAGTTTATCGAAGCCGGGATGTTGCGCTGGTCGCCGCCGGTGGAAAGTTCTGCACAGATTATTTTTTCTGCCTTGACGCAACTGGATCAGCTGAAAATCCTGCGCCCAGAGGTTGAAGTGTTTGCTTACGGTCATTTACCGCTAGCCTACTCTGCTCGCTGCTTTACCGCCCGCTCAGAAAACCGCCCTAAAGATGATTGCGAACTGTGCTGTATTAAGTATGCAGAAGGCATTCCACTATTAAGCCAAGAAGGCCAAGCACTGTTTACCATTAACGGCATTCAAACCATGTCGGCAGAAGTCAATAATTTATTGGCAGACTTCCCCTCCCTGCAAGCCGCGGGTGTCGATATCGCCCGTTTAAGCCCCCGCGCCCAAGGTATGACTGATGTTATTGCCGCTTGGGACAAAGTGCGCCGCGGCGAACACGCCCCCTTAGCTGTACAAGGCTGTAATGGTTACTGGCATGGCCGTCCCGGCATGGTCAGCGTTGAGGAGGTTGGACTATGTTAGGTCGCGCAGCACCTTTTTTACTTTCAGTGGGTGACAAGGTTTTACCCTTTGCCAGCCATGTGCCTTTTTTCTTCCAACGCCTAACACTGCAGCGCAGTTTAAATCAGGTGTTTGCTGAGGCTATGCAAGATGGCTTATTTGACATACTGGAGCAGCGCTGGATGCGCCTAGAGGTCAAGGACTTGAATTTATCCTGGTGCTTAAGCAAGGCACCCAACAGCAATCGGCTGTTGATTCAAGAGCACGCACCGGTTGAGGTGACCATTAGCGGTAACTGGCGTGAGTTCTTACTGTTAGCCAGTCGTCAAGAAGACCCAGATACCTTGTTTTTTCGGCGGCGTTTACAAATTGATGGTGATACCGAGCTCGGCTTAGCGGTAAAAAACATGATCGACAGCCTCGACTCCGATGACTTACCCAGTTGGCTCTGGCGAACCATTGAAAGTCTTGGCAAGGAAGCCACTCCAGCATCCAGCTAAGCACTGTGTTAGCACCTTGAGCATTAGTCTGCGAAGCTCTATTATTCGTGTACATATTAATGGAGCTTGGCAATGCAAACTATACTGCAAATTGATTTTCCTTTTGTTGGCCCTTTTGCTGAGGAGATGCACCAAGCCATGCAGGCATTGGCGGAGTCAATCATTGAAGAGCCAGGCTTGATTTGGAAAATTTGGACTGAAAACCCTAGCACCCAAGAAGCCGGTGGAATTTACCTGTTTAGCGATGAACAATCAGCGCAGAACTACCTCGCGATGCACAGCGCGCGCCTCACTGCCAGCGGTGTTACTGATATTCGCGCCAAGCTTTTTGCAGTCAACGCCCCTCTTAGCCAGATTTGCCAAGGGCCGATCCAATGAGCACCAGTAAACTCGATAAAATACTCGCTCAATCCTACCAAGAGCGTGAAAGCGGTTATCGCCACAAAGCGTTAAAAATGTACCCGCACTTTTGTGGCCGCTGCAGCCGTGAATTTAGCGGCAAAGGCCTTAGCGAGTTGACCGTGCACCATCGCGATCACAACCATGATAACAACCCAGCAGACGGTTCGAACTGGGAGCTACTCTGCTTGTACTGCCACGATAACGAACACCAGCGCCAAGTCGATCTGCATTACCAAAAAGAAGAACTGGCTGGGCAAAAAAGCCCACAACAAACCTTTAAAGGCTTAGCTGGGTTGGCAGATTTACTGAAAAAACAAGACCCGCAATAGACTTTTATCCTCTATGCATAGACTGAGTTTTCTCAGTTAGCACAGCCTAACAAAACAAAATTATGCTGTGCTTCTCTTTTCCAGCAAATTAACACTTTGGATACTAGACACCACCGGTTAACAAGCTTACCGTGAACCGTCACTGTTGAGGTGGCAAATAAGTAATAAAAATTAATAGTTTGGTGATCTAAGGAAATTTCCCATGAAAAAAATTATTGCAGGTGTAATCTTAGCTTCCGCATCCAGTTTTGCTTTGGCTAACGCGAATGGTCCAGCAGGCTGCGGACTGGGTTCAACAGTCGTTTTCCCTGATGCTAACAAGTGGTATCAGCATGTAATGGCAGCAACAACTAACGGTACTTCAGGTAACCAAACCTTCGGTATGACTTCTGGCACTTTAGGCTGCGAGTCTGCTAACGGCCCGTTAAAATCAGCACAAGTTTTTATGGATGAAAACATGGACCAACTGGCTGCGGATGCAGCTACCGGTCAAGGTGAAACTTTAGCAGCTCTGGCTGAAGTGATGGGTGTTGAAGCGGCAGATAAAGCAGCATTTAACCGTGCTATGCAGTCCAACTTCGACGCAGTATTTAGCGCTGATGCAACCTCATCGACAGCATTTGAAGCCATGACCGCAGTAATGGCAACCGATGCAGAGCTACAGAAATACTTAGGCTAATTCTTCCTTATGTATTTAAAGCCCGCTTTGGCGGGCTTCTTTTACTATCAACATAAAGGTTATTAGCATGATAGCTAGGTCTTTAATTGCTAGCTGTTTGTTTTTTTCTTACGCTGCAAGCGCGCAAAACGCCAATTTACCTGCACCTGAGCAACTCGAGTCCTTAGCCAAAAGTAAACAGTGGGCGCACCTACTGCATTACCGCCAGCACCCTTTTTCCGGGCGTTATATCAGTCAGAACGACAGCCCTAACTTCTTCTTAGCTAAAAATGGCAAAAGCTCACTTGTAGACGAGTTGCAAGCTGACTTGCAAGCATTTCTAAGCACTGACTTAGCTGACAATAGGTCTGCGCAATGCCAATTCCCTGCGCGTTACCATTGGCTCAAACAGCAACTACCTGACCTCAATTTTATTGATCAACCCTGCTCGGAGTTTGCGCAATGGCGCCAGCAACTCGACGCTGAATACCTCACCCTCATCTTTCCAGCCTCACACATCAACTCGCCCTCCTCGATGTATGGCCACACCCTTATTCGCCTCGATAAAAAAGACCCCACGAGCAATAAGCTGCTTGCGCACAGCGTGAACTTTGCCGCCAATGCCGACCCCGATGACAATGAGCTGATGTTTTCTTGGAAAGGTTTAACCGGTGGTTACCCAGGCGTCGTATCGGTTCTGCCTTATTATGCGAAAACCAATGAATACTCGCATATGGAATACCGTGACATTTGGGAATATAAGCTCAATCTCAACAAAGAAGAAGCTGAGCAATTTGTCCGCCACACTTGGGAAACCAAAGATACTTTTTTTGATTATTTTTTCTTTGATGAAAACTGCTCATACCGTCTCTTAGCTTTATTAGACGCCAGCTCCGAGCGCATTGATGTCACCGATGACTTTACTTTCACCGCCATGCCCGTGGATACCATTCGTGCGCTACAAAAGCGTGGCTTAGTGGACGATACTGAGTACCGCCCGTCTGCTGCCAGCGAGATGGAATACAAAAGCCAGCAAGTCTCCCCAGCAGTTTTACAAGCAGCGCGTCAGCTGGTCGAACACTCTACAGATGTGCAAGTTCCCATAGGCGAACTGAGCGAGCAAGAAAAAATACAGGCCTTAGAGCTTGCTTATGCCTATGCGCGCTACTTAGCTGTGCAAAAAAGAAAAGCCAACCCGCAATTGCGCCGGCGCACCATCGAGATTTTATCTGCACGGGCTAAGCACTCTAAGAGTGCAGGTTTTGCCGAGACACCACGTCCAGATTATCGCGACGATCAAGGGCATTTAAGTCAGCGCCTGCAGGTAAAAGGCGGCACTACCCTTTCTGATACGCGTAGTCACTCCCGTCCCGATCACTTAGGCTTTATTGATCTAAGTTACCGTGCTGCTTTTCATGATGTGATGGATCCGCCGCAAGGTTTTGTGCCCGGTTCACAAATCCAAATGGGACACTTAAGTTTGCGGCTATGGGATGGTGGTGCAGTTAGAGTGCAGCAATTTCAACTGGTCGATATTTTATCACTCAGCCAGCAAACCTACTTTCAACAACCCATTGCCTGGTCAGTAAGCGGCGGCTTAGATCGTTTTATTGGTGCAGATGCAGAACTTTACGGCTATTTACATACTGGCTTTGGTAAAGCGTGGTTAACCTCCGCTGGACGTTTTTATGGCTTAGCACAAGCGCAGTTAATGGCAGATAATCAGTTTCATAAGGGCGCCCAATTGAGCCTTGGCCCGCGTCTAGGCTGGTTATGGCAAGGACAGAAAATCCAAGCGCAACTCGAAGGCAACTGGCAAGGTTTAAGCTGGCTGGATAAAACCAAACGCACAGAAATCAAAGCCAACTTGGGCTGGAGACTAGCCACCAACGCTCAAGTAAAGTTAGAAGCCAAGAGTCAGCACTTTAAGCGCAATCAACACACTAGCGAACAGCATGAGGTGGGACTTGCTCTCAATTGGTATTACTAAAACAGGCAATGCTCGCAATTTAACGCTGCCCTGGGCTGTTTTGTCTAAGGCCATCGCCTGTCTCTGCGTTTTAGCGCTAAGCGGCTGCACGTCTCTCTCAACTTTATTTTTCTATCCACAAAAGACTTTAATTTCCACCCCTGCTGACGCGGGACTCGACTATCAAGATGTTTGGTTAACTGCTGCTGACGGTACCCAGCTGCATGCATGGTGGATACCTGCGCAGGGCAGCACCCCAGACTCAAATAATATGGTGTTGTATTTACACGGCAATGCTGAAAACATTTCCAGCCATAGCCATAGCATTTACTGGCTCGCTAAAAGCGGGGTTAGCGTACTCTCGCTGGATTATCGCGGCTTTGGTGCCTCACAAGGGCGAGCTTTGTTGCCAGATATGCTGGAAGACCTTACAGCCGCAGCGGCATGGATGAAAAACGAATACCCAGACAAAGATCTAATCGTCCTTGGGCAAAGTATTGGCACAGTACTGGCCATTAATTTCGCTGCACAAGCGCCAGCTCAGCAACACATCAAAGCGTTGATTTTAGATGCACCATTAACAGCTATTGGCTCTGCCGCCCGCAGTAGCCTCAGCGGTAACCTCTTAGGTTGGCTGGTGTGGCCTTTCACAGTGTTTATTCCCAATCAGTGGGACTCAAGCAAACATATAGACAAAATCGATTTACCGGTGCTGATCATGCACAGCCCCACAGACAGCATCATTCCATATGCGCAGGGTAAAAAACTTCACAGCGCATGGCAGCAAGCCTACCCCGCTCAACAACTGTGCTGGCTAGATTCTCAAGGCCCGCATATTATGTCGTTCGCCTTCCCTGAGTTGAGAAAGGCCACTTTGCAGTTTATTGAACAGCCAAAGTGCCAGCCGCAAACCGCTACTGAAAACAGTACCAGCCTGAAGCGCTAGTTTGAGCATACACAGTTGGTGCAAACCTGCAGCGCGCGACAGACACTTAGAGAAACCGCTTAGGCTTGATGACTGTACTGCTTAACCTGTTCTAAAAATCAGGTGTTCTTCCCAATCTTCCGGTGCCACCTCAAGCTCACTGACCATGCGCCCTAAACGGGAAATCTTTTCCGTATGGACGGCATCAGCATTACCACATACCAAATGATGCCAATACAACAGGTCTTTACCTTCCGAGACTAGGCGGTAAGCACAGGTCGTCGGTAACCAGCGATAAGCATCGGCGTGACCAGGCGTCAGCTGAATGCAGTCTGGCACAATAGTTTGACGCTCTGGATAATTACTGCAGCGCGCGGTATCTAAATCCAACAGCTGGCAAGCAACATTAGTGTAGTAAATACCATTATCCGCTTCATCTTCGAGTTTTTGCAGACAGCATAAACCACAGCCATCACACAATGACTCCCACTCTTCCTGATTAAGCTCTGCAAGGGTTTTACGCTTCCAGAAGGGTTCAACTATTGCCGCCATATCCTGCTTACCTTTACTCAACGCTCAGCTGAGCCTGGGTTAAATTAAATATTCTGTTTGCAATCCACATTCACACGCATGCGAATCACCATACTGCTGAAAGTGACCACTAAGTTTGCAGTTTCACCCGCAGCCAAGGTTGCCTGGCGCACCCGTGGAACTTCAGGGCCATTTCGAAAGCGTACCCGACAAATTGTATCAACTTCACCGTAGTTGGTCAGTGTTACCGAAGCGGTATTGTCACCCAAATCAAGGGTTTGAATATTAATTTCAGTGCCGTTCAGTTCTTTTTCTACGTCAAATGGAAAAGCTTGCACAGCAAGGGGTGATAAGAGAGCCAATAGTGTTATAATTTTTTTCATTGTTTTACCCATCCTATTATTTACCGATACAGTGTAGCGCAACAACACGGCTAAACACTTAGCCAAACAATAAACTACACACAATTGCTTTATTTGCCTAGCGCATCGCTTTATTATCATCACCTTAAAATAATCCTGCCACGGTAGATTATTAAATATTCTGTTGTGCCTAGCTGCTCAGCTTATCCTTACCCCAGCCTTACTTAAGCCCTCTTATGCCCACAATCAGCAACATCATTACAGCCATCAATGATCTGGTATGGGGTATCCCCATGCTGATTGCTATTTTAGGCAGCGGTATTTTCTTAATGCTGTCGTTAAAATTTATGCCCTTGCGCAATATTAAGCGCGGCTTTCAAGAGATCTGGAGCGGCCGCGCCAAAGGTGATGCCAGCACTGGTGATATCAGCCCTTTTGCCGCACTGATGACCACTCTAGCGGCCACTGTCGGCACCGGTAATATTGCTGGGGTGGCTACGGCAATTGTACTGGGCGGTCCCGGCGCACTGTTTTGGATGTGGTGCACAGCGCTTGTGGGTATGGCAACCAAATACTGTGAAGTCGTACTGGCAGTGCACTTTCGTGAGAAAAACAGCAGCAATCACTTTGTTGGTGGCCCGATGTATGCCATCAAAAACGGTTTAGGTCATCGCTGGGCTTGGCTGGGTGCTTGCTTTGCGATTTTTGGTGGTCTTGCCAGCTTTGGAATTGGCAACATGGTGCAGGTCAATAGTATGGCCAGCAGTCTTGCTGTGTCCTTTGCTGTACCTGCCTGGGTTAGTGGTTTAAGTATCATGTTTTTAGTGGGGCTGGTTATTTTAGGCGGCATTCAACGCATTGGAGCAGTGGCACAAACCTTAGTCCCGTTTATGTGTTTAGCCTATGTACTGGCCGCGCTGTTTGTACTGATTACCCACTACCAAGCGATTCCCGCAGCCTTTGTATTGATTTTTGACTCAGCCTTTAATGGCCATGCCGCAGTAGGTGGTTTTGCCGGCGCAGCGATGATTGCCGCGCTGCGCTTTGGTGTGGCCCGTGGGATTTTCTCTAACGAAGCCGGCTTAGGTAGCGCAGGGATTGCACAAGCAGCAGGCACTAGCGATGATCCAGTGGTGTCTGGGCTGGTGGGGATGATGGGCACCTTTATCGACACCCTGATTGTTTGCACCATGACTGGCCTAGCCATTATTTGCTCAGGGGTATGGAGCAATGGCCTCAGTGGCGCGGCGTTATCCTCTGCAGCCTTTGAAGCGGCGATGCCTGGGGTTGGCCATTACCTGCTAACCATCGCGCTGGTGGTCTTTGCTTTCACCACTATTTTAGGCTGGAGTTACTATGGCGAGCGCTGTTGGGAGTTTCTGTTTGGTGGCCGCGCCATTTTACCTTTCCGTCTAATTTGGGTGGCTGCTGTGCCTTTAGGGGCAATAGCGCAACTGGATATGGTTTGGCTTTTGGCCGACACCTTAAACGGCTTTATGGCTTTACCGAACCTAGTGTCCTTGCTGGTACTGAGCCCAGTAGTGATTAAACTGACTAAAGACCACTTTGCTAAAAACTAAAGCTCCGTGTCTAATCTGTGCTCGTATCATTCTTGGCACTGAGCGTGCTTTCCGGCACTCGCGACAAGACCACGTTAACCCGTCGATTCAGGGCTCGATTAGCGGCGCTAGTATTGGGCTTTAGTGGATAGCGCTCGCCATGAAAACGCACCACAATTTGCTCTTCGGGAACACCTTGAGCGACAAAAAACTCTTTGACGGTTAAGGCCCGTCGCCGTGAGATTTCTCGGTTACTGAGGCGATTTCCCCAGCTGTCAGAGTGACCATCAAGCTCAATTTGATTCACTGTAGGGTCTTCTTTTAAATAATCAACAATCGCTTGTAAGCGCCCTTGCGCAGACTCACTGAGCACCATATTGGTATCTTTAAAAGCAATTCGAGTTTGCTTAAGCTGCTCAAAATTATACGGTAATAAACCTGCAGTGCAGGTTAAATAACGCTGATACGCATCACTGAAATGGACGGGTAAAATCCGCACTTCAAGCGCATCACCCTGCCCGGTACGGTGGCGAATCAATGGCCCGCGCCCTTCTAATAACGCCGACAACAATCGTCCCGCTTGTTGCTGCGAGGCCTGCATGGAATTACCGGTTTGCGCGACCAAGACAATCCCCAGATGAATATCAGTTTGGTTAACCCGCCACGGTGCTGCGGCGGCCATCAAGGTTGCAGAACCACGACTGAGCCAAGCTTCTTGCGCTTGCAACTTAAAAATAGGATCTTCGCCGGCACGACGCACAAACTCACCCTGACCAAAACCTTTGACCGGCTGCGCTAAACGGCACTCAAAGCGATCGCCCTCCACAGTCCACTCAACATGCTCCAGAGGCGTTTGGAAAGTCAGCGCCAACGCGGGGGTGGCCAACACACTGGCTAAAAAAGAAAAAATACTCAAGCGCATTGCGCTCTCCCGTCACCTAAATGCTTATAGAGGGTTATCGGTCAGAGTTAAGAAAACTTTAAAGCAGATGCCCGCACCGCGCTTTTACGGTAGCATTCCAGCTATTGTATTTAAATTGAACGTAAATTGACCGACTGGAAACCTTCATGATTGACCGTCTTACCTTGCTACGACCCGACGATTGGCATATTCATTTACGCGATGGCGCGGCTTTACAACGTACTGTTGCCGACGCGGGACGCACTTTTGCCCGCGCAATTATTATGCCCAACCTTGTACCGCCCGTACGCAATACAGCCGAAGCCGATCAATACCGTGAGCGTATTTTAGCCGCCCGCCCAGCGCAGAGCGATTTTGAGCCTCTGATGGTGCTGTACCTCACAGACAAGACCAGCGCGCAAGATATTAAAGCGGCAAAAGCAAGCGGTTTTGTCCATGCTGCCAAGCTTTACCCTGCAGGTGCTACGACCAACTCAGATTATGGCGTCACTCAGTTAGAAGCCATTTACCCCGCCCTTGAAGCTATGAGCGCAGTGGGTATGCCATTATTAGTGCACGGCGAAGTGACTCACGCCGATGTGGATATTTTTGATCGAGAAAAGCGTTTTATTGATGAGCAGCTGATTGATCTAGTGGCGCGTTTCCCAAACTTAAAAGTGGTCCTCGAGCATATCACCACTGCCGATGCTGCCGAATTTGTCAGTTCGGCCAGTGCCAATGTCGCAGCCACTATTACTGCACACCACCTGCTCTATAACCGCAACCACATGCTGGCCGGCGGTATTCGTCCGCACTTTTATTGCTTACCGATATTAAAGCGCAACACCCACCAAGAAGCGCTTCTAGATGCAGCCACCAGCGGCTCCAGTAAGTTTTTCTTGGGCACTGACTCAGCACCCCATGCGCAAAATGCCAAAGAAATCGCCTGTGGCTGTGCCGGTTGCTATACCGCTTATGCGGCTATTGAATTGTACGCAGAAGCTTTTGAACAGCGACAAGCACTGGATAAACTGGAAGGCTTTGCCAGCCACTTTGGTGCCGATTTCTACGGCTTGCCGCGCAACCAAGACAGCATCACCTTGTTGCGCGAACCCTGGACTGTGCCGGATTCTTTCGCCTTTGCTGAGCAAGAGCTGATCCCATTACGTGCCGGTGAAACTTTAAATTGGCGTGTATTAGGAGCTCAAGCATGAGCAATAGCATTGAAGATTACGAATACGATTTCCCGGAAAACGCCAACAACGGTCAAGAAAAAAACAACAACGGCTTAAAAACTCCGATGGCACGGCGCTTTCGTGGTTATTTACCTGTCGTTATTGATGTCGAAACCGGTGGCTTTAATAGCGCTACCGATGCGTTATTGGAAATTGCAGCAGTTATTCCAGCCATGGATGATGAAGGCCTGCTGTATGCAGAGCACACTTTATTTTACCGTGTAGAGCCCTTTGCCGGCGCCAACATTGAGCAGGCAGCACTGGATTTTACCGGTATAAAACTGGATCACCCCTTGCGCATGGCTGTCAGCGAAGAGCGCGCACTGGGCGAGATTTTCAAAAGTGTACGCAAGTCATTAAAAGCCAGCGGCTGTAAGCGCGCTATTTTAGTGGGCCATAACAGTCACTTTGATTTGGGCTTTTTAAATGCGGCAGTACAGCGCTGCGGCATTAAGCGCAATCCTTTCCACCCTTTTTCCAGCTTCGACACCGCAACCTTAGGTGGCTTGGCGTATGGACAAACCGTGCTGGCCAAAGCCTGCGAAGCGGCGGCAATTGACTTCGACACCCGTGAAGCCCACAACGCCCGCTACGATACGGAAAAAACTGCTGAGCTGTTTTTTGGCATCGTTAACCGCTGGAAAGAAATGGGCGGCTGGGACGAGTTTGCTTAAAAAGCACCATTAAACAGAGCTTATGGCAATAAAAAAGGCTGTACGCAATAGATTTGCTGACAGCCTTTTTTTATTAACGGCAAATAAATTCAACCGACCAAGCCCACTGCTTTTATTTAAAACGGCGCTCAATCCCTTTCTCGACCAATATTTTCGCTGAAATTTCTTCCACTGAAAAATGTGTCGTATTAATAAACTTAATATTTTCCCGCTGAAATAAGTTTTCTACTTCACGCACTTCAAACTCACACTGTGCGTAGCTGGCATAGCGGCTATTGGGCTTACGCTCATTGCGAATCGCCGCCAAACGATCAGCGTCAATGGTTAAGCCAAACAGCTTGTCTTTGTATTTGCTTAAAGACGATGGCAACTGCAAATGCTCCATATCATCTTCAGTTAATGGGTAGTTGGCAGCACGAATCCCATACTGCATCGCCATATACAGACAAGTTGGGGTTTTACCGCAACGCGAGACACCCACCAAAATAATGTCAGCACTGTCGTAATGACGGGTCCGGCCACCATCATCATTATCGAGAGCAAAATGCACTGCCTCGATGCGCTCCATATAGTTGGCACTGTGAGTAATTGAATGGGATTTGCCTACCGAGTACGATGAGCGGTCGTTCAGTTCTTCTTCGAGCGGCGCCAGAAAGCTGGAAAAAATATCCACTTTAAAAGCATTTGCCGTGGATAATATATCGCGAATTTCTGCATTGACGATAGTATCAAAGACAATGGGTCGCATCTGTTCGCTTGCCGCAACCTCATTAATTTGCTGTACCATGGTCTGTGCTTTTTCGACGCTATCGATATAAGGTCGAGTTAAACGGCGGAAAGCGATATTATCGAATTGTGCCAATAAACTCTGCCCAAGCGTTTCGGCAGTAATACCTGTTCCATCAGAAATAAAAAAAGCTGTACGTTTCATAATTGCCAAAAGCCTTAAGTCGTGAACATTTCTCGGTTATTATAGGCTGACTTTTTGCCAGACATGTTGTCGGGTGACATTGTGACCCATTTTCCCCAAATAAGGCCAATAGATTACACTAGCCTTTTCAATACAGACGTGGAGAGATCACCTTGGTTGAGTACGTAGTTTCCCTCGATAAGCTCGGTAACCATGATGTTGAGCGTGTAGGGGGCAAAAACGCCTCCCTAGGCGAAATGATCAGTAACCTTGCCGGCGCTGGTGTGTCAGTACCGGGTGGCTTTGCCACAACCGCCCAAGCTTACCGTGATTTTATTGATGTCAACAATCTAGATGCACGTATCCACGACTTACTGGATGCTTTAGATGCTAATGATGTCAATGCACTAGCCAAAGCTGGCACGCAAATCCGTCAATGGATTTTAGAGGCTGATTTTCCCGAGCAACTGGATCGTGATATCCGTACCGCCTTTGCGCAGATGGCCAATGGTAACGACAATATGGCGGTTGCCGTACGCTCTTCAGCGACCGCTGAAGACTTACCTGACGCCTCCTTTGCTGGCCAACAAGAAACCTTCTTAAATATTCGCGGTGTGGATAATGTGATTCACGCAGCCAAAGAAGTGTTTGCCTCACTATTTAATGACCGCGCTATTTCTTATCGCGTCCACCAAGGCTTTGACCACCGTGAAGTGGCCTTATCTGTCGGTGTACAGCGCATGGTGCGCTCCGAAACTGCAACTGCAGGGGTGATGTTCAGCCTGGATACTGAGTCGGGTTTCCGTGATGTAGTATTCATCACTGGCGCCTATGGCCTCGGTGAAACTGTGGTTCAGGGTGCCGTCAACCCCGACGAGTTTTATGTTCACAAACAAACCTTAGCAGCCGGTCGCCCCGCTATTTTGCGCCGCAACTTGGGCAGCAAAGCGCTGAAAATGGTCTACGGCAGCGATGCCAGCGCCGGTAAATCCATCAATACTGTTGATGTTGACCCTGCTGAGCGCACGCGTTTTTGCTTAACTGATGATGAAGTCAGCAACCTTGCTCAACAAGCAGTGATCATCGAAAAACACTATGGCTGCCCAATGGATATTGAGTGGGCCAAAGATGGGGATGACGGCAAGCTGTATATTGTTCAAGCACGCCCGGAAACAGTCAAAAGCCGTAGCAACCTCAATGTGATGGAGCGTTACTTACTCAAAGAACAAGGCACTATTCTTGTCGAAGGCCGCGCCATTGGCCAACGCATTGGTTCAGGCCCTGTCCGCGTTATCAGTGACGCGTCGGAAATGGATAAAGTTCAGCCCGGTGATGTACTGGTTTCGGACATGACCGACCCAGACTGGGAGCCGGTGATGAAACGCGCCAGCGCCATTGTCACTAACCGTGGTGGCCGTACCTGTCACGCGGCAATTATTGCCCGTGAGTTAGGTATTCCAGCAGTGGTTGGTTGTGGTAACGCCACTGCATTGCTCAAAGACGGCCAAGGTGTCACTGTCTCTTGTGCTGAAGGTGATACCGGTTATGTCTTCGAAGGCGAGTTGAACTTTGATATCCGCACCAACTCCGTTGAAGCCATGCCTGATCTGCAGTTCAAAATTATGATGAACGTGGGTAACCCAGACCGTGCTTTTGACTTTGCTCAACTGCCCAACGAAGGGATTGGCTTAGCCCGTCTTGAGTTCATTATTAACCGTATGATTGGTGTGCACCCTAAAGCACTGCTCAACTACGACAGCCTACCTACGGACCTGAAAGACAGCATTGATAAGCGCACTGCAGGCTATGCCAGCCCAGTTGATTTCTACGTGGACAAGCTGGTGGAAGGGGTCAGTACCCTGGCTGCGGCTTTCTGGCCGAAAAAAGTCATTGTGCGTTTGTCTGACTTTAAGTCCAACGAGTACGCCAACCTCATCGGCGGCAAGCTCTACGAGCCCACTGAAGAAAACCCCATGCTGGGCTTCCGTGGTGCTTCACGTTATATCAGCGAATCATTCCGCGACTGTTTCGAGCTGGAATGCCGTGCAATGAAACGTGTCCGTGATGTGATGGGCTTAACTAACGTTGAGTTAATGGTGCCCTTCGTGCGCACTGTTAATGAGGCAGCGCAAGTGGTTGATCTGCTTGGTGAGTACGGCCTCAAGCGTGGCGAAAACGGCTTACGTTTGATTATGATGTGCGAACTGCCCTCTAACGCCCTACTGGCCGATGAGTTCCTTGAGCACTTCGATGGCTTCTCCATCGGTTCTAATGACATGACGCAGCTGACCTTAGGCCTGGACCGTGACTCAGGAGTGATTGCACACCTGTTTGACGAGCGTGACCCTGCGGTTAAAAAACTGCTATCCATGGCGATTCAAGCATGCATTAAAGCCAACAAATACATTGGCATTTGTGGTCAAGGCCCATCGGATCACCCCGACCTTGCCCGCTGGTTAATGGAACAAGGCATCGAAAGCGTTTCCCTCAATCCAGACTCAGTACTGGATACATGGTTCTTCCTCGCGGAAAACAACTAAACGCGGTAACGGCCTGCGCACCTCACACTGGTGTGCAGGCTTTGCTTACTGTATCTGGCAACCTGGCACTGCTTAGTCCTCCCTCAATCACTCCCCACCTGTTTTAACACTGGCTATTCTGCCAATCCACCAACCAGCAAATCAGTTATAAAAAAGCAATTATATATAACCATATAGCAATTCATTACTTCTGCATAAAGGCCTGTTGTGCGATCATAAGCGCATAAATTAAGGAGTCATTGTTATGAAAGGTTTTTACGCCAGCTTGGCGTTTTTTTTGTGCTTGGTTTTTACTAATGCACAAGCGGCCAGTTATCAGCCTCTGCTCGAAGCACCAGAGTTAGCGGTTGCATTAAGTAACAACCCAGCATTGCAAATTATCGATATCCGCAGTCCCGAAGACTACGCTGCAGGGCATATCCCTAACGCCGTGTCTGCACCTTATGGCAAGTGGCGCGGCCCTGCAGATAACCCAGGAAAACTAGGCGATGACGCCTACTTTGAGCAACTGGTGCGCGAACTGGGCCTTACGCAGCAGCAGCCGATCATTGTGTATTCCAGCGGTGCTGACGAGACTGACTTTGGTGCTGCAGCGCGGGTGTACTGGACGCTAAAATATTTGGGCTTAACTGATTTAAGTGTGCTCAATGGTGGTTTTCAGCAGTGGCAGCAGGCTGAGCAAACAATCGTAACCCAGAGCACGCCGGTACAAGGCAGCCAAGTCACTGTGCAAAGCAATCCCAAACTGGTGATTTTCAAAGATGAACTCTTAGAAAAAATCACCCAGCAAGACGCCACCTACCAATTATTGGATGCGCGCCCACCGATTTTTTATCAGGGCAAAGCTAAAGCACCCACTGCCAGCACAGGTGGCACTATCGCCAGCGCACAAAACACACCCTTTGGGCAGTGGTTTAATGACAATGACACCCGCATTCGTCCTGTGGCGGAAATTAAACAGTTGGTCCGCAGCCAAGGCTTAGATCAAGCGCAAGAAACAGTGTCGTTCTGCAATACTGGCCACTGGGCCGCCACTAACTGGTTCGTACTATCGGAACTGGCCGGTGTCGACAATGTGCGCCTCTACCCTGCTTCACTGGCCGAGTGGACACAAGATAAAGCCAGTCTCCCCATGGCCAACACGCCAAGCCGTCTCGAACAAATTAAAGCGAAGTTCTCTAAGCTGGTGAATGACTAAAATGAAAAATCGTCTGGCGTTAACTACTGTATTTGTAGCTTTTACAGTCTTTTTATTCTGGTTTGTATCGATCCGACAGAGCCTATTGTTTTTAGTGGGTATCGGCTTAGGTGCGGTCCTGGCCGGAGCGCGCTTTGGCTTCACCACGGGCTGGCGTGATTTAATTGAGCGTCGTGATGCCAGTGGCGTTTTTGCTCAGCTGTTCTTATTGGCTGTGGCGGCGGCCTTTTCCATGCCGTTATTGGCCAGCTTCCCCAGCGAATTAAGCGCAGCCTTAGGACCACCCAGTATTAGCTTACTGGTTGGCGCTTTAGTGTTTGGCGGGGCCATGCAAATTGCCGATGGTTGCGGTTCTGGTACTTTATATAAAGCCGGTTTAGGCATTCCCTTGAATATGGCTATTCTGCCAGTCTTTGCTTTAGGCAGCTTCTTGGGCTCAGTCAACCTTGGCTGGTGGCTGGAACTCGGCCATGTGCAACCTGTGGGCCTCGTTGAAGAAGTGGGCTTAAGCGCTGCAATGGGCTTAACCTATTTAGGTTTAATCATTTTTGCCCTTGGCGCATGGTGGTGGTCGAAAACCAGCTCAGTATCACGTAGCCTGTTTAACAAAACCTTATTGATTGGTGCTGTGCTAATTGCGCTGCTGGCGGTGCTTAACCTAGTGATTGCCGGCCAACCTTGGGGCGTGGTCTACGGTTTTGGCTTATGGGCCGCAAAAATTGCCCAAGCAGGACATTTGTTTGATCCAGCAGCCAATGCTTTTTGGAGTCAACCGGTTAACGCCACAGCATTGCAGCAGTCGGTATTTTTAGACCTCACGTCGATTACCAACATTGGTATTTTGGCCGGTGCGCTATGGATTTTCTCCCGCAATAAAACCGGTAAAGCCAATAAGCTCAGTGGCAAACAGTGGGTGGTGGGTATTATTGCCGGCTTCTTACTGGGCTACAGCTCACGCTTAGCCTTCGGTTGTAACGTCGGGGCAATGGTCAGTGGTATTTCCACTGGCAGTGTTCACGGTTGGATCTGGGTGGTCATGGCCTTTTTAGGCTCATTGATCGGTGTTCGTATTCGCCGTTATTTTGGATTCTAAAATGAGTAAATTACGCATCCTAGTGTTTTGGACACTGTTAGTCGGCTTCTTTGTTTGGGATTGGCACAGTGCACAGCCGGTCAACTTACGTTTAGAAGCACCGATTATTGCCATCGGCTCTGGCCAAGCACCCTCAGGTGGGCATTGCGCCACTTTCTAGCAAGGCCAGCAAATAACGCTAACCCTAGCCGCAGATGCTTTGCCGCTAGTCATTCACAACACAGCTGCGGGTATCGATATCGATCCCCCTAGGCTGTGTTGTTACTTTGAGCCAATGCAGAACAACTTATACCGTTCTACGCACGCCTGCGGAAACTTGCTTGCTATCAATAGCTGGCAACAACACACCCTCTTGATAGCTGGAAATAAATACTTCAGGCTCATCGGTCACTGCCGCTTGGATCACTAAGCGCACGCGTGTACCCAATACCTTAGCCTCAAGCAACTCCACCTGCTCATCATCAATCCAAGCCTGACCGCTGAGCATTTGAAAGGTTTGCTCCAAGGCCACACGGTAAACCTTGCCGCTGTCAGTGAGCCACTCCCAAGTCCCTTGCAGCGGCGCTGGCACCACCCACTTATACAAATACACGCCGCCCATGGCGCGCTTAGCATCCGGCTGCCAGCGGCCCATATTAAAGGCATGAGCAATAATTCGAGCGCCGGGCTTGAGCTCAGTTAAAATACGGGCTTTCAGCTTAACGTTCAGCGACGGCAACAAATATAAAGTAACTACAGTGGCATCACTGAAATCCACCGTGAGCAAATCGTCTTGAATAAACTGCACACGGTCTTCAACGTTGACCATTTCTGCCAAGTTATTGGCTTCTGCAATGCGGCGTGGATCCATATCCACCCCCACTGCATGAGCACCACGCTCCATGGCGGCAGCAACAACAATGCGCCCATCGCCACAACCTAAATCGTAAAGAATATCGCTGGCAGTGACATCGGCCATTTTTAGCATGGCCTCAACGACCAGTTCATCAGTTGGCACATAAATCACATCCAGCTCAGCATCCACTTTGGTAAATCCTTCTGCAAACGATAAGTCAGTAAACAATAAAAACACCTACAAATTAAAAGTAAAATCCATGCTCTAGCACTGGGCTTGGGCACTGTACAACCCGCTTTCGCTGCGCTGATTGTGCCGCCTATTGCGGCGAAGTCATGGGTTTAGGCACTAACGGACCTATTATACACTTAGAACAGGTTACGGCTGTATAAGCAGTGTATTGCATCCTGTGGCTGCGCTCTTAAAGAATATCTGCCAGTTGCGACACAATTAGTATATGAAAAGATACATTATAGGTATCTATTCACCTGCATCGTGCAGTGCCCTATGTGCAAACATGCTGCTACGGAGTTAAACATGAAATACATCATCTGGCTTAGCAAAAATCTCAGTCTGAGCATTCCACTGTTTTTATTGCTTGGCTTAGCTGTGGGACTGAGCGCACCAACCGAGCAGCTCAGTATCTTAATTGCCCCGCTCACCATTTTAATGGTCTACCCAATGATGGTCGGAGTTAAACCCAAGCAACTCTTAGTACCCAGCGGTAACGTTGTGCAACTCTGGGCGCTGGCGATTAATTTTATGTTTATTCCTTTTGTTGCTTATGCCTTAGGTCGAGTATTTTTTGCCGCGCAGCCAGAGCTGGCCTTGGGCTTACTGCTAGCAGCTTTACTGCCCACCAGCGGTATGACTATTTCCTGGACAGGTTTTGCTAAAGGTAATCTACCGGCGGCAATTAAAATCACTATTATTGGTTTGTTTTTAGGCTCGGTACTGACACCCTTTTATGTACAGTTTTTGCTCGGCTCAAAAATCCCCATGGAGCTTGTGCTGGTGTTTAAACAAATATTATTGTTTATCGCTATTCCTTTAGTGGCTGGGCAGATCACCCGCACCCTGTTGGTGCGCAAACACGGTGCTGAGGGTTTCCAAAAAAACGTTGCAGGCAAGTTCCCGCCCTTTTCCAGTCTTGGTGTATTAGGCATTGTTTTTGTTGCCATGGCGCTAAAAGGTCCAGATCTGCTGGACTCACCCAGCCTGATTTTGCGCTTATTTATTCCGCTGCTACTGTTGTATGGCATCAACTATGTCATCAGCACTTGGGTGGCGAAAAAACGCTTGAATCGTGGTGACGGTATTGCCTTGGTCTACGGCACTGTGATGCGCAACCTGTCCATTGCTTTGGCATTATCCATGACCGCCTTTGGCGCAGCAGGTGCACAAGCGGCCTTGCTCATTGCTTTGGCCTATATCATCCAAGTGCAGTCAGCCGCCTGGTATGTAAAGCTTTCTGAGCAACTGTTTCCAATGGAGCCGGACAAATAAACCGCCGTTATCCAGAAAACTCTGGTTAACGCACGCTTAGCCAAGCGAGCCTGCAAACAATAAGCGCCCTTAACGAGCGCTTCTTATTTAAGGTTGCTCGGTCTTAATCACAGCTGTACAGCGGCTAAGTTAGGCGTTGCACAGCTGTTTAAGCCAAGTGGTATATAAGCAACGCTTAGAAAGAGTCGCCGGGAATACGCACCCAACCTTCCATCAAGACACGGGCACTGCGGCTCATAATGGCTTTTTTCACCTGCCACTGACCATTTTCTTGCGCAGCTTCTGCGCCCACGCGCAAAGTGCCGGACGGATGACCAAAGTTCACCGACTGACGATCTTCACCGCCGGCTGCCAAGTTGACTAAAGTGCCAGGAATGGCTGCAGCAGTACCAATCGCAACAGCAGCGGTCCCCATCATAGCATGATGTAATTGGCCCATGGATAAAGCCCGTACCAGCACATCAATATCAGCTGCTTTAATCTCTTTACCACTGGAGGCAGTGTAGTCTGCAGGTGGCGCAACAAAGGCCACTTTCGGCGTGTGCTGACGGGCAGCGGCTTCAGCCACATTTTTAATTAAGCCCATTTTTACTGCCCCGTGAGCACGGATCAGCTCAAACTTGGCTAAAGCAGCTTGGTCACTATTGATCGCAGACTGCAACTCAGTGCCGTTGTAACCAATATCTTGTGCATTGACAAAAATGGTAGGAATGCCGGCATTAATCAAAGTGGCTTTTAAAGTAGCAACGCCCGGCACTTCTAACTCGTCCACCACATTGCCGGTTGGGAACATCGCCGCATCATCGCCGTCGCCATCGGCAGGATCCAAGAATTCAATCTGCACTTCAGCGGCTGGGAAAGTCACCCCATCCAGCTCAAAGTCACCGGTTTCCTGTACTTCACCGTTAGTCATTGGTACATGGGCAATAATGGTTTTTTCAATATTGACCTGCCAGATGCGCACAGTACAGATGCCGTTTTCTGGAATTTTATCTGCTGCAACTAAGCCATTAGAAATGGCAAACGAGCCCACTGCCGCGGTTAAGTTACCGCAGTTACCGCTCCAATCCACAAAGGGTTTATCGATGGATACCTGACCAAATAAGTAGTCCACGTCATGCTCAGCTCGGCTACTTTTTGCCAGCAGTACTGTTTTACTGGTACTGGAGGTTGCGCCGCCCATGCCATCGGTGTGTTTGCCATAAGGATCTGGGCTACCAATCACCCGCAAGAGTAAATTATCCCGCGCCGCACCAGGCTGCTGTGCGCGCTCAGGTAAGTCATCAATACGGAAAAACACACCCTTACTGGTGCCGCCACGCATATAAGTGGCGGGAATTTTAATTTGTGGGACCTGACTCATAGAGGAATCTCCCTAATCTCGCTAAAAAATAACAGCGCCCGTGCCAATACGGCCACTAGAAAATAAGAACCCGCTAAACAAGGAGTGCTCACTTAGCGGGTTCGAGATTGCACTTAGGCGTACTTATGCATTAGCGCCTTCTGCCGCGAGGAACTCTTGGGCAAAGCGTTGCAACACACCGCCAGCCTCATAGACTTCCACTTCAGCAGCTGTATCTAGACGACTGAGCATCGGCACACGCACAATCTCACCATCACGACGGGTGATGATTAAGGTCATGGTGTTGCCAGGCTTGAGTTCGCCTTCTACATCGTAGGTTTCTGTACCGTCCAAACCAAGGGTTTTACGGGTAGTGCCTTCAGCAAACTGCAGTGGCAACACGCCCATACCAATCAAGTTGGTCCGGTGAATGCGCTCAAAGCCTTCAGCCGCAATCACTTCTACACCAGCTAGGCGTACACCTTTAGCTGCCCAGTCACGTGAAGAACCCTGACCATAGTCAGCACCAGCAACGATAATCAGCGGCTGTTTGCGCTCCATATAGGTTTCAATGGCTTCCCACATGCGCGTAACTTTGCCTTCTGGCTCAATGCGCGCCAATGACCCCTGACGGACATTGCCCTGCTCATCCACAGCCATTTCATTAAACAGCTTAGGATTGGCAAAGGTGGCACGTTGCGCCGTGAGGTGGTCACCGCGGTGGGTGGCGTAGGAGTTAAAGTCTTCCTCCGGCAAGCCCATTTTGTGCAGGTACTCACCAGCAGCACTGTCCATCATAATGGCGTTGGACGGGGATAAGTGGTCCGTGGTGATGTTGTCACCCAGTATCGCCAATGGACGCATACCTTGCATGGTACGCTCACCGGCCAAAGCACCTTCCCAGTAAGGTGGACGACGAATGTAGGTACTCATCGGACGCCAGTCATACAAAGGACTCGGCGACTGGGTGATTGAACCTAAGTCAAACATTGGGATGTAGACTTGGTTGAACTGCGACGGCTTCACGCTAGCAGCAACAATCTCATCAATCTCTGCATCGGTTGGCCACAGGTCTTTCAAAGTAATGGGGTTGCCATCTTTATCGTAACCCAGCGCATCCTTTTCGATATCGAAACGGATGGTACCGGCAATTGCATAAGCAACGACTAAAGGCGGTGAAGCTAAGAAGGCTTGTTTGGCATACGGGTGAATACGGCCATCAAAGTTACGGTTACCGGACAGCACTGCAGTGGCGTAGAGGTCGCGATCAATGATTTCTTGCTGAATCACTGGATCCAACGCACCGCTCATACCGTTACAGGTGGTGCAGGCAAAGCCGACAATACCAAAGCCTAACTGCTCAAGCTCTTCCAATAAGTTCGCATCTTTCAAATAGAGTTCAGCAACTTTTGAGCCTGGAGCAAATGAGGTTTTCACCCAAGGTTTGCGCTCAAGGCCTAATTCGTTCGCTTTACGTGCAACCAATGCTGCAGCCACCACGTTACGTGGGTTACTGGTGTTGGTGCAGCTGGTGATGGCAGCGATAATCACTGCGCCATCGGGCATCAGGCCTTCTTCTTTTTCCCACGCGCCAGCAATGCCTTTGCTCGCTAAGTCGCTGGTGGCAACCAGTGCATGAGGGTTGGAAGGACCGGCCATATTGCGGCCAACCTTGGAAATATCAAAAGTCAGTACACGCTCGTATTCAACGTCTGTTAAGTCATCAGCCCAGAAACCGGCAACCTTAGCGTAGTTTTCTACCAGCTTGACTTGCTCTGGCTCACGACCCGTCAAGGTTAGGTACTCTGTGGTTTGTCCATCAATATAGAACATACCAGCAGTCGCGCCGTACTCTGGGGTCATATTGGAAATAGTGGCGCGGTCACCAATGGATAGACTCGCTGCACCATCACCAAAGAACTCTAGGTAAGCACCCACCACACGCTCTTTACGCAAGAACGCGGTTAACTCCAGAACAATATCAGTGGCAGTGATGCCTGGCTGACGCTCACCAATGAGCTCTACCCCAACGATATTGGGCAAGCGCATCATCGATGGCAGCCCCAGCATTACGGTTTCTGCTTCCAAACCACCGACACCAATGGCCAGCACCCCCAGTGCATCAACGTGGGGGGTGTGACTGTCAGTACCCACACAGGTATCCGGGAAAGCCACACCGTCACGCACCTGAATCACTGGAGACATTTTCTCCAAGTTAATTTGGTGCATGATGCCGTTACCAGCAGGAATCACATCAACGTTTTTAAAGGCCGTTTTGGTCCACTCAATAAAGTGGAAACGGTCTTCGTTACGGCGATCTTCAATGGCACGGTTTTTCTCAAAGGCGTCTGAATCAAAGCCACCACACTCAACAGCTAACGAGTGGTCAACAATCAACTGAGTGGGCACCACTGGGTTCACTTTGGACGGATCACCACCTTGCTCAGCAATGGCGTCACGCAAGCCAGCTAAGTCAACCAATGCGGTTTGTCCAAGAATATCGTGGCAAACGACGCGCGCTGGGTACCATGGGAAGTCCAAATCACTTTTACGATAAATCAGCTGCTTGAGCGCATCTGTAAGCTCACTGGGCTCGCAGCGGCGCACTAGGTTTTCAGCCAAGATGCGTGAGGTGTACGGCAGTTTGGCATAAGCACCAGGCTCAATGGCATCAACAGCTTCGCGCACATCATAATAATCAATGGCTGTGCCGGGTAGCTTTTTACGGAATTGGGTATTTTTCATTCGCTTAAAATCCCTCAGGTCAATATGGAAAGCGCTCAGGCCTAAACCGCAAAAACCAGCTGTGCATTACACACAGCTGGTTGCCGGATCAGCCTAAGCAAACAAACTTTTAGCGCTGCTCAATCGGTGCAACCGGACGCTCATCTTCACCAATGTATTCAGCACTTGGACGAATAATGCGGTTATTAGCGCGCTGCTCAAACACGTGTGCAGCCCAACCGGTAACCCGCGAGCAAACAAAGATCGGGGTAAACAGTTCGGTCGGAATACCCATAAAGCGATACGCAGAAGCATGGAAGAAGTCAGCGTTGGGGAATAAACGTTTCTCTTCCCACATGTAGCTCTCAATGGCTTCCGATACAGGGTAAATAACCGTATCACCGGCTTCATCCGCCAGCTTCTTGGCATAACCCTTAATCACTTCGTTGCGTGGGTCAGAATCACGGTAGATTGCATGACCAAAGCCCATGATCAAGTCCTTACGAGCGATCATTTCACGCAGTTCAGCAACCGCCTCTTCTGGTGAACTGAAGCGATCAATCAGCTCCATTGCTGCTTCGTTAGCACCGCCATGTAAAGGTCCACGTAAGGAACCAATCGCACCGGTAATGCACGAGTACAGGTCAGATAAGGTTGACGCACAGACACGGCCAGTAAAGGTTGAAGCATTAAACTCATGCTCAGCATAAAGAATCAGTGAGACGTTCATCACTTCACGGTGCAGCGCGCTTGGCGACTTGCCATGCAGCAGCGCTAAGAAGTGGCTACCAATATCTGGCTCATCGGTCATGCAGTCAATGCGCACACCCTCGTGGCTGAAGCGGTACCAGTACAGCAAAATTGCTGGGAAGGTAGCAAGCAAGCGATCCACCACATCCAACTGCTGCGCAAAGCTCATTTCTGGCTCTAAAGTACCCAGCATAGCAGTACCCACACGCATCACATCCATGGGGTGTGCATCAGCAGGAATACGCTCAAGCACTTCTTTCAGCGTTTGTGGTAAATCACGCATAGCATGCAAACGCTGCAAGTAGGCTTTAAGCTCAGCCTGATTGGGCAGATGACCGTACAGCAGTAAATAAGCAACTTCTTCAAAGTGCTTACAATGCGCAGCTAAGTCACGCACATCATAGCCACGGTAGGTTAAACCCGCACCTTCTTTACCCACAGTACACAGCGCTGTTTGTCCAGCAATCTGGCCACGCAGACCCGCGCCGCTCAGTACTTTTTTCTTTGCTTCAGTCATCAGATCATTCCTTATACTTTTATTATTGGTCATCACTCTATGGGCGATTAACTCGAGCTTAGCTTTTTTTCTGAGCAAACAAAGCGTCTAGGCTCTGCTCAAAAGCGTGGTAGTTGATGCGGTCGTACAATTCCATACGGGTTTGCATGGTATCGATCACATTCTTCTGAGTGCCATCACGGCGTACAGCGGTGTACACATTCTCTGCAGCTTTGTTCATCGCACGGAAAGCCGACAATGGGTACAGCACCAAACCAACATTGGCCTCTCTTAATTCATCCACAGTAAACAGTGGTGTCGCACCGAACTCAGTGATATTGGCCAAAATAGGCGCATGCACACGCTCTGCAAACAGCTTGTACATTTCCAGTTCAGTAATGGCTTCCGGGAAGACCATGTCAGCACCCGCTTCAACACAAGCTGCAGCGCGATCTAAAGCAGAGTTAAGACCTTCAACAGCTAACGCATCGGTACGCGCCATAATCACAAAGCTGTCATCGGTACGGGCATCAACGGCAGCTTTAATACGGTCTACCATTTCTTGCTGGGTAACGATTTCTTTGTTAGGGCGGTGACCACAGCGCTTAGCACCCACTTGGTCTTCAATGTGGATCGCCGCAGCGCCGGCTTTGCTCATGGACTTCACGGTACGTGCCACGTTAAAGGCAGATGATCCAAAACCAGTATCCACGTCAACTAACAGCGGCAGATCACACACATCAGTAATACGACGCACATCAATTAATACGTCTTCCAGACCGGTAATACCTAAGTCAGGTAAACCCAGTGAACCTGCGGCAACACCGCCACCGGACAGGTAAATGGCTTTAAAACCAGCGCGCTGGGCTAATAAAGCGTGGTTGGCATTAATCGCACCGATCACTTGTAACGGGCTTTCTTCGACAACAGCATCACGAAAGCGTTGACCTGGAGTTGTACGGCTCATAATTTACCTCGTAGGGGTTGGACGGTGTCATTGGCACCTTGATAATGACGCTCAACATTACGCCGCGATGCAGCAATATGGCGGCGCATTAAGAGCTCGGCTAACTCACCATCGCCACTGGCAATGGCATCGAGTATGCCGTGATGTTCTTTAAAGGCTTGTTGTGGACGGTTAGGGGTTGTCGAATATTGAATTCGATACATGCGCACCAATTGGTACAGCTCGTCCGTGAGCAGCTTGACCAACATTTGGTTGCCACTGCCTTGAATAATCTTGTAATGAAAGTCGTAATCGCCTTCTTGCTGGTAATAACCCACCCCAGCTTGAAAGGCCGCATCACGTTCGTGGGTATCCAGTACCGCACGCAACTCTTCTATCTCTTCGGCACTCATCCGCGCAGCAGCTAAACGACAGGCCATGCTCTCGAGCGATTCACGGATTTCATAGAGTTCAATTAATTCGCTGTGGGACAACGACACCACGCGCGCGCCCACATGGGGTACACGTACTAACAGGCGTTGCCCTTCTAAACGGTGGATCGCTTCACGCAAAGGGCCGCGACTAATACCATAGGTACGCGCCAGTTCTGGTTCGGAGATTTTACTGCCTGGGGCAATATCGCCACAGACAATTGCCGCCTGAATACTGCGAAACACCTGTTCCGACAGGGTTGCAGAATCTCCGCTTAATAGTGCTGTTTCCTCAAGTAGATCTGGCACAGTGTCGACACCTTCATTCTTCTAATGCCTGAAAACTACCTTCGAGACCAGCACATGTCAACAATCCCTGAGCAATTGTCGACAATCCTCAGACCAAGGTCGAACACCAAAACAAACTGAACGTATTGCGCCAATTAGCGTCCATTTAAGTCGTTAGCCCAGCAACTTATGTTTTACCCTGCAGTTTCATTCAGCTAAAACCAGACAAATAAAGGATTACATGGTTATTTTTAACGCTGCCCATTAGAATACGGCATCGTGCTCTGCCATAATTGCTTGGTTAAGATTGATTATGACAACCTCGTTTTGCCTCTTGGCGATAGCGGATAAATTCACTACTTTATTTTTGCGAGCACTATGAGATTTAATATTATTGCCCTGCTGACTTACCTTGTTTTAATTCCGTCTATGACCACAGCCAACGAAAAGAATATTTACGGCTTAAATGAAGATGTGTATATCGCCGATATAGATATGCACATGTCAGCAAAGCTTGATACCGGCGCTAAAACCGCCTCGCTCAGCGCCCGCGACATTGAACGTTTTAAACGTGATGGTGAGTCTTGGGTGCGTTTTTACTTAGCACTCGATGAAGCCAGCGAGCATCTTTATGAGTTACCCTTAACCCGTATTAGCAAAATCAAACGCCGCTCAGGTGACTACGACCCAGAAGAAGATAAAAGCTATACGCCCCGCCCTGTGGTAGAAATGACAGTGTGCATGGGCCGAGCACTGCGCACCATTGAAGTCAATTTAACTGACCGCAGCACCTTTCAATATCCTTTTTTGTTAGGCTCCACAGCGCTCAAACAGTTTAATGCCTTAGTTGACCCCAGTTTGAAATACTCTGCGGGTAAACCCAAGTGCGAAACCGACAACATCACCACTGCCATAGCTGAGTAATTAACATGCGTTCTTTGACACTGCACCTAAGAATACTAATCGCTTTATGTGTCATTATTGGTGGCTCAGTTACCGCCTATCAAATTTTTGTCTTAGGCATTCCGGTATCCGCTGACGAAACGGATAACCTGTGGAATATTGATGCCAAAGTAGAGTTTCAGGCCAACCCCAGCGAGCCAATCAAACTGCAAATGTTTGTGCCACCACTGAATCAAAACTACATTAGCCTCAATGAAAGCTTTATTTCCAACAACTACGGCGTCAGCGTTAACCGCGATGATGATAACCGCCGCGTAACTTGGTCAGCTCGCCGCGCCAGTGGCAAGCAAACCCTGTATTACCGCATGGTCATGACCAAACGCTATAGCGGTGAAAAGGTCAAAGAAAAAGGCCCAATTTACCGGGAAACACTGCCAGTAGATGGCCCCGAAAAAGTAGCCTCTGAAGCGCTGCTGGCCCCCATTCGCCAACACTCTGCCGACGTAGAAACCTTTATCAGTGAAGCCATCAAGCGGGTTAACAACGTTAACGATGATAACGTGCGCCTTTTACTGGGTGGCGACACCTCCAGCGAACGTAAAGCCGATGTGATTGATGTACTGCTCTCCATCGCCCACGTTCCGATGCAGCGCTTACATACCATTCGTTTACAAGCCGATATGAACCAAACGCCTGAGTTGTGGTTGCGCAGCTTTAATGGCGAAAAATGGCTGTATTTTAACCCGCAGTCCGGTGAGCAAGGTTTACCCGATGACCGCATGATTTGGTGGATCGGTGATGCACCACTGATTAATCTAGAGGGCGGCACTAAAGCGTCGGTGAACTTTACTCTAAACAGCAGTGAAATTAACGCTATTCGCTTAGCGCAAATGAGCAATGACAACACTGATGCAAGCTTTTTAGACTACTCTTTGTACGGCCTTCCGCTGCAAACTCAGCAAATCTATCAAGTGATGATTATGATTCCGCTGGGGGTCATGGTGATTCTGGTGCTGCGTAACCTCGGCGGCCTACAAACCTTGGGCACCTTTACGCCCGTATTGATTGCCCTAGCCTTTCGCGAGACCCAACTGGGCTTTGGCATCATGCTGTTTACTGTAATTACGACCCTTGGTTTAGCCCTGCGCTCTTATTTGGAACACTTGAAACTGCAAATGTTACCCAGGCTCTCGGTGGTCTTAACCTTTGTTGTGGTATTGATTGCAGTAATCAGCCTGTTTAGCCATAAGCTGGGCTTAGAGCGCGGCATGTCAGTATCACTGTTCCCAATGGTAATTCTGACCATGACCATTGAGCGTTTGTCGATCACTTGGGAAGAGCGTGGCGGCGGCCATGCCTTTAAAGTCGCTGTTGGCACTCTGTTTGCTGCTTCTTTAGCGCACTACTTAATGAGTGTCTCGGAGCTCAACTACTTTATCTTTACCTTCCCAGCAGTATTGTTACTGATGGTGGCCTTTATGCTGGCTATGGGTCGCTACCGCGGCTACCGCTTAACTGAGCTGTTCCGTTTTAAAGCCTTCTTAAAGGACTGATGCCATGCTTGGGTTTGGTTTAATTAAAACGTGGCGCGAGCTCAGTGCGAAAGGCATTATGGGCATCAACCGCCGTAATGCCGACTACGTACTTAAATACAATAAGCGCAGCCTGTATCCGGTGGTGGATGACAAAATCCTCACCAAAGAACGCGCTATCGAAGCTGGCATTAACGTGCCAGAAATGTACGGCATTATTTCCACCGAAAAAGAGATCAGTAAACTCGACAGCATTTTGGCTGGGCGCACTGACTTTGTGATTAAACCTGCAATGGGTGCTGGCGGTGATGGTATTTTGGTGGTTGCTGACCGCTTTGAGGACCGTTATAAAACGGTCTCTGGCAAAATCATTAGCCACGAAGAAATTGAGTATCAGATTTCCAGCATCCTAACCGGACTCTACTCTTTAGGCGGCTCCCGTGATCGTGCTCTAATTGAATACCGCGTGACCCCTGACCCACTGTTTAAAAGCATCAGTTACGAAGGTGTGCCGGACATTCGTGTGATTGTCTTGATGGGTTACCCCATTATGGCCATGTTGCGTTTACCCACCCGCCAATCCGGTGGTAAAGCTAACCTGCACCAAGGCGCCATCGGGGTTGGCGTTGACCTGGCCACAGGGCATACCTTACAGGGAACATGGCTGAACAATAAAATCAGCAAACACCCAGACACCAGCAACCATGTGGCCGGTTTACAGTTACCAGACTGGCAAGGCTTTATGCGCTTAGCCGCAGGCAGTTATGAGCTGTGCGGCCTTGGTTATATTGGTGTGGATATGGTGCTCGACCAAGAGCAAGGCCCTTTAATTCTAGAACTGAACGCTCGGCCCGGTTTGAATATTCAAATCGCCAATAACGCCGGTTTAACCCTGCGCGCGCACGCGGTGGAAGACCACATTGCTGAACTAAAACGCCAAGGCAAAACTGAAACTGTGGAAGAGCGCATGCACTTTTCCCAGACTTTATTTGCCAGCGTTCCTTCTTAAATAAACATGTGAGGCTTTTACGCTAAGCAGCGCCAGCACAGGCCTACTTAGCGTAACCTTGTATTTATGCCAATTTGCCAGCTTTATCCTCTGCCCTATCAACCTGATCCCAGCGACTACTTCCAACTCTTGCGCAATCAGTCTGGCGCTGTACTTTTAGACTCTGGGCAGCCGCACAGTCAACGGGGACGCTTTGATATCATCAGCGCTTGGCCTCTGGCCACGGTTACGCCAACCGCTGCTGAGTCGCTCGCAGACTTTCGCCAACGCTGCCACTCCTTGCTCAAGCAGCTGAGCCGCTGCCAAGCGCCCAGCCCTATGGAACTGCCTTTTACTGGCGGTTTAATCGGCTATTTAACCTATGAACTAAACAACCTTGCGCACTGCTCCGAGGTTGAAGGCTTGGCCAGCGCCACTGTTGCCTTATATGACTGGGCCTTGATCACTGACCACCAAAGCCAGAGCTGCTGGTTGATGTGCCACTCCAGCGTACCTAATGCGCGCTGTACGGAACTCTTAGCGATATTTAGTAGCCCAGCCAGCGGTGCCGCGCCAACCGCGCCATTTCACTTAACCGACAAGTTTCGCCCACGCATTAGCCCTGAGCGCTACCGCGCCGATTTGCAGCAGATCCATAACTACATTGCCGCTGGCGACTGTTACCAAGTCAATTACACCCAGCGTTTTAGCAGTAATTATCAGGGGGATGCTTGGCATGCCTATCGCAGCTTGCGGAAGCGCTGCCCAACCCCCTTTGCTAGCTTTATTCGTGTGAATGCGCAGCAAGCAATTTTGAGCTTATCGCCTGAGCGTTTTATCCAAGTACGTCAGGGTCAGGTGGAAAGCCGTCCAATTAAAGGCACCCGTGCTCGCGGTCAATCCACAACAGAAGATCAAGCCCTGGCTGCAGAGCTGATGGCCAGCACTAAAGATCAAGCCGAAAACTTAATGATTGTTGATCTGCTGCGCAACGACCTTGGCCGCTACTGCAGCACTGGCAGTATTCGTGTACCTGAGTTATTTGCTTTAGAAAGCTACCCCAATGTGCACCATATGGTCAGCAGCGTCACCGGTACTTTAGCGCCGCAATACAGTCCACTGGATGTGCTAATGGGAAGCTTTCCCGGCGGCTCCATCACTGGTGCACCAAAACGGCGCGCCATGCAAATCATTGCCGAGTTGGAAGCCAGCGTGCGCAGTATTTATTGCGGAACTATTTTCTATCTGGATAGCCGCGGCGAAATGGACAGCTCCATTAGCATTCGCACCTTACTGGCCAACCATGGTGAAATCAGCTGTTGGGGTGGCGGCGGGATTGTTTACGACTCCAATATTGACGAGGAATACCAAGAGTCGCTACAAAAAGTTCAAGTCCTAATGGACACCTTAGAAAGCCAGCACCTAGTGCGCACGGCTGACTTTTAAAGCTGCGTATTGATGATATAGGCAGCGCCCAAGGCACTGGTAATACACAAAACAGCACCCAGTATCGCCTGCCAATAAAAGCGCTTAGCAATATCATCTTCGCCATAACTGGATAAAATAAACGGCTGACCTTCTTGCGGTTTGCGCAGATAGTGTTGCGCCGGCTCAGCACTGCGCAGTCGATGTAAACGCAGCGCCTCTGCCTTTGCACTGTCACGCACACGCTGCCATTCCTGCTCATCCAACTGCCCATTACGGTCACGATCAAAACGGCGCAACAACCCTTGGTAATCGCTTTTCCATTCGCGCACGATCGCTCCCTGACTGGCAGTCACATCAAAAGCATCATGGCCACCACCACGGGTAAAAAAGTCACCAATGGCATATAAAGGCTCGCTCACATGCAAGCGCTGCTCGGTGTAACGGTAGCGTTTTACCCCACGTAACATACTTTGTAAAAAGTTCTTACGCATTTGCTCTTTAAGTGGGTGCCGCGCGCTGCCGTACCAGACTTGTTTGGTCATGGGGATAACCTGAGCACCGGCGGGATCAATCAAGCAATCACCAGTGCCGTCGCTGAGGCACACATACGCAGCGCTTGCGCCCTTTTCTACTTGCTGCCAGCGCTTGTTGTCCTTACCGCTTTGAATTTGCTCATCAATGGCAAATGACCACCACACACACTGCTCATCACTTAAAGGCGCGCGCAGCAGGCCCTCGCCCTCTTTTAGCACTCCGTACAACTCCACATAGCCTTGCGCCGCCGAGCGTATTTTAGAGGTGGGGGTATCCAGCAAATAGCGAGCCTTTTTGAGATTATTAATGCTCCACCAGCCAGTAATCAGACTGACAAGACTGGTCGCAGCCAAGCTCACGCTGAGCCCAACAATATCCACTAAGACTTAACCGAACAGGCTTTTAACATCAACATCTGCTATTTCAGCATCACTAAAACGCAATAGTTCCGCGGCAGTAAAGTTAAAGTAGCGGGCAATAATCACATCAGGAAACTGCTCGATACGGACGTTATTTAGATTAACTGCCTCGTTATACAGCTCACGGCGATCAGCAATACCACTTTCTAAGCCGCTAATACGTTGCTGCAAAAACTGAAAGCTTTCGTTAGCTTTAAGGTCAGGGTAATTTTCCGCTAGGGCAAAGAGCTTGCCCAAGCCTAAACGCAGACCTGTTTCCGCTGTACCTAGAGCACCCATATCTTGCTGCTCGCGCGCACTGGACACGGCATTACGAGCACTGATGACTGCTTCTAAGGTGTTTCTTTCATGTTGCATATACTGCTTGCAGGTTTCCACCAGCTTAGGCAGCTCGTCGTGACGCTGTTTAAGTAATACATCAATATTGGACCAGGCTTTAGTCACGCTATGCTTAAGGCGCACCAAAGCGTTATATAAACTCACGCCCCACGCGAGCACTAAAATAGCAGCTATTAACAATCCCACTAAAAACAGACTCATTGAGTGCTCCACTGATACTAATGAACAGAGTCGCAGTTTATCGCTGAAGCTGCTCTATGCCAATGTTTATAGGCTGCTGCCACGTACCCACAGCGCCCTCGTCTCGCACTTGCTAACGGTATATCTACATATCTATTGAACCCTAGCAGTGAGTTGCGTCTAAACAAGGCAGCGCGAGACTTAAACATTTTCCGCTATACTGCCCAGCAACTTACCACTGCCTTGAAGATTGGTTCACCGACTATGCGTAATGATGCACACGATGATATTGATGAACTGCCGCCCCTCAGTCGAGGGCGCATTGAGCCGGCGCTCGACAGTGCAGCAGCCCATGACGCAGCCGCTGCAGACAACCTGCGCGCTACTGCAACGCCACCCAGCCCTCCCAGTTCAAACAAAGCCATTGGCCTACTTTCTGCCCTAACCTTGGCCATTGCCTGTTCCAGCACCGCCTTTGGCTGGTGGAGCCTACAGCGCATGCAGCTGTTAGAGCAGCAGTTAGTTGCCACCCAAAACAGCTTCTCAAAAATCAGTGAAGATGCTGCCGGCCGGATCAACGCCATTACTGGCAAAGTCAGCGCCACAGAAAGCAGCGTATTGAGTGGTAATGAAGCGCTTAAACTGCGCTTAAATCGCCTAGAGCAAGAGGCAGTAGCCAAGCACAAACAGCTGACCAGCCGCCTCGATCAACATGACACCGGCATCAGCAAGCTCAGCACTGAATTGACCGCATTAAGTGAAACAAGCACAGGTTTAGATAACAGTATTGCCGCGCAAAAAACAACTTTAACAGAGCAAGCCACTGCCCTAAGCGCGCTGCAAACGGACTTAAGCAAAAAACTGGAAAATCAGCACAGCACACTGCAAAAGTTAACAGAGGAACTCAACAGCAATCAGCAGCAACTGGCCCAGCTGGCGGAGCTCAAAAGCCAATTAACCAGCACCAATAGCAAACTGGCTAAGTTGCAAGAAAACAGCCAGCACAGCGACGAGCTGACGCGTATTCAGCAAGATATATTGATCTTGCGCAGTGAAGTGGACCAGCTAGCAAGTACTGCAACAGCAGACAGTAGCGGGCCTTCACTGGCAGACTTTGATGCCTATCGCGCGCAAACCAACCGCACCATCAGCGCCTTACAAGAACAGCTGCGCAACTTACAAAAAAATACGCCGTAGCCTGTTCTTGTTTGGACCATTGAAAAAGACTGAGTCAATACAGTGGCATTGGCCATGCAATGCAGGCAAAGAGCGGGTTTAGTCTATGAACCCGCCCTTGACTGCCGCACCACTTAGCCACTTAGCCACTTAGCCACTTAGCAAGCAGCCCAGCCATCAGCACTTTATTCAAGCCCTGATGGCTGCAGTGGTTAGAGTTTAAATTGATCCACCAACCTGCGCAGCTCTAGGGTCAAGCGCACCAGCTCTTCACTGCTTTGCGCAGTTTGCGTGGCACCGGTTGAAGTGCTATCAGCAATGGTACTGATTGTAGTCACATTACGATTAATCTCTTCTGCCACTGCGCTTTGCTCTTCCGCTGCGGTGGCAATCTGAGTATTCATATCGTTAATGGTTGCCACTTCAGCAGCAATCACATGCAGGCTTTGCGAGGCTTTTTCCACACAGTCAGAGCCGGTCATGGCACGCTCTTGCGCACCGGCCATCGCTCCCACCGCATCCTTCACCCCATGCTGGAGCCGCTCAATCATATTCTGAATTTCTTCAGTGGATTTTTGCGTGCGTGAAGCCAAGGTGCGCACTTCATCAGCCACCACCGCAAAGCCACGGCCTTGCTCACCGGCACGGGCCGCCTCAATGGCTGCGTTGAGTGCCAGCAAGTTTGTTTGCTCAGCAATGCCCTTAATCACATCCAGCACTGCGCTGATGCTATCGGTATCGGTTTCTACCTGTTGCACGACACTGGCGGCGCTTTCAATTTCAGCAATCAGCTCTTTAATTCCAGCGATGGCTTCTTCAGCGACCAAGACTCCAGCTTTCGACTCATCATCAGCCCCTTGCGAAGCTTCTGCAGTTTGCGTGGCATGACGTGCCACCTCATTGACTGTGGCGCTCATTTCGTTCATGGCCGAGGCAACCATGTCGGTTTCCGTGCGCTGCTCAACCACTGCTTTTAAAGTGGTATCGGCGACACTGGCCACCTGATCAGAAACATCGCCCAACTGCTGAGTAACATCAGACACTGCATGCAAGCTGTGCTTAAACTTAGCAATCATGCGATTAAAGGCTTCACCCATGGCCCCCACTTCATCACGGTTACCCACGGCAATGCTGTAGCTGAGGTCATCATCTTTGGCAATGGCTTCCATGGTATGACGCATCGCGTGAATACGCTTAATAACGGTCTGACGGACAATCACCACAATCACAAATAAACCAGCCAGCAATAACAGCAGTTGAATGCCCGCAGCAGTCCATAAGTTACGCGCCACTTGGCTGTCTAAAGCATCGAGGGAATAACTGATACGGACCGCGCCAACTACAGAGTCTTCTTGCACTTGGTGGCAGGTTAAGCAATTGGTGCCACGGTAATCTTGCTCAGCACGGATTGGATTAATCACAGTTAACAGGCGGCCATTGCCGTCCTTGGAGATTTGCATAATCTCTTCACCGGCCAAAGCGCGGCGATCCAATTCGTCAGCGGGGGCTTGGTGATCATAACCTGCGCCATAGGTTTTGGTAATGCCTTCAGCGCGGACAATTCGCGCATCAGTCACACCTGGTCGGGCCAGGATCTTATCGCGTAAAACGCTGCGTTGGGCCATGGTGCCGGTCAGCATCATGGTGTTAATGCTATCAAAATAGCTATCTGCCGCATCCTTGGTTTGTTGTTCTACCACACTCAACACTAACTCTTTCTCATTGTGTGCAGAAAACATAAGCGAGGCTGACATCACAACAAAAAACACCGACAGCAAGGTTATATTTATTTTTGCTTGCACTGACATCTGACGTTTTTCTGGCAGGTGATTCATTATTATTAATCCCAATAACCGCTAAATTAGATTTTCAGTAAGTGTGGCACGCACAGACTGCAAAATGTGCGGCAGCGCACAGAACTTTTGTCGCATGCAATCTTTAGTATCGGCAAACAGCACAGCAACTAAAGGCAAGTGATTAAACTCGCGGCAGCGCTACTGGCCTTACACACAATTTATTGACACTCAGACCTACTGTTATTTATTCAAAGCAGGAAGCGTGCCAAAGGACTAAAGCAGTGTCCCTTGGCAACTGAGGCTAAGCTAGCGCTTATCTTAAGCGGGTTCGGCGCTGAGTTCCTTTGCACAGGTCAAGACTAAGCCATTCCCTTTCACACCCACATGGGCAATGCCGCCCTGCTCAGATAGCTCACCAAAGAGGATCTCCTCTGCCAAAGGCCGCTTAATCTGCTCTTGAATCAAACGCGCCATGGGTCGTGCGCCCATATCTGGGTCATAACCATGCTCGGCCAACCAAGTACGTGCATCTTCAGTAACATCCAGCTGCACACGCTTTTCTTCCAACTGCGCTTGCAATTCAGTTAAGAACTTATCGACGATGAATTTCAATGTGTCGAGGCTTAAGCGGCTGAACTGAATAATGCTGTCCAAGCGGTTACGAAACTCAGGGCTGAAGGTTTTCTTCAATGCTTCCATGGCGTCAGTGCTGTGGTCTTGCTGGGCAAAGCCCATAGAAGCGCGGGCCGCAGTTTCTGCACCAACGTTGGTCGTCATTACTAAAGTCACGTGCTTAAAGTCAGCTTTACGGCCATTGTTATCGGTTAAAGTACCGTTATCCATCACCTGTAACAGCAGATTAAACACATCGGGGTGAGCTTTTTCGATTTCATCGAGCAACAACACACAGTGGGGTTGTTTGGTAACCGCCTCGGTAAGGAGGCCGCCTTGATCAAAACCAACATAACCCGGTGGCGCACCGATCAAACGCGAAACAGTATGGCGCTCCATATATTCTGACATATCAAAGCGCACCAACTCGATACCCAGCGAATTGGCCAACTGTTTCGCCACTTCGGTTTTACCCACCCCAGTTGGGCCAGTAAACAAGAAAGAACCCACAGGTTTATTCGCCGATTTCAACCCTGCGCGCGACAGCTTAATCGCTGTGGCCAGCGCCTCAATGGCAGCTTCTTGACCAAATACAGTTAAGCGCAAATCACGTTCCAAGTGCCGCAATTGCTCTTTATCTGAGCTGCTCACTTGCCGTGAAGGAATGCGGGCAATTTTTGCCACAATTTCTTCAATCTGAGTCACGTCAATGGCTTCAGCGCGACTCTCTTCTGACTGTAAGCGCTGGAAAGCACCGGCTTCATCCACCACGTCAATGGCTTTGTCTGGCATATAACGGTCATTGATATGCTTAGCCGCCAATTCAGACGCCGCACGTAACGCGCCGTCCGTATAGCTGATCTGATGGTGCTGCTCAAAATACTCTTTTAAGCCCTGCAAAATCCGGTAAGTGTCTTCCACCGATGGCTCATTAATGTCAACTTTCTGAAAACGGCGGGCCAACGCTCGGTCTTTCTCAAAAATCTCACGAAACTCTTGATAGGTGGTAGAACCAATGCAGCGAATTTCCCCAGAGGACAAGAGCGGCTTCAGTAAATTAGACGCATCCATCACCCCACCGGAAGCAGCGCCAGCCCCAATAATCATATGGATTTCATCAATAAATAAAATCGCATGGGGACGCTTGCGCAATTCATTGAGCAAATCTTTGAGGCGTTTCTCAAAATCACCACGGTACTTAGTACCGGCCAATAACGCGCCTAAATCCAGCGAGTAAACCACGCTGTCGAGCAAAATCTCAGGCACATCACCATCAACAATGCGCCGCGCTAAACCTTCCGCAATGGCAGTTTTACCCACCCCAGCCTCACCCACTAACAATGGGTTGTTTTTACGGCGACGAACTAAAATCTGCGCCACACGCTCCAACTCATGCGCACGACCAATGAGCGGATCGATTTTGCCTTGCCGCGCTTGTTCGTTTAAATCCTGTGCATAGGCCAGCAATGGACTGGCAGCTGCTTCACTGGCGCCCTCAGCGCTTTCGTCATCACTGTGTGCAGCATTGGCGCCACTGGCATCGCTGTCTAAACCGTGAGAAATATAGCTGACCACATCCAAGCGCTGCACATTGTGCTGCTTGAGCACATACACTGCATGGCTATCAGTTTCGCTAAAAATCGCCACTAAAACACTGGCACCACCCACTTCTTGTTTGCCGGAGCTTTGTCCATGAAATACTGCCCGTTGCAGCACTCGCTGAAAACCAAGGGTGGGCTGAGTATCAGCATCGTCCAGCGTTTCCGGCAATAAAGGTGTGGTGTTATCAATAAATGTGCGTAATTCGTGGCGCATCAGCTCAAAGTTGACCCCGCAACTACGCAATACATTTGCCGCCTCACGGTTATCCAGTAAGGCCAGCAAGAGATGCTCAACCGTCATGTACTCATGGCGACTGACTCGAGCATCTTTAAATGCCAGGTTGAGGGTGACCTCAAGTTCTAAATTCAACATGGTTTCACCTCATTTCAAATAGCTTGCCGGTTATGCGTCTTGCTCTATTTCACACAATAAAGGGTGATTGCATTCTCGTGCATATTGACTGACCTGATGTGCTTTGGTTTCAGCAATATCACGGGTATAGATACCACACACCGCCTGTCCTTGATGATGGACTGCTAGCATGGTCTGTGTTGACTGCTCTCGGCTCATGGCAAAATAACTTTCTAAAACCTCAACCACAAAGTCCATCGGCGTGTAGTCATCATTGAGCATAATGACGCGGTACATCGGTGGCGGTTGTAACTCGGGCTTAGCCGGAGCTGTGGCTAAATCGTCATCGTGCTGTTCAAAGTGGTCAGGATCTAATGGATTAACAGTCATGTTTTGCTTCGCTACGCTTTAAATCTAAATTAAGTGGTATGGCCATCAATATACTACGCTTTAGGCTGATGCGCTCGCAAAGACACGAACCATTGAGCGCTAAAAAGCCTGCAACACAGTCATATTCAGTTGCGCCTATAGCGCTGCTTAAGCATCAATGTCAACCGCTTTTACTGATAAAAAAATAAACTTGTCCACATTTTAGCTGTTGACTTTTATATTTATAATTTTTCCCGCCAGAAGTTTTAAACATCCACGAAAAATACTTAACACATTGATTATAAAGACTTTTTTATAGCGCCTGATTTTTCATCAATCTAACTCTGAGCCACGCAACATCAGCCTCGCAGCCATCTACAACCATCTTACCCACACAGTTATCCACAGCTTCTGTGGATAACAATTCAATACCCCAGCAATGGCCAACCTCGCATGAGCCAACCCATACAGAAAACCAGCCGCTTTAGCGCCACACCCCTTTAGCGCTGCGGTGGCTGTGCATCACTTGCACATAGTTGGCGCGATCATAGGCACTGGGATCAATGGCTCGTTCACGGCAGACACTGCCTTTGAGTTGCTGCACCGACTGATACTCATGCTCCGTCATCCATTCACGCATGCCCTGTTCAATGGCAGCGAGCGCCTGTGGACCTTGCTGCAATAACACGCTGCACAAATGCGTTACATCCGCGCCCGCCATTAAGGCTTTCAGCGCATCCTCTGCAGTATGCACGCCACCAGTCACCGCCAATGATAAATCCACCTTACCGAACAAAGTGGCAACCCAGTGGATGCGTAGCAGATTTTCATAGGAAGACGACAAACTAATGGTCGGCACCACTTCACGGGTCAGCAGATCAATATCCGGCTGATAGAAGCGGTTAAACAATGACACCCCTTGCGCCCCCGCCTCTTGCAAACTACGCACGAAATGCCCTACCGAACTGAACTGCGAGGACAATTTCATCGTGACTGGCACTGTCACATGTTGTTTAAGTTCACGCAGCACATTTAAGTAGCGCGCTTCCACCTCAGCACCCGACTCAAAGATATCCGCCGCGACATAATAAACATTGAGCTCCAGCGCATCGGCACCGGCCTCTTGCAATTGCTGGCCATAACGGGTCCAGCCTTCGGTAGAAATCCCGTTAAGGCTGGCAATCACTGGAATCGACAGGCTGCTTTTGAGCGTCTGAATATAGTGCAAATACTCATCCAACTCGCTCTGATAGATCGAGTCATCCGGAATCGGCAAGAAGCTACCCGCCTCACCAAAGCCAATATCCTGCTCCAGCAAAAAACGGGCGGCGGCGGCTTCGCTAGCTAAAATACTTTCTTCAAATAACGACGGCAGAATCAAGGCGCTGGCACCCGCATCTTCCAATTCACGGGCGCTGTCCAAATCACCGGTCAGTGGCGAGGAGGATGGTACCAGCGGGTTTTTTAGCTTCAGGCCTAAATACTCAGTGGATAAATCACTCATCACCTGACTCCTTTTTCTCTAAATTTGCAGCACCGGGCAAATCCGCCAGCGACTGATAATGGGCAAAGCGTGCGATCACATCATCTTGGGCTTGCTCTTGATACTGCTTGGCCGCTTCTGGGTAAGTGCGATTGAGCATACTAAAGCGCGTTTCAGTGGAGCTGAAATCAGTGTAATCAATCGAGGGTGCAGCCGAATCTAAACGCAAAGGATTCAAGCCTTTCTCGGCACGGGAGGGTTCATAGCGAAATAACGGCCAGTGCCCACTTTTTACCGCCAAGTTTTGCTGACGGTGGTTATGGGTTAAATCCACCCCGTGGGCGATACAAGGTGAGTAGGCAATAATCAGTGACGGGCCATCATGGGCCGCTGCATCAATAAAGGCGCGCAGGGTTTGTGTATCTTTCGCGCCATAAGCCACTTTAGCGACATAGACATTTTCATAGCCCATGGCGAGCATGGCCAAGTCTTTTTTCGCCGTAGGCTTGCCGGCATAGGAGAACTTAGCCACCGCACCGCGCGGTGTAGCTTTAGAAGTTTGCCCGCCAGTATTGGAATACACCTCAGTGTCCAGCACCAAGATATTCACATTACGCCCCGAGGCGAGCACATGGTCCAAACCGCCATAGCCAATGTCATAGGCCCAACCATCGCCACCAATAATCCATACGCTGCGCACCACCAACTGCTCGGCAACGGTTAACAGCTCTTGCGCCCGTGGCTGATCGCTTAACTCAGCCAAACGTTGTTTAAGCTGCACCACGCGCATGCGCTGCTCGGCAATCTCTTGTTCCGTGTTTTGCTCAGCTGTGAGTAAGGCATCAACCAATTCACTGCCGATGCTGTCGCGTAATTCTTCCAGCAACTCTTGCGCATACAGGGTCTGCTGATCAATGGCAATGCGCATACCTAAACCAAACTCAGCGTTATCTTCAAATAGCGAGTTATTCCAAGCAGGACCACGGCCTTCGGCGTTCACCGTCCATGGCGTAGTGGGCAAGTTCGCGCCGTAAATCGAGGAACAGCCGGTGGCATTGGCCACTACCATACGATCACCAAACAGCTGGGTGGCCAGTTTCAAATACGGCGTTTCACCACAACCGACGCACGCGCCAGAGAACTCAAACAGCGGCTGCAGCAACATCGCACCTTTAATGGTGGTCTGTTTCACCACGCTACGGTCGTATTCAGGCAAGGCCTCGAAGAACTGCCAGTTGGTTTGTTCTTGCGCCTGAATCGGCTCAATGGGCTGCATATTCAAGGCTTTATGCGATGCATTGGACTTGTCACGGATCGGACAGATATCCACACACAGACCACAACCGGTACAGTCATCTGGCGAAACTTGATACATCATCACATGGTCTTGCGGGTAATCACGGCCCAAAACCTGATGGGTTTTAAAGCTGTCTGGCGCATCTGCGACTAAGTCTTTGGGCACCAATTTGCTGCGAATCGCTGCATGCGGACACACCATTGGGCATTTGCCGCACTGGGTACAGAGTTCGGCATCCCACACTGGAATCTCTAAGGCCAATTTACGTTTTTCATAGGCGGCACTGCCCAGCGGGAAACTGCCGTCCACCGGCATCATACTCACCGGCACACGATCACCTTCACCGGCAATCAAACGCGCAGTAAAACGGCCAATAAAGTCAGGAGCATTGTCATCCACCAAGGGTGGCCGTTCAAAGGTGCTGGTCGGCGCAGTGGGTACGAGCATTTCATGCAAACTGGCGAGCGCCGCATCAATGGCGCGGAAGTTAAAGTCGATGATGCTCTGCCCTTTACTACCGTAGGTGCTTTGCACCGCCTCTTTAATCGCCGTAATCGCTTGCTCTCGCGGTAACACTCCAGAGATGGCAAAAAAACAGGTCTGCATAATGGTGTTGATGCGCTTACCCATATTGGCTTGCTGCGCCACCGCGTAAGCGTCAATGCAATACACACGGATATGTTTCTCAATGATCTGCTCTTGCATGCGCCGCGGCAGTTCATCCCAGACCAGATCCACTGGATGCGCAGTATTGAGCAGGAACACCGCCCCCTCAGCGGCTTTATCCAGCATTTCAAAACGCTCAATAAACTGTGGCTGATGGCAGGCAATAAACTGCGCTTGGTGGTCGCCAATTAAGTAGGTGGAACGAATTGGCTGCGGGCCAAAGCGTAAATGCGACACAGTCATCGCGCCGGACTTTTTCGAGTCATAGACGAAATAGCCTTGCGCATATAAATCCGTGGTTTCGCCAATAATTTTAATCGAGTTTTTATTGGCACTCACTGTGCCGTCGGAACCTAAACCGTAAAACAGCGCCTGCACTGACTCTTTATGCGCATCGGTATGCCAACGCTCATCCCACGTCAAACTGCTGTGGGTGACATCATCATAGATCCCAATGGTAAAACCGTTTTTTGGCTGTGGCTGCTGCAGCTCTTTATAGATCGCCGCGACCATGCCCGGAGTAAATTCTTTAGAGGATAAACCGTAGCGCCCGCCAATGACTGTCGGCAGCTCCGCAAAGGGGCTATTGCCCTGCATCTGCGCTTGCGCCAAAGCAGTAATCACATCTTTATACAACGGCTCGCCGTCTGAACCCGGCTCTTTGGTGCGATCAAGCACGGCAAGCTGTTTGACGCTGCTGGGTAACGCGGCCAATAACGCCTGTGCATCCAGCGGCCGATACAGACGCACCCGCAACACACCAACCTTTTCACCTTGCGTCTGCAGGTAATCCACCGTCTCATGCACAGTTTCTGCGCCAGAGCCCATCAGGATAATCACCCGCTGCGCATCTGCAGCGCCGTGGTATTCAAATAATTTATAGTGGCGACCGGTCAGCTCAGCAAACTGATCCATCAGTTGCTGCACCAGTTCAGGAAAAGCTAAGTAAAACTTATTGACCGTCTCGCGGCCTTGAAAATACACATCAGGGTTTTGCGCGGTACCACGCAGCACCGGATGATCAGGACTCATGGCGCGAGCACGATGGGCATGCAAGGCGTCTTGGGAAATCAGCGCATGCAACACTTCATCACCCACTGCCTCAATTTTCGCCACTTCATGTGAGGTGCGGAAACCATCAAAGAAATGCAAAACAGGCAAACGGCCAATCAAAGTCGCGGCATGGGAAATCAAGGCAAAGTCCATCGCTTCTTGCACAGAGCCTGCGCAGAGCATGGCAAAACCGGTCTGGCGCACCGCCATCACATCACTGTGATCACCAAAAATCGACAGCGCTTGGCAAGCTAACGAACGCGCTGCCACATGAATCACCACGGGCGTCAGCTCACCGGCAATCTTGTACATATTGGGGATCATCAGCAGCAAGCCCTGCGAGGCAGTAAAAGTGGTGGCTAAACTGCCAAGCTGCAAAGCGCCATGCACAGCACCGGCCGCGCCGCCTTCACTTTGCATCTCGACAATATGCGGGACTGTACCCCACAGGTTGGTGCGCCCTTGCGCCGACCATTCATCCGCCCACTCGCCCATGGCCGAAGCTGGGGTAATCGGATAAATCGCACAGACTTCACTTAAACGGTGGGCAATCGTCGCGGTGGCTTCATTGCCGTCAATCATCAACCAGCGGGTTGTTTGCATGCTCAAATCCTCTCTTAACGCCGTTGCACATCGCATGTACAACATTATCAATTGAGTTTAACTAAGCAAGCAAAAAGCGCCTTGCCATAGGTCAATGGCTGCTTGAATGGCGCTGCCGGCTAGGCGGTTTAACATGAGCAAACCCGCCTAGCCAGCTGAACGGCGACTAGAAATAACAGCCACTAGACACAGCCGTTCACCTACTACAACTGCATCGTCAGCTCACCGAGACGGTCGGTCAGTTTGATGTTTTCTGCGTAGTCCACTGGGCACGCGATGATGCTTACCCCAGAGCTGGCCAATGCTTTGCTTAAGGTGGGCTGCAACTCGTCAGCACTGTTGATTTGATACCCACTGGCACCAAAGCTTTGTGCATATTGCACAAAGTCTGGGTTAGTGAAATCCACACTGTTATGCGCACCCAGCTCTAAATCCATCTTCCATTTAATCAACCCGTAGCTCTGATCCACCCAAACCAAAACAACCAGCGGAATTTTCTCGCGTACAGCAGTTTCGATTTCCTGTGAGTTCATCAAGAAACTGCCGTCGCCCATGGCTGCCAGCACTTTTTTACTGGGATCAGCCAAATGTGCACCGATCGCGCCCGGCAAAGAAAAAGCCATAGTGGATAAGCCGTTAGAAACCACGCAGGTCAAAGGCGCATAAGCTGGATACAAACGCGACATCCACATTTTAATAGCACCGGTATCGGCCAGCACGACATCGGTATCGCCAAGCACTGCGCGTATATCTGCGACGATGCGCTGCGGTTTTAACGGAAAGCTCGGATCAGTTGCGCCCTGCGCCAACTCCTGCTCACGTAAAGTGCGGATGTTTGCTGCCAGCGCAGAGTCCAGCAAAGGCGCATCACCTAAATGCTCAGTTAACGCCGCTAAGCTCAATTGAATATCCGCTTGGATGGCTACCTCTGCTATATACGCCACATCGGTATCGGGCATTAAGGTGTTGATATGAATGAGTTTTTTATCTTTATTTGGATTAATCCGCGCTGGATCAAATTCTTGCAGCTCATAGCCCAAACACAGCACCACATCAGCTGCGTCAAAGCTAAAGTTCTCGTAATCATGGCGCATAAAGCCAATCACACCCAAGGCATGTGGGCTGCGATCGCTGAGCACACCTTTACCCATAAAAGTGGTAGCAACGGGGATTTGATACTGCTCGACAAAATCTGCCAGTGCTTCCGCATGGCCACCACGGGCCACACCATGTCCGGCCAGAATCACTGGTGATTTAGCGCCGCGCAATAAAGCAGCTGCTGCGGCAATGCTCGCCTGTACAGGTGCTATTTGACTTATAGCAGGTGGCTGAATAGGGATTAAAGTATCCGGCACCACAAGCTCTTCCAAATCTTGTGGCACAGCTAAATAGGTTGCTCCAGGACGCTCAGCCTGCGCTAAAGAAAACGCTTTGCGCAACATTTCCGGCACGGCTTCTTTACTTAAAATGGTATCTGCCCATTTCGTCACCGGCTTAAACATCGCTGCTAAATCGACAATCTGATGGGATTCTTTATAAATACGGTTGAGGCCAACCTGGGCACTGATGGCCACTAAAGGTGATGAGTCTGTTTGAGCATCAGCCACACCCAGCAATAAGTTAATCGCGCCTGGGCCAAGAGTGGCAATACAGACACCCGCCTTGCCGGTAAGACGGCCATAAATATCAGCCATAAAAGCCGCGCCTTGTTCATGGCGCACCAATATAAAGCGGATTTTCTCTGACTGCTCAATGGCCTGTAGCAGACGAATATTCTCTTCACCGGGAATACCGAAAACGTATTCAACACCTTCTTGCTCTAGGCAGCGCACAATGAGTTGCGCAACAGTTTGGCTCGTATTTGTCATGCTCATCCTTATTCAAAAGAGTAATCCAGCGCCGTCCAACCCATAAAAACACAGCTCGGCGAAACACGACAATGGCTTATCTAAAATAAAAAAACCAGAAGCAAAAACTTACTCAGTAACCTGCAAACACCATAACGAAGTGACTTCTGCACTGCGGGCGGCAAACAGCGGATCTGTTTCATCTTGACTGCGCCCGTGTTTAGCTGGCGTATCCAGACGGTATTTAACCAGCAAACCAGCATCGGCAATCCAGCCCAGCAACTGTTCACGGCTGCGCAACTGCAAGTGCTCGGCCAAATCAGAAAGAATCAACCAGACTTCACCTTGTGGCGCTAAATGCTGGCTCACGCCCTGTAAAAAACCGCGCAACATGGCGCTATTGGCGTCATACACAGCGTACTCCAACGGTGAGCTGGGTTTGGCTGGCAACCAAGGCGGGTTACAGACAATTAGATTGGCTGGAGGCGAGGCCAGAGGGAACAAATCGGCGGACTGCAATTGCACCGTCGTCAGCCCTAAGCGTTGTAAGTTATCTTGCGCACAGGTTAAAGCCCGCGGGTTTAAATCCGTAGCAATGATCTGCGGCACACCGCGCTGCGCCAAGATAATCGCCAGCAAACCAGTGCCCGTACCAATATCAAAGGCAACATCATGCACAGGCGGCAATGGTGCTTGGAGCAGTAACTGCACATACTCATGGCGAGTGGGCGCAAAGACGCCGTAATGTGGGTAAATCGACAGGTCCAAATCAGCAATGGCAACACCTTTTGCACGCCACTGCGCAGCACCTAAAGCGCCCTGCACATCACGCAAAGAGATCAAGCAGGGCTCGTCCAGTTCACCAAAAGCTGCTGTGCACGCAGCGCTCAACTCAGGAGCGCGGCGCAAGCGACTGACATAGCCGGCATCCAACTGCAGCAATAAACGGCTTAAAATACTCGCGCGCTGCGCCTGACTGTGGCGCTGCTGATGGAATAAGTTGGGCATCTGCTTGGCTTCTGCAGCGGGCTTGTTTGACTTCGCGGCCTTGCTCGCGCGGCGTTGCGCTGTGCGCTCAATGCGACGGGTCATAGCCTGCAACAACTGCCGCGCATTATGAAAGTCCCCACGCCAAACTAACGAGTTGCCCTCACAGGCTAAACGGTACGCATGATCGGCAGTGGTTTGATCATCCACTAGGACGATTTTCGCCGGTGGCGGCTGCTTACTTTCTGATAACCAACGCGTCTGCTGCGGGGTATCCTGATCGTGCCACTGCACATAGTGTTTTTCTGTTTGCAACACGCGCTATACCCTTAACTAACAACGCCACAGGCGGCCCTGACTCTGCCAGTCATTTTAAAACCTGCCCCTGCGAACATAAATGAATAATCTATTTTACCCGGCTGACACAACGCAGTGCAGCCGGCTCAGTGCCGACCGCCAGTAACAGCTTATGCTTTGCGCAAACTGCAAACGAACCGGCCCCACAAATCAGTGTCAAGAATAACAGTTAACAGCCTACAATAGGCAGCTGCAGGTCCAAGTGCCTGCCCCCGACTCCTGAGTTAAACTTTTCTATGCGGATTATCACTATGCGCCAATTGTTTGGTTTGCCACCTTTTTCTCTGCGCCCGACCAATGCTGCAGCGCTATTGCTCAGCGTATTGGCGGCGACCTTATCTGGCTGTCAGTTATTCGAGCCGCGCGCGGCGCAAAGCGTGGTGCCCGACACTGGTGTGGTGCGACTGCAAGGCATCGCCCAATCCGGTCATATTGCAAAAAATGCAGCTGGCATGCCGTTGATTGAGTCCGGCAACCTCCATGACCTGTTGTTTACTTTAGGCTACAACCAAGCCAGTGACCGCCTCACGCAAATGGTACAACTGCGCCTATTAGCTCAAGGCCGTTTGGCTGAGCTGTACGGCGCCGAGATGCTCGATTTGGACCGTTTAATGCGTGCTATTAATCTCAGCGCTGACGGGCAAAACCTCTATAAAAATACGCCAAAAAACCTACAGAGCTATTTGGCAATTTATGCCCGTGGCGTGAACGCCTATTTATATCAAATGCGCAACACTTTGCCGCCAGAATTGGCGCAGGCCAACTTTAAACCCGAGTACTGGCAAGCTGAAGACAGTGCGCTGCTTTTGAGCCTATTTAGCTTTAGCCAAAGCGGCAATCTAGCTGAAGAGATACTGGCCTTAGCCCTTGCTCAGCATTTAGATACAGAGCAACTGCCGTGGTTATTACCGGTTTACCCTGACGAAGCTTTAGCCGTGGCTGACGCGCAAAAAATCCCCGCACAAGTCCTGCGCAACAGTGCGCTAAGCAACAGCACCCTACAACTGCTCGACACCCTCAATCAGTTCTCAGCACTTAACACTTTACAAGCGCCTTTAGCCACCAGTTTGGTCAGCAGCCCACAACAGAACCTTACAGGTGCCAGCAGCTTAACCTTGCACAGCCTGCAAGCGCAGCCACAACACAAACCTGCACCGTACAGCTGGGTTAACTTACATTCACCGCAACTGCAGGCCGCAGGCTTAAGCATTGCTGGGGTGCCGGTCTTGATCGCGGGTTTTAATGGTCAGCTGGCCTACAGCATTAGTGCGGTAATGGCCGACAGTCAAGATGTGTTTATTGAGCAACTGCGCCAGCAACAAGGCCGTTTAGAATACCTTGCTAATGATCAATGGCAGCCTGCCCAGCAGCGCATGGAAACCTTCTTTATTCGTGGCCAACGCCCAGTACGTGAGGCGATTTACAGCACCGCCCACGGCCCTTTATTAACCACTTTAGCGCCTAATAGCAGCAGCGGTTACGGGCTGGCATTGCAGCGTACCCAGCGAGACGCTGACCGCAGTTTAAATGTACTCTGGCAGTTACTCAGCAGTGCTTCAGTTGAAAAAGCCAGCGAGTTAGTCCAAGAATTACGGGCTTTACCGGCCAATGTATTGCTCGCCGATGCCAAGCACATTGCGTGGCAAGTCACTGGCAGCTACCCCAATCGCCGCAATAGCCGCGGCCTCTTCCCCGCGCCGGGTTGGGACGCCACTGTCGCCTGGGAAGGTTACGCTGACCCAATGCTTTACCCTTATGATCAAGACCCTGCCCAAGGCTGGCTCAGTGCGGCTAATCAACGCTTAACCCAACCGGGCTACGGCCTGCAATTATCCAGCAGTTGGGCCAATCCAGAGCGAGCAGAAAACCTGGCCATACAGCTGACGAAAAAACCAAACCCCGCAAGCCTCGCCCTACCCAGCGACACAAGCCGGCAGCGCCCTTGGCTAATCACGCAACTGCAGCAAATGCTCAGCAGCGGCGGCATGCCCACAGCTCTGCAACAGGCCCTGCAAAAACTGCCCAGCGCACAACGCAGTCAAGCCCAGCAGGCGCTGCAAGGTTTTTTAGCCCTACCCGCAGATCAACCTTTATCGGCGCAGCAGGCCGCGCAACTGCAGAGCTTTTTAGCGCAGGCGCAAGCGCAGTTATTTAGCACTGAGTTGCAGTCCTTACCGACCAGCGTGCAGCAGGCGTTCAGTTTACATAGCCAGCACAGTTACCCCGCTTGGCTGGATCACTTGCTGGGCCGAGACGATAGCCCCTTCTGGCAACATGCCTGCGGCAGCAAGGCGCAGTTTTTGCTCAATAGCTTCTTGCACAGTAGCCAAGCCAGCAGCCAAGCAGCCACACCGCAGCCCAGTTACAGCCAATCGCTGCTGGTCGATTTTTCGCAAGCAGTGCCAGTGTCTGCGGCAAGCTTCAGCGGCCAATCCGATAACCCTTACAGCCCTTACCAGCAACTGCCCAAGGCAGTGACGGGCAAGCTCTATCCGCTCCCCAACACGCATACCGACATCGAAAAAGTGTATGGCAAACAGCGTTTAACCCTATTGCCGGGCAAGTAAAATGCGCGGCCACTGCTGAACTATCAGTGGCCGCCGCTACTCTAGCCAACACTCACCATATGCTGAGTCAGCGGATAAAACCTAGCAATTGACTCAGACAAATACAGCATTCCCAACGAAATACGCAAATAGGTTTGCGCCCTCCTGCCAGGTCTTCCATAATATGCGGCTAATGTTGTTACCTGTAGGCACGTTTTCTCATGGCTAAAAAATTATATATCGAAACCCACGGCTGCCAAATGAACGAGTACGACAGCTCGCGTATGGTGGATTTACTGGGCGAAAACCAAGCCATAGAAACCACCAAAAATGCTGCGGATGCAGATGTCATTGTACTTAACACCTGCTCCATCCGTGAGCGCGCGCAAGATAAGGTCTATTCACAACTGGGCCGTTGGCGTGAACTGAAACTGGCCAATCCAGAGCTGATCATCACCGTCGGTGGTTGCGTAGCCAGCCAAGAAGGCGCGGCAATTCGCGAACGCGCACCCTATGTTGATGTGGTATTTGGCCCACAAACTTTGCACCGCTTACCCGAAATGATTGACGCCGCGCGCAGCACTGGCAAAGCGCAAGTTGACGTGTCCTTCCCCGAAATCGAAAAATTCGACCACCTGCCCGAGCCGCGCATTGAAGGGCCTACTGCCTACGTTTCGGTGATGGAAGGCTGCAGCAAATATTGCAGCTTCTGCGTGGTTCCCTACACCCGCGGCGAAGAAGTCAGCCGACCGCTGCTAGATGTGCTCAAAGAAATCAAACACTTAGCAGAACACGGCGTGCGTGAAGTCACCTTGCTGGGACAAAACGTCAATGGCTACCGTGACACCTTAGCGAACGATGAGGTGGTGGATTTTGCCGAGCTAGTTCGTCTGGTGGCAGAAATTGATGGCATTGACCGCATCCGCTATATGACTTCACACCCGCTGGAGTTCTCTGATTCACTGATCGATGCCCACGCCAATATCCCTAAGCTGGCCAAGTACCTGCACCTGCCTGTGCAATCGGGCTCTGACCGCATTTTAGCGGCAATGAAACGCAACCATACCGCACTGGAGTACAAGTCGCGGATTCGCAAACTCAAAGCAGCAGTGCCAGATATTTTAATCAGCTCTGACTTTATTGTTGGCTTCCCCGGTGAAACAGAAAAAGACTTTGAGCAAACCATGCAATTGGTCGCCGATGTTGGCTTTGATTTCTCCTACTCATTCCTCTACAGCCCGCGCCCTGGCACGCCAGCAGCTGAGCTGGCGGATGACACCCCAGATGAGGTTAAAAAACACCGCTTAGGTTTGTTGCAGCACCGCTTACAGCAACAAGGCTTTGAGCACACCCGACGTATGGCTGGCACTGTGCAGCGCGTGCTGGTTAACGATTACGCGAAAAAAGACCCAGGACTATTACAGGGCCGTAATGAAAATAACCGCATCGTCTATTTTCGCAGCAATAACCCAGCTTTAATTGGTCAATTTGTGGATGTGCGCATCGAGGAAGCCAAGCACTTTACTTTGCACGGCACCTTGCTTGACTAATACTTACAGCTACTGGACATGCATACTGCTTAGCAGATTGATCAGCTTTCACAAACAAAACTGGCGCAATCTTATTTTATCTGCTAAGTTCGCCCGCTTGTGAGCGTAGAGGTATTTATTCGGGCAGCCGTTAAATAACTATTACGTAATGATTTTGAGCGTTTGAGAGGCGGAACTATGCCCAAGAAAGCAGAAAACCAAAGCAGCCAATTGATCCGTACTTTTGTACCTTATAAGGAAGCTAAGGGTGAAGAGTATATGAGCGACAAGATGCGCGCTCACTTCACTAATATCCTCAATATCTGGAAACAAGAGTTGATGGAAGAAGTTGATCGTACTATGACTCATATGAAGGACGAAGCGGCTAACTTCCCTGACCCTGCTGATCGGGCCAGTCAAGAAGAAGAGTTTAGTCTAGAGCTGCGTACGCGCGACCGTGAACGTAAGCTGATCAAGAAAATTGATGAGACTATTAATCTGATTAAAGAAGACGACTACGGCTGGTGTGATGCCTGCGGTGTTGAAATTGGTATTCGTCGACTTGAAGCGCGCCCAACTGCCACGCTATGCATTGATTGCAAAACCTTAGCGGAAATCAAAGAGAAACAAATGGGTTCGTGATCACCACGTCACACAGTAAAAACGGAGCCTAAGCTCCGTTTTTTTATGCGCCTAAGGGCCACAGCCAATACGCCAGAGCTGTGAAGTCGGGCATTGCTACCCGACGCCAACAGCAATTACGCCCGCTTGGCACAAGCGATAACGCATTACTCGCTGGCCAAAGCCGCGCGCAACTCTACTAAAGCCGCCTGACAAGCTTCAACGCTGGCGTATTCTGGACTCTGAGCAATACACTGCTCATCCAGCCATACAGTCAACTGCTGATTGTCTTGGCGAATATCCAGTCCATCCTGCGCACTTTGCACATGCTTTGCAGCCAATCCAGCTTCACGGCCATCAGCAAAAGCTTTCGACAACAATAAGTCCTCACCTTTGCTATTGAGTACGCGGAAGCGGAAACCCTCAGCGTCTCTAAAGCTCACCACACGCTTGGCTTTTTTGGCCTTTTTCTTGCCTCCGGCTAAATCTGCACCCTGTACGGAAAAGCTGCGCAAACCCACCGCCTCACGCAGCTCTTGCAAGAATGGCGTTGCCACTTTACGTGCCTTTACCGCACCGGCTTGCAAAATATCTTCCAAGTCATCCGGCTTAGCCAGCAAATCATGGTAGCGCTCGCGGGGCTCAGCCAACTGCTCATCTAACAGGCTAAACAAACGCTCCTTAGCCTCCCCCCAGGCCAGACCTGCTTGCAGATCTTCACGCATGCTTAATTGCTCGGCATGGGTAGAAAACGCCTGATACAAAGTAAACAAGTGCGAGTTATCCGGATCTTTCGCCTCACCGGGCAATTTCGAGTCGGTGACAATGCGCGAAATGGCGCTCTTCAACTCTTTGCTCGAAGAAAACAACGGAATAGTGTTGTCGTAGCTTTTCGACATCTTGCGGCCATCTAAGCCCGGCAAGGTGGCAACATCTTCTTCAATCACCGCTTCGGGCATGGCAAAAAAATCACGGCCCTTACCAAACAAATGGTTAAAGCGCTGGCCAATGTCCCGCGCCATTTCCACGTGCTGCACCTGATCACGGCCCACAGGCACTTTATTGGCATTAAAAATTAAAATATCTGCAGCCATCAACACTGGATAACTGAACAACCCCATAGTCACGCCCGCATCGGGATCAAGCCCTGCCGCCTCATTCTGATCCACTGCAGCCTTGTAAGCATGGGCACGGTTTAACAAACCTTTACCGGCCACACAGGTGAGCAGCCAAGTCAGTTCAGTAATTTCCGGAATATCTGATTGTCGATAAAATGTCGCGCGTTCAGTATCTAAGCCACCGGCCAACCAAGTGGCGGCAATTTCTAAACGTGAACGGGCAATACGTGCCGGGTCGTCACACTTAATCAAGGCATGGTAGTCAGCTAAAAAATAAAACGACTCAACGTTATCCACTTGACTGGCAAGAATCGCTGGACGAATCGCCCCAGCATAGTTGCCCAAGTGCGGTGTGCCTGTAGTGGTAATTCCAGTTAAAATTCGCGTGGTCATAATTACTCAATCATTACTAAAAAATTAAAGACGTTCGGCAACCAGCTCTTTCAGCTCAACCAGTCGACCGTGGAAAAAGTGCCCACATTCTGCCACTTTTAACAGCTCATGGGGCTGAGTTAGCGCTGCAGACCATTGATACACCAACTCAGGGTCAATGATTTCATCTTCTTCTGGCTGAATCACCGTCAACTGGCACTCACTCGCCAGCTGATGCTCGGCATCAAAGCGCATCACCGCTGGGGCTACCAAATAGACCTGTTCAACTGCCACCCCAGCTTGCTGCAAGCGCCCTGATAAGCTGCCAGCAACAAAACCACCAAAGGAAAAGCCCAACAAATAAATGGGCAAATGAGGGTGCTGTTCTTGCAGCCAAGTCAGCGCCGCTTCGGCATCATCCACTTCACCGCTGTACATATCGTGCTCACCTTCACTTTTACCGGTGCCTCGAAAGTTAAAACGCAAAGTAGCCAAACCGCTATCACGGGCGGTGCGCTGCAGGGTCGACACCACCTTATTGAGCATGGTGCCGCCTTGGCTGGGGTTTGGATGGCAGATCAAGGCAATGCCACGGGCATCCGCCACAGGTAAATGTAGGGCCTGCAAAGCACCTGCTGGACCATCAATCATGATTGGATTTTCACGCGCTAACAAAAAGAACTCCGTGACCCTCATTAGGGTAAATTCGTCTAGTGGCAAGTATTGTCAATAAAGCAGATACTATTGCCCATAGGAGCCTGTTCTATGCTGTACAGAACAGGCATAAGTGGTTAACGTAAAGCAAAGCCGTTTAAAGAGGAAGTCTTGTGGAACAGTCACTCCCAGTTTGGTTAATCCCAGTACTCATGTTAGTGGGTGGAATTATTATCGGTGTTATTTTAGCACGCGTATTGCAACGTGCGGCACCCGGAAAAACTCAGCACCAGTTGGATGAGCTACAAGAACGCTTTGACAGCTACCAAAGTGAAGTTGTTACGCACTTCAACACCACTGCCGCATTAGTCACCAAGCTCACGCAGAACTATCAAGATGTGCAAGAGCACTTATCTGCAGGCGCTGAGCGTTTAGCTTTAGATGAAGTGACGCGGGAGCGCTTATTGGCTGGTTTAGTCGCTGAGCCAAAAAAACGTGAACGCATCCGTGCCCCGCAAGACAGCCAGTTTGATGCACCAGCCGAGCCACCGCGCGACTACGCTCAAAAAACCGATGGCGACCCAAGCATGTTAGCCGAAGGTTACGGCCTCAAGCGTTAATTGCTTGCCATAGATTAAGGAGCCCAAGCGGCTCCTTTTTTGTATCTGCAGTTGCTAGTCTTGCAGCCCTGTTTAGCGCACTGATCATAAAAGCTGCCCTACCGCAATAATCTAGAGCAAAGCAGTAAAGGCAATGACTGTTACTCAGTAGCTTCAGCCACTAACTGCTCGATAACGCCCTGCCACTGTTCATCCGGCTCCGCATGTACAGCCAACACCTCGCCATCTGGCAAAGTAACTTTTAAATCACTGGCATGCAAAAACAAACGCTTACCGCCCAGCTCACGGATTTCCTTACTAAAACTTTCATCACCGTACTTAGTATCTCCGGCAATGGCATGCCCTGCGTACAAGGCATGCACACGAATCTGGTGAGTACGTCCAGTAATGGGGCTGGCTTCAACCATGGTGGCGTAATCACCAAAGCGGCGCAGCACCTTAAATAACGTCAGCGCCTCCTTGCCTTCTGGATTAACTTCCACCATACGCTCGCCGGAGCGCACATTACTGCGCGCTAAAGGCGCATCCACTTGTTTACGGGTTGCCGGCCAACGGCCACGCACTAAAGCCATATAGCGCTTATCCACACTGTCGCCGCGCAAAGCTTCATGCAAATGGCGCAACATGCTGCGTTTTTTAGCCAGCATAAGCAGCCCAGAAGTATCACGGTCCAAACGGTGGACCAATTCAATTTCTTTGCACTGCGGACGCATTTGCCTAAAAGCCTCAATGACTCCATAGTGCAAACCACTGCCACCATGCACGGCAATGCCCGCCGGTTTATTGAGCACGATCAGCGCTTTGTCTTCATAGACAATGCCGGCTTCAAGGCGCTCCAACAACCCCTTCGCTAATGGCACAGGCTCATCGGCTTGCGTCATGCGCATTGGCGGCACTCGCACCATATCGCCTTCTTTAATCCGATAATCAGGCTTAATCCGCCCTTTATTAACCCGCACCTCGCCTTTGCGCAAAATACGGTAAATCATCGTCTTGGGCACACCTTTGAGCCGCGCTAATAAAAAATTATCAATGCGCTGCCCTTCTAACCCCGCCGACACTTCCAGCATTTGCACACCGCTGTGGGCTTGGGAATCTTTTTTCGTCATAAACTTAAACGCCTGAAAATAACTCATCCATCAATGGCGCAATGGTATCAACAAACACAGGCGCTTGACGATAAATCAATAGCAGCAACCCGACTTGCGACAGCAGCAAGCGGCCTGCACGGCTCAGCTAAGGCAAGAAAAACAAGCACAGAGCAAAACCTGTATTATTGGTGCCAAGCAACTAACCTTTATTTAATTGGGTCTGCACCATGAATGCCGCTAAACGTTATGAAATTTTTCGTCGTTTCCAAGAAGACAACCCCAAACCCGAAACTGAACTCAACTACAGCTCGCCCTTTGAGCTGTTAATCGCAGTGATTTTATCCGCGCAAGCCACTGACGTGGGCGTCAATAAAGCCACTGATAAACTCTTTCCCGTGGCCAACACGCCAGAAGCCATGTACGCACTGGGCTATGACGGTCTTTGTGAGTACACCAAAACCATCGGCCTCTACCCCACCAAAACAAAAAACGTTTTGGAAACGTGCCGCCTGTTAATTGAGCGGCATAACAGCCAAGTCCCCGACACCCGCGCTGAATTAGAAGCGCTGCCAGGCGTTGGCCGCAAAACAGCCAACGTGGTTCTCAATACAGCCTTTGGTCAAGTGGCCATGGCGGTGGATACGCATATTTTCCGCGTGAGCAACCGCACAAAAATCGCCCCAGGAAAAAACGTATTAGAAGTTGAAAAGAAACTCCTGCGCTTTGTTCCGAAAGAGTTTTTACTGGATGCCCACCACTGGCTTATCCTGCATGGACGCTACGTTTGCCAAGCCCGCAAGCCCCGTTGTGGCAGCTGCCGGATTGAGGATTTATGCGAGTTTAAAGAGAAAACTTCTGACGATTAATATTTTATATTAAAAATAAATCACTGATAAAAAAACAAAGCTTTACTCGCAGCCTTTTTATGCTTATAAGGTGCGCCATCGGAAACTCCCGTATGCGAGGCTCACATTATGAGTAAAGAAGACCTAGAACTAGATGATGATGATTTCATCGCCGATGACGTTGAAGAGATTGAGGAAGAGTCGCCTGCACAGGCAGCAAAAACCAATCTAAGCAAGCGTCGTATCATTGACAACCTGCTGGAAGAACGCCGCTTGCAAAAGCAAATGGCAGAGTATGATTACGATATAGATTAACGCGTATACGGCGGGTATCCACGCCCGCCTTATCACATACACATCAACACCCACACATACACAGCTAGTACAGCCAGCACAGTTACTACAGCTTTTTTAAGCAGCACTTCTCAAGCCAATGACGCCGAACTGAACCTCTGGACCGAGCGCGTACTCTTTGCTGAAACCATTGAAGCTGTGTTTGCAAAGTAGCAGCCAGCCATTGCCAGCCTAGCCAAGCAATTCACTCTTCAAACTATGCGCATCAAAATCCGGCAAACTGCAAATAACTGCTGGTAATTGCATCGCCCCAAATCAGCGCAATCCAACCAGCTACAGCTAAATAAGGGCCAAAAGGAATGGGGTTGCTGTAGCTGTTGCGCTGCAAACGCAAAATAATCACCCCCAGCACCGCCCCTACCACAGACGACAATAAGATTGTCAAAGGCAACACTTGCCAGCCACCCCAGGCACCCAGCAACGCCAGCAACTTAAAGTCGCCATAACCCATGCCTTCTTTACCGGTCACCAGCTTAAACAGCCAAAAAATCGACCACAAACTCATATAGCCAATCACCGCGCCCCACAGAGCATCCGGCAAACTGGCAAACAAACCAAAGCTATTTAAAATCAACCCCAACCACAGCAGCGGCAACACCAAAGCGTCGGGCAATATCTGCTGATCAGCGTCAATCAAACTCATGGCCAGCAAGCCCCAAGTCAGCACCAGCATCGCCAAAGTTTCCCAACTCACGCCAAACTGCCAAGCAATCATACCGGACAACACACCACAGGCAAGCTCCACCAGCGGATAACGCACGCTAATGGCTTGCTTACAACCTGAGCACTTACCGCGCAAAAACAACCAACTCAGCAGCGGAATATTTTCCCAAGGTTTTATCTCATGACCACAATTGGGGCAACTGGAGTTGGGCAGCACCAAATTAAATGTCTCTTCAACATCTTTCGTGGGCATTTCCAGCACTTCACGCGCCTGAGCACGCCAGTCCCGCATGAGCATCTTGGGTAAGCGATACACCACCACATTCAAAAAACTACCAACCAACAAACCTAGCACCACCACACAGGCAACAAACACCGCCGCATTTGCGCCCCAAAACTCAAGAATACTCATACATATACCGATTAAAATTAAACCAAAACACCTAAAGCACTACTTATGCCGGCCACAGCCTACTGGTGAAGTATTCAGCACCCGCACAGGCTTAGACCCCACATTAAAGCTGAAACATAGGCACTTCGACCGGGAGCGCGGGCCGCTGGCCCGCATTTGTACAATCACAACTTAAACCGCAAACGCCGCTACACAACTTCTTGGATTCACGCAAGCCCCGACCTACAGTTAAACCACCGCACCCAACTGGAAGATTGGCAAGTACATGGCAATAATCAAGCCACCCACCAACACACCCAGCACAGACATAATAATCGGCTCCATCAACGCAGTTAAACCATCCACCGCGTTATCCACTTCAGCCTCATAGTGCAGCGCAACTTTATCCAACATCTCATCCAGCGCACCGGACTCCTCACCAATAGCCGTCATCTGCAACGCCATGGATGGAAACACCCCAGTACTGCGCATCGAGAAGTTCAACTGCATACCACTAGATACATCAGCTTTGATCTTATTCACCGCATTTTTAAACACCACGTTGCCCGTCGCTCCAGCTACCGAGTCCAGTGCTTCCACTAAAGGTACACCAGCGGAAAAGGTTGTCGCCAAAGTACGGCCGAAACGCGCCACAGAAGATTTATAAATAATATCGCCAATCACCGGCGCCTTTAATAAGGCCCGATCCATAGTGTCGCGAAATTTCTCTGAAGACTTATGCAAATGCCTAAATACGAACACAAAAGCAACAAAGGCCACCACAATCACCCAGCCCTTACTCTGAATAAACTCAGAAATACCAATTACAAATAACGTAAAGGCAGGCAACTCGGCACCAAAGCTAGAGAACACATCTTGGAACTGCGGTACCACTTTAATCAGCAAGATAGCTGTCACAATCACCGCCACTGCCACAACAGCAATGGGGTAGTTCATGGCCTTTTTGATTTTAGCTTTCAGCGCTTCGGTCTTTTCTTTATAGGTGGCCACACGATCCAGCAAAGTCTCTAGCGCACCCGCCTGCTCACCAGATTCAACCAAGTTGCAGTACAGATCATCAAAATACTGCGGGTGCTTCCGTAAAGACACCGCAAAACTATTACCGCCAGCTACATCCTGTTTTATATTTTCCACCAGCTTGCGCATATTAGGGTTATCCAACCCTTCAGCAATAATGTCGAAGGATTGCAACAAGGGCACACCGGCTTTCATCATCGTTGACATTTGCCGAGTAAAAATGGCGATATCCATTGGCTTGATTTTTTTGCCAGCACTGAACAGCTCAATGCCTTTTTTGCGTACTTTCGTTGGGTTCACGCCCTGTTTACGCAGCTGCGCTTTCACTAAAGCGACATTCTGCCCTGCCATTTGCCCGGACATGGGCGCGCCTTGGCGGTTCTTGCCTTCCCACTTGTACATACTTGTTTTTGGTGTTTTTGCCGCCATGGTTTAATCCTTAGTAACACGGTTAACTTCTGCGAGACTGGTCACGCCTTGAATAACTTTCAGCAATCCCGAAGCGCGTAAGCTGTTAAAGCCATCTTTACGCATCTGTGCATCAATATCGATGGAGTTGCCGTCCTCCATGATAATCCTTTGTAGGGCAGGCGTGCTTTTAACTACTTCATAGATTCCGACACGACCTTTGTAGCCGCCATTGCAATTATCACAACCTTTTGGCCCGTACACTTTAAAAGTGCCCACCTGTTCTGGGCTAAAGCCTTCGTTTAATAGCACATCATTCGGCACTGTCACTTCTTGTTTACAAGCGCAGAGTTTACGCGCCAAGCGCTGGGCAATAATCAAGTTCACCGAGGTTGCTAGGTTAAACGCCGCCACCCCCATATTACGCAAGCGGGTCAAAGTTTCTGCGGCACTGTTGGTGTGCAAGGTGGACATCACCATGTGCCCGGTTTGTGCTGCTTTAATGGCAATTTCTGCGGTTTCTAAATCTCGAATTTCCCCGACCATGATCACGTCCGGGTCTTGGCGCAAGAAGGCCCGCAGCGCCGTAGTAAAGTCCATGCCCTGCTTAGGGTTCACGTTAACCTGGTTAATCCCTTCCAAGTTAATTTCCACCGGATCTTCCGCGGTAGAAATATTCACATCAATGGTATTTAGGATATTCAAACCGGTATACAACGAAACAGTTTTACCAGAGCCGGTCGGCCCCGTGACCAGAATCATTCCTTGCGGCTGTTTTAGCGCATCCAGATACAACTGCTTTTGATCTTCTTCATATCCCAACGCATCAATACCCATTTTCGCACTGCTGGAGTCGAGGATACGCATCACGATCTTCTCACCCCACAAAGTTGGCAAGGTATTCACTCGAAAGTCGATGGACTTATTGGCAGAGACTTTTAACTTGATCCGACCATCTTGCGGCTTACGGCGCTCAGAAATATCCATACTGGCCATAACTTTTAAACGCGCAGAAATACGGTCGCGTAACTGGATAGGCGGTTTAGCTACTTCATGCAAGACACCATCGGTACGAAAACGCACACGATACATTTTCTCATAAGGCTCAAAGTGCAAATCCGACGAGCCGCCTTTAATTGCGTCCAGCAGCATTTTATGCACAAAACGCACCACAGGTGTTTCATCAGCATCATCAGTGGTAGCGGCGGCCTTACCATCCTCATCCGCTACTTCTAAGCCATCCAGCTCAACATCATCCATACCCTCTAAGCCGCCAGTAGCCGACTCATAGAGCTTATCAATGGCCTGCCCTAGCTTGTCGTCTTCCACTAGCAGCGGCTCAACCGTCATCCCGGTACTGAACTGCACATCCGTAATGGCTTGGTGATTACCTGGGTCAGATATAGCCACATAAAGTTTATTAGCGCGCTTATAAAGCGGCAGCACTCGATGCTGCAGCGCGAGTTTTTCACTGACTAAATCTTTCGGGAAGACTTCGGCATTGACCGCAGATAGATCAAAATACGCCACACCAAACTGATCAGAAGCCAACTCCATCAACACGCGACTTTTAACCAGTTTATTTTGTACCAACCAAGTGACTAAGGGTGTTTGATTGCGCTTTGCCTGCTGTACCGCGTCTTGTGCTTTCTTCTCATCTAACAAACCAGCCTCAACCACCTGCCGGGCGAGGCCAACTAAATTCACACTGTCATTCATGCATTTGTCCTGTGCGCATTGCGTATGGGCATAATGCCGCTACTTATAGCCTAGAACGGCACCCTATGCCAAACTCCGCGGGAACTTTTGCACAGATGTTTGATCTAGGCCCGCATTCGCAGCCCTACAAGGCAAAATCGCAATTAAACCTAACACGGCACACACTGACAAAAAACGTCACCTAATAACAAGACCTGACAGTTTGTGAGGCTTTATCAGTTTCTCATTTTTCCGTGCAGCCTGAGTCTAGCCGCCCGATTAAACCACGCCGCATTAAACAACCGATAAAACTCAAAAACTTTCAGAAAAGCGCCTGCACATGCAGCTTTCAATGCGTATTTGGCGCGTTATCGCCCCAGCTAAAACACTACAGAATCAGCTATTAAAACAGCCAAACACCACTGCAAATCAAACTTGGCACAGCCGTTGCAATAACCCTTATAGGTCACAAGGCCTTTTCATAAAACACAACGGAGCTTCAAGAATGAAAGCACAAATGCAAAAGGGTTTTACTCTTATTGAATTAATGATCGTAGTTGCGATCATCGGTATTTTGGCGGCGATTGCATTACCGGCGTATCAGGACTACACAGTTCGAGCTAAAGTTTCGGAAGGATTAGTACAAGCCGCTGGAGCCAAAGCAACTGTATCTGAAAACATTTCAGCATCAGCAGCAGATAACTGCTCTGGTGTAAATACGGGTACAATTGGCATGACTACAATTGGCTGTACAAGCTCAACAGGAACTGCAACTATTGATGTGTCTGTTGATGCTGGTTCAGCAACTGTTACTTTTGACTTGGTTGGTACTTTAGACAACACAACTGGTGGTGTTGAGTGGGTGTGTAATAACGCTTCTGATGATAAATATGTACCTGTTCAATGCCGTTAATAAGTTAACAAGTAGGTAACGAACTTCATCTTCTACTGAGGATATTAAATCGAAACACTCTGCATAAGCAGAGCGTTTTTATTTAAATAGCGCGCTAATAAAAAATTAACGTAATTATATCGCATGTTTTAAGACGTCCATAATTCAAGTGCAATATCAGCCTAGAGTTATTTGACCCGAAGCACGAAGGAACGTACCCATGAAAAAAATCATTTTTATCCTACTTATTGCTGGTGGCTGGTATGTTAACAAGAACGGCTGGCCTGAGTTTTTGCAAAGATCGAGCAGCCCTGTCATTTCTAACACTTCAACGCCAGCAAAATCACCCGCTGCACCTTTAACATTTGCCCCACATTCAACTGCAACAGCGCCTTCATCAGCCTTTCGCTGTGATGGTAGGCAACATTGCTCACAAATGCGCTCGTACGAAGAAGCTGTATATTTTTTGCGTAATTGCCCGAACACCAAAATGGACGGTGATGGCGATGGTATTCCATGTGAACGGCAGTTTGGTCGTTAGGCGAACATAAGCACGCACTTTGCTGCTGGGCCACGCTGATTCTTGCAGACAATCTTGGCTGTAAAACGTGCCTCGCAGGAATGGCCTGCTCCTACGAAAACGATTAGCCACTGGTTCATGCTAGGTTAGAGCAGGCTATTTTCGGCAATCTCAAAAACACCTCGCAACGATAGCTGTCTGCGCGCGAAGCCAAGCATGACTCTGGCCGACAACACTATCAAGCACGCTGACACTGTTTTGTTTGTGCGCTTCTATCAATCTGTGCGACTTCCTGAACTTACGCGCGTAACAAGACCATGGACTGCCACGTCGCTACGCTCCTCGCAGAGACGGTACTTCCCTTGGGAGCGCGGGCCGCTGCCCGCACCAGCACCTTCACCCACACTTAGAGTCCCCAGCACGCAACCGCCCACATTTCAAAACCCCGTCTATACTGCATAGCAGCAAACTCAGTAACACGGAGGTTACTATGCGGCGATCTAAACACGGCCAATCTGCACCCGAAGACCACGACAGCCCCTGGAAAGGTGCTCTGGAAGTCTTTTTCCAGCCCTTTATGAACTTTCTTTACCCACAAGTCGCCGAGTTAATCGACTGGCAGCAGCCGGTTGAGTTTCTCGATAAAGAGCTGCAAAAAATCACCCGCAAAGCGAAAAACTCACGGCGGTATGCCGACAAACTGGTCAAGGTGCGTTTCTTAAACGGCAGCGAACAATGGATTTTAATCCACATCGAAGTGCAAGGCGCGCCCGAAACCGACTTTGCCGAGCGCATGTTTATTTACTATTACCGTATTCGTGATCGTTATGAGAAGCCAGTGATCAGCTTGGCGGTTCTTACTGATACTCAGCCTAGTTTTCGACCCAAGCATTACAGCGACACCATTGCTGGCTGCAGCATTCGCTTTGAATTTGCCACGGTGAAACTGCTGGACTGGCAAGATAAAACCGAGGAACTACTGCAGCACGACAACCCATTCGGCCTACTGATCGCCGCGCAACTGACGGCTAAGCTGATTAAAGACGGTAAAAGCCGAGTGGATAACTTAATTGGCTATTATCGACTGGCCGCACAAAAGAAATTACCCCGCGAACACATCACGCAATTAGTGGTCTTTTTAGAGTGGATCGTGGCACTACCTGCAGATCTAACCCCGTACTATAATGAGCAGCTGGAACACCTCGAAGAGGATAACAAAATGACATATATTTCGATTATTGAACGCCAAGGCATTCAAAAAGGCCTCGAGCAGGGAATTGAAAAAGGGCTTGAAAAAGGCGTTGAGCAAGGTATTGGCCAAGGCCGCATCAGTACGCTGCAAAACACTTTGCAAAAGCTACTGCAACTCAAGTTCGGCGAACCTGCCGCTGAATACGAACAGCGCTTACTTCAAGCCGAAGAAGCTGAGTTAACGCTCTGGACCGAGCGCGTACTCTTTGCTGAAACCATTGAAGCCGTATTTGCTGAGTAGCTCTTAGCATTCTTTGCGAGCGCAGCGCAGCAATCCATCTGCCAAGCCTCTCGCTGCTGCAGGCATAGCATGGTTCTGCAACAGTGGACTGCCGCCCGCTACGCTTCCCGCAGAGACGGTAACGCGTTTCACGCCCCATCACCTGCCTTTGCAGCGTCAAACCAATCTTTGCGCCGCGCCGTCACTACCAAACCGCAAAGTAAAACTATCCGCCCGCCTGCTTAGCAGTAAAGCCGCGTTTGCGTAGCTCTGCTAACAACAACTCTACTTGGTCGCCTTGGATTTCTATCACGCCATCTTTAAGTGAGCCACCGCAGCCGCAACGCTTTTTCAGGGCTGCGGTGAGGTCTTTTAGCTCGCTAGCCGTTAAGCATAAGCCTTGAATAGTCGTAACCGTTTTACCGCCGCGGCCTTTGCTTTCACGGCGCACCCGGGCGATGCCGTCGCCACTGTTGAGCGGCTGTTCAGCACAGATACACTCTGCTTCAGGCTGTTCGCACTCAGGGCAGTGGCGGCCGCTATCGGTTGAGTAAACCAAACCACTTAAAGCGGCAAAAGAGGAAGCTTTTTTCACTGTACACTCGTCTCCAAATTAACCAGTATCGATCCATTAATAACGCTGCAGATGCCAACACATGCTAGCTTGGCGCATATCAAAGCCAGCGGCGGACTTTATTCATATAGTTTCGATAGTCATCGCCAAAGTGCTGCATCAGCAAGCGCTCTTCATGACGAATCACCCCAAAACTCACAGCAACCAACACCACCGGCAAAAACAACCAAACCCAAACATCGGCAAACAATAAAGCCGCGCCCATATAAAACAGCGTATCAGCAACATAAATAGGATTGCGCGTTACTCGAAACGGGCCTTCAGTGAGCAGTTGCTGCGGCTTGCCGTAAGGGTTGAGCGTTGTTTTACGCCACAACATCAACCACGCCGTCCACAGCATCAATAGCACGCTGGCATCAATGGCCATCCAGCCAAAAAATAACGTCCACGGGTTCTCAGGCAACGGCCACGGCCAAATGCTGCTCAACACCCAAGCCAGCAAGAAAAAAGCAACATACACCAGTGGCGCAGGAAGAATAAAATACGGCTTACGCATTGCACACACCTTGCAGGTTTAAATATGCACACAGTTTAACCGTTAGCCCAACAAACTGCATATATCAGTTGTACGGCGCTGCAAGAATAGCGCAAAGAGCGAGCGCAGAATGCTATACCCCACTCTCCAAACACGGATCGTTACCGCAACAATATTGATCTTTAGCGAGCACTGCACCACGCCTATACAAAAACAGCCCAGCACTTGACGAGCAGCTCACAGTTTGCGCCTTTGGATTTGCCTTTTATTTGCTGACAGCTTTAATGAACGCCTAATAATAAGATTTAGGTAGGCTCATGCAAAAATTACCCAAGGTTGTGCACCATGGTGCGAAAAACGGCGTAACAGGCTCCTGTCATCAGATTTTCATTGATCAAGAAAATAGCTTTTTAATCGATTGCGGGCTGTTCCAAGGAGCAGAAACCTCTCCCGAAGGCCGCGCTAGCAGTGAGCAGCTCAATATCGAGTTCGATATTTCCACCGTTAGAGCGTTGATTGTCACCCATGTGCACATTGACCATGTGGGGCGTATTCCTTACCTCTTGGCTGCGGGCTTTACGGGGCCGATTATTTGTAGCGAACCATCAGCCAAACTACTGCCGATTGTGCTGGAAGATGCCTTTAAACTGGGCGTTAGCCGCGATCAACACTTGGTTGAGCAGTACATTAAACTGGTTGCCAGTCGTATCATTGCCCTGCCCTACAATAAATGGCTGCCAATGTTGAAAGCGCCGTTGCCGACGGTCAATATTCGCCTGCAGCGAGCTGGACATATTCTGGGCTCGGCCTATGTGGAACTGGAAATACAACAGCCTACGCACAAAGCTAAACAACGGGTGATTTTTTCCGGCGACTTGGGCGCGCCCTATGCGCCAATTTTATCAGCACCCAAGCCTGCTTATCGTGCTGATATGGTTATTTTAGAAAGCACCTATGGCGATCGCCAGCATGCCAATCGTCGCGACCGTCGCCAGCGCCTGCAGACGATGATTGAACATGCCTTGCGTGATCAAGGAACAGTATTGATTCCGGCTTTTAGTATTGGCCGTACGCAAGAGTTGCTCTATGAGCTAGAAGATATTATCTACCGCAATCAATGCCAAAGCTGTGTGAGCAGTAGCGCTGAATTACTCACTGAAACACATGGGTCTGAACATGGTTCGGTGTGGCATGATATCCCGATTATTCTCGACTCGCCGCTGGCCAGTCGCTTTACTCAAGCCTATGCGCAACTGCAGCCGTTTTGGGATAAAGAAGCGCAGCAACGGATTCGCAAGGGCCGCAACCCGCTGGACTTTAAACAGCTATTGACCATTGATACGCACCAAGACCATCGACGCATGGTGCAACACCTGGTTACCAGCGCACGGCCTGCCATTGTTATTGCTGGCGGCGGCATGTGCAGCGGCGGACGCATTGTTAATTATTTACAAGCCATGCTCAGCGACCCACGCCACAATGTGCTGTTTGTCGGCTATCAAGCGCAAGGCACACTGGGCAACCAAATACAAAAATACGGCCCACGGGGCGGCTATGTAGAGATCGACCGCAAGCGCATCAACATCCGCGCAGAAATCACCACCCTCGGCGGCTACTCCGCCCACGCCGACCAAGCCAGTCTCGTGCGCTTTATCACCGGCATGCGCAAATGGCCGCAGCAGGTGCGTTTGATCCATGGCGAAACCGGCGCAAAAGCGGCGTTGCGTGAGAAGATATTGGCGGCGTATAAGGCAAAGCGGCATGTGGGTGAAGTGGTGGTGCCGGAGTGATTTATTTTTAGAGCTGAAATGAAACTGGCGCAGAAAATGCGCCAGTTTAGGTAGTGTTAATTGTGCTTACCGCTTCAGCATAAAATGTTAGAAGTGTGTGCTCTGGCTAGCGCCAGCAGTCATTGTTGTCACTTCTACTACCGCTACTGCCTCTTACACCTAAAGCATTCAAGGTTAGTGTTGCGCATTTTGCATCACTGAACTGATTATTAGCCGTTAGGGTATACCCACCGCCACCGCCACCGCCAGCTAAAACAATCGAATACTTACCAGTTGGCGAGTTCGCCGTCACTCCTAACTTCGCAATATTAGCAACGTCAGTTATATAGGCATTATTCTGCGAAAAATAACGTTCTTGACGCGCCGCGACATCACTTAAAAAAGCCTGCCCTTCAGTGCGATTACCACGCTTCACATACTCGTCATAACTGGGATAAGCAATCGCGGCCAAGATCCCAATAATCGCTACAACGATCATTACTTCGATGAGGGTGAAGCCTGCTTGCGTCTTTTTCTTCATTGTTAATAACACCTTATGATGCAAAGAAAAGGGTTACTGATACAGCAACCCTTAGTCTAATTTGCTAAACGTTACTCGGCTTTTCCTTTAGGAATAACAAACCAGCTCTCACGGTTCTTATTAGATGACCGAGCTTGATAATCCATAACTGTACCATCAGAGCTAATCATTTTATCTCCAGTTAAAATAAACCCACCAGGTGGGGCTTTAAATCCTGTAACAGGAATTAGTGTCCCACCATGTAAATAACCATCTTCCGCGCCAACCATTAAGCTACGATTTAAATCAAGCACGTTAAAGTCAGTTCGTCCACCAGTAGAAGGATTAACAGCATAAGTCCAACCTTCAACACCCGACTCACAAGGATCTGTGCTTGGTCTTCGAGTACTAAAGAATAACACCTCCCCTCTAACAGTCATCTCATCAACCATACGCTCACCGTCTGGCGTAGCATTGCCCTCAACATTTAAGTCAATTGCCCAGCCTTTATGTTGACCAGTACTCCAATTAGGTGATTTTTTAGTTAATAAGCGAATCTCTTGGGTAACTTTCTTATCATCATCGCCAATATCAGCAACAGTTTGTAAAAAGAAGTTCTGCTTCAAAAGTTCTGATTTATTAACAGCCATCAGAGCAGTGGTTGCTTCACCTTTAGTTTTCTGATCCCAGATACCATAAACACTATCAAGAGAAAATGGAGGGATTTTATCTGAATTAGCTAAATAGCGGCCAGTGCCAACCACAATCAAATAGCCAACACCTGAAGGATGTCGTACTAAGTTAGGTGCTGCAGTTATCGGCCGCTCTGCTTTGAACAACGGCTTCGCTCCATAAGATATAGAAGGTGTCGTTTGAGTAAAGTCAAAGCGCCATAAGTTTCCTTGAATATCTCCTGCGTAAATATAATCAGCCAAGCCATCACTGTTATAGTCAGCGACGCGGAAACTAGACAGACCATTATTTGTTACCTGGCCTTTTGCATCCAGTTTACTTACAACAGCACCAGTAGAGATATCTAGCAAGAAAAGACTTGCAACACCAGATTCTGCATTTGGACTATTATATCCACTGCTAATTGCTGCAACCCATTCACCGCTTTTTAATTTGATAATCATTGGGCTACCAAAAGTATAGCCTAAGTCACTTAGGCCACTAGTGGCATTCAGCGATCCAGCAGACTCTTGTGTAAACTCCCATAGCAAACTAATAGCATCTGGATTAGTAACATCAAGCGCAAATACACCACGCCCACCAGCTCCTAGAGCTCCAACTAATATAGTTTTCCACTCATTATCAATGTATACATCCGAAACATGCAAAGAACCATCAACATAGAAGCTATGTGCACCTTGTCCTGTTACACCATAGGTTTTCTGAGTCAACAGATGAAGTTTTTCAATGACTGGCGTAGGAATAAAAGCAAACTTTTCCTCGCCACTGTTCGCATCAAAACCATGCAGCATTCCATCATTAGCACCAACATAAATCATCGGTGTTTTAGCAGCTTGCGCTGTAACAAAATCCGCATAGTTATTTGTACCAAATAATTTATTAGCTATATAAGGGATGTACTGAGCACCCGCAACTAAAGCAGGGCTTGAGTTTACAATATCTCCTAACAGTGAACTGCGGGGTCTAAATAAACTGTTTTCTTTGGTTTTATCACCAACGATATATTCGACTCTAGCAGGACCATTACTATCTGTATCGCCATTTTCATTCACTGAAAAAGTAGCTTGCAAATTTTTACCTGCAAACGTTCTATTTTCTAATTGCGCCCAAGTAAAACTGGTCAAGCCTACGCCTGAAGGCTGAGCCATTTTCACTGTTCTAGTCGACGGGATAGAAGACTCCCACACACTTACAGGCTGGTTAGTCGTTAAGTCTAAAGTTTCTTTAACAAGACTTCCCGTCCACTTTTCAGCATCAAACTCAGTGCGATAAAGGCTTCGCTCTTGAGCTACGGTTGGACCTATAGGTGCTTTGCCAATTGCTGGCCGTGTCACTGCAGCATTTTTTTGCATAATATCGTTAAATGCTTTTGTCAGTTGATCTTTCAGAGTAAGAGCGTTGGTCACGAGAAAGTAGTTATCAGGATCGCCTTCAACTGTCGCTGGATCACGATTAGGCATTCCATACTTAGCCGCATACCACAATGGCCCTGGTAATAACTCTGCACCATCTTGCGCAGTCACTGTAAACTCGCGAACTGTATGCTCAGGCAGATTATTACAACCTGAATTATTTAAGTTCGCACAATAACCGGGGGCTCGGCCTGGAGGTGTATTTAGACGATAAGCTGTATTGCCTTTACTCTTTACGTCTAAATAAATACCGTCAACTGTTGTTCCAGAGACCATATAACCCATGTGCATATGAATACCAGCTGCCTCATACTCTTTATCAAGCTTAACGACTAACTTTCCTTGTTCGTTAATATAAATTGTATATAAAACAATAGCGTCCATGTCATGGTCGTTACCTTGCTCGACGTCTTCATAGTTAATTCTAAATTGCGCGTAAGGACGACCTCCATTCACATTATCATCACGATCTGAACCTTTCGGATCAGTATTGACTAGTGCTTGAACATAAAAATCAACGATGGTTAACGTAGGCTGAAATTCAGCTCTAGCATCCATACCATAACCACCACCCACTGATTTACCAAAAGGTACCAAGGTAACCGTTCCACCCTTACCATTTGGAAATTTAATCTGCGGTAGTGGTGAAGCTAATGCGACTGCATAGGTCATCATTGAGTTATTTGTGGTGCTATTAACTTGCACCCCATCAGTTGCCCCAAAGCGAGCAACACCTGCAGAATAATAGGTACCGTTTTTACTGGGTTCTTCTGGTGACAAGCCGCGCACTGTTGACAGGTTGCTAACTACTTTAGGTGAAGGGGCATAATCCACTTGTCCATTAGACTCTCCAATAAACACACTGCGACTACCACCGCCCTCAGCTTGCCAAATAGCATCGACCTGCGCACCCACATCTAAAGGCTTAGCAAGTTTAGCATCTGAGCCTACTTTTGAGCTCCACTTACTACCAGGCACGTTATAGTCATACGACGGAGTAATATCACTCACAACTGTCATTACAGGTTTAGCGCAAGCTGGGTAGCCACCTTTAGATACATCTCTATAGGGTGACTCCCATTTAGGCTGTTCCAGGCTAAGCGTGCTATCTACTGACTTATTCTGTGTATATGAGTAACTGGGAGTTGCTTTATCTGCGCCTGAAAAATAACGTAAACCTTCATACATCATTTCAGCGACAGGGTTACCCCACATGTGACACTTCTGATTCGAATATGTATCAAGCGGATTAGCGAGTAAACCACACCCAGTATACTGCGTACCACCAAAACCATATAACTTTAGATTATTAATAGTATTAACAACACCTTTATAAGCTGATTTATAAATACCTGTTTGCGGGTCAATCTCTTTAGTAAAACTATCAATATTATTTCTTAACACACCACCATCAATATTATTTTCATAGCTACCAGTCAATAACCCAAAGTACATTTTATCTTCAGCGCCAAAATCATGCAGTAAACCTGTAGGTTTATAAACAGCTTTACCACCTTTATTCGGATATGCTTGACAGTTATCTTCTCGTAAATCAGAGTTCGAGGCAGGGCACACATCTATTTTAATGGCGTAATGATCCATTTTTGACTTAGGTGTATTACCTGCAGGTATCCATTGCATTTCCCAGTAATCTTCACCGTCACGCTTTGCTTTTAGATACCTCAAAGTAATATCATGTTCTCCGGCTGCCAAACTAATATTTTTATCATTCCAGCCTCCATCATAAGACTCAAACCTTTGGGTGCCGATAGTAAAATCGAGAGAACCTCTCATCATACTTCTAAACTTATACGATCCACCTTCTGTTAATTTTAACTTACCTTTAATCTCAACCATATACTTCTCGTTAGAAAAACAAGAAGAGTTAGCACCTGCAAAAATATTGTTATTATTTTTTACAGTAAACCCGTTGTTTCCAATCACGCTGTTAATATGATTAACAGGTGTGCTTCCACATATAGTTTTACTACCACTAAACTGAGAATTCATCTCCGCTCTACTATTTGGCTGACTATTATTACTATGCCCCCAAACAGTCATGGACAACCCCGAAACGACGCTTTCAGGAAGCATAGTTAAGCTATTCGCTGGCCCTTTACCTGTACAAGCCCCAGCCCAGCAACTATCACTAGCAACCGGCGCTTCTTTAGACACCCACTCCCACACTCGATATTTAGTATTTGTAAGCACCTTCAAGCTAGGCACTGCATTACTATCATGCGTATCAGTTGTAACGGCAAATAAATGATAGTGACCTACCGCAGGCTCTGAATAGGGCGCATAGTCTTTAATACTATATGCATCTCTTGCAGGGTTATATTCTTTACCCCAGCTATGACCATCTCGAGGTATATAAGCAGCTTGTAAAACAGTTTCATCAGTTTTATCAACTGATCGGTAACCACCATATAAAACTTTACGTAGCGCATCCATTCGCGAGGTAGCTAAGTAGTTTAAAAAATCACCACTCCATTTACTGCTGCATTTTTTATTATTCGCCTTCTCTTTAGGGATAAATTTACCACCTGAGTGGGTGTAACATAAATTACTATTGAAGTAGCCAAAGTAATCAATCTGCTCAGGCTTATAACCCACATCAATTACAGAGTCACCATCTAAGTCTGAGTTATCACTGTAGGCCTCATAATACAGCTTATGGTCTTTCCCCATAACCAATAAATTGAGTGGAGGTACCGCACTGTTTACAAAAATAGGCGCATCTGAAATATCAAGCGGCGCAGCTTGCAGTGCACCTGTAAGCGCTAAACAAGAAAAAGCTATCAGCAAATTATTTTTCATTTCTATATCTCCAAGCCTCAGCCGCCAAATTCTTTTGAATACACAGTTCGGATGTAAATATTTTCATTTACATTATCCTCCATATTGGACTTAACTGTGACCTCATACATAAAAGTACCGATACCGCGTAAAGTTTGACCGTATTCAGGATTTAGACTTTCGCCTTCCGTCTCTCCTGCAGGAGCTGGTATTGCATACCAACTACTTTTCAACTTTTCAATTTTAGGTCCAGTAAAATCTATTAACTCTGTAGCATAAGGTTTAACTAAATAATCAAAGTCTGGAGCAATGACAGTGTTAAGAAGTGTATTTTCGATACATATCGAATCATTATTATTATTTGTGCACGACTGCATTGGTGCCTGAAGCAGATCAATTCTATTTTCTATATCACTCAAAGTCGTTTCGGCCTGATTAAACAGTTTACTGTCCAATACCATGCTTCCTGTAATTCTACTTTCCAGAACGACGCCACGCATGCTGGACACAGCCAGTATTGTAAGGACCACAAGCATAATCAATGCTACGAATAAACTAGCACCTTTTTGTTTATTATTTACCATGAGGTCAAATTCCTTAGCATTACTGTTTTATTAACTAACTGATAAATTGCTCGACTATCTGGTTTATCATCAACTTCTTTATAAAATGTATCTAGTGCTTTACTATCTTCAAAATCAGCTAAGTTTTTCATATTACTTGAAATTAGCGCTCGATATCGAATTCCTTTAACTTTGTTAGCATTTGTTAGGTCATCAAAAGTTACATATTTTAGACCAGCTCTTGAATTCGTATTATTAACAGGTATAGCGTACAAAAAACTAAATTCTGTAACATTTGAAACAACCTCATCACCATTGCACTTCAAGACACCCGAATCTTTATCGAACTCTATAGTAACCACTCGCGGCAAAAGATTAACTCCCTTATATATTGAATTTATATCCGAGAAATCACTTTCGGACACAGAGCTACCATCACAGGCATAATCTTCTGTGCTATGCGGCTGGTAACGAAATCTCAGCTTATTTTCTGCATCAACTTTAATTACTTCTCCCTTTGCGAAACCATCCGAAGCTTTAAAAATGCTCTCATACTTCAAATCCGGTCTACGTCTATATCCTATTTTCTGCAACTCATTATCCAGTGTGTAAATTATAAAACGTGAAGTATCGTTATTTTCAGCTTGCCCCTGTTGAAAATAATAGCTTTTCTTATTATCTATATATATTTGGGTAACTCCTAGAATCAAAAAGCTACTTATAGCTAAAGCTACTAGTAGCTCAATCATTGAGAGCCCAAACTGATTAAATCTATTAATCATGTTATATCTCCACTACAACAGAGTACGTACAAAGATCCTCACCACACTCATCAGCTTTGCCGACCCAAAATACGCCGAGTTTAATAGCATTAGTAGAATCAACTTGCTCAATATAAAAATTACTTTTCAAAACCTCATCAGTCACACCTGGAAGCAACGCTTTTGCATGTTGAGCCCATACACACAACTGTGTTTCAGGATCTTCAGCACTTGTTAGTGAATCATAGGCATTACAGTTTAAAACAGGAAAGCTCTCACCTTCTTTTTTAAAGTATTTAGAATCAACAATAAGCTCGCTTTTTTTATTATATATTTTATCTCTATTTGACCTTAGAAGCTCCAACATATCATCAACAAGCATGACCGCAGTGCTGCGCGTAACAGATTCTGCTGTGTACTGAATAGCTTTTGTCTGCATTGCAACCATACCCAAAACGCCTATCACTGTTAAAACCAGAGTAATTAATACTTCAATTAGGCTAAAACCTCGACTATTTTTCATACTGAGCCTCATAATGTGCAGTTAGTGAGCTTATCTGTATTGTTTTTATAGCCGCGCATATACATTTTAATTAAACCACTGCGCTTAAGCTCTATCAAATACCCATTAGAAAAGTCGTTATTGTAGCAAACTGTAAACGTAGCAGGCCCCGACACACTGCCGTTAGGTTGATAATTAAGTTTTGTAACACCTGTTTCTAAATTACTTCTCACTACTGTACTAGCATTGCTAAAATCAATACTACGCTCTGCGCTTCCACCAATTGGCTTGATCTCCCACGAGCTAATATCAATTTCATAGCTTTTTCGCGTAGTCACCGCCTGCCCTCGCGCATATTGCAAGAAACTTTTCAACTCATCGGCCTTGGCCTGCACTTGGTTGTTACGAATAAACTGCATGAAGTTGGGCACGGCTATGGTGGCGACTATGGCCAGTAGCGCTAGGGTTATCATCAGTTCTACGAGGGTAAACCCACGCATGCCTTTCAGTCGTAACATGGTGTGCTCCAAAAAAATTAATGAGTTAAGCATGCATAGCTCAGCGCGCGCTGTCAGCACTGCGTAGACAATTGGCGCCAGCTACAGGATAAGCGGTTAACCCACCCGAAAAAACGTGACACAATCGACATTCTGGTGTCTATAGCCGCGCATTGCGGGCAAAATTTTGCCTGTGTATTTTTCACCGCAATGCGTAGTGGCCTTATAATGGCCATTTAATGATCCAGCTCACTTCACTCTGCGCTTTGGTGGCTTATAGTACGCCATCTTTATCAAAGCAACGGTGTTCAAAGTCGTAGGGAAACACTGAGTAAATCAGTCTTTGCGAGGAGCAAAGCGACGTGGCAGTCTCTGGGTTGCTTCGCTGCGCTCGCAAAGACAGCGCTACGCTCGTAATGGCTTTTCTAAATTTGTTCAGTGCTTGCATAGATTGACCCAACTTATTTGAATATTTTTGCGCTATTCAATCGACCTAAGGCAATAAAAATAATGTCGAGACTTTTAAGCTTTTTTAGCCCACGTTTGGCTTCTTTTCTTCCCACTGGTTTAAAGGCCACTGAGCTTGCTCAGTTACTGTCGCCCAGCCAGCACTCCATGCTGCTCAGTCAGCAGCGGGCGACGATGATTGTGAATCGTGTGCGTTTGTTTGCCATGTTATTTGCAGTGCTGACACCTATTTGGGGCATTGTTGATGTGATGGTGTTCAGTTCGCCGTTGTGGATTAAGCTGGCTCTTTTACGGGTTCTGACCAGTGCTGCTTTTGCTGCGTTATTAGTCTTTTATCGCCCCACTGGCAGCTTGCTCGATGCCTACCGTGCGATGGCGATTCTATTTATTATTCCTACGGTGTTTTACATCGCTTCACACTCGTTATTGGCCGGTTATGCGCTCAGCAGTTTGTCTTCCGCGGTGGCCACGGGCTATGCCTTTTTGCCTTTTGTATTGATGGCTGGTTTGGCTATTTTTCCTTTGTGTTTATTAGAAAACATATTGCTGGCCAGTATTCTCTTGATCGCTCAAGGTTTGGCCGGCTACTTAAATTGGTCAACCTTGAACTGGCCGTCGTTTGCTGGGGGCTTTTGGCTGTTGATTTTAATTGCTGGGGTTACGGCGCTAGCCAGCACCAGTCAGTTGGCGTTTATGATTACCTTGGTGCGTCAGGCGATTCATGATCCGCTGACCGGTATTTTTTCGCGCAGCAGCGGTAAAGAAATCCTTAACCTTCAGTGGTCTGCAGCGCAGCGTAATGAGCAGCCCTTGACCCTCGCGTTTTTTGATTTAGACCATTTCAAGCAAATTAACGATAATTTTGGCCACGAAGCTGGGGATAAAGTGCTGCAAATTTTTGTCGCCCAGGTGCAAAAGAAGCTGCGCGCCTCCGACAGCTTACTGCGCTGGGGTGGTGAGGAGTTTTTACTGGTGATGCCCAACACTGATCTGGACAAAGCTGAGTGTGCTATTGAGCGTATGCAGAGCAATGGCTTTGGCATGCGCCCCGATGGTACGCCGCTCACGGCCAGTGTGGGTTTGGCTGAGCGCAATGCAGATCAGTTGGACTACTATAAACAGATTTTAGCCTTGGCCGACAAGCGCATGTATCTGGCCAAACAAGCTGGGCGTAACCGTATTTGTGCTGAAGGCTAGCTTGCAGCGGCGCGCCTAAAGATTCTCTGAATAACTCAGACTGCCACAATAGATTCGCGCCTAGACAAGGCTATGGTTACAATAGCCCACCTTTAATCATTGGTACGCACAGGTTATGTCCAAGAACGTATTACAGCCACAAGGCGACTTCCCCAGCGCCGGTTTCTGGAAGCGCATGGCCGCTATTTTTTACGATTTTATGCTTTGCATTGCCTTGGTGATGGTGGTCACTTTGATCTACCAACAAGGTATTTTGCGCATGATTTATGGCGCAGATGCCTTACAAGAAATGGCCGACAGCGGCATGTTAGACATTGATCCGGTTTTATCTACGCTGGTGTTTTTTTCTATTTTTGCCTTCTTTGCTAAGTTCTGGACCCATGGTGGGCAAACTCTGGGTATGCAGGTGTGGGGCTTGCGTGTGCAGAATGCCGATGGCAGCGCTATTGATATCTGGCAAGCGTTGTTGCGCTTTTTGATTGCGATTTTTGCTTGGCTACCAGCAGGGCTGGGTTTTTTATGGATACTCTTCGACACGCAAAAACGCTCTTGGTCGGACATGTATTCCGGCAGTGTGGTTGTGCAGCTGCCGAAAAACGTTCATAAAAAGTAAGCCTGATATCATCTCTAAGCTAGCTGGCTAAACAAACAAACTGGGCAAATCTGCTGATGGTCCGTCATACACAATGCGGCCATCGGTGAGACGAATCGTCCGTGGGCAGCGCGCGCTTAACCTTGGATCGTGAGTAACAATGACAATGGCGCATTGATGCTCCACGTTAAAACGCTCAAATAATCGAAACACTTCGTCTGCGGTTTGTGTATCCAGATTACCGGTTGGTTCATCGGCCAAGACCAATGCCGGCTTAGTGACCAAGGCTCGGGCAATCGCCACCCGCTGCTGTTGACCACCCGATAATCGGTTAGTGGATTGCCGCATAAACTGCGCCAGCCCCACTTCATTGAGTAAGTATTCTGCGTAAGCTATTTGCTCTTTACTCGGTTTGCCGTAGCGCAGCATTAAGGGCATTAAGACATTATCCAGCACACTAAAAGCACTGATCAGGTGGTGAAACTGGAAAACAAAGCCAATGGATTCACTGCGCAATTGTGTGCGTTGCTGCTCGGTCATGCCTTGCACCCGATGCCCTTGAATGCGCAACTCGCCAGAAGAGGACACATCCAGCAAGCCCATAACATTGAGCAAGGTGCTTTTGCCAGAACCAGAAGTGCCCACCAGCGCCACCAATTCGCCGCGACTGACCTGCAATGAAATATCGTGCAAAACATGGTTTTGCAATGGTGTGCCCGCATTAAAGATTTTATTGAGCATATCCAGCTGCAATACCACCTGCTGCTCGGCGGCTTGGGCAAGTACGGCTGATTTAGACATAACGAATCGCCACTGCTGGATCATATTTAGCCGCGCGGCGGGCTGGCACCATGGCGGCGATCACCCCAGCGGCGGTGGCAATGACTATTGCCGAAATCAGCATCGAAGGCTCCAGCTGAATATAAAACAAGCGCTCCCCCAGATTATTAAACACCTGTACCAAGCTGTAGCCGATCAATACGCCCAATAGCGAGCCGGCCAAACCCAGCAAACCCCCTTGCAATAAAAACACGCGCAAAATCTGCTGCTGTGAACTGCCCATGGCGCGCAAAATCCCAATTTCACGGGTGCGCTGCACCACACTGACGGCCAACACACTGGCAATGCCGAAGATCACCGACATGGCGACAAACACTCGAATCATTTGTGTGGTCATGGTTTGTGAGCGCAAAGCATTAAGCAGTTGGCCGTTGCTTTCCATCCAACTTTGCACATGCAGACCGGTAAGTTGCTCAATACGCTGCGCCCAATATTCGGCGCTGAATACATCAGTAATTTTCAATTCTAAGATCGTAATGCCACCGGGCAAATCCAGTAAGGTTTGTGCCTGTTTTAAGTCGGTATAAACATAACGGCTGTCGAGCTCCCGCACGCCCAGTTCAAAAATGCCGGCCACATCCATCACCGCTTGACGATTATCACCGGCGTCTAAACGCAATTTATCCCCGGTGCGCAAACCTAAGTCTTCTGCTAACTGTCGACCAATCAGTACATCACTGGCACCGACACTAAAGCGCCCTTCCAGCAAGTAATCTTGCAGCTCAATGATGCCGGCATAACGTTCAGGGTCGATACCCATTAAGGCCACTGACGCACGGGCATTACCTTTTTGCGCAAAGGCAGGACCAGAGATCAGGGGCGAGACAGTGTTTAAACCGGGATATTGATCCAAGGCATCGCGCACTTCTTGCCAGTTATTAATGGTTTGTAAGCGCTGTGCCCGCGGACTTTCTAAAGCCCAGACATATTTGCCCTCAGGCGTAGCAGAAAAATTATTGTGTTGGCGGGTGGCTTCAATACGGATATGCGCTTGGGTACCGAGGGTTTTCTCGATGACGTTGTTTTGCAGTCCGGTCATTAAAGCGGTAATAAAGACGATGACCGCTGCTCCCACCGAAATTGCCACGCTAATTAACAAGGTTTGCAGCGGATTATCGGCTAAGAAACGCAAGGCAATGCGCCACTCAATCCACAGCGAATTCCCCCAAGCGACAAAGCGGCTAGTCAATGACATGCTGCGCCTGTTCAAAACGCACTCGGGCGCGCTGGCCATCGCTGACTTGTCCTGCTTGCACCACGACATCCCCTGCAGCCAGTCCTGCAGTAATTTCACTGTGGGTCATATTGCGTAAACCCAACTGCACATCCACTGCAGTCACTGCGCCATTATTCCAGCGCAACACTTGCGTGGGCTTATTGGCCTGCACAAGCAGATAATCATTGGGTAACACCAGTGTTTGCTCGCGTTCGGCAGCAATAATATTGGCGGAAACGGTCATACCCTGCAAAAAAGTATGGTAGTGCTGATCAGTGTCTGGCAAAACATCAATATGCACATCAATGGTGCCGCGATCGCTATCCACCGCTGGAGCAATAAAGCTCACCACGCCGGGCACTGTTTGTTCCGGCCAGGCATCGGCAATCAATTGCACCGGTTGTTGCAGCTGCAGCGGGGCAAAATTTTTCTCATCCAGCGCTACCACCACTTCCAAGCCATCACTGGCAACTCCGGCGCGGTTAACCCCATCGCTGCGGGCAATTTCCAATAGAACTTTACTGGGTTGCACAAGATCACCGGGTTCCACATTGCGGGTTTGTACCCGGCCAGCAAACGGCGCGTAGATGCGAGTTTTTGCTAGCTCTGCTTCAGCACTGGCAATGCGTTGCTGCAGTAATTGCTCTTCGGTGCTGCCTGCAGCCAAGGAATCCACAGTGAGCTGTGCGCGGGTCAAGGCGGTTTTAGCATTGAGCTCCATGCGCTGCGCTTGCTCAACTTGCTCGGCAGAGATCACGCCCTTTTCCGCTAGAGTTTCGCGGCGGCGGGCTTCACGGCTGACTTGACGTAAGTTATCCCGCGCCTCCACCAATGCAGCTTGCGCTTGCGGACGACTGATTTTTTGCAACTGCTGCAACTGCGTTTGCGCTTGGGCTAAACGTGCTTGTAACTCTTCGGGGTTGAGTTCAATGAGCAAATCACCTTTATTGACCAAGTCACCTTCACGCACATGGCGGGCGGTGACTGTGCCGGTGATTTCGCTGCCAATCCGCGCCAGCGACTGATAACGCACCTCACCACTGGCAACAATGCGCAACTCCAATGGCAGCAGCTCGACAGTTAATGCCGGTAACACTGGGCCACGCCACTTCTGCACAGCAAAGATGGCGACAACACACAGCACGGCAATGACAACGCCAGAAAGTATGCGCATGCTCGCTCCGCTACACCAGTTCGATTGAGTGCGGGTGAATACGAATCACGCCTTGTCGGTACAGGCCGCCAATGGCTTTTTTAAAGTTGCCTTTACTCACGCCAAAAGCATCGGCAATGGCTGGGGCTGGGCTTTTATCACTGAGTGGCAAGTGACCGTTGTTTTCGCGCAACTGTGTCAGAATCGCTTCACTCAAGGTGTCGCGTAATTCTTGGCCCTGTGGCTGTAAGCTCAGGTTAATCAGGCCGTCATCGCGAATTTCACGGATAAAACCGCGCTCTTGCATACCGCCACGCAAAAACTTAAAGGCTTCGTTTTTATGGATCAAGCCCCAGTGTTCACTATTAATAATGGCTTTAAAGCCTAAATCAGTCGGTTCTACAATCAGCAAGTCCACTTCTTGGCCGACGCTGTAATTTGCTGGGGTTTTATCTAAGAAGCGGTCTAGATGCGCCGTAGCCGTAATGCGCTTGGTGCGCTCATCAATATAGGCATGCACCACACAATAATCGCCTTCTTGCAGCGGCCGTTTTTCTTCCGAGTGCGGCAGCAGTAAGTCTTTGCTCAAGCCCCAATCGAGGAATAAGCCAATGCGGTTAATATCAATCACTTTTAGGCTGGCAAACTCACCCACTTTAATTTTAGGGGTACGGCTGGTGGCAATAATGCGGTCTTCACTGTCGAGGTAGACAAACACATTGAGCCAGTCTTCATCTTCACAGGGTTCATCTTTGGGCATTTCACGCCGCGGTAAAAGAATATCCCCATCAGGCCCACCATCCAAATACACGCCAAAATCAGCCTGTCGAATAACCTGTAGGGTATTCATATCTCCAATCAACGCCATGCCTGTACACCTTAATAATTCAGCATTTAAAGAGTTCTATTATGCCTGTTTAAACCGTGCATGCGGGGGTTTTAATGACGCACCTTTGCACTGCTAAAAACAGCCCCCGTGATTCACCTTGTTGCAGCGCTGTGTCTGCTGTTCATGCCTCGTCGCGTTGCAGGCGCTCTTCGATGACATCCGCTAAACGATCTGGCTGAAATTTCGATAAAAAGTTATCACACCCGACTTTCTCCACCATGGCAGCGTTAAAACTACCGGACAAGGAGGTGTGCATCACCACATATAAATCACGTAGGCGCGGATCATTGCGGATTTCTGTGGTCAGGCGGTAACCGTCCATTTCTGGCATTTCCGCATCGGTAAAGACCATTAGTAGCTTATCTGTGAGCACTTCACCTTGATCCGCCCACAGCTGCAACTGCTGTAAGCCTTTTAGGCCATCGGTGGCTTGATGCACTGTAATTCCCAGCTGCCCCAAGGCTTCAGTCAGTTGATTGAGCGCCACCATGGAGTCATCAATAATCAATACTTCACGGCCACTGGCTTTGGCTAAGATTGGGTTGTTGAGCTTTTCTGCTGAAATCTTTGCATTCATGGGGATGATTTCAGCCAGCACTTTTTCCACATCAATGATTTCCACAATGGCTTCATCCACACGGGTAATCGCCGTCAAATAATGCTGACGACCGGCAGTGCGCGGCGGCGGCTGTACGGACTCCCAATTGAGGTTAACGATGCGCTCAACGCTGCCAATTAAGAAGGCTTGAATGGAGCGGTTGTACTCAGTGACAATCACCGTGCTGTTTTCATTTTGCAGCAACGGGCGCATGCCAATGGCTTGGGCTAAATCAATCACTGGAATGGTCTGGCCGCGCAAAGTAATCACGCCACACATATGTGGGTGGCGCTGCGGGATCAAGGTTAATTTAGGCAGGCGCACCACTTCTTGCACTTTAAAGACGTTAATCGCAAACAGTTGGCGACCGTGTAGACGAAACATTAATATTTCTAGGCGGTTTTCACCAACCAGTTGCGTGCGCTGATTAACACTATCAAGAATACTGGCCATCAAAACCACCTTTTAAAATCTGAATAATGGGCTATCGGCCAGCTCAAGCAAAGCATAAATAACCGACACTGCGCCTAGTCTACTTTGGATAACCGGTAATGCGCCGAATATTTTGATACAGCGGTTGCAGCCGTTGATACATCTTGCAGTACACCTCGCGATACAGTCTGTTGTACAAGGCATGATTCTCCTTGTTGGGGTAAAACACCTCGCCGGCACGGGTCATGCTCTGTACTGCGGTAGTAAAATCAGGCTGCAAACCAACACCCACCATACAGGCAATCGCCGCGCCCAAGCCGGAGGTTTCAATGGTATGTGGGCGCTCAACCGGCAGACCGAAAATATCCGCGGTGATTTGCAAAATCGCATCACTTTGCGAGCCACCGCCGGATACACGTAAGCGCTGAATCGGTACGCCACTGCGTTTTTCGATTTGCTCTTTGCCTTGGCGTAAACCATAGGCCAGGCCTTCTAAAATCGCGCGGTAGATATGCGCGCGGGTGTGTACATCACCAAAACCAATAATTGCACCTTTGGCATCCAGCCCCGGCTCACGCACACCCGGTGACCAATACGGCTGCAACATTAAGCCCATGGATCCGGCCGGAACTTGCTCTATTAATTCTTCAAATAACGACTCAACACTGACGCCCAAGCGCTCTGCGCGCTGCTGCTCACGCAGACCAAACTCACGCTTAAACCAACTGACCATCCAAAACCCGCGATAAATCATCACTTCGGTGGTGAAGTGCTTGGGAATCGCCGCCGGATACGCCGGAATTAAACGCGTCACCTCCAGATATTTACTGCGCGTAGTGTTGATGGTAGCGGTGGTGCCATAGGATAAACAGGCGATGCTTTCATCCACTGCGCCCGCGCCCAAAACCTCGCAGGCTTTATCCGCTGCAGCGGCAATAATCGGTAAGCCTTCCGGCAGCCCTGTATGCACACTGGCTGCAGCATGCACATGGCCGAGCAATTCACCCGGTGCAATCAACTCAGGCAGCTGTTCACGGCGCACTGCCAAAGCGTGCCATTTCCAGTCACCTTTTGCCGCCCAACGCAGCTTTTTATAATCAAAAGGCAAATAGCCAACACAGCTGGCCACAGAATCAACAAAACGCCCACTCAATTGGTAATTTAAATAGCCGGACAGAAGCAGTACTTTGTGGGTGAGTGCGTGAATTTCTGTCTGATGCTGGGCGACCCAATTGATTTCCGCTTGACCGCGAAAGTAATTCACAATACTGGCCGCGCCCACCAGCTTAAACAGGCTGCGCCACGGATTGGGCAAGGGTGTGCTGACATCCGCCAAACGCTGATCCAACCACACCATGGCTGGGCGTAAGGCTCGCCCTTGCTGATCCACATGCACTACAGTGCCGCGCTGGGTGGTGACGCTGACGCCTTTAATCTGTGTTTTATCAATACTGACCTGCTGCCAGAGTTGCTGACAGGCCTGCCCCACTGCTTGCCAATAGTAATCGGCTTCTTGTTCCGCCCAGCCGGGTTGCGCTGAGACATACGGCTCAATCTCGATCCGGCTTAAACCGTGCAGATTACCTGATACATCAAACAGCATGGCGCGAACACTTTGCGTGCCGTTATCAATGCTCAGCACATAGTCTTTTGTCGAATTATTTACCGCTTGCTCTGCGCTCATAAACCCACCACTGCAGCACTGGGCAAACTATAAAACTGCTGATAAATCCTTAAATAACGCTGCTGCTCCTCGGCCCAGCGCTGGTCATCCCAGGCTAAACGCGGCTGACACAGCTCACGCACCTGCTCAAGCACGGCCACAGCCCCCTGCGCCAACAATAAACCGAGGCGTGTGCGGCGCAATAACAAGTCATCCAAATGAATCACTAACTCATGCTCGCAAGCAAAAGCCAATTCAGCCCAGTAAATCGGGGTAGTGCTGACCTGTTGCATGCCCACTTCGCTAAACATTGCACAAAACGCTGGCCAATTAGCGCGATAACGGCCATAGAGGCGACGCTGCACGCTACTGGATAACCCTGCTAAGCAATCATGCGCAGGACGCGGTGCCGACAGACTGTGCGCCTGCGCGGTTTCTTGCATTGAACAGCCATTAAATAGCGTACAGGCTTGCAGCATTTCTAACGCCAGTAAACGAAAAGTAGTGAGTTTGCCACCAGATAGACTGACGCAACCCGGCTCGATCCAGAGCATGTGCTCGCGTGATTCATCCGAAGGTTTATGGCCACTTTCAGTGCTTTTGACCACAATCGGGCGCACACCGGACCAAGTCGATAGCACATCCTCTGCGCTGATCTGCGCGCTGGGAAAGACCTTGGCGCAACCGGCGAGCAGATACTCCACTTCAGCTTGGCTGATTGCTGCTTCTTGGTTGAGATCATCCTTATGATCAATATCAGTGGTGCCAATCACCGTGGCACCTTCCCACGGGAAGATGAACATTAAACGCTTATCAATGGGATGCTTAAAACTCACCGATTGACTGACCGGCAAACGCCAACTGGGTAAGAGCAAATGACTGCCGCGCAACGGACGAATGTCATGCTGTTGCTTGCTTAGCCCTGCCGCATCGGTCCACACCCCAGTGGCTTGCGCCAGCGCTTTACAGGTCAAGTCAAACTGCGCACCGGTCAATGTGTCTTCAATACGCACACCGCTGACACGCTGCTCAACATCCCCTGCAGCGGCGGCATTATCCTCGCTGTATAAACGCCCAAGCACGCGCAGGTTACTCACCACACAGGCGCCGAGTGCACGAGCCTCGGCCAACACATGCATGACTAAGCGCGCATCGTCAGTCACCGCATCTTGAAACTGACTGGCTCCTTGCAAATGCTCTTGCTGCAAGCCATTCACCACCATCGGCACTTGCCACGGTGGATGAAACTGTTGCAAAGATTGCCCGGCAAAACCATCGTACAGACGCAACACCCAAGAAAAAACCCAGCGCCCGGGAAACTCCCCCTGATAATGCGGGTATAGAAATGGCAGTGGCTCAACCAAACCGGCTTCGTTATCAAGCAATAGCTGACGTTCACGCACGCTATCACGGGTTAACGCCAACTCACCTTGGCTGATATAGCGCAAACCACCGTGCACCATTTTTGAAGAACGGCTCGATGTACCCCAAGCAAAGTCGCGCTGCTCCACTAACAAGCAACGCCAGCCACGCTTCGCCGCTTCGCGAATCACTCCTGCACCGGTGATGCCGCCACCTATCACAATCAAATCCCAAGTCTGTGCAGCCAACTCAGGCAGCACCTGGTCACGCCATGCTTGCGTCCAATTGACGTGCTGTGTAGCTGCACTAGTCATGGCGCTTATCCATCAGCAGCACACCGGGTGCCAGCTGTTGTTGTGGGTCCAAACGCTCCACCGCCGCCTGAATCGCAGCCATGCCCAACTCACCTTTTTCTTGCGCCAACCAAGGCGCATGATCACGCCCCACACCATGCTGATGGCTGATGGTGCCTTGATTATCGGCAATCGTTTGGCTGGCGAGGGTTTTAAGCTTGCGCCAGTTTGCCAGTGTTTGTGCGTAGTCCTTACCACAGGCAAACACATAGGTGGTGTAAATGCTCGAGCCTTGCCCATACACATGGGACAAGTGTGAGAACACATGCACCCGCTGACCCTGCTCGGCTAGACCGTCACGCAAGCTTTGCTCAATTTTGCCCATCAATGACTGCACATTGCCCCATTGCGTGGCGGTTTCTAAGGTATCCACTACATAACCAGCCTTCCATAGGGCTTCGCGCAAATACGGGAAACGAAAACGGCCTTGCTGCCATTTATTGCCCAGAAAACGTCCGGTAAACACCGCGCCATGTTTGTTTAAACGACGCTTAGCTTGGCGCAACGACAACGCATTTTGCCGACGATCACCGGTCACGCCAAAGGTCAGTAAACACTTACCCTCAGCACAACCGCGCCAACCCAAATAACCTTCCAGGACACCAATCATGCGCGGATGACCGGCCAACGCCAATTGCGTCGTGGTCTCCAGCGCATTGGATAAACGCAGCATCGACAGCGGAATCCGCGCCTGACTCAACTCTCGCATCGCCGCTTGTGCCTGCTGCCAAGACGGCAGAAACACGCCATAAAAACGCTCATCATCGGGTAAGCGGGTCACCCGCACTTTCACTTGCGAAATAATGCCAAAACGCCCTTCCGAGCCCATCACCCACTCACGTAAATCAGGACCCGCCGCCGAGGCTGGATAACAGGGCAACGACCAGGTTCCAGCAAAGGTTTCTACTTCGCCGCCAGCAAACAACTGCTCAATACGGCCATAGCGCAGCGATTGCTGACCACTGGAGCGACTGGCGACCCAACCGCCTAACGTGGATAACTCCCACGACTGCGGAAAATGCCCCAAGGTATAACCACGCGCGCGCAATTGATTTTCCACTTGCGGGCCATTAGCGCCAGGACCAAAGGTGGCGAGCAAGCTGTCTTCATCCAGATCCAGTAACTGATTCATCCGCGCCAAAGAGACGGTCAACACCGGGCGCGTATCGGCTTGCGGGTTAATATGTCCCGCCACCGACGTACCACCGCCATAAGCAATCACCACGACATTTTCCGTCGCCGCCCAGGCTAATAACTGCCGAATATCAGCTGCTGATTCTGGAAAGGCCACGCCGTCAGGGAAGACACCAAAATCACCGCTGCGCATTGCCAGCCAATCCGGCAAACTTTGCCCGCGCGCATGGCGCACCCGTGTCTCGGCATCGATGCTGACCAGTTGATGCGCCGGTAGACGTGAAGGCGGAACTTGCGCCATTACCTCGTCTAAGCTGGCATCAGGCAGTACCTGACCACAGCCCACCAGACTCTGTAAAAAGTCTGCGCCCTGTGCTGGCAGCTCCATTGTTGTGGCACTGTCGCCCCATCCGTTCCAACGTCGCATAGCCACCTCGTTATTTATTGTTGTCATGTGCTAGTCCTAAGAAAATACTGCCGCGTCTTTGCGCGCGCAGCGAAGCAATCCACCTTACAAATCACAGCCTACTACAGAGATGTCGCACATGGACTGCTTCGGCCTACGGCCTCGCAGAGACGAGTACCTGTGGACTACCACGCTGCTACGATCCTCGTAGAGAGCACCGACGCAGCTGCCTGTTACCGTACAGGTGAGTCAAGCCATCGCAGAGATTTTAGCCAGCCGTGTACCGCGCCAAGAAGACGTGGCGCAGCATTGCGCTCTATCACTGCGCACCTTGCAGCGACGCTTACATGAAGCCGGCAGCAGTTATCAACAACTACTGGATGAAGTACGTTTTACTCAGGCCAAAACTCAGCTGAGCAGCACACAAAAACCATTGCACAGCATTGCCGAGCAATTGGGCTTTATTGAGCCGCGCTCATTTTTTAGGTTTTTTAAACGTAGAGCAGGCGTCACACCGGGGCAGTACAGAGAGCAGCACAAAGCCTAGCGGGTTCTGTATCTAGGTGTGGAGTAGAGAGTGTCTGGGCTGTTTAGACTGCGCGATCAAGCCGTACAGGCTAAACAACCCGAACTGAAACCGTTACAGACTGAGCTGACGGTTGGAAGCTTTAATGAACTCTTTTTTCAGATCATCAAAAGTATGTACTGCAGGGAACTGCGGGAACTCTTCGATGACATTATCTGGGGCGTGGAACAAAATACCGGCATCTGCCTCGCCCAGCATGGTGGTGTCGTTGTATGAATCACCGGCAGCAATAATGCGGTAGTACAGGGTTTTCAACGCCAACACCGACTGACGCTTAGGGTCTTTTTGACGCAACTGATAGTCAACCACACGACCGTTTTCATCGGTGACCAACTTGTGGCAGAGCAAGGTTGGGAAACCCAGTTGACGCATCAATGGCTGCGAGAACTCATAAAACGTATCGGACAAAATGATGACTTGGAAACGCTCACGCAACCAATTCACAAACTCCACCGCACCGTCTAAAGGCTTGAGCGTAGCGATCACTTCTTGGATGTCGTTTAGCGTTAAACCGTGCTCATCCAAAATACGCAAGCGTTGCTTCATCAGCACATCGTAATCAGGAATATCACGTGTGGTTGCGCGTAGAGATTCGATACCAGTTTTTTCTGAAAAGGCAATCCAAATTTCTGGAACCAATACACCCTCAAGGTCAAGGCAAGCGATTTCCACAGCAATTCCTCATCACATAAAAAGAGGCACTTTAGCCGCTCCACCCATCCCATGCAAGATTAAGATGCCGAATCGCAGCATCTATAGCCATAAAGCATAAGTATAACGGTTTATATTCGTTCTAATTACAGTGTGCGGTTTGCTAGTATGCGTACTTCTAACTATCTATACGCTCTATAGGGATGCCTCATGACTGCCTCAATTGACCTTCAGCAACTGACCGCTGATTGTGCCAATGCTTCACCGCAAACCATTTTAAAACAGGCTTTTGCCACATTTGGTGACGAGTTATGGCTGTCCTTTAGCGGCGCTGAAGATGTGGTGCTGGTGGATATGGCGTGGAAAATCAATCCACAAGTTAAAGTATTCAGTTTAGATACCGGCCGCTTGCATCCAGAAACTTACCATTTTATTGAGAAAGTCCGCGAGCATTATAAAATCAGCATCGAAGTGCTCTCCCCTGATGCGCAACAGGTGCAAGACTTAGTCCGTAAAAAAGGCTTATTCAGTTTCTATAAAGATGGCCATAGTGAATGCTGCGGTGTGCGCAAGATTGCTCCGCTAAAACGCAAGCTCAGCACGGTGAAAGCTTGGGCTACCGGCCAGCGCCGCGATCAAAGCCCGGGCACGCGCAGCCAAGTCGCCGCTGTGGAGCTGGACAGTGCTTTCTCTACTGCAGAGCAACCGCTGTATAAGTTTAATCCGCTGGCCAATATGAGCAGCGAGGAAGTCTGGGCCTATATCCGTATGCTGGAGCTACCCTACAACAGTTTGCATGAGCGCGGCTTTATTAGCATTGGCTGCGAGCCCTGCACCCGCCCTGTTTTGCCTAATCAGCACGAACGTGAAGGTCGCTGGTGGTGGGAAGAAGCCACGCAAAAAGAGTGCGGTTTACATGCCGGCAACATTATCGCTGCACAGTGATGCCATATGCGGGTCAGCGGCCCGCGCTACCGTCTCTGCCAGGAGCACAGCGACGTGGCAGTCCATAGGTACAGCACCGCGCTATGCCTGCAGCACAGTGTTGCTTGCAAGGTGGATTGCTTCACTGCGTTCGCAAAGACACGCTATCGTCTCTGCCAGGAGCACAGCGACGTGGCAGTCCACAGCCCCTAAAACCGTCAATTAAAGCGATAATTACTTAGCATTTTCCAATCCAATCACAATATCGCGCGCTAAGCTGGTTATACTTGGCGCGTTACCGGCTGCATCGAGCATTACGCTCTGCGGTTTTTAAGCATTGCTTATTATTTTCTATGATTATTGATTTGGGAGCCCTATGAAAACCCCTGCACGTTTGATCCCTCTAGTTGAGGACGGTCTGATTGACGAGGTACTGCGCCCCCTGATGAATGGTAAAGAAGCTGCGGTGTATGTAGTGCGCAGCGGTGATGATATTCGTTGCGCTAAAGTCTACAAAGACATGGACAAACGCAGCTTTAAAAAAGCCGCGCTGTACCGTGAAGGCCGTAAAAGCGGCAACAGTCGCCGTTCGCGCGCCATGGAAAAAGGCTCTAAGTTTGGTCGTGAACAAGCCGAAGAAGCTTGGCAAAATGCCGAAGTGGATGCCCTGTACCGCCTTGCTGCTGCCGGCATTCGCGTACCACAACCGTATGGATGCTTTGACGGCGTGCTGTTAATGGAGCTGGTTACCCTGCCTGACGGCCAAGTTGCACCGCGCTTGAATGACGTCAGCCTCGAACCGGAACAAGCGCGCAAAGATCACGCCACCCTAATGGAAGCGGTCAAGCGCATGCTCTACAGCGGCCTGATCCACGGTGACTTATCTGAGTTTAATGTGCTGGTCGATGAAAACGGCCCAGTAATCATTGACCTGCCACAAGCCGTCGATGCCGCCGCCAATAACAATGCCTTTTTTATGCTGCACCGTGATGTCAGTAATATTTCCAACTATTACTCACAGTTCGCCCCAGAGCTACGCGACACCCGCTACAGCGCAGAAATGTGGAGCCTGTATAAAGAAGGCCGACTGGAAATGGATACCGTGCTCACCGGCGAATTTGCCGAGCCCGACACCCCAGCCGATATCGACTCAGTGATGGCCGATATTCAAGCGGTACTCAACGAAGAACGCGATCGCGTGGCGCGGTTGAATGCTGAAGATTTTGAAGATTTCTAGGGACTGGGAGCGCGGGCCGCTGGCCCGCAGAAGCAGAAGCAGAAGCAGAAGCATATCGGAAAGAATTTCAGCTCTATTTACTCAATGTGTGCTTTCAGCTCTATATTCAGCGCCTGAATGACCTTGAGCACAGTGCTTAGCACCTACAGAAAAAGACTTATAAAGACTCTCGCGGCTCAGCCCAGCATCATGGGGAATTTTTGCCATACCTTGCGCCTTAGCAATATAACCAATCGCACGAAGTAACTCGTCGCTATCTCCATCGGCTAAGATTTGTGACAAATATTCTGCAATAGCTTCATCGCTATCTAAAATATCTGCTAAGTGAAATTCTGTCGTTAACGTGGGATCGAGTACACCTAAATCAGCGCTACGTGCACCTCGATGAAACAAAAAACGGGCACTCTCGTGACATAGCACTCACCACTCGTGCAGTTGAACTATTAAAGGTTATGCAGCGCACCAGCAACCAGCACTGCGTATTCCGGCTGGTATCAGGTACAGCAGATACGTTATTTCGAAAAGCACGAGATAAGGTAGGCATCAGCGACTTACATTTTCACGACACACGCCATGAAGCAACAACTAGGCTTGCTCGCAAGCTAGATGTTCTTGATTTAGCGCGCATGACTGGGCACAAAGACACGCGCTCGCTGATGATTGATTACAATGCAACTGCTACAGAACTAGCATCACGCTTAGACTAAAATTAGCAGACTCTTATCAACACTTACTGATGAACGATGCGATGCACACAAAAGCCGAACAGCTAATAACAAACAACGCCATAGCTTATGCTAGGAAAACGAAAAAACCGTTCGCCAAATTGGAAACTAACAAAGAGATCTTTGCTAGTGAAAAAGCCCCTATCACGATATTAATGGCTGGCTCTCCTGGAGCAGGAAAAACAGAAACAGCCCAAGAAATGCTACGCATAATCGGTAAAGCGATTCATATCGATCCTGATCGCTACCGAGATCATTTCGAAGACTACACAGGGGGGAATGCTTACCTTTTTCAAGGCGCAACCTCAATACTGGTAGAAAAAGTCGTAGATTACGCTCTAAAAAACAGACAAAGCTTCATACTTGATGGCACCTTGACCAAGTACGAGATAGCTAGGCAAAATATTCTGAGAGCCCTTGGAAAGGATCGCAAAGTAATAATTTTGTACGTTTACCAAGACCCTGTCGTTGCGTGGGACTTCGTAAAAGCTCGCGAAAAAACCGAAGGTCGCCGCATACACTTAGAAACCTTTGTAAAGCAATATTTTGAAGCACGTGACGTGGTTAACAGACTAAAGGCAGAGTTTAAAAGCCAGGTTCAGCTTGAGATTTTAATAAAAAATGTAGCTTCGGGCGCCAATAAAAAGTCTATGCACAGGTACATTAACGGCGCAACATCTATTGATTCGCACATCCCAGAGCAGTACACTTGCGATCAGCTCAAAGAGCTAATAACCGAGGAATAGCAAAATGATGAACCGTCTGCTTAGTAGAGATGCAAAAACTGTCGATACTGATTTCTCTAACTTTTTCAATAACGCCAAATCAGCTGAACGTAAAAAAGTGTTTGAAAAAGTACTAACTGGCGCATGCCGCCGGCAAGAAAGGGTTTTAGCAGAGAACTCTCGAAGTGCGCACGCATACCAATAAATACAATTAAAGCCTCTTAATCGGGGCTTTTTTGTTTCTGCAATTCAATACAGCTCTGAACCTGCACCGCGCTCGCAGTAGCCTTCCAGGTATGGCCATTGGTTTAAGGTGTAGTCGATGGCTTTTCTCAGTGCGCCACCTTGCATCACTTTGCCAGCGTTTTTCTCAAGCCATTGTTTAAACTTGTTGAGTACTGGCAGGCTGATTTCTTGCCGTGCCTTTAAACGCTCTTCATCGGTTTTGTCAGCTATGTTGCTCTCTACGCGATAGAGAGTGCAGTTTTTTATGGCCTTTAAACAGGCTGATATCGTAGCCATCCAACAGCCAATTTATTTGCTCACCTGTTAAGGCCAGCAACTCATCAGCAGGCTTGGGCCACTTAAACTTTTCCTCGGCCATAGCCTTGTAATACATGACAAAACCGTTGTCTTCCCACATCACGCACTTGATTTTATTACGCTGGCGATTGGTAAAGGCATACAGCGCACCACTGAACGGATTGTGGCCAAGTTCTTGCTCAACCAGCAAAGCCAAGCCATTGGCTTGCTTCCTAAAATCCACCGGCGCACGGTACAGATAAATTTCCGGCATCTGCTTGGCTGGCCGTAAATAACGCACCTTCATTACAACTGCCGCAGTATCGCCACAGCGACATCCAAGTTGCCCGCGGTAATGCCTGACAGGCGCATACCGCCGGGAAAATGCAATGCAAGCCCGTTAATGGCCATTGACAACTAAGCGTTGGTTTGCAGGCGAAGTCATCACCTGGGCGCGGCACAACCGCAGCAAGCTACCAACTGGCAGAGCTCGAACAGTCAAAAAAGCGGCTTAATTGATTTTCTACAGCAGTCAATTCAAGCCTCCTATTTTGCAACTAACATTATAAAAAAAGCCGCTCTAAATTGAGCGGCCCACTGCTTATCTTTTTTGGAGTTAGCGCTCTAGGTGAGCGCGCGGAGTTTTTTAAGACGGTACTCCATTGAGACTCTAGAAACCTCAAAAGCACGAGCCATTCTATCAATAAACTCTTCTTTGCTGGCCATGCCATCTGAGTCTTTTTTTAGCGTAGCGATAATTTTCAGCCCTTCAGGAACAATAGTTTTTTCTGGCATCAATAGCGCAGCAGCGAAACTATTAGCCTCAGACTCATAACGATCCCAGTATGATTCGCTACGACTCATTGTCTTTCTTGAGTCCACAAAACCGTCTTTTGCCTCTTTATGCAGGCAAAAATGCCCTATCTCATGAGCCAAAGTAAAACGTCTTCTGGGCTCGTAGGTGTTTTCAGCTGGGTTAATACGAACAACACCTCGCCCATCTTTAAAGCATATTTGACCTATTACACCCTTCTCTTGCAGTGAGAGATCATCTAACACCTGAATACTCAAGTATTTAGTTATCAAATCTAAATCAACAGGAAGTGTTATTTCATCGGTATAAACGCGCTCAAGCAACTCGTGCGCACTTTCTTCTGGCGAATTAAATTTTTTACTCATATAAACCTCCATTTTTGAGCAAGAGCATATTAACTGTTAAAGAATCCATTCAATTGCTCTGCCTCTTGCTGCGCCTCTCCAGCTTGCTGGGCTAGGCGTTCGCTTTTTCGTTCAGCTGCCGCGCTACGCTCACGAACGACCTGTTCGACCTTATCACCCATTTGCGCTTCTATATGCCGCAGAACATCAGGATTAGTCAAAAGCTGATTAATAAGTTCAATGCCTACCTGCTCATCCTTTGACAGCTTAACGCCAATATCATTCAGCGCCTGCCTCTCATGCTCCCCTTTAGAAAGAGCGAGCTGCTGTGTAATCACGTAGCCTAAAGCCGCCATAATTACAGTAACACCTACAAAAAAAAGCGTTGTGAAGATAATGTATGTGTTTGCGATAGAAAAAGCATCTGCTACTTCAGTTACCTGCGCTCCAACATACCGCGACAGAAATAGTGGTGCAAAAACACCCCCTGTAAATCCCATCACTAAAATCGCCAAATACTTAAAGATTGTTTTTACGAAGCTTATGCTCGCTCTCTTGGCTTTTAAACTCACTTTGTCAACATTCCAAGCGGTCTTAGTCACGGCAACAAACTCCCTATCTTTCAATTACCAACCGATCAAAAGAAAACAGCTAGCAACCTTACTAAAATCCATTCAAATTTCTAGCAATCAATATGCTGCCAGAAATATCATTACGCCAAATTCACGCCAAAAGGCTTTAGAGAACTTTCTTCAAGGCAAGAAAAAGCCCGCATATAGCGGGCTCTAGCCATAAACACTGGCGGCGTGCTTATTATGTATGGTGCCCGGAGCCGGAATCGAACCGGCACGGTGTTACCACCGAGGGATTTTAAGTCCCTTGCGTCTACCTATTCCGCCATCCGGGCGGTAGAAGCGTGACTGGGTTTTGCTTAGTGTGTCTCCCAATCGAGGGCGCTAATATAGGTGATCTTTTCGGTAAGTGCAAGCCCTTATTGAAGTTTTTCTTTAAAAAGGACTTTTACTGGTTAAAAATTAGTTAGTGTAATTTTACTCCTATATAAATTGAATTGCTGATACAACGCTGGACGCTCAAATGCATCCAACGCTTGATAAGGCCTGACTAACCCCGACACTTTTTATGGTAAAAGATGAACAACCATAAGGGGTTAAACATGAGCAAAGGCTACCGTTATTCAGATGAGTTTAAGCAAGAAGCTGTCAACCAAGTGACCGTCCATGGTTATGCTGTTGTAGACGTTGCTACGCGCTTAGGCATCAGTGATAAGACGCTGTACAACTGGATTAAGATCTTTTCCAAACCGGTTAAAAAACGACTGGAAGATAATGATTTACAGACTGAAATCGCCCGTTTAAAGCGCGAACTGAAGCGTGTTGAGCAAGAGCGCAACATCTTAAAGGAAGCCGCCGTGTTCTTTGCCAGCGAGTCAAAGAACGGTACGCGTTCATAAAATCTCGTCGCCACCGTTATCCTGTGCGCTTGCTTTGCAAAGTGATGCGTGTTCATCACAGCAGCTATTACGCTTGGGTTAAAGCGCCAGAGAGTAAGCGTTACAAGGATGATCAGCGCTTATTGCCTCTGGTTAAACACTATTGGCTGGCAAGCGGTGGACACTATGGCTATCGCAACATCCATCTTGATCTTGCTGAGGCTGGTATCAAATGTGGGCGCGATCGAACACTGAGATTAATGCGATTGGCGCAGATTTGTGCGCAACGCGGCTATAAAAGACCTAAAGGTTATTATAGTGGTAAGCCTGATATCACAGCGCCCAACACGCTCGACCGTGCTTTTAATGTGTCTGCACCAAACCAGTGGTGGGTCAGCGATATCACCTACATTCACACCCAAGAAGGCTTCTTGTTCTTAGCGGTAGTCATGGACTTGTTCGCACGCAGCATTGTTGGCTGGTCGATGTCTGATCGGATGACTGACACTCTGGTTCAAGATGCTTTAATGACTGCTTACTGGCGTCGTAAACCAGAAGGCACTGTGCGACTGCATTCGGATCAAGGCTCTCAATACAGCAGCCGTGATTTTAGGACGTTGCTCAGCTCACTTAATATGGAAGCCAGCATGAGCCGCAGAGGCAATTGTTGGGATAATACAGTTGCTGAAAGCTTCTTTGGCAACCTTAAAAAAGAAAAAATACGCCGCCATAAGTACAAAACACGGGAAGAAGCAAAGCGGGCTATATTTCATTACATCGAGATGTTTTACAATCCAAAACGCAGGCACACGCACAATCAGCGGGTGTCACCAATGAACTATGAAAAGCAGTATTTTATGAATCAAAAAAGTGTCTGAGAAACTCAGGCCTTATCACTCGGCTACAGCAATGAAACAGTTACACCCCACGGTTTCAGGGCGACAGCCCGCACACTGCTGGACGAGGTATTACGTTATCGGGTTGAGCTGATTGAGCACCAGCTTGCACACTCCGTGAAGGACGCCAACGGGCGTGCCTATAATAGAACCAGTTTCATCGATGACCGGACAGAGATGATGCAAGCCTGGGCCGACTACCTTGATAAACTCCGTCGTGGTTCTCGGGTGTTGTCCCCACCAGAGAGCACATAGGCTTATTATCGCTACGTATCGGCTCCGGCGCTGTGATCCTGAGCCGATACCCCAGCCAGAAAGCGTCTAACGCCCCTGCAGATGCCCTTCTGGCACCATCCGCTGGTGCAGCACCGCAAATACCACCGCAATGTCGTTTTCTACCCGGTAATACAGCATGTGACTGCCATACGGAAAACTGACCACCCCATCACCCACATCCGGCCTGTCCAGCCCCTGACTGGGAAACTCGACCAACAGCTTGATAGTGTCCCGCATGCCTTCCAGATACTTCCTGGACTGTTCCTGCCCCCAAGTATCCGCCGTTACACGGTGGGTAGCCTTCAGGTCCTGCTGTGCATCACGGGTTAATCGAAATCCGAGAGCCATCAGTCATCGCTTTCCTGCAATAACTGGTCAAAGAACTCCCCACCATCAACCGTCTCACCAGCGTTAATCTGGTCTCTGGCGCGCTCTGCCCTCAGCTGTAGCAGCTCCAGCTTCAACTCTTCATTGCTGACAAAATCCTCGGCAGCAACCAACACCGCCACCGGCTTGCCGTGCTTGCTGATGTGTACCGGCTCTCGCTGGGCTTTCAGCAGTATTTCACCAAACCGGGCCTTTGCTTCGTTTGCTGTCAACAAATGCATAGCCGTAGTCTCCCATTAAAACCCCAGCCTTATAAAATCACGCGTTTCGCATATTTCGCACGTTTCGAATGAAGCGTGCGTATCATCCAGAGTTTAGCACAACCTATGTGACCTGGTGCATCCAGCTCGGTACACCGTATCACTACGGACTCAGAGCAATCCGGAGGCAGGCTCCGAGAACACAGCACGCAAGTTTGAAAGCGTTGTGGAATTAGCCTACCGTAACCGTCCGGTTATCCCATCTTGAGCGTAGCGCCGACACCGTCAGGATAGTGTCCACTTATTTTCTAGTGGACACTATCGATGGACTCCTTAAGCCTAATCACTCCTAAGCGCACACGCCGCCGTTTTTCTCCTGAATTCAAAACCAACATCGTTGCTCAGTGCCGACAGCCGGGCGTCTCTGTGGCCCGTATTGCTCTGGATAATGATCTCAATGCCAACCTGGTCAGGCGCTGGGTCAGCCAAGCACGGGAAGTCAGGGCAACACCGGGGTTCATGCCAATCAGCCTACCCGCTATCGTTGCGCAGCCGGCCAACAGAGCAACCACGAATACAGGCAACACCATCCGCATCGAGATACCCCGTGCCGGTGGTGCAGTTGTTGTGGAGTGGCCCGCAGAGCAAGCTCATCAGTGTGCCGCGCTGTTCACGCAGGCTGTCATAGGTGGCCTTGATCGCGGCAAAGTAGGCAGCGTGGCCATTGACCACAATGCGCACACCCAGCTTGGCCAGCCGTGCATCATCCTGCAGCTGCGGGTTGCCGTAGGTGACCAGCATCAGCGGCACCTGCAGGCCCTCGGCAATCGACTCAAGATGGGCAAAGTCCTTTACGCCGACCAGGCAGATGGCATCGGCGCCCGCGTCCTGATAAGCGCGGGTACGCTGGATCACCTCAGTCAGTGATTGCGCCCCGGCGTGGGTCCTGCCAGTCAGCACACAGCTGCCGGGCCAGCTGATCCCAGACCCGGGCATGCTCCAACCCGCCGTGCAGCAGAATCAGCAAGGGCGCATCAACATTGCCCCAGTCCAGATAATGCAGGCGCAGGCCGCGGGAGTGGTAGAAACGACTCTGTGGCCCATGAGTGTGTGACATGACATTGCTCTCCCTATCTGAACCCGACTCTCAGAACCCCTGTAACGAAATCCCGCATCAATACAGATCGGTTACACTCGTCCCGACCACGGAGCAACATCCTGCCCCGGCCTGTGCCGACCCGCAACGAGAATATGAACATGATCAAGACGAACCTCAGTATTACTCTGGCCCTTGCCCTCGGCCTGAGCGCCGTTACCGGCAGCGCCCATGCCTTCAGCCTCGGCGACGCCGCCAAGCTGACCTCAGCCGTTGTTGCCCCCGACTCCGCCGCAGGCCAGACCGCCGAGCTGATGAACCGTTTGACGGATCTCAACGTCAGCTCTGAACAGGCCGTAGGCGGCACCAGCGCATTGCTGAATCTGGCCAAGAACCAGCTGCCCAGCACGGATTACAGCCAGTTGCTGAGCAGCGTACCGGCACTGGCAAATTTGAGCGGCAACGGCTCGGATAGCACCGCCGGAGCCATCGGTGGTCTGCTGGGCAAATCCAACCCGCTGGCCAAACAACCCGCGCAGGCCGCCGGTATCCAGAGCATGACCGACGTTGCCGCGCAATTCTCCAACCTGGGCATGGACAGCGGCATGGTCAGCCAATTCGCCCCGGTGCTGCTGCAGTTCATTGGCAACCAGGGCGTGGGCCAGCCGCTGCTGGGTACATTGACCAGTCTGTGGACAGGACAGCCTGCTGGTTGAGCCGTTGGGGTCGGCGAGCGCCGCTCGCCGACAAGCCCTCCGCAGCCCGGGGGCTGTAGGCGTGGCGCAGGGCGCTGCACTCCCAGACGGGAACGGCGCATATAAAAAACCCCATTGACGGGAGTGGCCGCCAATGGGGTTTAAGTGGTGTTCCCCACGCCAGGCGCGGGAAGGATTTGCTTATTCGATCAGGGTAGTCTGCACCTCCACCTTCACCTCAGTGCCACCGTGCGTAGCGGTATAGATGGTGAGATCACCATTAACCTCTCCTGTTCCCCAACCTGCTCCGAGCGTTACCGAATCCTCTGCATCACCAAGGAGTTTCAGCAAGTTCTTGTCATCGGTCATGTTGAGTACATCTTCCACACTGATAGCGGTGATCGTATTCACCCCTGACGCCACACCGCTCATGTCAATGACTTCAATGTTGCTCAGTTGACTGAAATTATCGCTGCCAAGGTTGTCGCCGAAGCGTAGCTGCACGGTATCCTCACCACCCAGGCCATTGATCGGGCTGCCTTCCCACAGGAAGAGGTCGGCTCCGGCTGTTGGCAGGGTAGCATCGACGTTAATGTCCATTGTCCCGGTTGCCGGGTCAGACTGATCACCCACCTGATTGCCATCAGCACCCACCTCATAGGTCCAGGCATTGATACTGATCTGCGGGCTGCCCGTGGTGCTGCCATGCATAAACTGGAGATTATCCAGCTCATGCTGGGTCAGCCCGGTGATGGTCCAGGTACCGCTCTCATAAGTCGCACGCCCATCCGCAATCAGATCAGCCGCGCCGGTATAGAACAGTACCTTCTGCGCATCAGGGAAGCCACTCAGTTCCAGCGTAGTACGTTCGGTGTGTGCATCATCGCCTGCACCTGCAGCAGGCCGCGGATCCTTCATGTGAACGTTGAGGTTCAGCGCAATCCTGTCTCCAGCCACGCCAAAGCTCAACGTAGGGTTCAGCGTAAGGCCATCCGCCTGCGGCGTCACCGTCAGGTCGAACAGAACCTCGCTCGGGCTGGGCGCCAGGTCTGCATGACCGCTGCGCACGGTCAGCTTGAGGTCCTCCAGCGTCCCGCTCCAGTGCTTCGGCGGCAGGATGGCAATGCCGTCCGGTAACTCGCCGCCGCTGACCGGCAGCACCCAGGTGCCGTCACCGGCGTTATTAGCCAATACGCTATCGCCGCTGCCATTCTGATAATACACCGTGAAGCCATCCGGCAGGCCGCTGATGAAAGCAGAGTCGATGGTTTCAGCGGGATCCAGCAGACCCGCATTGGCGAACTGCAATTCGATCGCCTTGCTCGGGTCTGCACTTGCGCTGTGCTCATTACCACTGGCGGTGATCTCCGCCTCATAGCCGCTGTTGGTCTGATCAATAACCAGCGCCCCGGTACCCGTGGACACCTTGCTGCTGCCATCATTTTCCGTATGTTCAACCACCACCGTCACAGCCAGGCTGCCTGTCTGGTGTGGCTGGCCGGCATCCGGGACAAACTTCAGGCCCGCCAGTTCCTCAGGCGATACGGCATAGAGTTTGCCACCGGTTGGCGTGCCCGCCGGAGCAGTACCGACAAATTCCGTCAACGGCGTACCCGCCGCATCCGTCAACTGCCCTGCCAGATCACCCTCTGCAATGTGGATATAGACCAGATCATTGTCGATAACCCAGCTAGCAGCGCCGCTGCCACCCAGATCACCATCAACGGTGTTGCCCGGCAAGGTGATGACCAGCGGAATATCCTCGCCCTCACCCACGCCGCCGGTGCTGACGCCGATGTTCAATGCATCGGTCACTGGAGCAATATCGACTTCGATATCTGCCCGATCTTCGCGGCTGACACCCTGGGTCTGGACCGAGGCTGTGATATCCAGCACCAGCGGGCCGTCGAGGTTGTTGCGGTTGGCATCGTCCGGCGCCTTGACCGTTATATTGTCCAGCAGGTCCTGCAGCGCAGCATTCGGGTCAACACCAGTACTCACCGTGGTGGTTACCGTCCACAGCAGCACCGGCTCATCGTTCTCCATCACCAGCGTCGGTGTCAGGCCCTCGATCTCGACACCATCACCCGGGCTGGTACGGACGGTGACGGTCAGTTCATAGGGATCGCCGGTATTCGGGCCACCGGCAACAGTCCCTGCTACCACATCGCCCAGGGTAAAGGAGCTATCTTCACTCTGCTCAATCTCGGTTGGAGCCAGACTGACCTCGGGCAGGTCAATAGCATCACCATCACCATCCTCATAGCGCAGTGTCCAGGTGATTTCAGCCAGCTCCTGATTGTTAGCGGGTGCCTGGCCGACAGCGCCCTGATCCCGGCTGTACGCGGTGATGGTAATCTCGGACTCAAAATCAGTGGCATACGGCCCGATCACCAGAGTCAGTGTTTGCGCCAGGTTCGCGCTGCCATCCCAGTACTCACCTGCCGGCAACAGCCAGCCGCCACCAACCTGGGTTGCGCCTTGCACACTGACACCGCCCGGCAGCCCGGAAATCAAGATATGGGTCAGCCGCTCACTGCCATCGACATCCGCTTCGTTGCCGGCATTACTGTCTGCCAACTGACTGATATCCAGCGTGATACCAACCGTACCGGCACCGTTCTTGGTGATGACACCGTCAACGCTGGTAACAACATCAATACCCGTCGCCCCCGCCAGCTCCATATCGATCTTATCGGTATAGGGCACAAAGTTCAGAGTGTGCTCCACGTTCTGCCAATCAGAACTGGTATCCGCAGGCAAACTACCGTCGGTAGACGGATCAGTCACCTTGTACTCGATGTCCAGTTTGACACTGCCACTGAAGTTCGCCGGACCTTTGACATAGACGCTGGGCGCGCCGCTGGTGCCCGCATTGCTGATGGTGTAATAACCACCACTGGCCACCAACGGGGTACTACCTGCGGCATCGGCATACAAGGTGACGCCCGCAGGCAGGTCGCCCTCGGCAATCCGCACGGTGCTGATGTACTCATCAGGATCAGCGCCAACTGGCGCCAGTTGCAGCTCACCGACGGTGTCTTCCACCAGGTTGGAGCTGATGCTCAGGGTCGCCTCCGCTACCGGCTTGACTGTGAACTCGACATTACGCTCGTCAAAGAATTTTTCAGCCTTGTTGTCATTTTCGGTGACCACCGGCTGGGCGGTGAACTCCAATGTGCCACTCCAGTGCTGGGGCGTCAGGATCTTGATGTTGCCGCTATCAAGGTCAGCCTTGGTTACGACCCAAACGCGGGTATCGCCCTCACCGCTGATCACCGCACCGGCGCCGATCAACTCGAAACCTTCCGCCAGATTGCTGATGCGCAAAGTGATGGTTTCCGAACCATCCGGCCCAGCACCGTTGACACCAGGCTCCCCCGAATCCAGAGATGTAATCAGGTCTTTCAGGCCAACCTCTAGCTGGCCGCCACTCTGGTCGCCGCCATCCTCGATGTATTCCCCTGCAACAACCGTCATGATCGGCGTATTCGGCACACCCAGCACCTCCACCTCGACCGGCAGGGTATGAGTCAGCGCCGGCGTCGCCTCCGAGCCCCGGCTGACCAGCGTCTGCTCAACGCCACTGGCATCGGTGTAGATCAGGGTATCCACCGAATCGGCAGTAACGCTCAACTGGATAGTCTCGTTACTGCTCTTCGGCGGCGTCAGTACCGGCTGATCATTCTCATCAAAGTCCCTGATAACCAGCACATAGCCGCCACCGGCCGTCTGGTACATACCGGTCGGCTGGCTGTGGTCAGCAGGGTCATGAGCAGGCAGCGACGAGTCCGTTGTATAGGACACGCCGTCATAGACAATCTGCGCACCCTCGGGAATACCGGCAATGGACACATCGAAGCTGGTATTCACATCCGTACGATTGGAGCTGGTGGACGGCCGCAGATTCAGTGTTACAGCGGTGTCTTCAGTGGTGCTGGGGTTGGCATCCACCTTCAGCGTCACCCGGTCCGCGCTCGGGTGAATGATCAGATTGGTCAACCAGGCCTGACCAGAGTCCTGGATGTCGGTTGTGCCATCGTCATCCTCATCACGGTCAACCGTGCGCGCATTGACTTCGATCTTGACCACGCCGAACCAGTCCGTCGGCCCCTGGAAAACCACGGAATCCAGATACTGCATGGGAATCGCCACCGGTTCGCCGGTAAACGTCAGAGTATGCGTGGTCGTGCCATCAGAGTAGCTGAAGGTGCTGCCGACCAATGCGTCACCGACAGCAGCTCCAGCTTGGGCATCATTATCTGTTGCATAGGGCGTCAGCAGGGCAAAAGTATCTTCGTTGCGGGCAGCACTGGTGTCTTGCGACCAATCCCCCGCTCCATCGCGTACCCAGGTGCCATCTTCGTTGGACCAACCCGCGCTGAGCAGGAATCCGGTGTCTGTACCCAGGCTGAATGGCTGATCTTCCATGCCGGTGGTGCTGTACACGTGGTCGGGATTGATGGTGACGTCCTCGTCGTTCGCCCCATCGGTATCGCTATCGGTTCGTTCACCCACCGGAGTGACGGTGATGGTGACCGTGTGCGGTGTCTCTACCGGATCACTGGTTACGGGCGACCCGCCAACCGTCTGACTGTCGACCGTGGTGACCTTGATTTCCCAGCCAGTCGCATCAAGGCTACTGTGGGCAGGCGGCGTGACTTCGAACTGTGCAAGCACCTCCTCGCGCTGCGCTTGTTTCAGGACATCCCCATCCGCTGAATCGTCATTGAAGGTAATGATGTAAGGATCGGAAGTAGTACCGGCTCCGCTGATGCTCCAGCTACTATTTTCAACACTTGGCTGCTGAGTCAGCATCCAATCACCGTTCGCATCGCTCGGCAGACTGAACTTGACCCGGGTGATAACCTCGCCCCCCGTGGTATCACGGCTGCCATCGGTCACGCTGATGCCGGACAGGAAGGCGACCGGGTTATCTTCCGCAATGATATGATTGCTGCTTTCATTGACGTCACCCGCCATCGGGTTGACATGCAAGTTGAGGGTTATCTCATCCGCTACCAGACCTGGGTTATGAGAACTGTCGCCATCGCTATCCTGCGCAGCCAGAATGACCTTGATACCAGACAGGTCACCACTGAAGTCTTTCGGTGGCTGGATGCTCACGTTGGGCAGGTTAGCTAGCGTGCCCGGCATTTCAATCGCCGGTACTTGCTCCCCATCGTAACTGAAGGTCGGAACACCCGGCTGGCCTATGATGTAGGAAGTCCCGCCAACAGTGACAATTGTGCCATCAGGCAGGCCATCAAAGCCCAGGTAGCGGGTTTCACTACCGTCCATATCCTGGAATACACCCGGCTTCAGAATATCGGTCAGATTAAACGAGGTATCTTCATCAAGGGTGATATCAGCTGTCTTATTATCTGACACTACAATCGTCACACCAGTCTGGCCTTCACCCTCCTGCACTTCCAGAGAGACCGGATCGGTTACCGCCAGCACATCCACTGTGATGGTTTGCGTGCTTTCGGCACCATTGGTACCAACCACTGCGCTGTCAAGTAGCGGGACGCCACTGTCATCCACCTCGTAACTGCTGACGCTGACGATCACCTCGAAGTTTTCATGGCGATCTTCTGCCGGTGCCGCCTGGATGCTTTCGTATTCGGCGCGGGTCAGGTAGTTGACGTTGTCCGTCGGCAAGCTACCGCTGTGGTGCAGGTCGGTATCTAGCGTGGTGGTGCCGGATGTTTCGACGATAATGATGGTATAGCCGCCGGCGCTATTGGGCGTCAGCGTTTGTTCCGTACCTGCTACATCAAGTGTATAGACCAGTTCGGGGGTAGCCAGCAGCGTGCCTGACGGATTCACCGTGAGGGTGATCGCGCCCAGGCGCTCAGGGTGGTCCCCTTCGGTGCTGCCATCCCCCGTATCGAAGTCGCCGTTCCGATCAAGATCATCGGTGATCACCGGCGTATTCAGGCCCAGCGCTACAGCCGTATCTTCCGGCGTCTCTATCTTGATGGCTGACACATTCGGATCAGCACTGTCTTCATGCGGCAGATTCGGTGCATCTGCCGCAGGCGTAACAGTCACTTCAACGGTAAAGGTCTTGGTTTCGTTATCGGTCACCGTGGTGTAGGTGAAGGTATCCTTGCCACTGTAGTTTGCGGCCGGCAGGTAAGTGATGGTGCCGTTCGGGTTGACTATGGCGGTACCGTATTGAGGCCCGTCACTGCCAGTGCCGATAGTGGTATTGCCGGGATTACCCGCTCCATCCGGGCCGATCGCATCTGCGTTGGTATTAAAGGTGTTTCCGTCAGCAACGGCTGTCGAATCCTCATCCACGGTGACCGACTTGATCTGTTGGTCGTCGGGAGCATCGTCCATGACTCTGATATCGAAACCGGTTTTGACATAATCACCGTCGCTATCCGTCACACGGATATGCTGGAAGCTGAGGAGCAGATCGTCGATGGAAGCACCGCTACCGTCCGGGTGATCCAGAGCATCGTGCAGGATGAAGCTGTAGCCGGGGTTACCTGTCGGGTCGGTAATCTCAATACTGAAAATCCGGTCAGCTTCATCACGACCCGTTCCACGGTAAGCTGTCAGGGTATGGCCACCACCCGTGACAACGTACTCCAGATCAGTGCTGCCTGAAGCCAGGCCCAGCCCTTCCAGGGCTGCCACGGTAGAGTCGCTCGAACCATCGGTAAACTGAACATTACCGGCACCATCAGCACCAAAATTGACATTGAGATTACCAGACACGCTGATCTCAGCAGGGTCTTTCACATCAGCACTACCCAGCGCCAGATGAGCCTCGTCCACCGTGCCACCGGTTGGGGCGGCCGTGATCTGCGGGCCAGCATCCCGGAATACAAACTTGTCACCAATATTGATGATGTCAGTATCCGAGGCCGTATCCCCATCGCCGTCCGTGACACTAGCCGTACCGGTCAGAGTGACCAATTCGACAACCAGCGATTGTGTGTCACTCTCATAGCCACTGGAATCTGAAGTGCTGTGATCTATTGCACCCGTCTGGGTCAGGGTAACCTCACCTGCTGCATTAACGCTGATATTGAATATGCTGTTGGATGCATCAACATCATCCAAAGTAGCGGCGGTGGAGCCGACAACCTCACCGTTGACCAGATACAGGTTGATCGTTGAACCACCACTGGTCAGGCCGGAAGGGCCTTCGGCAGTACCCAGGGCATAGGCCCAACTGACAGTCCCGGCGCCGTCCGCTCCGTAGTTCTCGACAAGCGTGAAAGCCCCGGTAAAGGATGTGCTGGTACTGTCACCAGCTCCTACGGCCAATGCATCGCGAGTTTCAAGCGTATCGATAGTCGTGGCGTCGCCAACAACCTCGGGAGATGGACCGTCATCCAGGAACACCAGATTATCGCCCAGCTCAATCTGAGCCTGCTCGCTGTCGCCATCACCATCGGTCACGGTCGCTATCAGCGTCAGCGCATCTTCCGCGATCAACAGCGCATCATCCGGGTCGCTGGCATCCGGGTGGCTCAGCGCGCGCACCTGGGTCAGGGTCACTTCACCATCGGCGTTGACGCTGACGGTAAAGGCCAGCTCATCACCGGTCTCGGTGCGGCCTTCCACCTCACCAGCGGCATTCACCGACAGCACGATGGCTTCGCCAGTCAGGGTGTCGCTCAGGCCTGTGCCAATGGTCGGGTCTACCTCAAGGGTATAAACCACCGTGGCGCCGTCTGCGCCCTCGGTCACCATAAAGGCACCGGAGAAGTCCACGGTGCTCGCCGTACCCAGGGTGGTTTCATCCACGGTCAGGGACGGGATGCTGCCGCTGTCGATGATGCTCGGGCCGTCATCCAGGAATACCAGGTTGTCGCCCAGGCTGATCTGCGCCTGCTCGCTGTCGCCATCACCATCGGTCACGGTCGCTATCAGCGTCAGCGCATCTTCCGCGATCGACAGCGCATCATCCGGGTCGCTGGCATCCGGGTGGCTCAGCGCGCGCACCTGGGTCAGGGTCACTTCACCATCGGCGTTGACGCTGACGGTAAAGGCCAGCTCATCACCGGTCTCGGTGCGTCCTTCCACTTCGCCAGCGGCATTCACCGACAGCACGATGGCTTCGCCAGTCAGGGTGTCGCTCAGGCCTGTGCCAATGGCCGGGTCTACCTCAAGGGTATAAACCACCGTGGCGCCGTCTGCGCCCTCGGTCACCGTAAAGGCACCGGAGAAGTCCACGGTCGCCGGGGTGTTCAGGTTGGTTTCATCCACCGTCAGCGTCGGTACGCTGCCGTCGTCGATGATGCCCGGGCCGTCATCCAGGAATACCAGGTTGTCGCCCAGGCTGATCTGCGCCTGCTCGCTGTCGCCATCACCATCGGTCACGGTCGCTATCAGCGTTAGCGCATCTTCCGCGATCGACAGCGCATCATCCGGGTCGCTGGCATCCGGGTGGCTCAGCGCGCGCACCTGGGTCAGGGTCACTTCACCATCGGCGTTGACGCTGACGGTAAAGGCCAGCTCATCACCGGTCTCGGTGCGTCCTTCCACTTCGCCAGCGGCATTCACCGACAGCACGATGGCTTCGCCAGTCAGGGTGTCGCTCAGGCCTGTGCCAATGGCCGGGTCTACCTCAAGGGTATAAACCACCGTGGCGCCGTCTGCGCCCTCGGTCACCGTAAAGGCACCGGAGAAGTCCACGGTCGCCGGGGTGTTCAGGTTGGTTTCATCCACCGTCAGCGTCGGTACGCTGCCGTCGTCGATGATGCCCGGGCCGTCATCCAGGAATACCAGGTTGTCGCCCAGGCTGATCTGCGCCTGCTCGCTGTCGCCATCACCATCGGTCACGGTCGCTATCAGCGTCAGCGCATCTTCCGCGATCGACAGCGCATCATCCGGGTCGGTGGCATCCGGGTGGTTCAGCGCGCGCACTTGGGTCAGGGTCACTTCGCCGTCGGCGTTGACGCTGACGGTAAAGGCCAGTTCACCACCGGTCTCGGTGCGTCCTTCTACTTCGCCAGCGGCATTGACCGACAGCACGATGGCTTCGCCAGTCAGGGTGTCGCTCAGGCCCGTGGCAATGCTGCTGTCCACCACCAGGTTGTACTCAACAGTGGCGCCATCGGCACCTTCGGTCACCGTGAAGGCACCGGAGAAGTCCACAGTGCTCGCCGTACCCAGGGTGGTTTCATCCACGGTCAGGGACGGGATGCTGCCGCTGTCGATGATGCCCGGGCCGTCATCCAGGAATACCAGGTTATCGCCCAGCTCAATCTGCGCCTGCTCGCTGTCGCCATCACCATCGGTCACGGTCGCTATCAGCATCAGCGCATCTTCCGCGATCGACAGCGCATCATCCGGGTCGGTGGCATCCGGGTGGTTCAGCGCGCGCACTTGGGTCAGGGTCACTTCGCCGTCGGCGTTGACGCTGACGGTAAAGGCCAGTTCACCACCGGTCTCGGTGCGTCCTTCTACTTCGCCAGCGGCATTGACCGACAGCACGATGGCTTCGCCAGTCAGGGTGTCGCTCAGGCCCGTGGCAATGCTGCTGTCCACCACCAGGTTGTACTCAACAGTGGCGCCATCGGCACCTTCGGTCACCGTGAAGGCACCGGAGAAGTCCACAGTGCTCGCCGTACCCAGGGTGGTTTCATCCACGGTCAGGGACGGGATGCTGCCGCTGTCGATGATGCCCGGGCCGTCATCCAGGAATACCAGGTTATCGCCCAGCTCAATCTGCGCCTGCTCGCTGTCGCCATCACCATCGGTCACGGTCGCTATCAGCATCAGCGCATCTTCCGCGATCGACAGCGCATCATCCGGGTCGGTGGCATCCGGGTGGTTCAGCGCGCGCACTTGGGTCAGGGTCACTTCGCCGTCGGCGTTGACGCTGACGGTAAAGGCCAGTTCACCACCGGTCTCGGTGCGTCCTTCTACTTCGCCAGCGGCATTGACCGACAGCACGATGGCTTCGCCAGTCAGGGTGTCGCTCAGGCCCGTGGCAATGCTGCTGTCCACCACCAGGTTGTACTCAACAGTGGCGCCATCGGCACCTTCGGTCACCGTGAAGGCACCGGAGAAGTCCACAGTGCTCGCCGTACCCAGGGTGGTTTCATCCACGGTCAGGGACGGGATGCTGCCGCTGTCGATGATGCCCGGGCCGTCATCCAGGAATACCAGGTTATCGCCCAGCTCAATCTGCGCCTGCTCGCTGTCGCCATCACCATCGGTCACGGTCGCTATCAGCATCAGCGCATCTTCCGCGATCGACAGCGCATCATCCGGGTCGGTGGCATCCGGGTGGTTCAGCGCGCGCACTTGGGTCAGGGTCACTTCGCCGTCGGCGTTGACGCTGACGGTAAAGGCCAGTTCACCACCGGTCTCGGTGCGTCCTTCTACTTCGCCAGCGGCATTGACCGACAGCACGATGGCTTCGCCAGTCAGGGTGTCGCTCAGGCCCGTGGCAATGCTGCTGTCCACCACCAGGTTGTACTCAACAGTGGCGCCATCGGCACCTTCGGTCACCGTGAAGGCACCGGAGAAGTCCACAGTGCTCGCCGTACCCAGGGTGGTTTCATCCACGGTCAGGGACGGGATGCTGCCGCTGTCGATGATGCCCGGGCCGTCATCCAGGAATACCAGGTTATCGCCCAGCTCAATCTGCGCCTGCTCGCTGTCGCCATCACCATCGGTCACGGTCGCTATCAGCATCAGCGCATCTTCCGCGATCGACAGCGCATCATCCGGGTCGGTGGCATCCGGGTGGTTCAGCGCGCGCACTTGGGTCAGGGTCACTTCGCCGTCGGCGTTGACGCTGACGGTAAAGGCCAGTTCACCACCGGTCTCGGTGCGTCCTTCTACTTCGCCAGCGGCATTGACCGACAGCACGATGGCTTCGCCAGTCAGGGTGTCGCTCAGGCCCGTGGCAATGCTGCTGTCCACCACCAGGTTGTACTCAACAGTGGCGCCATCGGCACCTTCGGTCACCGTGAAGGCACCGGAGAAGTCCACAGTGCTCGCCGTACCCAGGGTGGTTTCATCCACGGTCAGGGACGGGATGCTGCCGCTGTCAGTAATAGCCGGCACATCATCAATGATGTTGATGATCAAGTTACCCGACCCAGTGCCTCGGCCCTGGTCGGTCACTTCGAGGGGTATGGTCTCCGTGCTGTTCAGCCCCAAATCAGTTGGCCCAGCCGGTGTATCCTGGGGTGTTTCCAGTTCATAACTGAAATTCAGTTCGCCTGCAGTAGGTACCCCACCAACATCGGCTGTAGGAGTAAAACCGGTCAGGGTCAGCTTGCCGGCAGGTGTGTCGATCTCGATATAAGTAGCCGGATCGCTCGGATCCAGATTCTCCAGCTCCGCCAAAGTGACATCAATACCGCCTACCTTGATGCTGGCCAACCCATCAGCTGCTGTGATGGTCACACTGCCGTCAGTGATATGGCTGCTGTCGGTACCGGTCAAACCACGCTCATACACGGTGGCATGGCCAATGGTGGTTATATCGCTCGGATCATCCGGGTCGTTGCCATCCACCGGCACGATGGTCGGTGGATTATCAGTATTGCCATTGATGGTGATGGTCAGGGTGGCATTATCGCTGTCGCCGTCCCCATCGGTGAGGGTGTAGGTGAACACCTCGTTCAGTGTTTCATCATCCTTCAGGGCGTTGACGTTGGGGTTGTTATCATCCAACTGATAACTGTAAGAGCCGTCCGGCTGGATCGTCAGGGTGCCGTACTGGCCTTCGATCACCAAGCCACCGCCAACGTTGCTGGAAGAGTTGCCCGTTACGTTGTTACTGGTAATGGCCGTGACCCTTGCGTCTGTATCTGCGCCGAACCGGTCTGCAACATCGGTTGTTGCTACGCCACTACCACCAAGAACGTTACCCGTGGTCGGCACACCGGAGTCTTCATCAACAGCGTTGGTATCGTTCCGGGCCTCGGGAACATCATCAATGATATTGATAATCAGCGTGCCATCAGCTTCATCGCCACCTTTGTCCGTAACTACCAACGGGACCTTGTCGAGTTGGTTCTCACGATTATCCGGGCTGCTGTTATCAATGGCTTCGTCGAGCGTGTACTGATATCGCAGCTCTCCCAGGGTCGGTACACCACCCACATCGGTGCTGCTATCAAAGCCAGTGATGATCAGGGTGCCATATTCAGTAGAAATGGTGATATGGGTGGTCGGATCAGCCGGGTTCAGGCCCAGTAGAGTCTCGAGGTCAATGGGTGTCCCGCCAACACTGATACTATCCAGCCCATCCGGGGTGCTGATGGTGATGCTGCCGGTATTGATGTGGCTGCTGTCTTCACCGGTCAGGCCACGCTCATGAACAGTAGTGTGGCCGATGGTGATGAGTTCTGCCGGGTTGTCAGGATTGTTGCCATCGACCGGGGTAATGGCCGGTTCGCCATCAGTTACACCATCAATGGTGATGGTCAGGGTCGCCGTGTCGGTTCCCCCCTCGCCATCGGAGATGGTGTAGGTGAAGGTATCGGTGATGGTCTCGCCATCTTTCAGGGCCGTGATCCGGGGATCGTTGGGGTCAGGCGTATAGGTGTAGCTGCCGTCGGGGTTCAGGGTCAGGGTGCCATATTCGCCTTTAACAGGCGAGCTTATATCTGCATCAGGATCTGTTGCAGGAGTGCCTGGAGCAACGCCAATGACGGTCAGCGTATCGCCGTCTGGGTCGCTGTCTTTGGCTGCGCCCGGATCGCTGGAGCCTTCGCCGGTCAGTACGTTACCGGTGGCTGCGGGGCCATCCTCACCGACGCGGTTGTCGTCATTTTCTGCCTTTGGTGCTGGGTTTTCTACCGTCCAGATAAAATCGTGCTCACTACTATTGCCCGCAGGATCAGTTACGGTAATAGTGACCTTGTAATCGCCTTTCGTTCCGGTATTACCACCTTGGCTGGCAGAGCTGTCAATTTTACCGCTGATAATGCCCGTCTTCGGATCAATTTCCAGACCTGTTGGCAAGTTAGTCGCCTGATAGGTTAGGTCTTTACCGCTAAACACGTCATTAAATTCTTTACTCAAATCAAGAGTAATGTCATCGGCATCCGCATCGTTTTGCGGGTTCAGTGAGCCAACCAGTTCAGGTGGCAAGTTATCCACTGGCTTGGTATCACTATCCTTACTGCTGTTGCCGGCTGGATCGGTAATAGTAGCTTCGACCGTAACGGTCTTATCGCCCGGCGCAACCGGCACCTCAATAGGCACACCATTGTTGATGTCGTCTTGCGTCACAGGACGCTCAAGCAATACATCACCATTAGGTGTGGTGACTTTAAGAATATCGCCTTCTTTCACCGTCTCTGGATTTAAAGTAACTGTTCCAGGCACTTTGCCATTGGTGATTTCAGTTTCATTATAGATACCATCATCACCATAGCCTTCCAGCTCCACCTTTAGTGTGGGAGTGATGTTATCCACTGGCTTTTCATCACGACCTGTACCTGTATTACCTTCTGGATTGGTAATAGCGGCCTCAACAATGACGGTTTTATCTCCTGGCGCAACCGGTACTTCTATGGGCACACCCTTGTTGATGTCATCTTGGGTAACTGGGCGCTCTAGCAGCACATCACCATTGGGTGTAGTGACTTTAAGAATATCGCCTTCTTTAACGGTGTTTGGATCAAGGGTGATTTTAGCCGGCACCTTGCCATTAACAATTTCTGACTCATTGTAAACGCCATCATCACCTGCACCTTCCAGCTCAACGTCTACTTTTGGTAACTCAGTGAGTACCTCATACGGCCGCTCAGTATCCGCCGTAATTGTATCGCCGGTTGGGGTTTTGCTAGTCACTGTGGCTTCTACAGTTTTGTCTTGCACCAGTTCACTACCGGGAATGTCCACATTCCAAGTTTTACCATCAGGGTTGACTGTGGTTTCGTAGGTTTTACCGTTAACCGTGACTGTCACCTTATCATCGGGCTTAACATCGCCACCGACGGTTCCAGTTACGGTGATGTCGCGCTGTGCTTCAGCAGCGTTAATGATGTCATCGTCAGCAATCACGTCAATGGCAATACTGACACTGTACTGGACATTACTACCATGCTCGCGATAGCTCACATGCTCTTTCCAACGATCACCTTCAAAGTCACGCTCAGGCAAGACCATGCCTAAGGGCTTGATAATTTCCTGAATGCGCGCAACGGTCAGCGGGGTAAAGCCGTCGGACTCGATAATTTCATGAATACGTACTAACTGGACAAAACGGTGTCCTTCTGACTCCAGCGTATCATCAACGGTGATTGCGCTTGAGGTATCTTCCTTGGCGCTATTAATGGGCGTTAACGGCTGGCTCAGCTCAGCTTTTTTTGCCAATTGTGCAACATCCACAGGCGCATCTTGCTCGCCCACTAAGGTCAGTACTTGATTGTCGGCAAACTGCAAATCAATTTGCGCACCTTCTGCTGTAACAACCATTTCATTGGCAGAAATGGTATCACCGACTTGTAACTCTCGACGCGACCCATCCAGTGCGACAGCCCATGCTTGACCTTGAAGGGAAACAACAGTGATTAAATTATCCATAACAACCTCTTCTCAAATAACTACTGACCCAACGAGCCAAGCTCACTGAGCAGCAAAATTAACTTTTAGCGCTCTGTTAATGCATTCGCTTTCGCGCGCAGCACAGGCTTAAGTAAGTACGATAAAATGGTTTTTTTCCCGGTTAACACATCCACTTGGGTGGTCATGCCCGGAATAATTGCAAGGTTTTTGGCAAACTCAGGGTCGTGCGCAACGGCACGGACCAAGTAATAGGTGTCATCGCGCTCATCGGTAATGGTGTCGGCGCTAATGTGCTGTAATGTTGCCGACATCCCGCCGTAAATAGCGTAATCGTAGGCATGAAACTTAATGGTAACGGGCAGACCCGGGCGTAAAAATGCAATGTCTGCTGGGGCGATTTTGCCCTCGATCACTAGATCACTGTCATCGGGGACAATTTCTAAAACCGCATTACCCGGCTGCACTACGCCGCCAATAGTATTAAATAAAACCCGTTGCACAGTGCCACTGACCGGTGAGCGAATTTCGGCAAACTTAACCCGATCCGCTAGGCCATCTACACTTTTCTCTAAGCTGCTTAAGGATGACGAGGCCTCGCTAAGCTCTGCTTGCCACTGATTGCGCGCGGTCAGTTGCACTTCTTGAATTCGCCCTTGTGCTTCTTCAATGCTGGCTTTAATTTGTCTAGCTCTGGCTGCTGCTTGATTGAGTTCACCCTGTGCAGCGGCGGTATCTCTTTGCAGACGTAAAATTTCCACTTCAGAAACAGCGCCAGAGACTAATAAAGGTTTGGTAACCTGCAGCTCTTGATTGGACATATTGTAGGCTTGCTGCGCAGCCCGAATCCGCGCCTCGGTCTCACTGAGTTCCTGTTGGCGCTGGCTCAACTGATTGCGCGCAATGGTCAAACGCTGTTCCAATTCATGCAGCGCACTGGTGTAGTAGCTTTGTTCACGGGCCAGCACTTCTAACTCTTCGGCACTCAAATCCGCAGCAAAATCTGGCTGGTAGGCACGCTCATTGATTAACGCATTGAGCCGCTCAACTTTGGCGGCCAAAGCAAAGGTGCGTACGCTGTTTTCTTCAAAGTTCGCCAAAAAACGGGTAGGATCAATGCGCACCAGCACATCCCCCTCTTGCACCTTGGCCCCCTCTTGTACAAACAACTCTTCCACCACACCGCCATCCACCGACTGAATGACTTGCAGTTGCCGCGAAGGAATCACTTTACCTTCGCCACGGGTCACCTCATCCACAGTGGCAAAACCTGCCCACACCAATAAAGTGATAAAGACCAAAGCCACCACATACAGCAAGCCCCGCGCTTTGAGCATTTGCTGCTGTTTAAGGGCAAACTCTGCATCCGTATCCCAATGCGCGGCCTTATTGTGAAATACAGAAAACAATGGCTTAAAAATACGATCAATAAAACGCAAGCCTTTGTGGTTCACTGCAGTCAACCCCTCCAGCTTCTCAAAGGCACGCTGCTCGGCACTTTTTGGAGTTTTATCCTGCTGGGTCATGCGCTCACCTTCTGCAAGCTGCCTTCTGACAAAGCTTTAAGCACATCGGCTTTAGGTCCATCGGCCAGTAACTTGCCACCATCGAGCACTATTAAGCGCTCAACCAGACTCAACAAGCTGGTTTTATGGGTGATCAACACTAGGGTTTTATCTTTACTTTGCTTTTTAATTGACTGGCAAAGGTGCTGCTCAAGACCACTGTCCATGGCACTGGAAGGCTCGTCTAACAATAAGACTTGTCCTTCCCGCATAAAGGCCCGCGCCGCAGCTATGGCTTGGCGTTGCCCACCGGATAAGCGGCTGCCATTTTCACCCACGGGCATGCCCAGACCATCGGCATGCTGACCAACTAAAGGTGCTAAACCAGCCAATTCCACAGCTTGCAATACTTGCTGATTGGCTGGGTGGGCAACTCCTAAAGTGATGTTTTCATAAATATTGCCGCTCAAGAGCTGTGCTTCTTGCGGGATATAGCTGATCTGGCGACGCAATTCAGCAGGATCAATTTGCTCAATGTGCACACCATCAATCAGTACCTGACCGGCGCTGGGCTTATAAAGCCCGAGTATCAGTTTTTCAATGGTGCTCTTACCGGAGCCAACACGGCCTAAAATAGCCACCGACTCCCCAGCTTTAATGCTAAAGGACAGGTTGCTTAACGCCTCCCGCTCTTCACCCGGGTAGCTGAAAGAGACATTTTTAAATTCAATATCACCGCGAATCTGCGCACGGCTAATGAAGTGTTTACCGCTTGGCCGCTCTTGCTCATTGCCCATCATTTCTTCCAGCGAAGCCAGCGCAGTGGCCGCTTGGTAGTACTGTGTCAACAATGATGCCGCTTGTGATACTGGCGCCATGGCCCGTGAAGACAACATATAGCTGGCAATCAAAGCTCCTTGCGACATTTCACCGGCCACCACTAAGTACACTCCGAGGATGATCATGGCTACCGCGACTAATTGTTGAACCCATGCAGCGCTCATGCCCACAGAAGCACCAAGCAAACGCATTTGGCTAGAACAGGCCGCCAAAAAGCTGGTGGTTTGCTCCCAACTGCTTTGCATGCGCTGGGTGGCATTGAAACTTTTAATGGTTTCATTGGCAGCCAAGCTTTCAATCAAGCCTGAGTTACGCTGCGCACTGGCTTGACCAATGGCTTCCGACATTACTTGCATCTTTGACTGCACCGACAAGGCATAGAGCAAAATCAGCGCCGCGCCGATCAATACCGGAATCACCATATACCAAGAAATCATGCCGATAATCAGCACAAACAATAGAAAAAACGGCAAATCAATCAAGGCGGTGATGGTCATGGAGCCAATAAAACTGCGCACACTTTCAAAGGACTGCACATTCGAAGCAAAGGAGCCGATGGATGCCGGCGCATGCTGTAAGCGTCCGCCGAGGATACGCTCCATCACAAATGCTGAAAGTTTGAGATCTGCCCGATTAGCAGCCAACTCAACAAACCAGCTGCGCAATAACTTCAACAACAGGTCTGCGCAAATAATAATGCTCACCCCCAGCGCCAGCACCCAGAGGGTATCCAGTGCTTTGTTGGGCACAACGCGGTCATACACGTTCATCACAAATAACGGCATGGCCAAGGCAAATAAGTTAATAAATACCGCAGCGATTAGCACATCGCGGTATACGTGGCGATTTTCAAGTACCACACTCCAAAACCAGTGCCCTTGCCGCACAGTAGCAGCGCTGGGTTGAGTACTGGCTTCAGGTTTAAATTCCGGACGACTGTATAAGGTAAAGCCCGCATAAGCTTCAGCTAACTCTGCGAGCGCAAGCTCACTGGCCTGCATCGACAGCTCGGGAAACACCACAATCGCACGTTGTGTATCTTTATTCAGCGACTGCAAAATGCAGGCTTTGTTGTCTTTTAACAACAGTACGCAAGGCAGCAGTAACCTATTGATTTTACCTAAGGGTTGTTGCACCAGATGACTGTTAAAGCCCACCCGCGCTGCGGCCCGTGAAAATAAAGATGGCGTTATAGCGCCATTAACTAAAGGTAGGCCTTCAGTTACAGCACTATAAGTAGTGCTAACCCCATGGCTTTGCGCAAGCCATAGGATGCAGGCACTTAACGGATCTTTAGTTGTTTCACTCATCAGCAATCTCAATCATGGGCATGCACGAGTAACCCCGTGCATGCAATGTGCAACTGGCTCTTCGTTTTAATCGCGTTTCACGGTTAAGGTAACGCGGCGGTTTTCTGCACGGCCCTGCGCAGTAGCATTACTTGCTACCGGCTGGGTTGACGCCACTCCTTGGGCAGAAATAATTGCGCTGTTCACACCGTTGGCGATCATAAAGTCACGCACAGCAATGGCGCGCTCTAAAGACAACTTGCGATTAATGGCTTCTGAGCCGGTGTTGTCAGTATGGCCAACGATCTGCACTTCACGCAGGTTGCCGTTATTTTTCACCATTTCGACAAAACGCTCTAAGCTCGGCATTGCCCGCGGTTTAATCTGTGCGGAGCCGCTATCAAACAAAGTATCACCGCTTAAATCCATAACCTGCACAGGTGACTTGCTATTGAAATAACGGCTCACATCCCAACCGGTGGTGCCATAGTTTGAGCAGTAGTCACGGGCATCAGCGACACGGGAATCCGCATTAATATCGCTCAGGCTCGGAATCTCATCTGCTGATACAGCCAGCGTATTAAGCAACTTACCCATGCTTTGCAAAGTGCGCGCATTGGCAGCAATTAAATCGTAATGACCATGAACATAAGCGCGTTCAGCTTGGAAGGCTTCGTTCTCGGAGTCCAAAACGTCGAGCAGCGAGCGTCGGCCAATATCAAACTGCTCACGGTAGGCACTGACTACCTTAATAGAGCCGTCACGGTGGTTTTTCAGGGCCGACTGTTTGATTTCCAAGTTAGCAATATCGCTGTAAGCAATGGATGCAGTTTGGCGCAAGTCCACACAGGCTTTATCGCGCAAGTCTTCGGCTTGGTTAATCCGCTGGAAAGCCGCACGCTCTGCCGCACGGTCACTGCCACCACGGTACAGGTTGTAGCGCATACGGATTTCAACAATGCTTTCGTCGCCATAGCGCGAGCCTCTGGACGAGTTGTTTATTTGTCGATTATCGAAACCATTGTTATTTTTATAGGCACCGTGACTGGCACCAAACTCAAACGTTGGGTAGCGATTAGCTTTGGCTTCTTGAAAGGCCGACTGGCTCACATCAATATTTTCAAACGCGGCGTGCAAGCTCGGATTATTGGCATAACCCGCATCCAGTACAGTTTGAATATCAGTTGGCGCAGTTAACTGCCCAGTAGCCACTTCTGCCATATCTTCAGCGGGCAAACGGCCAACTAAACGCTGGAAACGTGCACTAACGGTTTGCAGGTTGGCAATTTCCGTGAGCAAATTCGACTCAGCCAGCGAGACGCGGCCATTGATTTGCAAGAGGTCAGCATTGTTGCTGACGCCACGCTGTGCACGCTGCTCAATTTGGGTTTGTACGCTCAAGTGATTATCAAGGTTCACTTGCGCCAAACGCACCATTTCTCGGTAGCGCAAAACATCTAAGTACGCACTAGTGACTTCCAATGATTTAGTTTCAGCTTCATCCAGCAACTCGTAGTAGCGCATGCGGCTGGTGTGCTCAGCTTTCGCCACTTGGTTACGGACACGAAAGCCGTCAAACAAGATTTGCGTCAGCGATACTTCTGCGTAGTTGCGCGAATACCAATTACGGTTATCGTGCTGGCGATCGGCTTGACCAACTGCGCCCTTAAGATCCACACTCGGCAAGTAGCCACCAAAAGCTTCGCGGCGATCGTACGTTGCGGCATTGAAGGCGTGTAACTTGGCTTGGATTTCTGGCTGATAATCCATGGCCTCTTTCACTGCGCCAGCTAACGTATCCTGTTGCGCTTGTGCATGAAGAGTTACCACGCCCAAGCACACCGCTAAAGCGAGTTTTTTAAACGATACAATTGGTTGCATACCTTTCCCTAACTGTTTAAACAAATGTATAAACCGATAGGACAAGCCGACAATCGAGTCAGAGCTATCCCTAGCGGTATCAAAAAGTTGGCGAAGTAGGCTCTTAGTTTTTGCTATTGGAGCTTGAAGAAACTGCCCAACAGCAATGGGTACTAAAATAAGCTAAGACTTACTGTTAATTACGCCTAATTGATAATTTTAGCGTTTACCCAGCAAGGTATTAACAGCTGCAGCGCAACATCATGTTGCATGCAAAGCAACACAACGCCCTCTAGAAAAGGAGGCAATTGAGCATCGCAAAGAAAAATCAATAGTCAAAAGATTAAAATGAGACTAAAGCCCACTTTTATTCTTGACTCAGCAGACAGCTAATACCCGCAAATGCTTACAGGCACTGCATCACCAGCCAAAACGCAGAAAGTATCTGCATAAGCTTTATTTAAAACAGGAGAGAGTCATATGGCTTTGCGGCAAGGGCTGCCAGATTGCAACCTTTGCTAGAGCGGACAGCTGATTTTGAATATTTTTTACAAGTTTTATCTAAGCAACGCTAAAAACAATGGCCAACCGCTATAAACCTTGTACAACGCTTTGTCGATACCCCGTTGGGGTGACCAAAAAGCGTTCTCGAAATGCAGTGGCGAAATTTGCTGCACTGGTAAAACCAACCTCAGCGGCCACATCTTCAATGCTCATTTGGCTGCGCGCCAACAACTCTTGCGCCTTACGCAGGCGCTCTTCACGCACCCAAGCAAATACGGTCATGCCAAGATGTTTGCGAAAAATAGCAGAGAGCTTTTTATCGTGAGTGCCGACTTGCTCAGCGATTTCACCAAGCTTGGGTAAGTTATTGAGCTGCTCACTAATCAAGCGCAAAGCCGCTTGCAAAAACACTTGATCAGGATGCTCAATGAGCGGACTGGCATCAACCGGCAGACCCACTCCCTGCACACGCTTGGCTAACTGCACGTGAATAACGATGCGGGCAATCACTTCTTCTTCAGCAAAAGGCTTCACAATATAATCAGCGCCGCCTAAGGTTAAGCCGCTGACGCGATCAGCCACATCCGCTGCTGAGGTTAAGAAGATAACCGGTGTTGTTTGGCAGCTGGGTATTTCACGCAGCAAACGGCATACAGCAAAGCCGTCCATTTCCGGCATATGCACATCGAGCAAAATCAAATCAGGATCAAAGACCCGCGCCAATTGCAGGCCCTTTCTGGGCTCGCTGGCGACCGTAACCCGCGCACCTTGCGCTTGCAACACAGTGAGTAAGTTTTCCACTTCCTCAGGCTTATCGTCCACCAATAAAATATGGACACCTTGTAAACGCTGCACTTGCTGCTTACTCACATGTTATTCCTTTAATAAACTCACTTCAGCCGCTCGAACAAAGACATTATCAAGCCAAGCAAAGGTACGGTCGTTGCACATCACTTATAATGACTAATATATTGTAATTGATATAAAGCGCAATTATTACCTAATAACAGCAAGATTACTGACTTGCTGGAGTAGCAATAATGACAAAGAAAGCATCTAAGCCTGGCTTAATAACAGCTGAAGAAAACGAGCCAAACTCATATAATTTAGCAGACAACTTGGTGGACCTTTACTGGTTTGTACAAATTATTGATGCCGGTAGCTTTTCCGCTGCGGCTAGCCATCACGGCCTCTCTAAGTCCAATTTAAGTCGTCGCCTCAGTCAGTTAGAAACACGTTTAGGGGCACAATTACTGCACCGTAATCCACGCTTTTTAACCCTGACCAGCATCGGTACTGAAGTGTATCGGCATACCCTGGAGATGATTACTGCAGCACAAAAGGCCACCGACAGTGTGCAGCGCTCATTGGCTATTCCGAGCGGCCGTATCAATCTTATTTTGCCAGCTATTTTGAGTAGCTGGTTGATGCCCATGCTCCTCAACTTTCAAAACACCCACCCTCATATTCAGCTCAATTTACATAGTGCTGATGGCATTGAAAATATCAATACGCAAGCCATTGATCTGGCCTTGAGCCTCTTTGCAGCGCCAAGCGATAGCAGCCAGATTGTTGCGCGTCCTTTGGCAATACTCACCTTTATCAATGTGGTCAGTACGGGAATAAAAGCTCCGCTAGCCGCGCAGCCCATCCAAGTCAGCACAGCCAATCATCAACTCAACCAAGAGAGCCCCAACAGCTTACAAGTTAGCAACTATTTAAATGCACTCGAAGCTACACTGGCTGGCTTTGGCTATGCTAATCTACCGTCATTCGCCTGCCAGATTGGACTCAAAAGCGGTGATTTGAAGTACCATGATCACACTGAAGATCGGCGAACGCTGTTTGCCTTTACCCAGTCCCATCGCGGCATAACTTTAGCCACCCGTGTTCTGATTGACTATTTAATTGTGCACGTTTCACAAAGTAGAGTGCCAGGCATAGTGCCCATTACTCAGCCTGAAGGATCCTAAGTCGCTTGATTGCCTATCTACGCCAAAAAACACTGCGAGGTCTCTCAAGCCGCGCCGCTATTACAACCGCGCTGTGCTTGCTCAGCATCGCAGTGACACCGCGAACAGCCCTTGCTGAAGACGCAGAGATTCACTTTTGGCACTGGTGGAACTCCGCTGGCGAAGTAAAGAATATTGCCACGCTGAATAAATACCTTAAGCAAAAAAACCTGACTTGGACTGAGCAAGCAGCGCAGAGCAGCAGCAGTCATTTATATCTAGCACAACTTAAGGACCGGTTAGATGCTCAGCGGCCTGATGCAGCCATGCTCGACAGCAGTGAAACCCATAATTATGCCAAGGCTTTACCGCTACTTGCCTTGGATGATATTGCCCAAGAGCAAGAGTGGGCTGAAGTCATTCCTTTAGCCATTCAAGAGCGCGCTAAACACCAAGGGCATTGGGTCTCAGCGCCACTCAATAGCCATTCAACCAACTGGTTGTGGATTAATAAAACACTGTTTACTCTCCTTGATATGCCTGAGCCAGAAACATGGGACGACTTAATTGACTTACTGGCGCATGCTAGCGCCTTAGGCATTCCGGCCCTGGCCACCCCTCGTGAGGATTGGGAGCAAGCTCTATTATTTGAGCTGGTGGTGATCAGTACCGGTGGCTTGGAGTTTTATCGAGGTTTATTTGTCGAGCAGCAGCGCAGCGCGGCAGATCAACAGATTCTTGCACAATCTTTCCTACGCCTACAGCAACTGGCTGGTTACTTTGCACCTAACACCCACTCGCTCAGCTGGGATCAAGCAACAGAGCAGTTATGGCAAGGTCAAGTACTGATGCAGGTCCATGGCAGCTGGGTCAACAGTGAGCTAAGCGCCTTGGGTGCAGAAGCGCAACTTGACTATTTATGCCTACGCTTCCCAGGCACTCAAGGTGCTTATGTCTTTAACAGCGACCATGTTGTGTTTTTTCCAGCGCCACCCGAGCGCAAAGCCAACCAGCAGCAGTTGGCCCGTATTTTTCTTGATAAAGAGTTTCAGCGTGAGCTCAGTATCGCCAGCGGTGCGGCGCCAGCTCGGGTCGATATTAATACCGATGGTTTCAACCACTGCAGCCAAAAAAGTATCAATGATTTGCGTATGGCCAATATGCGCCGCGCAGTTATGCCATCGATTATCAATAAGAACTTAGAGGTTATAGTTGGCGATTTTTTGAATCAACGTATCAGTGCTGACTCGGCGGCAGAAAAAGTGCTCAATGGAGTCCCTCAGCCAGCGGCGCTTGACGCTGCTCCTAGCCAATAATATGTTCAAAAATATCGCCTTTAGTATCACTCACAAAATACTGTTGCTGGTTGGCCTACTCAGCGCTCTGGCTACGCTGACGACTTTATATGCGCTAAACAGCATGCACAAAGTCGATGAAAACTACCGCTACTTGCTTGAACACAAGAGCCAAAATGTCTTAACCATCAACAGGGCATTACTGACTCTCAGTGACGCTAGCCGCTTAGCATTTTCAGTACTCACTAAGCAAACAGAGCAGGACATGCGCAACAGTCAAAATGAGCTGTTGCAACAGCAATTAACTTTCATCGAGAAGTTAAGTAATATCAGTGCCCTCTCTACCGCACAAACCATAATTTTAACGGATATCACCACACAACAAGCCCATGTGTTCGGTCTTATTAATGAGGTAATTGAGCAAGCTGTTCGCTGGCGTGGTGACCGTGCATTAATCATTATTCACAGCCAGCTTGAGCCGGAACTGGCCACTTTGCATTTGCATCTAGATAAACTGCGCCAAGCCATTATCTTGGACTACTTCAATGCGACGCAAGAGTTAGCAGAAACCACTCAAGAGACCATAACCAATACTGTTTTAGCTGTTACTTTTATCCTACTGCTAGCAATGGGCTTTGCTAGTTTTTTATCCTACACCAGTATTTCCAGGCCTATTACCCGCCTTACCAGAGTAATGGACCGCTTCAGTGAGCGGCATTATGATGGAGTCATTTGCTACCTACAACGCAATGATGAAGTGGGCCGCATGGCGCAGGCTTTAAAGGTGTTCCGTGACTCTATGCAGCGTGCCGACCGTTTAGAAATCGAGGCCGTGCACAATAAAGAAAACATACGCCTTTCCCAGCAACTGGTGGCTTTAACTGATGCCATTCCCGGCGCGGTTTTTCAGCTGCGCTTAAACCAAGATGGCAGTAAAAAGTTTCTATTTCTCAACAGCAAAGCCGAGTTTTTTCTAGAGCAACCGGTTACCGCGCTGTTAAATCGAACATTTAGTAAAAATGAAACGATTTTTCCTGGCTCCAGCACCTTTCAATGGATTATCAAAAAAGCGTTTCTTCACAGCCGTCAAACTTTAAAGCCCATTGATAGCAATATCCGCCTACAACGGGAAGGAAAAATTATCTGGTATAAGATTCTAGCCACCTGCCAGCCCTTAGACGATCAGACCACTTTGTTTAACGGCGTGTTACTAGACGTCACAGCCGCGCAAGATCAAGCCCAAGCCTTAGAAGAGGCTAGAAGCAACGCCGAGCAGGCAGCGCGCGCTAAGGCAGCTTTCTTAAGCACAATGACCCATGAAATCCGCACACCGATGAATGCCATTTTAGGCTTGACCAGGCTGATGCTCAGGCATGATCTCAGTGATTCACAGCGCCAGCGTCTTAACAATATCAACACTGCTGGACAGCACTTACTCAGCATCATCAATGATATTTTAGAGTTTTCAAAACTCGATGGTGATCACGTACAGCTTGAACATATCTCTTTTTCACCTGCCACTTTGATTGCCAATACCGTTGAAATGCTCAGCGCTGATGCACAACAAAAAAACCTACAGATAAAGGTAATAATAGATCCGCAACTACCTGAGTACTTAAATGGTGACCCCACCCGCATCGGGCAAATACTGCTCAATTATTTAAATAATGCGATTAAATTTAGTGACGGCGGGCATATCTATATCCGCGCGCACCTTAAGCAAATCAATCAATCTGAGTTTCAATTTTATTGCGAAGTAACTGACCAAGGGATCGGCATTTCCCCAGAAAATGCTGAACTGTTATTTAAAGAATTTCAGCAAGCTGACGCCTCCATTACCCGCCGTTTTGGCGGCACTGGTTTAGGCCTTGCCATCTCTCGCAAGCTGGCTAATCTTATGAATGGTGATGTTGGTTTACAGAGTAAAGAGGGGCACGGCAGCACTTTCTGGTTTACCGCTGCAGTCAGCCCAGCAACCCAGCCACTGGCCCATGATAATGCTCAACACCCTGCTCTGACTTTACCGCCGGTAGACTTTTCAGGGCTGCGCATTTTATTAGTCGATGACAATGCAATCAATTGCCTTGTTGGCCAAGGCATGCTCGAAGAAGCAGGTTTTATTGTCGAGCAGGCTCACAATGGACAGCAAGCAGTGGAGCATATTGAGCAACATGAGGCTGGCTATTTCAGTGCGATTTTGATGGACATTATGATGCCCGTATTAGATGGCATAAGTGCCGCCCAGATAATCCGCGAGCTGCCACAAGGGCGCAATATTCCCATCATTATTGTCAGTGCCAATCTGAATTTCGCTGAGCATAAGCCAATAAACGGCGTCAACGCTTACCTGAGTAAGCCCTTCAATGAGCAGGAGCTGTGGCGCACCCTAGCGCAGCAACTTGAGCAAAAAGCAGCGCCCAGCTCTGCGCTTCCCGTCTCAAGCACAGCACTCAGTGCACAGCATGTGAATCAGCAGCACTTACAAACGCTGCATAACAGCATGGGCGATCAGCGTTTTAGTGAGTTTCTCGGCAAGCTTAAGCAAGACTACCAAGCTCGCCTCGACAGCATTCGCCAACTGCACAACACCAACAACACGAAGCAGGTTCAACAAGATCTACATGACTTAATCAGCACTGCTGGCCATGCTGGCTTTCAGCATTTATCGCAACTGGCACTGGAGTTAAATAATGCACTGCACCATCAGCATATGCAGTCAGCTAAGCAATTACAGGTCAAGATCGAAGACTGTCTACTGAGTACCATGGCTTACTTGCAGGAACAAATCCGCGCCCTACAAGGGAAGCCTTAACGCAGCAACGTCTGCAGTTGTTCAAGCAACTCACTGGTGACCGCAGGCTTTAATAAGCAAGCATCAAAATCAATGCTGGCATCCAAGCCCGCTGGCCGTACCGGTGGGCGCGCAGAATACAGCAAAACCGGTAATTCAGGCCATTCTTGACGCACTCGACGCAGCAAGCCCCAACCGTCCATAACCGGCATTACCTGATCAGTGATGATGATATCCACAGGACTGTCACGCAGAATCAGTAAGGCTTCAGCAGCACTATCGCAAGTAATGGGGTTGTAGTCATAACCTGCCAGTAACTCGTAAAGCATTTCTTGGGTAATGGCTACATCATCCACAATCAGCACGCAACGCTGCTGCCCTTCGCTGTTGGGACTAAACCCCTCAATAAATACCTGCTCCAGCTCTTGTTCTGCCGCCAGCTCTAAGCGCAAGGTGAAACTACTGCAAACCCCACCACTTGCAGACTCTTGCAAATGCAACTCACTGTGCATCGAATCCAGCAGTTGCCGCACAATATATAAACCCAAGCCGACACCCGCCTGGTGCGCAGTGTTTGCCCCACGCTGAAAGGGCTGCAATAAGGATTCACGCTCTGCAGCGGGTATCCCCACACCATTATCAGCCACCTGAAACAACACTTCAGCGTAGCCTGCCTGTTTATCTAACTGCACAACACTGACGCTCAACTCGATGTGGCCAGCTTGGGTAAACTTTGCCGCATTGGCTAATAAATTGACTATCACTTGCCGTAAGCGGCGAAAATCCGCATTGACCAATAGAGGCAAGTCATTGGCTAAGTAGCTGTTAAAAGTGTTGTGATGGCTTTCTGCTAAAAACGCTCCAGTTTCCTCAATTTCCCGTAAGAAACCAAACAAATACCCCGGTGCTACAAGCAACTCCAGCTGTTTTAATTCGCCACGGGAGTACTCAAGCAGCTCATCAATCAACTCTAATTGCTGATACGCTGCCCGCTGGATACTTTGCCCGTATTGCTGCGCCTGCGCAGTGGACTGCTGCAATAAGCCCGCATCTCTAATCACATGCAACAATGGGCTACGCAAATCATGGCTAATTCGCGCCAATAACATATTTTGCTTACGCAACGCTTCACGCAGTTGCTCAGTGCGTAGCTCAACACGCTGCTCTAAGGTTTCTTGTTCGGCACGTTTTAATTGCTCTGTATCAGCCAATGCCAATTGCTCACGCTGCCGCCCTAAGACTATTTGGCTGGCCAATGTATAAGCCAGCAACAAAGCTGCCGGTAACACTGAAGCTGCGAGCCAGGTGTTTTCTATCAGGACTGCGCTATTAGCCCCGAAAGTAAATAAAAGCCGACTTATACTTTGCGCCACAACAACAAGGGGTAAAAAATAGCTGAACCAGTTATACGCCAGCTTGCGCTGCGTCCCACAATATAGTGCAGCGAGAATGGCCACAATCACCCATACATGCAGCACGGTTTTAAGTGTTTGACCTTGGTCCAACCATTGCGCATGCGGTAACAGCAAGCGCAGCACTAAATAGGCAACAAGCGCCAACTGTGCGCTAGCCATCAAGGCTCGAGTCAGCGGCACTTGTTTTTTTACCTGCAATAACACCCGTAAATAGCTGAGCAGCAACACTGCAGCTGCTATATCGAGAATTATCACTGCTTGCCCATTCCACTGCACGGCACTGGGCCATAAATAGAGAAAGGCATAGCCAACCAGTACCGCCATATAAAGGGTATAAAATAGCACCGCTAAACCATGGGTAAGCAGTATCTTTAAGCGCAAGAAAAACCCGACCCACAGGCTAAAAGCAATCAACAACCCCACTACGCCAATGGTTATGCCATCAATTAAGCTCCCGGCCATACGCTCTTTAACCAAGGCTGGCTCTGATAACAGCAACGGATTAATGGCAAAAGCGTGGGCACTTTGTAATCGAAGCAGTATTGGGCTGCTGCTTTGCGCCGGTAACAGCACAGGTAAGCTGGCAATGCGGCGGTTACTCGCCCACTCACTCACAGGATAGGCAACACCAAAGCGCTGAGTTTGCCAGCCTGCAGCAGCATACTGGCTGTACATTTGCACATCTGTCACGCGGAAAGTATTTAAATCAATCCATAATTTACACAGCGTTGGAGTTTGGTTATCGATTACCAGCCGATACCAATACGCTGAGCGCGTAACCCCGGGACTCAAGGATTTTTTATTGAGTGGCTGCCAATCCTGATCGGCTAGCTGCTGAATCTCTGCGAGACCTTTATCAGCATCTTTATCGTGATAAAACTGCATGTAATCTTGTAACGCAATCGTTTCTTGCCCGCACTGGCTCAAGCTCAAGCTTGCCGCTTGCGCCTGAACAGCAAAGCCAACCAGCAATAACAGTGCAACTATATTGCGCATAATAAGTGCAGTACTTCCAGAATAAATCACAGGGCATCCCTTGAATTAAATCAGCCAGTCAACTCAAACAAAGCCACTCAATACTAAGCGCTGGCTGCAATGCTTGCTTGGTTTATAGTCTTTAAATCCCACTTCGGTTAAGACAATCCGGTCGAGCCCAAGTTTACATGGCTTTTTTGTGCACTTATCGCACAATAATGCAAAAATATATGCATTCTAGGCCTTCTGCTAGTTTACTTAATCAAACGAATGCGTAACATATAGGATAGTCAATTTACCATTAGGTAAGTTGCTTCCATGGAAACCCAAACTAAGGGGAACACGATGAATAATGTTCTAAAATTCTCTGCATTGGCTTTAGCTGCTGTTTTAGCAACTGGTTGCAGCAGTGTAGCAAAGGAAACTGAAGCACGTTTAACCGCCACTGAAGATTCAGTAGCACGTGCACAAGCTCGCGCTGACGAAGCGTACAGCAAAGCTGACGAAGCGATGAGCGCTGCTCAACGTGCTCAGCAAACTGCTGACGAAGCTAACGAACGCGCTCTGCGTATGTTAGAAAAAGCCAGCCGCAAGTAATATTACTTGCTAAGGCAAAAAGGCCAACTTTCGAGTTGGCCTTTTTTATTATCCTGGTACTTATCTTTTAGTATGTAAACGCTGTAATAACTCCGCTTCAGACTGGCTTAACCCGCACGACTGCTTTAAGTCTTCGGTAGTTGCCCCCAGCCCAACTAAACGCGCAGCCTGAGTAAAGGATAAAGTATTAGGATCCTTTTGCTCCATGCGTAAAATCTTTTCTGATAAGGGCGTCAGGCTCTGTTGAATTTCATCCAACTCTTGCCCCATGCGCATACTGCCTGACAAGTATGTTTCTAAGCGCCGATTGAGGGTATTGAGCGCTTTTTTCTGTGCACTGGCTTGCTCTGCATATTCGGCATATAAAGCCGTTAAGCGCTGCTTATCTCTCCACAATAAATACACGGCAACACCGTTACCCATGCACAGTAAAGATAAAAACAACACTGCCAACCACATTATAAGCTATCCAGCTCTGACCACTCTTCCTCGCTCATCATTTTCTCCAGTTCAACTAGAATCAATAATTCGCCGTTCTTGTTGCACACGCCTTGAATAAACTTAGCAGCATCTCTGTTGCCCACATTGGGCGCGGTTTCTATTTCCGACTGGCGCAAATACACAACTTCAGCCACGCTATCCACTAAAATACCAACAACCTGCTTGTCCACCTCGATAATTACCACACGGGTATTATCACCCACTTCAGCGGGTGGCAAACCAAAACGCTGGCGGGTATCAATCACCGTCACCACATTGCCGCGTAAGTTAATAATGCCCAACACATAGCTGGGCGCACCCGGCACAGGGGCAATTTCTGTATAGCGTAAGACCTCTTGCACCTGCATCACATTGACGCCATAGGTTTCTTCATTTAAGCGAAAGGTCACCCACTGTAAAATAGGGTCATCAGCGCTGTGAGCGGATAAATTTTGCATGGTTATTTCCCTCATATAGAGCTTGTTGGCTCACACTATATAGTACATTTTTATATTCTATTTAAGCACCACTGGGGGCGCATCTTGGCCAGTAATTAATTCTGCCAAGATTTCTACATCGAGCAAAGCACACATATGCTCAATCACTGTACCAGCCAACCAAGCACGCTTACCACGCTGGGTGCGCCATTTGACTTCTTCTGGCTGTAAATGAATAGAGTGACGCACTTGATGCACTGCCAACCCCCAATCATAGCCATTGATCGAAATCACATACTTTAACCCATCACACATATCGGCAGTATAGCGCTCTGGCATCACCCAGCGGGCAGTTTCTAAGACTTTTAAATTAGCGCCCGCTGTCGGCAAGATGCCCACAAACCAATCAGGCTGACCAAACAGTGGCGTGAGTTGATCGGCTTGATACGGATAGATAGTGCCCAAAGCGGCCAAAGGTACAGCCAACGTTAAACCAGCCACGTCAAACAGCAAACATTCAAACGGCCCTTCAGCCCAACGACTGATACTGGGCTGGGCGGCTTTAACAGTTGCCGCCAGCACCTCTACAGTCAGCTCTGACTGCTGCTCCGTGGCAACGACGGAGGTCGGTAGCTGACTAATTTGCTCAGTACTGATCAAGGGCTCAGCCAGCGCCACGGGTGGCAAAGTAAAAGTCACGGCCGGCGCAGGCGGCTCTAAAAAAGGGGCTGGCTGCGCCGGCTCTGGCGCTTCGACACGGCTGGGCTCAGGCGTATTATCAGTCAGTAAGGCATCTAAATAGCCTTGTAAAGCAGCATGCTGACTACCTTTACTCATAGCTCACTCCAAATTGCGTGTGCGCTTCCATCAGGCTCATGGCAGAGGCTCCTGCGGCTTGCTTGCATCCGCTACCGCCGCCGTGTTTTTCGGCTGCAAGCATTCATTCAGCACATGCTTTAATAAAGCACGGTAAGCAACAATTGCGCGACTGCTTTTATCAAAGCGCGAGGGCACTAAACCTGCCCGACTGGCATCACGTAAGCGTGTATCAATCGGAATATAGGCCTGCCATAAGGTTGCAGGGTATTGTTTTTTCAGCATACGCAAAGCACTGATGGAGGCTTGTGTACGCCGGTCAAATAAGGTTGGCACAATGCTGTAGGGCAAACTTTGCTGACGCGAACGGTTGATCATTTTTAACGTATTCACCATGCGTTCCAAGCCTTTTAAAGCTAAAAACTCTGTTTGTACCGGAATCAATAAATACTGGCTAGCGGCCAAGGCATTCACCATCAAGACGCCAAGCAGCGGCGGGCTATCAATCACGGCAAAATCAAACTCACCGTCGAGCTGAGCTAAAGTGCGGCTAATGACTAAGCCCAAGCCATCTTTACCCGGTGACTGACGCTCTAACACCGCTAACGCTGTGCTAGACGGCAAGAGCTTGATATTTTCATGACTGGTATCGCGCAGTAACTGTTGCGGCAAGTGAGCTGGAATCAGCCCAGCATGCTGAAATAAATCATAACAACTGTGCTCCAGCGTATCGGGATCATAGCCAAAATAACTGGTCATAGATCCGTGTGGATCAAGGTCAACCACCAGCACACGCTTCCCCGCATCGGCCAACAGACCGGCAAGCGCAAGGGTTGTCGTGGTTTTACCGACCCCGCCCTTTTGGTTCGCTACGGCCCAGATTCTCATCGCATACCCCATACTCAATCGCACTGCATTGAACTGCTGTATTACTGCGTCAAGCCATTGACACAGTAAGCAATTTTATTGACTTACAATATAGCAAGCAATCTATATGCCAGCTTACCGTTTGGCTAATTTTCTGCAGCTTGGGTTGCGGTTTGTCGACGCGCATCGGCATTTCTAGAAATCACTAGCACCACCCGACGATTACGCGCTCGGCCAGCAGCATCGGCATTATCAGCAATGGGTTGAAACTCACCGTAGCCCACTGCCGCCAAGCGCTCAGGTTGTACACCATCCATCACCAACATACGGACAATACTTGCCGCGCGAGCGGCAGACAGCTCCCAGTTGGTGGGGTATTGCGCTGTACTAATGGGTAAATTATCGGTGAAACCTTCCACCTGAATCGGATTATCAAAGGGCGCTAAAATACTGGATATTTTCTCGATAATATCAAAAGCATCTTGGTGCGGAATCGCATCACCACTGGGGAAGAGCAAACTGGAACTCAGCTCCAACTCTAGCCACATCTCATTGGCACGCACATGCAATTTGCCGTCGCCCAACAATCCATCAAATTGATCACGTATTTGCTCAGCAATACTGGCTAGCGGGTCTTGGGCAACACTGCCAGAACCACTCTCACCATCATCACTGTCAGACTGGCCTTTAAAGCGCTCATCGCCAACCGGTATGGGTTTAATTGCTCGCTCCGGCTGGCTAAAAATGCCTTCCATGGAATCGGATAACACTTTGTACTTGCCTTCGTTGATCGAGGATATTGAATACATCACCACAAAAAAAGCAAACAGCAGAGTAATAAAGTCGGCATAGGAGACTAGCCAGCGATCATGATTAATCGGCTCTTCTTCTCTGCGTCGACGTGCCATGCTTACTCCATAAAGCCTTGCAGCTTTAACTCAATAGAACGCGGATTTTCGCCTTCAGCGATGGACAAAATACCTTCTAAGAGCATTTCTCGATAGCGTGACTGGCGCAACACTGTCACTTTTATTTTGCTGGCTACCGGCAAAAACAATAAGTTTGCCGAGCCAATCCCGTAGATAGTCGCGACGAATGCCACGGCAATCCCTGTGCCCAACTGCGACGGATCAGCAAGGTTACCCATAACATGGATCAAGCCCATTACCGCACCGATAATACCAATGGTTGGCGCATAACCGCCCATACACTCATAAAACTTAGCAGCTTGTAAATCGCGGTCTTCTTGGGTGTATAAATCCACCTCTAAGATACTGCGAATACCCTCAGACTCCATACCGTCCACCAGCAACTGCAAGCCTTTTTGCGCATAGGGGTCCAGTTCGGCTTCAGCCACAGCTTCCAAACCCAGTAAGCCATCTTTACGCGCAGTCATACTCCAGCCGATAACATTGTTAATGGCGCTGGGCAGATCAGCATACGGAGGAAACAAAACCCAGCTGACAATTTGTATGGCGCGTTTAAAGTGACTGACTGGGGTTTGCAATAGAGCAGCACCAAAAGTACCGCCAAACACAATCAAAGCTGCAGGGCCGTTCATCAGCGCACTGACATGCCCGCCTTCAAGGTAATTACCGCCAATAATGGCAACAAACGCCATTACTAAACCAATCAGGCTGAGCATATCCATTAGTTACAGGCCTCAATTAAATAGCCACCAATATCATCCAGACTGTAAACAAGGTCAGCCAAGCCAGCTTTAACCACTGCCATTGGCATGCCATAAATCACACAGCTGGCTTCATCTTGCGCCCAAATTTCACTGCCCAACTGCTTGAGCATCCGCGCGCCTTCACGGCCATCAGCGCCCATGCCGGTCAGGATCACTCCCAATACTTTGTCACGGTAAACTTTAGCCGCTGAGCCAAATGTAATGTCAACGCTGGGCTTATAACTCAAACGTTCGTCACCGGGTAAAATACGCACACTGCCGCGGCCATCAATCATCATTTGCTTGCCACCTGGCGCCAGCAAGGCCAATCCTGGGCGTAAAATATCGCCCTCTTCCGCTTCTTTGACATCAATGTGACACAGCTTATTTAAACGCTCAGCAAAGGCATTGGTAAAAGCTGCAGGCATGTGCTGAATAATTACAATGGGGGCTGGAAAGTTGGCCGGTAGCTGGGTTAAAACCCGCTGTAAGGCAACTGGCCCGCCGGTTGAAGTGCCAATGGCCACCAATTTATAGGCTCTGCGCCGTGGACTGCTGGTTGAAGCTAATACGGGCTCTTCTGCTGGGCCGGTAATAGCACTGCGTACAGGCGCTGTACGCACTGGACGCGGCGTTGGAGCTGCAGTTCTTGCTGGGGGCACGCTACGGGTTGCTGGTCGCGGCGCTGCAGCAGGCGCTGCAGCTTTGCGTGTTTCTAAAGTGCTGCTGGGCGCACTGGGACGGGTCCAGGCCCGAGTATTGCTCATGGCTAACAAGTGCACTTTATCGCAGAGCATTTGTTTTACTTTTTGCGGATTGCGCGAGATGTCCTCAAAGTTTTTCGGCAGGTAATCCAACGCCCCTGCATCCAAGGCGTCTAAGGTCACGCGCGCGCCTTCGTGGGTCAGCGAAGAGAACATCAGCACTGGCGTAGGACAGCGTTGCATAATGTTTTTAACCGCAGTAATGCCATCCATCACCGGCATTTCATAGTCCATGGTGATGACATCTGGGCGCAAAGCTAAAGTTTGCTCCACAGCTTCACGACCATTGGCAGCAGTCCCTACCACTTCAATATTGCCATCGGCAGAGAGTATTTCGGTCAGTCGGCGCCGAAAAAATCCTGAATCATCAACCACCAAAACCTTAACTGTCATACCCACTCCAAAAACTGCACTGATGCTTTACTTAGCGTTAGTAGCCCTGTCCATAATTTTTTAGCAAGCCTGGAATATCTAAAATCAGGGCGATCCGACCGTCACCGGTAATAGTCGCGCCTGACATGCCGGGCGTACCGTGCAACATTTTACCTAAGGGTTTAATGACCACTTCTTCCTGACCAATTAATTGATCAACAACACAACCAATGCGCTGATTGCCTACGGTTAAAATCACCACATGCCCTTCCACTTGTTCAGCATGGACTTCATTGGGCAACAGCCATTGCTTTAAATAAAACAGCGGTAAGGCTTTATCGCGCACTATGACCACTTCTTGGCCATCGACAATATTGGTACGCGACAAGTCCAAATGGAAAATCTCATTAACGTTAACCAATGGAAAAGCAAAGTCTTGCGTACCTAGCCTAACCATTAAGGTTGGCATAATGGCTAAGGTCAGTGGCACTTTAATCACCACTTGCGAGCCCTTGCCAGGCGTGGAATGCACATACACTGTGCCATTGAGCTGGGCAATCTTGGTTTTCACCACATCCATGCCAACCCCGCGCCCTGACACATCAGAGACTTCGGTTTTGGTGGAAAAGCCTGCAGCAAAAATCAAGTTGTAACACTCAGCGTCGGTTAAGCGATCTGCCGCTTCGCGCTCGAGCATGCCTTTTTCAACGGCCTTATCGCGTAGCACATTAGCATCCATACCTTTACCGTCATCGGTAATGGTCAATTGAATGTGATCGCCCTCTTGCGAGGCCGCCAAAGTAACGCAGCCTTCGCGCTCTTTACCCGCCGCCTCGCGGTCCGCTGGCATTTCAATCCCGTGGTCCACTGAGTTGCGCACCAAGTGCACCAAAGGATCAGCCAGTGCTTCTACGAGGTTTTTATCTAAATCGGTATCTTCACCAACCAACTCTAAACGAATCTGTTTTTTTAAATTACGCGCCATATCGCGAATCAGACGTGGGAAGCGGCCAAATACTTTACGGATGGGCTGCATTCGGGTTTTCATCACCGCAGCTTGCAAGTCGCCGGTGACCACATCCAAATGCCCCACCACTTTCGACATGGTTTCATCACCACTATCGAGGCCTAAGCGCACCAAGCGGTTGCGCACCAACACCAACTCACCCACCATATTCATGATGTCATCTAAGCGTGCGGTGTCTACCCGTACCGTGGTTTCGATCTCAACCGCAGGTGCACCGGTAGGTCTTGCTGGACGACTGGCCGCTGCGGGTTTCTTTGTCTCAGCAGCGCTGGGTTTGACGGTGGCAACCACTGCTTCAGCCGGCGCTTTAGCGCTAGCGCTGTGATCGGCAGTCGGCTTAGGGGTAACTTGAAACTTGCCTTTGCCATGCAACTGATCCAGCAATGCTTCAAACTCATCATCACTTATATTTTCGGAACTGGCTGCAGCGCTGTCTGTGCTATTGGCATTACTGGCGTTATTGGTTTCAGCTTCGTTGCTACTGGCTGCCACTGGCGTCACCGCCTCGGCTTTAAACTGTCCTTCACCATGCAACTGGTCCAGTAATGCTTCAAACTCATCGTCAGTTATTTCATCAGAACCAGACGCACTGCCAGCTGCAGTCGGCGTGGCGGCGGCAGGCTCAGCGCCACCAACCGGACCATGCAATTGGTCAAGTAGGGCTTCAAATTCATCATCGGTAATGATATCGCTGTCACCACTGCTGACGCTCGCTGGTTCAGATTCAGGAATAGCACCAAGCAGCTGCTCAAACTCTGCATCAGCCTGATCACCTAGGCTCTGCGCTGCTTGCGCAGCTTCTTCTGCAGCAGGCTCGGCATCGTCGGCAGTTTCAGGTTGGGCTAAGCGGGCTAAATTACTCAACAGCTCATCAGTGGCTGGGGTTAATGCTTGACCGGCGCGCACTTCTTGGAACATGGCATTGACGCTATCTAAAGCTTCAAGCACCACATCCATTAAGTCTGCGGTAACGCGGCGCTCACCTTTGCGCAGAATATCAAACACGTTTTCGGCAATATGGCAGCAATCCACCAACTCGTTGAGCTGTAAAAAACCAGCACCGCCTTTTACCGTATGGAAACCACGGAAAATCGCATTGAGCAGATTCATATCATCAGGGCTACCCTCCAGCTCAACCAGCTGTTCTGAGAGTAACTCCAGAATCTCTCCTGCCTCCACTAAGAAGTCCTGGAGGATTTCATCATCTGCATCAAAGCTCATCAGTGTGCCCCCTAAAACCCTAAACTAGACAGTAGATCATCGACATCCACTTGGTCAGCTACCACATCATCCTGTTTATCGGCACGGATCTGCGGACCTTCACCAGCAGTGTTGTTTTTTTGCTTGTTATCTTTCTTGCGTAATTCATCGACAGGGCGCTCAATGCCCACCACTCGGTCAACTTGGCCAGCCATCACTACCAGCTTGAGAAGATTGCTTTCAATGTCAGCAATCAGGGTCATCACCCGCTTAATAACTTGCCCAGTAAGGTCTTGGAAGCCTTGCGCCATCATAATTTCATTTAAGTTGGCGGAGAGTTGGTCACTGTCATGCAGGCTGCGCGATAAAAAGCCCTCAATACGCTTCGCCAGTGCCCGAAACTCTTCAGCTTGCATTTCACGGCGCATAAAGCGCTGCCAGTCAGCCGTTAAACTTTGCGCCTCATAACTGATGTAGTTCACTAAGGGCGCACTTTTTTCAACTAAATCAAGGGCGCTATTGGCTGCCTGATCGGTCATATTAACCACATACTGCAAGCGTTCTGAAGCATCGGTAATCTGCGACATTTCTTTGGCGTGGGGGTTACGTGGGTCAATATCAAAATCAATGATGGCGTTATGTAACTCACCGGTTAACCGCCCAACCTCTTGGTACAGAGTACGCTCACGCACCGCGTGGATTTGCGTAATAATGCGCGCAGCCTCTTGTAAGTCACCTTGCTCAAGACTCTTCTGCAGCTGAGGGGCGTGCAGCTCGACCGCAGACGCAAAGTCAACCTCAGTGCTTTTAGTGTGTTCCATAGATTCCTCACAGCTTGTAATCAGCCGTTAACACGCTCAAAGATTTTCTGAATTTTATCTTCAAGTGCTTGTGCCGTGAACGGTTTGACCACATAACCGTTTACACCGGCTTGCGCCGCAGCAATGATTTGATCGCGCTTAGCTTCAGCAGTAACCATTAGCACTGGCAAATGCTTGAGTTTGTCGTCAGCACGTACTTTAAGCAGCAAATCAAGGCCACTCATGATCGGCATATTCCAATCAGTCACGAGGAAATCAAAATTACCACTTTGCAGCATGGGTAAAGCAGTGGCACCGTCATCAGCCTCTGCTGTGTTAGTGAAACCAAGGTCTCGCAAGAGGTTTTTTATGATCCGTCGCATCGTTGAAAAATCGTCAACAATGAGGATTTTCATATTTTTATCCAAGCCAACCTCCAAGCCATTTTAGTTCAGCCTTCACTTGATAAAGACCGTCTGCAATTAGTATTAAATCCAGCATTTGCTCGTACTTATTGTTGCCAGTCAGCTAAGCGCGCTCTTAAACGTGCGGCACACTGACTGTGTAACTGACTTACCCGTGATTCACTGACCCCTAAAACCTCACCAATTTCTTTTAGGTTCAGTTCTTCATCATAATACAATGACAAAATTAAACGCTCGCGCTCCGGTAAACCGGCAATGGCTTCAGCCAGAGCTTGCTGGAAGTGTATTTTTTCAATATCACGACCGGGCTCTTGCTGAGTGCTGTGGGTATCAAAGTGATCACTTTCATCCAGTAGATCATCAAAGCTAAATAAACGGCTGCCTTGGGTATCGCCTAAAATCGCATAATACTCATCTAGGCTTAAGTTAAGTTCGGCTGCCACCTCTAAATCTTTAGCATCCTGGCCAGTCCGCGCTTCAATGGTGCGCACTGCATCACTGACCATGCGTGTATTGCGATGCACTGAACGCGGAGTCCAATCACCTTTACGCAACTCATCCAGCATAGCGCCACGAATGCGAATGCCCACAAAGGTGCTAAAACTCGCCCCTTTACTGGCATCAAACTTTTTCGCCGCCTCTAACAAACCAATCATGCCGGACTGAATTAAGTCTTCCACCTGCACGCTAGCCGGCAAGCGACCAAGCATATGATAAGCAATGCGTTTAACTAAGGGCGCATGCTCTTCAATCAGCAATGACTGCTCATCAGCCGCCTGCGCCTTACTATACATTTGCAGACCTTTAGATCTTGTCATGCACTTTATTCCGTTCCAGTGTGGCTAACTAACCGCTCCACAAAAAACTCTAAATGCCCACGCGGTGTGCTGGGTAAAGGCCAACTATCAATCTGTTGCGCCATATTCCTAAACGCTAACGAACACTTCGCATGTGGGTACACATCATACACTGCACGCTGCTTCTGTACTGCTTTACGTACCATTTCATCATAGGGTACAGCGCCTAAGTACTGCAGCGTGACATCATCTAGAAAGCGTTCCGTTACATTAACCAACTTATTAAATAAATTCCGTCCTTCTTGAGGGCTATGGGCCATATTTGCGAGGACTCGAAACCGCGTCATACCATGGCTTTTGTTCAGCAGTTTAATCAGCGCATAGGCATCAGTAATGGACGTGGGCTCATCACAAACCACCATAATCACTTCTTGTGCAGCTTGGACAAAACTTGTGACAGAGTCGCCGATACCGGCCGCAGTATCTATTACCAATACATCTATATTATCGCCCAGCTCACTGAAGGCCTGAATCAAGCCTGCGTGCTGCATCGGAGTCATTTCTACCATGCTTTGCGTGCCAGAAGAGGCGGGGACAATTTTTATCCCGCCTGGACCATTCAACAGCACGTCGCGTAAATCACTTTTACCACTCATGACATCAGCTAAGGTATGGGTGGGCTGTAAACCAAGTAAAACGTCCACATTCGCCAAACCAAAGTCAGCATCGAGCAAAACCACTTTACGGCCCAAAGCTGCCAAAGCCACGGAAAGGTTTACCGAGACATTGGTTTTACCGACGCCCCCCTTACCACCGGTAACGGCAATCACTTGTACGGACTGTTTCTGTTTACTTGTCATACTTTCAATACCTTGCTCGCTTAACTCTAACCGACAGACTGTACGGCCAGTGGAGATCCTACACACATTTGCGCCATCATTTCTTCTGTAGGCTCTTCTGAACTTTGCAGACGCACGGCACGACTGATCAATTGATGGCTGCGCGGCACTTGCAAGTCATCGGGAATCTTCGGACCGTCCGTAGTATAGGCTACTGGCATACTATGGCCAATCGCCATGCTTAACGCCTCACCCATGCTAATCGCTTCATCCAACTTGGTAATGATGCAACCGGCTAAACCACAACGCTTGTAGGCATGCCAAGCAGCTTTCAGCACTTGCCCTTGACTGGTTGCGGCCATCACTAAATAATTTTTCGCCTTAACCCCCGCAGCTGACAAGCTATCAAGCTGTAAACCTAAGGCCGGATCACTGGCTGGCAAGCCTGCGGTATCAATCAACACCACTTTTTTGTGCGCTAACGGCTGCAGGGTTTCCGCTAGGGTAACGCCATCGGCCACATAGCTAACCGGGATGTTTAAGATCCGCCCGAGGGTCTTCAGTTGTTCTTGAGCACCAATGCGGTAGCTGTCCATACTCACTAAAGCAATGTTACTGGCTCCATGGGTCAATACATAGCGCGCAGCAAGTTTTGCCAGTGTGGTGGTTTTCCCCACACCTGCTGGGCCAACTAAGGCTATCACACCACCCTCATCAATCGCTTCGTTATTGGGCGTACGCACTGCATGGGTGAGGTAGGCTAAGGCCATGCGCCAAGCTTGGTGCTGATCTTTTTCATGGGCAACACGCTCTAACACTGGGCGGATAATCTCAGCGCTAAGGCCCATCTTCTGAAAACGCTTCCATAAGGCTGCATGCATAGGCTGTTGTGCACGCATATTGCTCCAAGCCATATTACCCAGCTGCATTTCTAGTAACTCACGCAAGCTGTTGAGCTCAGAGCGCATGGCCATCATTTCACCTTGACTGGCGCTTGCCTGTTGAGTCATTTGCGGCTGCGCGGCAACTGGCTCACTCACACGTTGCATCACTTGCTCCAGCAGCTGACGATCGCGCCCCGAAGCTCCGCCCTCGTCACGGGCTTGCAAGCTAACTTGCGCTTGCATGATCTGTGCTTGCGTCTTACGCAGCTCAGCTTCTAAGGCTGGATTAGGGCGTGACACCTTAGCCTGAACTTGATAATCAAGGGCAGCGGTCAATTCAACACCACCAGCAACCCGGCGCGTAGAAATAATTGACGCGTCAGCGCCTAACTCTTCCCGTACGCGGTTCATTGCTTGACGCATATCTGCTGCGAAATATCGTTTGACTTGCATAAGTCAGCCCTCGATCAATTTTGTCCCACCGTTGCCACGATAGTCACTTGCTTATTATCTGGGATCTCTTGGTAAGCCAACACATACATGTTTGGTACGGCTAACCGAGCAAAACGCGACATCATGGCTCGAATCTGTCCAGCGACCAGTAAGACCACTGGCTTGCCTAGCATTTCCTGACGTTGCGCTGCTTCAATAAGAGACCGCTGTAGTTTTTCCGCCATTCCAGGTTCAAGCAATACGCCATCATCTGAACCTTGTCCGGCCTTCTGCATACTACTAAGCAATATCTGTTCCAACCTTGGCTCCAAGGTGATCACAGGCAGCTCTGGCTCAAGCCCGACAATGCTTTGCACGATTGCACGAGATAACGCAACGCGCACCGCAGCAACAATAGTGTCAGGATCTTGACTACGGGTGACGGTTTCAGCAATTGCCTCAGCAATACTGCGGATATCACGCACAGGCACCTGTTCTTGCAATAAACTTTGCAATATTTTCAACAAGGCAGACAAGGACACCATACCCGGCACCAGTTCTTCAGCCAGCTTCGGTGAGCTTTTCGCCAACACTTGCATCAATTGCTGCACTTCTTCATGACCTAGCAGCTCATGGGCGTGCTTACTGAGGATTTGATTGAGGTGGGTCGCCACCACAGTGCTGGTATCGACCACGGTGTAGCCTAGGGACTGCGCCTGATCACGCTGACTTGGCTCAATCCATACCGCTTCCAAGCCAAAGGCTGGATCATGGGTGGCGACACCGCTGAGCGTGCCAAAAACTTGACCCGGATTAATTGCCAACTCACGCTCTGGGTAAACCTCAGCTTCAGCCACAGTGACCCCCATCAGCGTCAGGCGATAGACATTGGGCAGCAGATCTAAATTATCGCGAATATGCACCGAGGGCATCAGAAAGCCCAAGTCTTGCGACAGCTTTTTGCGCACGCCTTTGATTCGCGCTAACAATTGCCCACCTTGATTACGGTCCACCAAAGGGATTAACCGATACCCCACTTCTAATCCGACCATATCCACTGGGGTTACATCGTCCCAACCCAACTCACGGTTTTCCGCAGTCGTTGGTGCTGGCAATTGCTCAAGGTCGCGTTGCTCTTGCTCAACCACCGCCAATTCTTTTTTGTTTTCACGCTGCCAAATTAAATAAGCACCGCCCGCAGCAATCAATCCCAAACCAATAAAGGACACATGCGGCATACCGGGCACCAAACCCATGGCAATTAAAATAGCTGCCGACACCCCCAATGCTTTCGGTGAAGTGAACATCTGTCGACTGATCTGCTCACCCATATCTTCCGAGGTGGTGACGCGGGTTACCATAATCGCAGCGGCAGTAGAAAGCAGCAGTGAAGGCACCTGCGCAACCAGACCGTCACCAATAGTGAGCAATGCGTAAACCTTACCGGCCTCAACAAAACTCATGGAGTGCTGAGCAATACCGATGGCTATCCCGCCAATCAGGTTGATAAATAAAATCAGTAAGCCAGCAATGGCATCACCCCGTACGAATTTGCTGGCACCGTCCATAGATCCGTAGAAATCCGCCTCTTGCGACACTTCACTGCGGCGAATCTTTGCTTGCTCCTGATCCAACAAGCCAGCATTCAAATCCGCATCAATGGCCATTTGCTTGCCGGGCATGGCATCCAAGGTAAAACGCGCACTCACCTCAGAGATTCGGCCAGCACCCTTGGTTACGACAACAAAGTTAATGATCATCAAAATGGCGAACACCACTGCCCCGACCACATAGTTACCGCCAATCACCACCTCACCAAAGGCTTGAATCACTTTACCAGCAGCATCACCGCCATCATGCCCATGCAGTAAAACCACACGCGTAGAGGCAACGTTGAGCGCCAGTCGCATTAAGGTCGCCGTCAGCAAAATAGTGGGGAACGCAGCAAAATCCAGGGGGCGCATGGCATACACACCCACCAACAGCACAACAATGGACAAGGCGATATTAAAGGTGAAAAACACATCCAGTAAAAATGGCGGCACCGGCAGGGTCATCATGCCTAAAATAACCAGCAACAGCAGAGGCACGCCTAAATGACTGTGCTTAAGCAAGTTCAGGCCCGTGTGCATATTATTTTTGAGTTGCGTGTTATTCACAGAATATTCTCTTGTAAATTCAGGTGCTTATGCACTAAATATTGACGCATAAGCTGCAGTTAACTCTAACAATGCAAGAAGCAGTCCACTTTCTACAAAAGGTTCATTCCCCAGAAACATAAAAGCTGCCTCATGGGCAGCTTTTATGTTGAAAGGGCGACTTTAGAACAAAGTCTTAACTGACAAAGCTGAGCAAGACACCAGCCGCCACAGCCGAACCTATCACCCCAGCCACGTTTGGTCCCATGGCATGCATCAATAAGAAGTTCTGCGGGTTGGCTTCCAGCCCCACTTTATTGGAGACACGTGCTGCCATTGGTACTGCTGAGACCCCAGCAGAGCCAATTAACGGGTTAATTTTAACTTTACTGAACTTGTTCATGATCTTCGCCATGATCACGCCCATTGCCGTTCCTGCACTAAAGGCAATCATCCCCAAAGACAAAATACCCAGAGTTTTGATTTGCAAGAAAGACTCAGCAGACAGCTTCGAACCCACAGTTAAACCCAAACCAATGGTCACGATATTGATTAACGCATTACGCGAGGTGTCGGCTAAACGCTCAACTACACCGCTTTCACGCATCAAGTTACCAAATGCGAACATACCCACAAGTGGCGCCGCATCAGGCAGCAACATACCAATCAATAAGCACAGTACCAGCGGGAAAATAATTTTTTCCACCTGGCTAACGTGGCGCAATTGCGTCATCACAATTGAGCGCTCTGCTGGCGTGGTTAAAGCACGCATGATGGGCGGCTGAATCAACGGCACTAAGGCCATATAAGAGTAAGCTGCCACAGCAATAGGTCCAAGTAAATCCGGTGCTAAGCGCGAGGTCACATAGATTGATGTGGGCCCGTCAGCACCACCAATGATAGCAATTGACGCCGCTTCCTTGAGGGTGAACTCCAAACCTGGAACGCCCAACATGCCGATGGCCAGCGCACCCAGTAAGGTCCCAAAAATACCAAACTGTGCAGCGGCACCTAGCAACAAGGTTTTCGGGTTCGCCAGCATCGGACCAAAGTCGGTCATAGCGCCCACACCCATAAAGATCAGCAGCGGGAAAACACTGGTAGGTAAACCCACATCATAGAGTATCGCCAGTAAACCACCGGCCTCGGCCATACCGGCCGCAGGAATATTGGCTAACACACCACCAAAACCGATAGGGATCAGCAATAACGGTTCAAAACCTTTACGAATTGCTAAAAAAACCAAACCTAAACACACGATAATCATCAAAGCCTGCCCAGCTTCAAGCTGGTAGAGACCGGTGTTTTGCCATAAACCCAAGAGCTTATCCATCATTTAGCCCTCAAGAAATCGTCAGCAGGCTATCGCCAACCGACACTGCATCGCCAACTTTAACGTTGACGCTACCAATCACACCGCGGCGGAATGCACGTATTTCAGTTTCCATTTTCATGGCTTCTAAAATAATCAGCACTTCGCCTTCTTCCACTGCCTGCCCAGGCTTGACCAATACCTTAAAGATATTGCCAGCCAATGGTGCACCTTGCGGATCACCTGCACCTTCTGCCACAGCAACTGGCTCACACGCCGTAGCACCACCTACAGGCTTCAGGCCTTCAATGTCCCCCCCCTCATTGACCTGCACCACGAAGGTTTTGCCATTCACTTCAACGGTATAGGCTTGTGGCTCGCCTGCGACGGCAGCGGCAACTTCATTACCGGTTGGCACTGGCTCAAAGGCCTCGGGGTTATCGCGATTTTCTAAAAACTTCAGACCAATTTGCGGGAATAGCGCGTAGGTCAACACATCATCAATGATGTTGTCGGCCAAGCGAATATTATTTTCTTGGGCCAACTCTTTAAGCTCTGCGGTAAGTTTTTCGACTTCGTTGTCAATCAGGTCCGCAGGTCGGCAAACCACAGCCTCTTCGCCGTCGAGTACACGGGCTTGCAACTCAGCATTAAAAGGTGCGGGTGCTGCGCCGTATTCGCCTTTCAAGACGCCTGCGGTTTCTTTGGTGATAGATTTGTAACGCTCACCGGTCAAAACGTTAATCACCGCTTGCGTACCAACAATTTGTGAAGTTGGCGTCACTAGTGGGATAAAACCTAGATCTTCACGCACCCGTGGGATTTCCGCGAGCACTGCATCAAACTTATCTTCAGCACCCTGCTCTTTAAGCTGGCCTTCCATATTAGTCAGCATGCCACCAGGCACTTGCGCGACCAAAATACGGGAATCTACGCCTTTTAGCGTACCTTCAAACTTTGCATACTTTTTCCGCACTTCACGGAAGTAAGCAGCAATTTCCTCAAGCAGCAATAAATCCAAGCCAGTGTCGTGTTCGGTATTTTGGAACATAGCAACCACAGACTCAGTTGGCGAATGACCATAAGTCATCGACAGAGAAGAGATTGAGGTGTCGACGTTATCAATGCCCGCTTCTACAGCTTTCATAATCGCTACAGAAGATAAACCTGCAGTAGCATGGCACTGCATATGCACGGGAATCGACAGGCTTTCTTTTAGTTTGCTGACTAATTCGTAGGCCACATACGGGGTTAAAATACCGGCCATATCTTTAATGGCGATGGAGTCTGCGCCCAGATCTTCAATTTGCTTAGCCAAATCAACCCACATCTGCATATTGTGCACAGGGCTGGTGGTGTAAGAAATGGTGCCTTGCGCATGTTTGCCGTTGGCTTTAACTGCTTTCAGGGCACGATCCAGGTTGCGCGGATCGTTCATGGCGTCAAACACGCGGAACACATCCACACCATTAACGGCGGCACGCTCGATAAAAGTATCAACGACATCGTCAGCGTAATGGCGATACCCTAATAAGTTCTGACCACGCAGCAACATTTGCTGACGGGTATTGGGCATGGCTTTTTTCAGCGCACGAATACGCTCCCATGGATCCTCACCCAAATAACGAATACAGGAGTCAAAAGTTGCCCCACCCCAGGTTTCTACCGACCAGAAACCCACTTGGTCCAGCTTGCCTGCAATCGGCAGCATATCTTCCAAGCGTAAACGGGTGGCCAAAATAGATTGGTGAGCATCACGTAATACAACGTCAGTAATACCGAGTGGCTTTGTTGCAGTCATCAGGAAAAACTCCGTATGGGAACGTTCAGCCGCGACGCGCGCGGTGCTGTTTAATAGCAATTTGCATGGCTTGCAAAGTATCTGGATCTACAACCTGCGCACTCTCATGCTGAGTTGATGCAGCAACTGCTGTAGCCACATGACCTGCTTCTGGTGCCCAACGTTCTAAAACAAAGGACATCACGCGAATGCTAAAAATCAGTAGAATTAAAAATAAAAAAACGAGACCCATACCGAAAAACATGAGTTCAACGCCTTCAAGAAGGAGTTGCTGAGAAGTCATATACGCTCCATTTCCTGGCTTGCAGGGTGCAATATTATAATTTTAATTAATGCCGCAGCTGACCCTACGATCAGTAACTCGTGGCTAAAACGATCGAACATTAACGCGAACTTACCCTTGTTTGCAATCAAATGCGTACTTTTTGTCTGATTATCTGTGAGTTTATTCATTTTCATAATAAAAATATTGTGGCTAAACCAAGGAAAATAAAGAAACCGCCACTGTCAGTCATTGCAGTAATTAGCACACTGGACCCCAGCGCAGGATCGCGCCCGAGTCGCACCATAGTCATGGGAATTAACACTCCCATCAAAGCAGCTAGTAGCAAGTTTAAAGTCATCGCTGCAGTCATCACCAAACCCAGTGACCAACTGTCATACAGCAGCCAAGCGACTAGGCCAATAACACCACCCCAAATCACGCCATTAATAAATGCCACACCCAGCTCTTTACGCAGCAAGCGTGAGCTATTGCCCGTTGACAGCTGATCAAGAGCCATAGCGCGGACAATCATCGTAATGGTCTGGTTACCTGAGTTACCACCAATACCTGCCACAATTGGCATTAAGGCGGCCAATGCCACTAACTTTTCGATGGAGTGCTCAAATAAGCCAATCACTCGCGAAGCCACAAAGGCGGTAATGAGGTTAATTGCCAACCAAGCCCAGCGGTTCTGCAGTGATTTCCATACTGAGGCAAAGATATCTTCTTCTTCACGTAAACCGGCGCGGTTTAATGCTTCGCTTTCTGACTCTTCACGAATCAAGTCAACCATTTCATCAACGGTTAAACGACCAAGTAAACGCCCGCTTTTTTCAACCACAGGCGCAGAAACCAAGTCATAGCGCTCAAAAGCCTGAGCTGCATAGGAGCCGTCTTCATCCGGACTAAAGGTTACCGGGTCAGTGGCCATCACCTCATGTACCATGCAGTCAGGATCATTCACCAACAAGCGCTTAATTGGCAACACGCCTTTCAGCAGCCCTGCAACATCCACGACGAATAGCTTATCGGTTTGATCGGGCAGTTCTTTTAAACGGCGCAAATAGCGCAAAACCACCTCTAAAGTGACATCCTCACGAATAGTCACCATCTCAAAGTCCATGATGGCACCGACTTGATCGTCCTTATAGGACAAAGCTGAGCGCACTTGCTCACGCTGCTGATCGTCCAGTGACTCCATCAAGCCCTGCACAACATCGCGCGGCAACTCTGGCGCCAAATCTGCCAACTCATCGGCATCCAGATCTTTGGCCGCGGCAATCATTTCGTGCTCATCCATATCGGCAATCAGTGTCTCACGCACTGCATCCGACACTTCCAGCAGGATCTCACCATCATTTTCGACGCGCACCAACTGCCAAACAGTGAGCCGGTCATCTAGGGGCAACGCTTCAAGGATATAAGCAATATCGGCTGGGTGTAATTCTGCCAATGTTTGCTGCAGTTCAGCCAAATGTTGCTGCTGTACCAAGGCGTCAACACGGTCTTGATGGTCACTGCCTTGGCGGGCGACACTTTCTTCGATCAGTCGGTGACGCTGCAACAACTCAAGAACTTGGACAAAACGCTCATGCAGAGGCTCTTGTGGCTTCCTCTCTTCAACTTCTGACATAAATGAGGTACTCCGCCCTAGCGCTCTAGTTGCACTAAGGATTATTCAGATAGGCAAGGTGGCTGCTCAACGAGAAATTCCATACAAAAACTCATAAACAACCCGTCCTAATGGGTTTAGATGCCGTAATAATACCACTGTAGTTAAGCTTTGCACCTAGCAATTGAGGGCCAGATAAGGCTACCGCTCGGGTTTCTGGTCATTTAAACAAATATGTCTACACTGAAGTGCAGCCTGTGCTTTAGCGCGCAGCTTTCCCCACACACCAGGTCAAGGATGACTCTATGCGTAAATATATTTACAGCTGCATTGCCCTCAGCGCCTTATTGGGGCACATGGCATTAGCTGCCACACAAATCTACAAATGCACCACCGACAACGGTGCAGTGATTTTTAGCGATAGCGGTTGCCCAACCAACAGCGCCCAGCAAACCCACAATCTCAATGCGCCCATGCTGATACCAGCGCTCTCGCAGCACGACATCCAGCAAGCGCTCTCCAAGCAGCAAAGCAAAGCACTGCGCGTTACAGTGATCAGCGATGACAACCATCCGTGCGGTACTTTTGATGCCAGCCAGCGTCGCACAGACTTAATCCGCAAACAGGTGAAAAGCGGCATGAGTCGCGCGGAAGTCGACAGCATGTTTGGCCGACCAGTGCACGAGCGCAACAACAACGGCAACCTCAGCGTTACTTACCGCACCGCCAAAAACAAAAAACGCAGCGTACGTTTTAATCAGGATGGTTGCGTACCCTAAGCTCACTCAAAGACAGCTAAAACAGCAAGCGCTGCAGTCACATAAATTACAGGCAAAAAAAAACCTGCAATCAATGCAGGTTTTTTAATATGGCGGACTCAGGAGGATTCGAACCTCCGACCGCTCGGTTCGTAGCCGAGTACTCTATCCAGCTGAGCTATGAGTCCATTTGGTGCTTATCCAGATCACCGCTGGTATTGCTTAGAAAACTTAACCATTGCCAAATTTTCCAATATGGCGGACTCAGGAGGATTCGAACCTCCGACCGCTCGGTTCGTAGCCGAGTACTCTATCCAGCTGAGCTATGAGTCCGTTGTGGCGCGTATTATAGAGCTATTTACTTGATAATCAAGGAGTTTTTAATTTAAAAACTCCTTGCAACCTATTACTCTACAAAACTAAATATGGCGGAGAGGGAGGGATTCGAACCCTCGACACCCTTTTGAGATGTACTCCCTTAGCAGGGGAGCGCCTTCGGCCACTCGGCCACCTCTCCGTTACAACGGTGCGTATATTACCCACTTTTTTAGAAATTGCAAAGCAATAAATCAAAAAACATCAAATAATTGGATCTTCTTGCTCTTCCTTCTCTTTTTGGATGCGCAAATAGATCTCTTCGCGGTGCACAGCAATCTCTTTTGGCGCGTTTACACCAATGCGAACTTGATTGCCTTTAACGCCCAGCACAGTGACAGTAACCTCATCACCAACCATCAGTGTTTCTCCAACACGTCGCGTTAATATCAACATTACTTCTCTCCTTGTATAAACAATTTAGGTTTACAGTCTGCATCTGTAAGTTATTGGATAGCGTACACTCATCATGCTTATTTGCACAGAATCATATCGCTTATTTATCAACTAAAATCATCTTACTGTTATTTAGCTAACAAATTCTGTTGAGCGCAGTAGACCTACGCGTAAATATTTTTTAATTTTGCTCAGCATCCAAACCAAAAGCAGTGTGCAGTGCGCGCACTGCCAGTTCCACATATTTCTCGTCAATAACCACAGAAATTTTAATCTCTGAGGTGGATATCATCTGCAGATTAATATTTTCTTTCGCCAAGGCCTCAAACATGCTGCTAGCTACGCCTGGATGCGAGCGCATACCCACTCCAACTATGGACACCTTGGCAATGCTAGTAGTTCCAGCAACCTGTCCTGCACCAATCTCTTGAGCGGTGGCTTGCAAGATCTCGAATGCCTTGTCGTAATCCAGGTTACCCACAGTAAAGGTAAAGTCTGTGGTGTTATCTTGAGCCACGTTTTGCACAATCATATCGATATCAATATTGGCCGCACTAATCGGTCCCAATATTTTAAAAGCAACGCCTGGGGTGTCCGGCACACCACGAATGGTGAGCTTGGCTTCGTCACGGTTAAAGGCAATACCAGAAATAATCGGCTGTTCCATGGAGTCCTCATTCTTATCAGTGCTGATCTCAGTGCTAATTAGAGTGCCGGGGCCCTCTTTAAAGCTGTGCAATACGCGTAGCGGAACATTGTACTTACCGGCAAACTCCACAGAGCGCAGTTGTAGAATTTTTGAGCCGAGGCTGGCCATCTCAAGCATTTCTTCAAAAGTAATGCGATCTAAGCGCTGCGCCCGCGACACTACACGGGGATCAGTGGTGTAAACACCGTCCACATCAGTATAGATATGACATTCATCTGCTTTAAGCGCTGCAGCTAAGGCAACCGCAGTGGTATCTGAACCACCACGTCCCAACGTAGTGATATTGCCCTGCTCATCAACACCTTGGAAACCCGCCACCACCACCACTTTTCCAGCCTGCAACTGTGCCTGCACTTTAGCTTCATCGATGGTTAATATGCGCGCTTTACCATGCTCGCTGTCTGTCACTATGGGTACTTGCGCGCCGGTGAAAGACACCGCAGGTACACCAATTTTATTTAACGCAATGGCCAACAAGGCGATAGTCACTTGCTCACCGGTGGCAATCATCACATCCATCTCACGTAAAGATGGTTTATTGCTCAGTTCTTTAGCCAGGGCTAATAAACGATTGGTTTCGCCACTCATTGCCGAAACCACAACCACAATGTCATCGCCTGCAGCATGGAACTTGGCCACTTTTTGCGCAACCTGCTCAATACGCTCAGGTGAACCCACTGAGGTACCACCAAATTTCTGTACGATTAACGCCATTTTACTGCCGCCTTATTCATCGTTAGCGTTTACAACATGGATAAGCCTCTGCAGCTACGCCAGCGATAGATACCAGACAAGGTAAGCGATCTGGCCTGCGCCATTCAAAACCTGCACAGGCCAGATTATTAACTACCAAACTGTTTCTAAACAGCGTAACTCAGAGCCCTTGCTTGCTGCGCACTACTGCTTGCGGCAAGCAACTGTTCTCAATCACCACTCAGGCTTGGCTGGCGACATACTCTGCGGTAACCGCCAAGGCCGCATCCAGCTTGGCCAGCTCAACGCCACTGCCCTGCGCCATATCTGGACGGCCGCCACCCTTACCACCCACCACGGCGGTAGCCTGTTTCATAAGATCACCGGCTTTAAATTGCCCAGTAAGATCTTTAGTGACACCAGCAACAAAGACAATGCGCTCATTGTGCACACCACCAAGCAAGATCACGGCGCTGCCCAGCTTGTTTTTCAGCTGATCAATCAATGCCAATAACTCTTTGCCTTCTAGGTTATCTAGACGCGCACTCAAGACTTTTACGCCATTAACCTCAACCGCTGCTGTTGCCAGATCACTGCCAGCGGCACTGGCGGCCTTAGCTTTCAGCTGCTCAACCTCTTTCTCTAAGCTGCGTTGCTGCTCAAGAATGGCTTGCAGCTTATCTAGAACGTTCTCACGATTACCTTTAACCAAGCTCATTGTTTGCTTAAGTTGCTCTTCGGCGCCTGTTAACCAGCGCCATGCTGCTTCGCCTGTTACCGCCTCAATGCGGCGCACACCAGCTGCAACACCACCTTCACTGGTGATTTTAAATAATCCAATATCACCTGTGCGCTGCGCGTGGATACCACCACACAACTCCACCGAGAAGCCATCGGCCATGCTTAATACGCGCACTTGGTCGCCGTATTTTTCGCCAAAGAGGGCCAGCGCACCTTTAGCTTTTGCTGTCTCAATATCGGTAAGCTCGGTGCAAACTTCGGTGTTATTACGGATTTCTTGGTTAACCCGCTCCTCTAACGCCTTAATTTGCTCAGCCGTCACAGCTTCAAAGTGGCTAAAGTCAAAACGCAAGCGCTGGCTATCCACTAATGAGCCTTTTTGCTGAACATGCTCACCGAGAACCTCGCGTAATGCCGCATGTAAAATGTGCGTCGCAGAGTGATTTAAAGCGGTGGCATGACGTACTTGCGCATCCACTTGCGCGTTAACATTGTCGCCAACCTGCACAGTGCCCTGAACCACGCGCCCATGGTGCAAAAATGCATTGCCGCTTTTTGTGGTGTCAGTGATTTCTATGCGCATGTTATCTGCGCTCAAATAGCCGCAGTCACCCACCTGGCCACCGGACTCAGCGTAAAATGGCGTGCGCTCAAGAACAATTACAACTTGGTCATCTTCCAGCGCAGTGCTGACTTTTTCGCCATCTTTAAGGATCATCAGCACTTTGGCGTCAGCCTGGTGGGCTTGGTAGCCTAAAAATTCAGTTTCACCGTCAATTTTAATCAACGCATTGTAGTCAATGCCAAAATTACTGGCAGAACGGGCCCGCTCACGCTGCGCCTGCATTTCTGCTTCGAAACCGTCTTCATCCACAGTGAGCTCTCGCTCACGGGCGATATCTGCGGTTAAGTCCATGGGGAAACCGTAGGTGTCATAGAGTTTAAACACCACTGCGCCAGGAATAACACTGCCCGTTAAGCCAGCTAAATCTTGTTCAAGAATACGCAAGCCCTGCTCTAGGGTTTTAGCAAACTGCTCTTCTTCTGTCTTTAAAATGCGCTCAATCTGTGCCTGATTCTGCTTCAGTTCTGGATAAGCCTCGCCCATTTCCTGCACTAAGGCTGCGACAATTTTGTAAAAGAAACTATCGCTGGCACCCAATTTGTTACCGTGACGGCAGGCGCGACGAATAATCCGACGCAATACATAGCCACGACCATCGTTAGACGGCACTACACCATCAGCAATCAAGAAACTGCATGAGCGAATATGGTCAGCAATCACTTTCAGCGATGGATTGTCATCATTGGCGCAACCCACTGCTTGCGCAACTGCGCTCAGTAAGTTTTTAAACAGATCAATATCATAGTTGGAGTTAACGTCTTGCATGATCGCACTGATGCGCTCTAGCCCCATACCAGTATCCACGCTTGGCGCTGGCAGTGGGTGCATGACACCGTCTGCGGTACGGTTAAACTGCATAAAGACGTTGTTCCAAATCTCAATAAAGCGGTCGCCGTCTTCCTCTGCAGAACCAGGCGGGCCACCCCAAATATGCTCGCCATGATCAAAAAAGATTTCTGTACATGGGCCACAAGGACCGGTATCACCCATCGCCCAGAAGTTGTCTGAAGCATAAGGCGCGCCGCCGTTATCACCGATGCGGATCATGCGCTCATGGGGCACGCCCATTTCTTTAACCCAAATATTGTAGGCTTCATCGTCAGTTTCATAGACGGTGACCCAAAGCTTTTCTTTAGGCAAATTCAACCACTGTTCAGAAGTTAAGAACTCCCAAGCGTAACGAATCGCATCATGCTTAAAGTAATCGCCAAAGCTGAAGTTACCCAGCATTTCAAAAAAAGTATGGTGCCGTGCGGTATAACCGACGTTTTCTAAGTCGTTGTGTTTACCACCGGCGCGCACACATTTTTGGCTACTCACAGCCCGCGTATAGGCGCGTTTTTCTAAACCCAGGAAGCAGTCTTTAAACTGATTCATGCCCGCGTTGGTAAATAATAGCGTCGGGTCATTGGCTGGGATCAATGAGCTTGAGGCTACGCGGGTATGGCCCTTTTCTTCAAAAAAACGAAAAAAGGCTTCGCGGATTTCTGCGCTTTTCATATACTCTTCCACAATTAAAGATTGGTAATGCCTATTAGCAGCGGACAGCCAAGCTGTCGAAAAAACCTATTATATCGCTGATATAGGCTACGTGCAGTGCTTAACGTTAAACCCCTGCAGTGGCGGATCAGTGATCGCAGTCTTCTGTATGCACGTGCTCGTCTTCAGTCGCATCTGCGGCTTCCATTTCCAACTGCAAGCTGACTAAGTTACTGGCCAAAGGACGCAGTAAAAGATTGGCGTACTCGCTGTCACCCTCTTCCACATCCACACCAATTAACAACTGGCCATTGCCTGCAGTTTGTACCCAAATTTCTTTTCCTTGCCAGAGAATGGCAAAACGCGAGCACTGTGCGGTAGATTGGCTGCCATCATCATTTTCAAGAATAAGCTGTAGATCTGTATTCATAATTTGTTGAATCCCGTTATAGAAACGCATGAGCGCGCAACTGCTGTGAATCAGCAATCACGCGCGGAAAAATAAGTATTAAGCCTACTGCGCGACAAACTCTTTAATAGCTCGCTCAAAACGCGCTAAGCCTTCGTCTAAATCGACTTGTTCGATGACCAAGCTTGGCGCAAAACGCACCACATCCGGGCCGGCGACAAGCACCAAAAGATCAGCCCGCTCGGCAGCCGCCATTAGCGCACCAGCTTTGCCCTTGTACTGTTGATTAAGGACAGCACCCACCAGCAAGCCTTTGCCGCGCACCAGCTCAAAAAGACTGTACTTCTCCCCCAGTTCACGCAGTTTTTCCCGCAGGTACTCACCTTTCTCAATGACACCATTGAGCACTTCTGGAGTATTAATAATATCCAACACGGCTTCGCCCACAGCACAAGCTAAAGGGTTGCCGCCAAAGGTAGTACCGTGGGTGCCTACGGAGAGGTGCTCGGCATAGGCTTTGCTGGTCAACATGGCTGAAATAGGGAAACCACCGCCCAAACTTTTTGCTGTAGTCATAACATCTGGGGTAATGCCGTAGAGTTCGTGCGCAAATAACTTACCGCTGCGCCCCATTCCGGATTGCACTTCATCAAAAATTAACAATGCATCGTACTTATCACAGAGTGCGCGAACGCCTTCAAGATAGGCTTGCTGCGCCGGCAAGACACCACTTTCGCCCTGAATGGGCTCCAAAATAACCGCACAGGTACGGTCTGAAATTGCTTGCTCCATTGCCGCCAGGTCGTTGTAAGGCACGTGACTGATGCCTGCCGGCCGCGGGCCAAAACCTTCAGAGTATTTGGGTTGTCCGCCAACATTGACGGTAAATACAGTACGACCATGGAAGCTGTTAAGGGTCGAAATGATTTCATGTTTATCCGCGCCAAAACGATCGCTGGCAACTTTGCGCGCGAGCTTTAAGGCTGCTTCATTGGCTTCGGCGCCGGAGTTACTGAAAAACACACGTTCAGCAAATGTAGCGTCGGTGAGCTTGCGGGCTAAGCGTAGCGCTGGCTCATTGGTAAATACGTTGGAGACGTGCCAGAGCTTGTTGGCTTGTGCGGTAAGGGCTGCAACCAGTTTTGGGTGGCAATGACCCAGGCCGTTCACAGCGATGCCGCCGGACAAGTCAATCAGCTCGCGTCCACTTTGATCCCAGAGTCGCGAACCTGCGCCGCGTACGGGTACAAAGCCAGCTGGTGCATAGTTGGGCACCATAACTTGATCAAAATCAGCGCGACTGACCTGCGCCTCTTGGATGGACATGCCTGCTCTCCTGGATAAGAATCCTGTTAGGTAAAGATTGGTTGGTAAAATATGTATTGGATGTGCGGTATTTTATAGTACTCGCAGCAACTCTGCTTGCGCATAGCAATCTAATGCAACAGTTTAAACCCAGATCAACTAAAAGCGCAGAGCAAAAGGGGGATATCTATGCAATTAAGTGGATTTCTAGGCATTGGATTGTGTTGCAGGCGAGTTGCCTGCGCTCCCAAACGACTGCGCGCCAGCAAACCAATTCAATCTCTCACGTAGCGCCACAACTTCTCCGACAATAATCAAACTGGGACTCTGTACGGTAAACTCACTGACCTGCTGATTAATCGTAGCTAAAGTCCCTGTAAACACGCGCTGCTGCGCGGTGGTGCCATTTTCCACCAGAGCAATCGGTGTGTCTGCCTCACGGCCATGGGCCAATAACTGCGTACAGATTTGCGGCAAACAGCCCAAGCCCATATAAAACACCACAGTTTGCCTTGGCGACACCAGCTCAGACCAGGGTAAATCCAGCTTGCCATCTTGCGGATGCCCGGTAACAAAGCGCACTGACTGTGCATAATCACGATGGGTTAAGGGAATCCCCGCATAAGCCGAGCAACCCGACGCTGCGGTAATCCCCGGCACCACCTGAAACGGAATCTGCTGCGCAGCCAACTCCTCAATTTCTTCACCACCGCGTCCAAAAATAAACGGATCACCGCCCTTTAAGCGCACCACGCGCTTACCTTGCCGAGCCAATTCAACTAGTTTTTGATTAATCTGTTCTTGCGGCACACTGTGATTGGACGCCTGTTTACCAACATACATACGGTCGGCATCACGGCGGCACAGCGCCAAAATAGCCGGCGCCACCAAGCGGTCATACAGCACTACATCGGCCTGCTGCATTAAACGCAGTGCCTTAAACGTGAGCAAATCAGGGTCGCCAGGACCTGCGCCGACCAAGTAAACCTCGCCCTGAGCCACATTTTGCGCAGTGCTCATAGTATCAAGCAGCAACTGCTCAGCCTCTTGCTCACGACCAGCAAACACATGCTCAGCCACCTGCCCCTGAAAGGTATTCTCCCAAAACACCCGACGCGGCTGCACATCCGGTAGCAAAGCTCTCACCTGATCACGAAACTTAGCTGCCAATCCGGCTAAACGACCGTAACTGGCGGGTAATAAAGTTTCGATTTTGGCCCGCACTAAGCGCCCCAAAACCGGCGCATGCCCAGCTGTGGACACAGCAATCAGCAAAGGTGAGCGATCGACAATTGCAGGAAAGACAACACTGGACAACTGCGGTACACCTAATGCATACACTGGGATGCCACACTCCTGCGCTTGCCTGGCAATGCTGGCATTGAGTTCAGGTTGATCTGTGGTGGCCAGCACCAAGCAGCTTCCCTGCATATCGCTGGGCAAATATTCTCGCAGCACAGAGCGCCCTTGCTGAGCAGCCACCAGTGCTTGCAGCTCAGTACTTATATAAGGAGCCACCACCTGCAAAACAGCACCAGCTTCAAGCAATACGCGCGCTTTGCGCAGCGCCATTTCGCCGCCACCAACCAGCAGCACGGTACGCCCTTGCAGCTTATGAAATAAGGGTAAGCAATCCACAATAGCACCTGCCTGCACTCTGCAATACGTTGAGCGCCGTCATCCTCACTGCTTATTGCAGCGCTGTATAACAACACTATTGATAAGACCAGTTCACTACAGCCGTACTCGCATTACCCTGTCGGCAGTCAAGTTGCTCGGCAGGTGTCAGCTAGCACTACTGCCCATACATTTTGCATGGGCAGTAGTGCACCGATTGTTTAACGAATCACTTCTAGACCACCCATATATGGGCGCAATACCTCTGGCACGCTGATGCTGCCATCCGCTTGCTGGTTGTTTTCCAGTACAGCTACCAAGGTGCGGCCCACTGCTAAACCTGAACCATTGAGGGTATGCACCAACTCAGTTTTACCGGTTTCTGGATTACGGAAGCGGGCCTGCATACGGCGGGCTTGGAAGTCTGTGCAGTTGGAGCACGAAGAGATCTCACGGTATTTATCTTGACTGGGCACCCACACTTCTAAGTCATAGGTTTTGCTCGCACCAAAGCCCATATCACCGGTGCACAGCGCCATTACCCGATACGGTAATTCCAGCGCTTGCAACACTTTCTCGGCATGGCCGGTCAGCTCTTCTAGCGCAGCAACCGAGGTTTGTGGATCAACAATCTGCACCAACTCGACTTTATCGAACTGGTGTTGACGGATCATTCCGCGCGTATCACGACCCGAAGCACCCGCCTCACTGCGGAAGCATGGGCTGTGGGCCACCATTTTTATGGGCAATTGCGCTGCATCTAAAATCTCACCTGCAACAGTGTTGGTCAGCGAAACCTCTGCAGTCGGGATCAAATACAGCGGCGTTTGTTCGTCACGCTCAATGCGGAATAAATCTTCAGAGAACTTCGGTAACTGCCCAGTGCCTTGCAGCGCAGACGCCTGCACCAAGTACGGCGTGTAGGTTTCTTCATAGCCGTGCTCAGCCGTGTGCAAATCCAGCATAAACTGCGCTAAAGCCCGATGCAGACGTGCAATGCCACCACGCATCACCGCAAAGCGCGCACCAGATAACTTCGCTGCCGCCTCAAAGTCGAGGCCTTTGCTGTTTTCACCCAGCAACACATGATCTTGCACGGGGAAATCAAAAGTCCGTGGCGTACCCCAACTGCGCACTTCAACGTTATCGTCTTCATCCACACCCAGCGGTACAGACGCCTCTGGCAGGTTAGGAATATCCAAGGCAATAGCATCCAGCTCAGCCTGAAGGCTTTCCAGCTCACGCTTACCGGCATCCAAGTCACCGCCCAGCTGATCCACCTGCGCTAATAAAGGTGCAATATCTTCACCGCGTGCTTTCGCCTGACCAATCGATTTGGCACTTTTATTACGCTCAGCTTGCAACTGTTCAGTGCGGGTTTGCACAGTTTTACGCTGCGCTTCCAAAGCATCTAAACGCGCCACATCCAGCACATAACCGCGCGTGGCTAAACGATCAGCAATTTCTTGCGCTTGTGTACGTAACAATCTTGAGTCGAGCATAAAAGTATCCGCTTCTACAGAGTAAATTTAATCAGCGCCATGCCCAGCCAAGCGGCCAACAAACCGCCCAGCAAGCTGACGCCCACATAGAGTAAAGCTTGCATATGCTGCCCTTCATTGAAGATACGCAGCGCATCCAGTGAGAATGTTGAAAAAGTAGTAAAACCACCCAGCAGGCCAGTCATTAATAACAAAGGGCTTAACGCCGAAATATCAGGGCGCAATAAAAACCATGAAAAAGCGCAGCCAATAAAAAAACTGCCGACAATATTAACGAAAACTGTCGCAATATACAGGTGTTGCGGCCAAATATGCGCTACAGCAAAACCCACGCTATAGCGCAAGACGCTGCCAACTGCACCACCTAACGCTACCAGCAAAAAATTTATCATTGCGCTCCTCGGCGCTGGCGGAGACTGCTCTGATCTAGATTTTTCAGATGCTGCAGCTTCTCGCCAATTTTAATTTCTAGGCCGCGGGCCGGTGGCTGATAGTACTGACGCGGCGCCAGCTCTGCGGGAAAATAGTCTTCTCCAGCTGCATAGGCATCCGGCTCATCATGGGCGTAGCGATACTCTTCGCCATAACCCAGCTGCTGCATTAACTTAGTGGGAGCGTTACGCAAATGCACTGGTACTGCCAGTGAGCCAAAGTTCTGCGCATCTTGGCGTGCTGCTTTATAGGCCATATACACAGCGTTACTTTTTGGGGCGCAGGCTAAATACGTGATGGCCTGCGCCACCGCCAACTCCCCCTCAGGACTGCCCAAGCGCTGCTGCACATCCCAAGCAGACAAGCACAGCGTTAGCCCACGCGGATCAGCGTTGCCGATGTCTTCGCTGGCCATACGCACCACACGCCGCGCGATATACAAGGGATCACAACCGCCATCGAGCATACGCGTGTACCAATACAATGCTGCATCTGGATTGGAGCCGCGCACTGACTTATGCAAGGCAGAGATTTGATCGTAAAAAGCCTCGCCGCCTTTATCAAAGCGGCGCATGCTTTCGCCGAGAATATTGCCCAGCAAGTCCACATCTATACAGCCGCCATCTTCAACCAAGTCAGCGGCGTTTTCTAACAAATTCAATAAGCGTCGGCCATCGCCATCAGCAGCGCGAAACAACAACTCTTGCGCATCCGGCTCCACTCGCAATTTACGCTCACCCAGGCCCTTTGTTTCATTGAGCGCACGCTGCAATAACAGTTGTAACGCTGCATCATCCAGGCTTTGCAGGACATACACGCGCGCACGGGATAACAAAGCATTGTTTAGCTCAAAGGACGGATTTTCTGTGGTAGCACCAATAAAAATAAAGGTGCCGTCTTCCACATAGGGTAAGAAAGCGTCTTGCTGGCCTTTATTAAAACGGTGCACTTCATCGACAAACAAGATGGTGCGGCGACTGTACTGCGCCGCCTGTTGCTTAGCTTCTTGCACTGCTTCGCGAATTTCTTTGACCCCAGACAACACCGCCGACAGGGTAATAAAGTGCGCATCACTGACCTGCGCCAGCAAGCGGGCCAAAGTGGTTTTTCCTACTCCCGGTGGCCCCCAGAAAATCATTGAGTGTAAAGCCCCTTGCTGCAGGGCCTCACGCAGCGGCTTGCCAGCAGCCAAAATATGCTGCTGGCCGACATACTCATCCAGATTACTGGCACGCAAACGCGCAGCCAGTGGTTGGGCTATCGGCTCACTGCTAAACAGTTGCACTGCTACTCCTCAATAACATCAACGCCAGCCGGCGCTTCAAAAACAAATTCACTGGCGGCAATATCTTCATTTATTTTCACCCCCATAAATAAAATATTGGTGCGTTGGCCAACTGCATCTAGCAATTGCATATCGTTAATCACGCCATTGCGAAACGATAAGCGCAGGGTGTCAAACAAAGTGTCTTTCGCTGTTGGGGTTAAAATAAAGTCAATGACGGGGCCACCCTCTTTGTAGGTGATGGTAAAGTTTTCACTGATTTGTGATACATCCCCGGATAACAGCAAGGCTGGCGTATGGGTTAAACGCTGATCCATTTTTTGCACAGTTACTTGCAGCAAATCTGGGTCGTACAGCCAAACTTTCTCACCATTGGAGACTAACAGCTGTTCCAGCGGTGGATCCGTGTGCCAACGAAACAGACCAGGGCGCTGCAAGACCATTTGCCCAGAGGCTTCTTGCAGCTGAGTGCCGGTTGAGTCCAGCGTTAATTGAGAAAAAGTACCGCTAATGGTTTGGGTTTGACTCAATAGCTCACTGAGTTTATTGGCCGCGCGCTGTTGCTCACTGTCTTCAGCGTGCGCAACAGGCTGCAGCACTGCAGCGCTAAGAACAACGCTGCCCAACAGGCTTACTAAGCTTTTATAGATTGTGCGCATAAAAATTCTCTTGATCTAACCTAAAAATAGCAGCCTCAACCCAACTTAGGTTAAGGCCATTGTCTAGCTGTCATGCTCAATCGCGCACCGGTGGTGGCGCAATCACTTCCCGCGTGCCATTGTGCGCCGCAGCGGATACCACACCAGCCATTTCCATGGCTTCCACCATACGCGCAGCACGGTTATAGCCTACTTTAAACTTACGCTGCACTGAAGAAATCGAAGCGCGACGGGTTTCCGTGACAAAGTTAACCGCTTCGTCATACAACGGATCATCTTCATCAACACTCTCACGGCCACCTTCAAATCCACTGCCTGCCTCTTCTACACCAGCGAGGATATCCTCAATATAGTCAGGCTCGCCACGCAGTTTCCATGCATCGACTACTCGGTGTACCTCTTCGTCAGAGACAAAAGCACCATGCACACGAATCGGCAAACTGGTGCCCGGCGGTAAATACAACATGTCACCATGGCCCAACAATTGCTCAGCACCGCCTTGGTCTAACACTGTGCGTGAGTCAATTTTACTGGACACTTGGAAGGCAATCCGCGTAGGAATATTGGCTTTAATTAAACCAGTTATCACATCCACCGAAGGACGCTGGGTAGCCAAAATCAAGTGAATCCCTGCTGCCCGTGCTTTTTGTGCAATCCGCGCAATCAGTTCTTCAACTTTTTTACCGACCACCATAATCATGTCAGCAAATTCGTCCACGACGACCACAATAGTTGGTAGTTTCTCCAGTAGCGGCGCTTCATCATCAATGTTTTCACGCTTGAACAGCGGATCTTCTAGCGGTGTACCTGCTTCTATACCGTCCTTAACTTTACGGTTAAAGCCCGCCAAATTACGCACCCCCATGGCCGACATGAGCTTGTAGCGGCGCTCCATTTCCGCCACGCACCAGCGCAAAGCATTGGCCGCTTCACTCATATCCGTGACTACGGGGCACAACAGGTGCGGAATACCTTCGTAAATCGACAACTCCAGCATTTTTGGGTCAATCATAATCAGTCGCGCTTCTTCCGGCGTGGCCTTAAACAGCACCGACAAAATCATCGCATTGACCCCAACCGACTTACCCGAGCCGGTGGTACCTGCCACCAACAAGTGGGGCATTTTCGCCAGATCAGCCATCACTGGCTGGCCACCGATATCATGCCCCAAAGCCACGGTTACAGGAGATTTAGACTCGGCAAACTCGGCTGTTTCTATCACTTCGGAAAAACGCACAATTTGTCGATCTTCGTTAGGCACCTCAATACCTACGGTAGTTTTACCGGGAATAACCTCAACCACACGAACACTGATCATTGCCATGGAGCGCGCTAAGTCTTTAGCTAAATTCGTGATGCGACTGACTTTAATCCCAGGCGCTAAAAGAATTTCAAAGCGCGTAACCACAGGACCTGGGTGCACCGATTCCACCTCGACCTCAACCCCAAACTCTCTGAGTTTAGCCTCCAGCAAGCGCGACATATCATGCAGGGATTCTTCTGAGTAACTGGGTTTCTTCTTTTCTGCTTTATCCAGCAAAGCCAGCGGCGGCAAGGTGCCAGCCAGTGCGCTATCAACCACCTTGGCTGCCGGCTTGGCTTTTTCTACAGCAGTACTCAGCGCCGGGGCTTGCGCGGCCAGTGGCGCAATAATTGGCTCTCGACGGTTCTCGCGCGCAGGCGTTTCATCACGCTTTAACGGACGCTCACGTACGCGCACTGCATCACTTGTTTCTGACTCTGCTGGGCTGGCCGCCAAACTCATTTGCTCATCAACTGCACGTAAACGCTGTTTCTCTTGCTTGCGCTCGTCCATTTCCCCCCAAATGCTCTGCGCCCAAGCCTTCGTTTTCTGAAACCCAAGCAAAGTGAGATTGCCCACCCCTTCCATGATTTTGAACCAGGATAAATTAGCGTACACGGTTAAGCTAAATAAGAAGCAGGCCAGCAACAATAAGGTTGCACCTTCAATATTAAAAAACTGCGACAGCCCATCACCCAGCACTGCGCCGACAATATTAAAGTTTTTCGGTGCAACCTCTGGCAGCGGGAAATGCAAGTGAGTCAAGGCGGCGCCGGAGCACAGCAGCAACACAAACCCCACCGCACGTAAAGCAAATAACCAACCATTCCAAACAATGTGTTGGTAGCGACTCTGAAACACCAATACCGTTTTCAAGCCCAGCACTAAAGGAAATAACCAAGCAAAATAGCCCAGCGCACTAAACAGCACATCCGCAATCCACGAGCCAACATAGCCCCCAGCATTGCTCACTGTGTGCATATCGCCGGTACTGTTGCTGAAGCTGGAATCATTGACATCAAAGGTCAATAACACCATCCACAGATAAATACAGAGCACCGCCAGCAAAATAAGTACACCTTCTTTAAGGCGTAACTTGGCCTGCTCTTGCCATGTGTGTTTTTCAGATACGTGTGTATGCGTTGTGTTCTTCAAAAAAGAGTCCTGAATGGCCTTGACAGGGCAAGGCTCAACAAAAATATAATCAACATAAATGGTATCGAACAACAGGCCATTGTACGGATTTAAGCGAGTTATTTCACCTTAAGACAGCGCCAGCACAACAACGGCAAGCTCGGCATGAAATTCTATGGCATATAGCCTATCTTAACAGCGCATCCATTACGTATGTTTTACTGAGCATGGCTCAACCACGCTCGCACTTAATTCTCACTAAGGTTTTCTATGCTCACTTGGCTCAACCGCGAATCATTGGCCTTTCCTGCCCTTAATAAAGCCTTGCGCGAACCCAATGGCCTGCTGGCAGCTGGTGGTGATTTATCTCCTGCGCGTTTAGTTGCCGCTTATCGCCATGGCTGTTTTCCTTGGTATCAAGATGGCCAGCCGCTGCTGTGGTGGTCGCCCGACCCTCGCACAGTGTTATTGCCAGACAACCTGCATATATCCCGCAGCTTGCGCAAAGTATTACGCACTGATCAGTTCAGCGTAAGCTTTGACCGCAACTTCAAGGAAGTTATCCATGCCTGCGCAGCACCACGAGACGATGATTACGGCACCTGGATTACCAGTGATATCCAAGCAGCTTATTATCAACTGCACCGCCAAGGTTACGCGCACTCAGTGGAAGTTTGGCATGCGGGGCAATTGGTGGGCGGTTTATATGGGATTGCCATTGGCCAGCTGTTTTTTGGTGAATCAATGTTTAGCCGCATGAGCAACGCGTCAAAAGTAGGTTTTGTTACCTTGGTCAACGCCCTGAAAGCAGCTGGCTTTGTGCTGATTGATTGCCAAATGCCCACCAACCATTTAATCAGTCTCGGCGCTGGCAATATTAGCCGTGAAGACTTTGCTCAATACCTAGCCAAACATCTCGACCAACCCAGTGGCATGCAGTGGTCGAGCGAAACCAGAATAACCAGCAGGCTTAAGATATGAAGAGCTTACAACTGTACCTTGCTCAAGAGCACCCTTGTAGCTACTTACCTGGGCGCAGCGCTGGCTCAGTTTTTATTGATCCAAGTGCGCCGGTGACTGCACAGTTGTACGGTCAACTGCTTGAGCAAGGCTTTCGGCGCAGCTCCAACAACATCTACCGCCCACACTGCGGTGATTGCAATGCTTGTGTTTCCGTGCGCATTGTTGCGCAAGACTTTGTCGCCAGCGCCTCGCAGCAAAAAGTCATGCGCCGCAACCAAGACCTTAGTGTGCGTGCCGTCAGCAGTGAATTTCGTGAAGAGCATTACCAACTGTACCAGCGCTATATCGAACAGCGCCACGCCGATGGTGATATGTACCCACCCTCCATTGCGCAATTTAAAAGCTTTTTAACGTCTGATTTAGAACTGGTGCGCTTCTATGAGTTTCGCGCAGGGGAAAAATTACTGGCTGTCGCGGTGACCGACGTACTGCCCTCGGGCTTATCAGCCATGTACACTTTTTTTGAGCCTGAAGACCGACGCCGTAGCCTCGGCCGTTACGCGATCTTGTGGCAAATTCAAGAAAGTCTGCGCCTTGGCCTACCCTACCTTTACCTCGGCTATTGGGTGCAAGACTGCCAAAAAATGAGCTATAAAACTCAATATCAGCCTTTACAGGGCTTTATCAATCAATACTGGCAAGCACTACCCGCTTGATTTGTATACAATACAGCGATTATTTCGCACCTATTAACAATCTCTGCGAGATGACATTTGGCCTTTTCTGGCTAAATGCGGCATAATACGTGTCGATTTTGCCTGAACGCATTGTGAGCGTCAGGTTTTTTATTTGTATTTTGAGGATTATACTGCATGTCGAAAGAAGACAGCTTCGAAATGGAAGGCACTGTCGTCGACACCCTGCCTAACACCATGTTCCGTGTGGAGTTAGAAAATGGGCACGTCGTTACTGCGCATATTTCCGGGAAAATGCGTAAAAACTATATTCGCATTTTAACCGGCGATAAAGTTCGTGTTGAAATCACGCCCTATGACCTCAGCAAAGGCCGCATCACTTACCGCGCCCGCTGATTCATTACTGCAGCGTTACAGTCTTTCAAATCACGGTACAAGCACAGAGCTTGTACCGTTTTTTTGTTTCCTAGCGTTTTATATTCGCTGCCAACATCTAACTGCTGATACCTAACAAGGGCTTGAAACTGACGTGTCCAGCGCCGCTTTCAAACCCTCTTTTATTAGATTTCTGCAAGCACAACCCGTCAGTAACTCAAGCGCAAGCAATGCTGCCTGCACATCCCTGTGCCACTGCGCGCACAACAGTCACCGAACCAGAGTCGCTGACAGCGGTGATTCACGCTAAAGGTTAACCACCAACAGCACCATCAGAAGCTCATATCAACCCGCGTCCACCAGGTACGCCCCGCCTCATTGACCCGTATGCTGTTATCCACATAGCCAAAGCCAGCATTACCGGCAAGATTTAAGTGTTCGCTGTAATTTTTATCAAATAGATTGTCGAGACCGGCACTGACCTTCCAGTTTTCACTTAAGCGATAAGCACTGTTGATTGAGAACACGCCAAAACCGGCGCTGGGGCCAAAATCTTTGCCGACGACATTACCATGGCCCTCGTCAATGCGATTTTGTGCTGCGACAACACGCCATAAAACAGAAGAGCTGAAGTTACCCTGCTCATAACCCAAACCAAAGCGCGCTTCCAGTGGCGGTATTTGCGGCATCGCACGACCATCTGAGCTGTTTTTACCGTAAGCATAGGCAAGACTCGCATTGCCCTTGATGTTGGCGGTGAACGCATAGCTGGCACCTAACTCAGCACCCATGATGCGCGCGTCAATGTTAGAAGACGCTTTACCCATACCGCTATAGTTGAACATGATGTAGTCCCGCACCTGCCCAGCGTAACCTGAAAGCCAAGCATTTATTGGCCCCTCACTGTATTGCAGGCCAAAATCGACTTGAGTGGTTTTTTCTGGATGAGTTCCTTTAAACGCACCGGGCCCGCCTGAAAAAAGCTCCCAATAATCAGGAAAACGCTGGCTATGACCTAAACCAATATAAGTGGTGGCCGCAATAGCTTGCAGGTCCTGCTCATAACGCACGAAACCGCTCGGCAATGTAGTACTGCGTTTTTCTGTGTCGGACTTATTACGAAAATCCTGCGATTCAACCCGGTCAACACGCAAACCGCTGATCAAACGCTCTCCACCTGCCAGCTGCCAACTCAACTCACTGAATAGGCCATACTGATGAAAATCAGCATCTTTATTCCATGCTTTGTGCTTGTAATCAGAATTAAAACCACGGCTCATTCGCTTACGATGCTCGTTTTTCTGCGCATCAACACCCGCAATTATTTCCAAGTTTTCCCACTGCCACGTACTGCTGATACGCGCACCTAGGGTACGACGATCAACATTACTGGACATCGGCATTTTCATCATGCCGCTCGGTTTAAAATCACGTAAACGAAAATTATCCATCACATGATCCGCATAGTTGTAATACACCTGCGCTTCCAAAGCCGCCCAAGTATCGGTTAAGTTGCTCTGTTTAAAGCGCAAACCTAAACTTTCGCGCTCAAACTGAGTGCCGTCCATGCCGCGCCCCGCATAACGCGACTCGCCATCGCCTTTACCTGCGGTTAACTCCAGCAAAGTATCGTCAGTGGGGGTCCAGCCTAGAATCAAATCGCTGTTCCACTTATTCCAACGTGAAGGGACACGATGGCCAGCGCCATCATTGTAGTCATGAGCTTTCGAGCCGTTGGCAATAAAGCGCGCATAGCCTTCACGACTGCCTGCAGCAGCATCGATACTGCGATCAAAGCGGCGATTAGAACCCACCAACACATTACTGTTTAATCGATAATCTGGCTCAGTAAAATCTTCTGGCTCACGCTCAAACAACACTGTTGCTGCCGAAGCACCCGGCCCCCATAGCACCGTTTGCGGGCCTTTAATCACCGTCAACTTATCGTAGGTCTCTGGGCTGATATAGGAACTGGGGGAATCCATTCGACTGGGGCACGCACCCAGCATTTCACCGCCATTGGTCAGCAGTTTTAAACGCGAACCAAACATGCCACGAAAGACTGGATCACTATTCACCCCACCACTGCGAATCGCTGAAAAGCCTGGGATGGTTTTCAAATAATCGGCCGCATCACTGGCTGGTATCGGCTGACGCGGAATGCGCGGATCGGCGACCACTACCAAAGGTGACTGCTGCGCGACACCGGTAATCACCATAGGCGTTAACTGCGCAGGTTCAGCCACAGTTGCCGCACTCACCTGTAGCGGCGCAAAGCATACAAAACCCAATAAAGCGGCCTGCGCTAGGACCAAGTGCTGCGATAAAGGTTTGAGTCTAAAAATATTGTTTTGACGTGACCAAGCCACGCCTTGCGTAGAGTTATTGTTCATACTGGCATCCATTATTTATTTAACTTCGGTTGCAGGTTGCCCTGCTGAATTTAAGTAAAAAATGGTGCAGGCGGAGCGCGAGGAAGGCTTAGACTGCGAGCAACAGCTAAGCACTTTGGCGGTTGCGGCAGCGCAGCAAAGACAAGCACACAGGGCACAACCGGCAGCAAGAGCAACAGCACTAAAAGCAACGGTGGGCTAATGGTCAGCAACTCACAATAGCCACACATCTCTAAATTGACCAACCATTGCGGCAGCCCCGTAGGCGCAGCGTGATGCCCCATCAAGGCATGATAATCAACACTAGATTCAACAACTGCAGGCGCAAGCTTTGATGACTCTGTAGTTAAAACGTGGGAATGCAGCTCACTCTGATGATGCGCCGTTTGGGTATGTGCTACAGCCGATAATACTGGTGGGTTGGCAAGCGCTTGTGCGCCGGAAATAAGCGGGCCGATATGAGTCATCAGCATGGCAAATAAGCCAAGCCAAATCGCTACCAAATTATTTTGGCAAAGCCGAATCACAAGCTAAACCCCGTCACTGAATCATACTCAATCAGCGCTTAATTTTAAGGAACAAATCATCGCACAAATTAAGCAACCACAATTGCGGCAAACCGTCACAGAACAACCAAGCAATAAAAAACCAAAAAACATCAGATAAAAACAAAATAAGCATAGAAAACCAACATCAGCGCAAGCATCCACCAATCTCTTAACACTACTTGCAATAAAAAACCCCTTTCTATAAATTTAACAACAGATACATGCAACACAGCGTATTGTTAGTTTTCAGTAAAATAGGTATGCGCTGCTCCCATGTTTTATTTTTTTAGTGATTAAGGAACAGCCCATGACGATGTTGAGTAACCCCGCCAGCAAATACCGCTCCTACCCTGTATTAGATTTACCGGATCGCACCTGGCCCAATAAGACCATCAGCCAAGCACCGATTTGGTGCAGTTCAGACCTACGCGATGGCAACCAGTCGCTGATCGAGCCGATGAGCCCAGAGAAGAAATTACGTTTCTTTAAAACTCTGGTTGAGGTTGGCGTTAAAGAAATTGAAGTGGCCTTTCCCTCAGCATCACAAACTGACTTTGATTTTGTTCGCCTGCTGATTGAAGAGGGACACATTCCGGAAGACACCACAATTCAAGTACTGACTCAGGCCCGCGAAGACTTAATTGCCCGCACTTTTGAATCACTTAAAGGCGCACCCAAAGCCATTGTGCATATGTACAACGCGGTATCGCCGGCCTTTCGCCGCATTGTTTTCAATCAAGACAAAGCCGGGGTTAAGGCCATTGCCGTGCATGCCGCTGAACTGTTTAAAAAATATGCTGCGCAGCAACCAGAAACCCAGTGGACATTCCAGTACTCACCAGAAACCTTTAGCGCCACTGAAACCCCTTTTGCCGTAGAAGTGTGCAATGCGGTCTTAGATGTTTGGCAGCCCACAGCCGCAAACAAAGTCATCCTTAACTTGCCAGCCACGGTAGAAGTGGCGATGCCCAACGTCTACGCCGACCAAATCGAGTGGTTTGCCCGCAATATTAACCACCGTAAAAATGTCATTATTAGTCTGCACACCCACAACGATCGCGGCACTGGTGTAGCAGCTAGCGAGCTGGGTATTTTGGCCGGTGCTGACCGTGTTGAAGGGTGCTTATTTGGTAACGGTGAGCGTACCGGTAACGTTGACTTGGTCACCTTGGCTTTGAATATGTACACCCAAGGCATCGACCCGCAACTGGATTTTTCCGACATTGATGCAGTGCGTAAAGTCGTGGAAGAGTGCAACCAATTACCTGTACACCCACGCCATCCGTATGCGGGTGATTTAGTCCACACTGCGTTTTCTGGTTCACACCAAGATGCCATTCGCAAAGGTTTTGCTCAGCGCCAAGCCGGCGACATTTGGGAAGTGCCGTATTTGCCCATTGACCCTGCAGACATTGGCCGTGACTACGAAGCTGTCATCCGCGTTAATAGCCAGTCGGGTAAAGGTGGCGTCACGTATTTGCTTGAGCAGGAGTACGGCATTCAACTGCCACGGCGCATGCAAATTGAGTTTAGCCAAGTGATCAAAACAGAAACAGACCGCTCCGGCTTAGAAGTGAGCGCAGCACAGATCTACAGCATCCTCGACAATGAGTACTTAAAAGCAGTCACTCCTTATGCTTTACAAAAGCACCGCATTCAAGAAGAAGATGGCACCTGTACGCTAATCACTGAAGTCTCCGCTAACGGAGTCACCAAAAGCTGGAGCGGCTGTGGTAATGGCCCGCTGGAAGCCTTAGTCGCCAGCCTGCCCATGCCGGTAGAGATAATGGACTACCATCAGCATGCCATCGGTAGCGGTAGCGATGCGCAAGCTGCAGCCTTTATTGAGTTACGCCTGCCTGAACAGCGTCCAGTATTTGGCGTAGGTATTGACAGCAACATCACCACAGCCAGTATTCGCGCCCTGTTCAGCGCGCTAAACCGTGCCCAAGCTAACGCCGAGCCTGATAAAAACTCCGCCTAAACTGTTTTATTCAGCCCAACAAAAAGCCCCTGCGCATCACTGCACAAGGGCTTTTTTAGTTTATGCATGAGCAGTCAGAAACCACTCAAGCGCAAGCAGGCTTAAAGATTAAGCCTCTGCTTTAGCAACAGCGCCCTTAACTAAGGTTTCTAGCTCACCACTTTCATGCATTTCAGTGATGATGTCGCAGCCACCAACTAATTCACCAGCCACCCACAACTGCGGGAAAGTTGGCCAGTTTGCATAAGCAGGCAGGTTCGCGCGAATGTCTGGGTTGGCAAGAATATCAACATAAGCAAATTTTTCACCGCAGGCCATCAGTGCCTGGGTTGCACGCTGTGAGAAACCACACTGCGGTGCATTTGGAGAACCTTTCATATACAACAAAACCGTGTTGTTTTCGATCTGATCTTTAATCGTTTCGATGATATCCACACTTCACCTCGACAAATACTTTAAGTCATTAAGCCCACTCTTTTATGGGCACCTGGCGCATATTCTAGCCTAAAACCCAGTGCAACGCTCTGATTTAGGTTAACTAAAATCAAGCTATTTATTTTAACTGGGCAATTATCCATAAATTGTCACATTTTAAACAATGCTTGAGTAATTCTGCCAGCGTCAACCAACAGAAGCCGACGCGGTTTGCACAGCACCCCCATTACCTTATAAGATTCATTCTCAATCTTATTGAGCTGTGCGGCCTATTTATTGTCTGTGTTTGCCGCTATTGTGCGCCTGCCTCCACAAAGCTTTATTGGTATTTTTAATCTATCCGGTACCCTATCAGCATGGATAAACAAGGTCCTTTATTAAGCCTCACTGATTTAAGTTGTGGCTATCAGAATCAAATTATCGTTCAAGACCTAAACTTGCACCTCAATAGCGGTGATATTGGCTGCCTACTAGGCCCATCTGGCTGCGGTAAAACCACCACACTGCGTGCTATAGCTGGCTTTGAACCCATAATGAAAGGCTCAATTAGCCTCGCTGGCAAAAGTATTTCTCGCCCCAATTTCACCTTAGCACCAGAAAAGCGCCGAATCGGCATGGTTTTCCAAGATTACGCGCTGTTTCCACACCTGAGCGTGGAACGTAACATTGCCTTCGGAATCCGCAAGAACCCGAATGCAGAGCGCATCACTCAAGAGCTTTTAGAGTTGGTTAAACTCGATTCTTTAGGCCAGCGCTATCCCCATGAATTGTCCGGAGGTCAGCAACAACGTGTTGCTTTAGCCCGCGCACTGGCTCCAGAGCCTAACTTATTACTGCTTGACGAGCCTTTTTCAAACCTTGACGGTGAATTACGCCGCCGCCTCAGCCAAGAAGTGCGCGACATTCTCAAACAGCGCGGCACCAGTGCTATTTTGGTGACCCACGACCAAGAGGAAGCCTTTGCCATGAGCGATAATATTGGCGTATTTAATAAAGGTCGCCTTGAGCAGTGGGACTCACCTTTTAACCTTTATCACGAACCGTTGACGCCCTTTGTCGCCAGTTTTGTCGGCCAAGGTTATTTTATTCGTGGGCAAATGCTAACCCATGACAGTGTACAGACTGAGCTTGGGGTCATTCGTGGCAACCGCGCTTACAACTGGCCGGCCGGCAGCACTGTGGATGTATTACTGCGCCCTGACGACATCATTGACTCGCCAGAAAGTCCACTGCGCGCAATTATTATTGGTAAGACTTTTTTAGGTGCCGCCACTTTATATCGCCTGGAACTGCCCACCGGTAATCAGTTAGAAGCGATTTTCACCAGCCATATTGATCATTTTCTTGGGGAGAATGTAGGCATCGCTGTGGCTGCGGATCACTTGGTTGCCTTTGCTACGCCAGGCACAGTGGCTGCACACAGCAGTTTGCCAATGACGGGGGTACGCCGCTATAGCGCAACAGCTGGTTAAACCGCCCTTTCTTATTCATCTTAGCCAGCCGCACTGCCCGTGAGCTGGTTAAGGTCATTGCACGAAACACCAGCCAACTCACCCCTGGTCGATATCAAGTCGACTTGACCCGCGTCAATTTAATTCTCGCCCCCTTCGCGTACCTTGCACTACATATTGTGTTTTAACGCAAAACAAAACACCACATAATGTATTCAGAGGTACCCTATGCCCCAGCTCGCTGTTGTTCAAAGTCCCCGTCTGTTACGCAAACGCGATCAGCGCAAAGTGCCTTTTAGCGCGGAAAAAATCTTGCAGGCCATTACTGCTGCTGGACGCGCTAGCGGTGAATTTACTGCAGCCAACGCTGCACAGATCTGCGAGCAGGTGGTGCAAAACCTCCCCCAGCACAACGAGCTTTGTGTCGAGGATATCCAAGATCGGGTGGAAACCACGCTAATGGCGGCCGGACATTTCCGCACCGCACGCGCCTACATTGTCTACCGCGAACAACACGCACGCTTGCGCCGTGACCGCAAAAATCTAGTCGATGTTGCCGCGTCCATGAATGAGTACTTATCCCGTGAAGACTGGCGAGTGCGCGCCAATGCCAACCAAGGTTACTCGTTGGGCGGTTTAATTCTCAACGTGTCCGGCAAGGTCACCGCCAATTACTGGCTCAATGAAGTCTACAGCCCGGAAATTGGCGCGGCGCACCGTGAAGGTGATTTGCACATCCATGACCTCGACATGCTCGCAGGTTATTGCGCCGGCTGGTCACTGCGCACCTTACTCAACGAAGGCTTTAACGGTATTCCTGGGCGCATTGAAGCAGGCCCGCCCAAACACCTGTCCAGCGCACTGGGACAAATGGTGAATTTTTTAGGCACCTTGCAAAACGAATGGGCTGGGGCGCAGGCCTTTAGCTCCTTTGATACTTATTTAGCACCCTTTATTCGCAAAGATCAGCTCAGCTATAAAGAAGTGCGACAGAGCATCCAAGAGTTTATTTATAACCTCAACGTGCCTTCACGCTGGGGCACACAAACGCCCTTTACCAACCTAACCTTTGACTGGGTCTGCCCTGAGGATTTACGCGAGCAAATCCCCTACATCGGCGGCGTAGAAATGCCTTTTGCCTATGGTGATCTGCAAGCAGAAATGGAGATGATCAACCAAGCCTACATCGAAGTGATGCAGGCCGGTGATGGCTTAGGCCGCGTTTTTACTTTCCCGATTCCAACCTACAATATCACCCATGATTTCCCTTGGGACAGCGAGAACGCCAATCGCTTATTCGAAATGACTGCACGCTATGGTTTGCCTTATTTCCAAAACTTCCTCAACTCGGAACTGGAGCCCAACCAAGTCCGTTCAATGTGCTGCCGTTTGCAGCTGGACGTGCGTGAACTGCTCAAACGTGGTGGTGGTTTGTTTGGTTCGGCAGAGCAAACCGGCTCACTGGGCGTAGTCACCATCAACTGCGCACGCTTAGGTTATCTGTATAAAAACAACCCCATTGGTCTGTATCGCCGTCTCGACAATCTATTGGAAATGGCCAAAGACAGCCTGGAAGTGAAGCGCAAGGTGATTCAACACCACATGGACGCAGGCCTTTATCCATACAGCAAACGCTACCTTGGTACGCTGCGTAACCATTTTTCCACCATTGGCGTGAATGGCCTGCATGAAATGCTGCGCAATTACACCGGCGATACCGAGGGCATGCACACCGCTAACGGACGCACAATGGCACTGGAGATGCTCGACCATGTCCGTGATCGCTTAGTCGCTTTCCAAGAAGAAACCGGCAACCTCTACAATCTGGAAGCCACGCCTGCAGAAGGCACCACCTACCGTTTTGCTAAAGAAGACCAGAAACGCTTTGCCGATATTCTGCAGGCCGGCAGCTTCGATGCCCCCTACTACACCAACTCATCGCAGTTGCCTGTAGGTTTTACCGATGATGCTTTTGAAGCCTTGGAGTTGCAGGATGAACTGCAATGCAAATACACCGGCGGTACAGTGCTGCATCTGTATATGTCAGAGCAAATTTCCTCTACCGAAGCCTGTAAGAAACTGGTGCGCAATGCCTTGGGACGCTTTCGTCTGCCTTATCTAACCATTACCCCAACCTTCTCCATCTGCCCAGTGCACGGTTATTTATCGGGTGAACATGAGTTCTGCCCGAAATGTGACGAAGCGCTGCTGCAAGAACAGCAACGTGCTCAACATCTCAAGGCCGTCCATTAAGACCCCTTGAGCAAGCCAACGCGCCACTTATATAGCAGCGCGTTGATCCGATGCCCTGCATCAAACTAAAAGGAAAGACCTATGCAAACTGTAAATCAACTGCCGCAAGAACAACGTCAACGCTGTGAAGTCTGGACCCGAGTGATGGGCTACCATCGTCCAGTTAGCGCTTTCAATCTAGGCAAACAATCTGAACACCGTGAGCGCATGCATTTTAATGAGCAACCCACCCAGCGTCAGTCCGCCTAAGGATGGCTGAGCAACTCAGAGTTGGGGGCTTCGTGCCCCTGACTACTTTAGACTTTCCAGACCATCTGTCCTGCGTGGTGTTTTGCCAAGGTTGTGCATGGCGTTGTCGCTATTGCCATAACCCTGACTTAATTCCACCCCGTGCCGAGCAAATGCACAGTTGGGACAGTATTTTAGAGTTTTTAGCCCGCCGCCAAGGTTTACTCGAAGCGGTAGTGTTTAGCGGCGGTGAAGCCACTTTGCAACACGACCTCAAAACCGCCATGCAAGAAGTTAAAAAGCTGGGCTTTAAAGTCGGCTTACATACGGCTGGCATTAACCCCAAAGCACTCGAGCGGGTTTTGCCCTATTGCGACTGGGTGGGTTTTGATGTCAAAGCCTTAGTAGAAGATACCCAGTTGATTACTGGTGTTTCTGGCAGCGGCCAAGCCAACTGGCAGTGTTTAGAATTACTGTTGGCCAGTGGCGTGGATTATGAATGCCGCACAACCGTGCACTGGGACCTGATTGATCCACAGCGTTTGCTGGAACTGGCGCGGCGTTTAAGCACTGCTGGGGTGGCGCACTTTATCGTGCAACATGTGCGCACGCACAGCATGCTGGATGGGCAACTGACAGAGCGCAGTGCTAATTTAGGCACAGCAGCATTGTGGCAAGAAATCAGCGCGCTATTTAGCACCTTTGTGCGCCGCAATGATTAGCCAGCACCGCGGGTCATTCCACGTAACACTATTCAAATTTAAGTGGTCATTAAGCAAAGGGCTCTAACAAACGCTCAATACTGGGTATATGAATATCGCGCCCTTTCATCTCAATAAAACCTTCTTGATGTAAACGCGCCATAATCCGCGACAAGGTTTCTGGCTGCATCGACAATCGTGCGGCAATCAAGCGCTTGGGCAGCGGCAATTCAATATCCACGGTTTCTTGAGCGCGATCTTCCAACTGCTGAATCAAATACAGAGCAAAACGCTGGGTGGCATTTTGTAAGGTTAGGGTTTCTAACTCACCTAAACGCTGATGCAAACGCACACTCATATGGCCCAGCAAATGCAAGCAGGCCTGTGGGTTTTCTTGCAGCAGAGTCAGCATCAAGCGGTTAGGAAAACTAATTAACTGCACCGCCTCCAGAGCTTCAGCACACACTGGGTACTCAGAGCGCTGCATAAACATCACCGCCTCAGCAAAAGTTTGTCCCGCCTGAATAATCTCCACCACTTTTTCTTGGCCATCGGCAGAAATCCGATAGAGCTTAACCCGGCCTTTTAACACCAAGAAAAAACGCTCGGCCGGCTGACTTTGGCGAATCAAGAGTTCACCTGCAGTTAATTTTTGCTCATGGCTTTGCGCAATAAGCTGCTCTTGCTCAGCCAGACCAAGATTCATAAAAAAAGGATGGCGTACTACCGTACTAACCGCCGGATGGGTGAAAAGCATGGGGCACTCCTGTCAATGCAAGACGTTTAAGCCAGTGCTTATTAATGCACGCAGCTAAACTGGATTTCTATTGCAGCTCCCCCACCTTATTCCCTTCAATAAAATGCTTCACGGCTCTTTATGGGTATTGCCGGTTTTTCTTGATTTACAACAAGAAAAACCGGCGCTTATAGCTCAGCTCGGTAGCGTCGCAATGGCCGCATACTGACCCTGGGTCAACTGCAGTAAGTCAGCTGCTGCCAGCTCCACTTCCAATCCGCGCCGTCCAGCACTGATATGCAAGCTGGGTAACTGCTCGGCACTGCTATCTAAAAAAGTGCGCAAAGCTTTCTTTTGCGCCAACGCACTGATGCCGCCAACTAAGTATCCGGTCACCCGCTGCGCTTGCTGCGGATCGGCCATCTCGGCTTTTTTCACCCCAGCGCACGCGGCCAAGGCTTTTAGGTTCAGCTGCCCGTGCACTGGCAGCACCGCCACCAGCAACTCTCCGCTTTCCGTAACTGCCAATAAAGTTTTAAACACACTTTGTGGAGCCAGCCCCAGCTTTTCTGCGGCCTCTAAGCCATAGGAAGCCGAGCGCGGATCATGTGCGTAACTGTGTACTTTGTGCGCAATACGCTGTTTTTTTAATAAGTTGATTGCCGGAGTCATCATTCACCTGGATCTGCCAAATAACGGGTACGGACAATTATGCCCTAAGCATTTTTCTGTGCACATTAGTGGCGTTAAGCACAATCAATTTAATCCAACACTTACCAACATACAGCAATGTATGTATATTACCCTGCTGAATGAAACGCACTGTATTTATTCCCAAAGCAGTGCATAATTAGGCAACTCCCCTGCACCCGTATTTGCGTGCGTTTAACCGTGCAGTGCTAAAAGATTCTAATTAGGAAAAGACTTATGACCCGCTCTTCATCACGCGCTACTGCTGTCGCTTTGACTCTCGCTAGCGCATTACTGATCAGTGCCTGCGACAACAAAAACGAATCAGCAACAGGCGATAAACAGCCGGCACCCAAAGTAGGTATCGTCACTTTATCGTCAGGATCTTATACTTTAACCAGTGAGCTACCCGGCAGAACAGCTGCTTACCGTGTTGCGGAAGTCCGCCCACAGGTCAACGGCATTATCCAAAAGCGTCTGTTTAAAGAAGGCAGTGATGTCAAAGCCAATGAGCAACTGTATCAAATTGATCCAGCCATCTATGAAGCTAACTTAAAAAGCGCGCAAGCCAATTTATTAGCAGTACGCTCATTAGCTGAGCGCTATAAAGTGCTGGTCGAAGAACGTGCCGTCAGTCGTCAACAATATGATGATGCCAATGCTAATCGCCTTGAAGCAGAGGCTGCACTGGAACGGGCGAAAATTGAACAACGTTATACCCGCGTACTGGCACCCATTTCTGGGCGCATTGGTCGCTCCAGCGTCAGTGAAGGTGCTTTAGTCAGCAATGGCCAAGCGCAAGAGCTTGCAGTGATTCAACAAATTGATCCCATCTACGTTGATGTCACCCAGTCGGCCAATGAGCTGCTGCGTTTACGCCGTGAGCTGGCTGCCGGACAACTGAAAAAAGCCAGCGATAGTGCCGCTCATGTCACTTTGAAGTTACAAGACAACAGCGACTACCCACACAGCGGCACCTTAGAGTTCTCCGAAGTATCAGTGGATGCCAGCACAGGCTCAGTCACCATTCGTGCGGTTTTCCCTAACCCAGACGGCATGTTGTTGCCCGGTATGTTTGTCCACGCCAGTTTAATTGACGGCGTACAAGATAAAGTAATTTTGGCGCCACAACAGGGCATCACCCGCAACCCTAAAGGGGAAGCAACCGCCCTTGTCGTGACCCCGGACAACAAAGTTGAGCTGCGCACCTTGGTCGCACAACGCACCGTCGGCAACCGCTGGTTAGTCACCGAAGGCTTAAAAGAAGGCGAGCAACTGATTACCGAAGGCCTGCAATTTGTGCAGCCGGGCATGACCGTTGAAACCTTCCCAGCCAATAATGTGCAACCTGAAGCAGCTTCAACTAAAGCAACTACAACCGACACAAGCCAAGCTCAATAAGGGACTTTTTACATGTCGAACTTCTTTATCGACCGCCCCATTTTTGCTTGGGTATTAGCCCTAGTAATTATGTTAATTGGTGGTCTGGCAATTCTTAAACTGCCAGTGAATCAATACCCGAGCATTGCCCCACCCTCGGTGAGCATTTCGGTCAGCTACCCAGGTGCTTCTGCGCAAACTGTGCAAGACACCGTGGTGCAAGTCATTGAGCAGCAGCTCAATGGTATTGATGGTCTGCGCTACATTTCCTCCGACAGTAACTCCGATGGCAGCATGAGCATCAGCGTAACGTTCGAGCAAGATGTTGACCCAGACATCGCCCAAGTACAGGTGCAAAATAAGCTGCAACTGGCGACGCCACTCTTGCCGCAAGAAGTGCAGCAGCAAGGCATCCGCGTTACCAAGTCAGCCAGTAACTTCTTAATGGTTGTCGGTATCATTTCTGAAGACGGCAGCATGTCACGCTTTGACTTGGCCGACTACACTGTATCCAACATTCAAGACCCTATCTCACGAACAGCCGGTGTTGGTGACTTCCAGATCTTTGGTGCGCCTTACGCCATGCGTATTTGGCTGGATCCTGGCAAATTAACCAACTTTGCCATTACTCCGGTGGACGTTGCTAATGCAATTCGCGCACAAAACGTACAGGTGTCCTCCGGCCAGTTGGGTGGTTTACCCGCAGTAGCTAATCAGCAACTGACGGCAACCATTATTGGTAAAACCCGTTTTGAAACCCCTGAGCAGTTTGAAAACATCTTACTCAAAGTTGATGAAGACGGCTCACAAGTACGCTTAAAAGACGTTGCGCGAGTTGAACTCGGCGGTGAAAACTACAGTATCAATGCTGAATATAATGGTAGCCCTGCCACCGGTATCGGAATCAAACTGGCCACTGGCGCTAACGCTTTGGACACTGCCCGCGCAGTGCGTGAAACCTTAGCCGAGCTGGAGCCCTTCTTCCCAGCGGGAATGAAAATTGTTTACCCGTACGACACTACTCCGGTTATCTCTGCATCAATTAAGGGTGTAGTTGTCACCTTAGCAGAAGCTATTGTTCTGGTGTTCTTGGTGATGTATTTATTCCTACAGAACATCCGCGTGACCTTAATCCCCGCCTTAGCGGTGCCTGTAGTTATTTTAGGGACCTTTGGTGTCCTCGCCGTATTTGGCTACAGCATTAACACCCTCACCATGTTCGCCATGGTACTTTCCATCGGGCTCTTGGTGGATGACGCCATTGTCGTGGTGGAAAACGTCGAACGGATTATGGAGGAAGAAGGCTTATCGCCCATTGAAGCAACCCGTAAATCTATGGGCCAAATTCAAAGTGCACTGGTCGGTATTGGTCTGGTGCTCTCTGCCGTATTTATCCCCATGGCCTTCTTTGAGGGCTCAACCGGACAAATTTATAAGCAGTTCTCGGTCACCATTGTTTCCGCCATGGTGCTCTCGGTATTGGTTGCGTTAATCTTTACACCAGCGCTGTGTGCCACCATGCTCAAGCCCATTCCGCAAGGTGGTAACTTGGAAAAACGTGGTTTCTTCGGTTGGTTTAACCGCACCTTCCACAGCGGCGTTCTCAAGTATGAGCAAGGTGTGGCCGCGATGATCAAGCGCAAAACACCTTACTTGTTGTTGTACGTGATTATCATTGCAATCATGGGTTGGATGTTTACTAAAATCCCCACCTCGTTTTTGCCTGATGAAGACCAAGGTGTACTCTTTGCCCAGGTGCAAACCCCTGCTGGCTCGACCGCAGAGCGCACCTATGAAGTGGTTAGCAAGATGCGTGATTACTTGCTGGAAGAAGAGAGTGACACTGTTCGCTCTGTATTTGCCATTACCGGCTTTAACTTTGCCGGTCGCGGTCAAAACTCCGGCATGGCCTTTATTGGTCTTAAGCCTTGGGATGAGCGTACTCTGCCCAGCGAAAGCGTTTTTGCTTTAGCCCAGCGCGCACAGCAGCATTTCTTCACTTTCCGCGATGCCATGGTGTTTGCTTTTGTGCCACCGGCAGTAATGGAGCTGGGTAATGCCACCGGTTTTAATATGTACTTGCAAGACCGCGCTGGTGTCGGTCACCAGGTCTTGAGCCAAGCCCGCGACCAGTTTGTGCAGATGGCCAATGAAGATCCGCGCTTAACTCAAGTACGGGCCAACGGTTTGCGTGATGAGCCACAATACAAGTTAACTATTGATGATGAGAAAGCCAGATCCATGGGCTTATCTCTAGCTGATATCAACCAAACCCTGTCCTCAGCCTGGGGAAGCAGCTATGTCAACGACTTTATTGACCGCGGCCGGGTGAAGAAAGTCTTTATCCAAGCTGAAGCCGGCGCCCGCATGGATCCAAAAGATCTCGACAAGTGGTATGTGCGTAACGATAAAGGCGAAATGACGCCCTTTAGCAGCTTCGCTCACGGTGAGTGGACTTACGGCTCACCTAAACTGTCGCGTTATAACGGTGTACCTGCAATGGAGATTCTGGGTAGCCCAACCCCAGGTTACAGCTCCGGTGACGCCATGGCTGCGGTGGAAGAGCTCAGCAAGAAGCTGCCTGAAGGCATAGGCATGTCTTGGACTGGCTTGTCCTATGAAGAGCAGCTCTCCGGTGGTCAAGCGCCAGCTTTATATGCGTTATCATTGCTGGTGGTGTTCTTATGTTTGGCCGCCATGTATGAAAGCTGGTCGATTCCTTTCTCGGTGATGCTGGTGGTACCACTGGGTATTATTGGTGCGTTATTGGCCACCTATGGCCGCGGTTTATCCAATGACGTCTACTTCCAAATTGGCTTGTTGACCACCATTGGTTTGTCAGCGCGTAACGCCATTTTGATTGTGGAGTTTGCCAAGGCTCAACATGAAGGCGGCAAAAGCTTAGTGGATGCTGCCATCGAGGCCAGCCGTATACGTTTCCGCCCCATCATTATGACTTCTCTAGCCTTTGTTTTAGGAGTTACTCCCTTAGCGATTGCCACCGGTGCTGGTGCCGGTAGTAAACACGCCATTGGTACTGGGGTGATTGGCGGAATGCTCACTGCAATGCTTTTGGCAGTGTTCTTTGTACCATTATTTTATGTTCTAGTGAGCCGCTTATTTAAATCAGCTGCTGACCGCAAACTGGAGGACGGACAATGAAACATACCGCCCTAGCCGCTGCTTTATTAGCGGCACTGTCGGGTTGCTCACTGATTCCAAACTATCAGCAACCCGCCTCCCCTGTGGCTGCACAATGGGATACTGTGGATACTCAACACAGCGCAGTGGTGTTGCCTGATTGGCGTGAGTTTTTCCAAGATCAACAACTGCAAAGCTTAATTGAAACGGCTTTGCACAATAATCGCGATATGCGTATTGCTGCACTGAATGTGGATGCCTTCCGCGCGCAATACCGCATTCAACGCAGCGCGCGTTTTCCGTCAGTGGATGCTGGCGGTGGCGCGAACCGCCAGCGCATTCCCGGCAATATGAATCCAGCCGGCAATGACTCGACCATTAACAGCCAGTACTCTGCAGACTTAGGCATCACCGCTTGGGAACTGGACTTATTTGGTCGTTTAGGCAGCTTGCGTGATCAAGCCTTAGAAACCTACTTCGCCAGCGAGCAAGCGCAGCGCAGTACTCAACTGAGCTTAATTGCCAGCGTGGCTACCGCTTGGCTCTCTCTGCAAGCTGATCAAGAAGCCTTGCAATTGGTGCGCGATACTTTAGCGACCTATGAGGATAGCTTAAGACTGGTCGAGCGCAGTTATGATGCTGGTGTGGCCTCGCTACTGGAAGTGCAGCAAGCACGTACTTCGACCAGTAGCGCGCGGGTCAGCCTGGCCCAGTTTGAGCGGCAGAGTGCACAAAGCCGCAATGCCCTGAATTTACTTCTGGGCGGTGAGCCAGACATTGATATCAGCACTCCAGTACCACTCAAGCATTTTAAATTTGCTAAGTTACCTGTGGGTTTACCAGCAGATTTACTGCAGCGTCGTCCTGATATTCTACAAGCGGAATACGAACTCAAAGCAGCTAACGCCAATATTGGTGCTGCCCGTGCAGCGTTTTTCCCCAGCATCAGTCTGACCGCCACCGCAGGTAGCTTAAGCCCAGATCTATCTGGCTTATTTGATAGCGGCAGTGGCTCATGGCTATTTAAACCAAGCATTAACCTGCCTATTTTTAATGCCGGTCGTTTACGGGCGAACTTGGATTACAGTGAAATCCAAAAAGATATTCGCGTAGCCAGTTACGAGAAAGCCATTCAAACCGCTTTCCAAGAAGTGGCCGATGGTTTAAGCAACCGCATGACCTACAAGCAACAGCTGATCGCCCATGATGAACTGGTGCAGTCCGGTGAGGAATACTACACCTTGGCTGATCGCCGCTTCATAGAAGGCATTGATAATCAGCTGACGCGCTTGGATGCGCAGCGTTTGCTGTTTGATGCACAGCAGCAACGGATTAGCACGCACTTTGCGCAGTTAGCCAGCGAGATCAACCTGTATAAAGCCCTTGGCGGTGGCTATACAGAGGAGCACGCAGAGTCGCTCTAAGCTAGGCTTGACCTGCTGTTAGCACAGCACAAAAAACGGGCAGCTTGCTTTAACAGGCTGCCCGTTTTTATTTACAGGACTGCTTAATACAAGCTGTCCTACCCCAGCAAGAACTAATCAGCGCGCTTTGGTGAGAGCAGTTCAATTTTGTAGCCGTCTGGATCTTCAACGAAGGCTAAAATACTGGAGCCATGCATCATTGGGCCTGGTTCGCGGGTAATTTTACCGCCGCGGGCGCGAATATCTTCGCAAGCCTTATAAACATCTTCGACTTCCAAAGCAATATGCCCGTAACCATCACCCAGGTCGTACTTTTCAACCCCCCAGTTGTGGGTTAATTCAATGACGCTGTTGCTGGCCTCATCACCGTAACCAACAAATGCCAAGGTAAACTTACCCTCGGGATAATCGCGGCGACGCAACAACTGCATGCCCAATACTTCAGTGTAAAAAGCAATGGAAGCGTCAAGGTCGCCAACCCGTAACATCGTATGTAAAAGTCTCATCAGCTTACTCTCCTCTGCGCTATTACAGCGCCATCAATCAAACCCTGTACACACTCGGAGCTCAGTCTCACTAGACAGCTCCAGCCTTGCACAAGTTTTCCAGCTTGCTGGCCTGCGCCAGACTAAAATTTAACTAGCTGTTATTTTTTAACAGGAACCGCCTTAAGCAGCCTAATAATCAGCTGATTACCATTGAGCTCAGCCAAATCAAGCAGATAGCTTTTCTCAATATCAAGCATCTCGCGATTGTCTAACAGCTGCTTCACCAGCTCTTCTTCGCCATTACTGATGGCGGTTTCCAAGGCCATATAATTGGCCATGCTTTCTCTTTTTTGTTCGCTCATACAGCCCTCGCTTATCCGCTAAATTATGCAACCTGCAAGTACTTTGCATACTGTAGCGCTGATCATCAGTAAACAATGAAAAAGCCACCGCAAGGGTGGCTTTTATCCGAAGAAGCTAAGCTTGCTATAGCAACCTTACAGCAACTTACGGCCTTTGGAGGCTGCAATGCGTAAACGCAAGGCATTGAGCTTAATAAAGCCTGCCGCATCTGCTTGGTCGTAAGCGCCTGCATCGTCTTCAAAGGTGGCAATGGCTGCATCAAACAGTGAGTCGTCTGATTTACGGCCAATCACAGTGATATTGCCTTTATACAGTTTCAAACGCACCACACCGTTCACGTTTGCTTGCGACGCATCAATCATCGTCTGCAACATGGCACGCTCAGGACTCCACCAGTAGCCATTGTAAATCAACTCAGCATACTTAGGCATTAAACCATCTTTTAAGTGCGCCACTTCACGGTCTAAAGTAATGGACTCTATGGCACGGTGCGCTTTGAGCATAATGGTGCCGCCTGGGGTTTCGTAGCAACCGCGAGCCTTCATGCCCACATAACGGTTTTCCACGATATCCACACGGCCAATGCCATGCTCACCACCAATGCGATTCAGCTCAGCTAAAACTGTTGCCGGAGATTTCTCAACGCCATCAATAGCAACAATATCACCTTTACGGTAGGTCAACTCAATGTACTGCGCCTTATCTGGAGCATTTTCAGGTGAGTTAGTCCAACGCCACATCTCTTCTTCATGCTCAGTCCAGGTGTCTTCCAACACGCCGCCTTCATAAGAAATGTGCAGTAAGTTGGCATCCATTGAGTACGGTGATTTTTTATTACCGTGACGCTCAATTTCAATATTGTGCTTCGCCGCGTAATCCATCAGCTTTTCACGGGACAATAAATCCCACTCACGCCAAGGCGCGATCACTTTCACGCCTGGCTTAAGTGCATAAGCACCCAACTCAAAACGTACTTGGTCATTACCTTTACCGGTTGCACCGTGCGAAATCGCATCAGCACCGGTTTCGTTGGCAATTTCAATCAAGCGCTTAGCAATCAGCGGACGCGCAATTGAAGTACCTAATAAATATTCGCCTTCATAAATTGTGTTGGCGCGGAACATCGGGAAGACAAAGTCACGAACAAACTCTTCGCGTAGATCGTCAATGTAGATTTCTTTAACACCTAAAGCTTGCGCTTTAGCACGTGCCGGCTCGACTTCTTCACCTTGACCCAAATCAGCGGTAAAAGTAACAACCTCACAGTTGTACGTATCTTGCAGCCATTTAAGAATGACCGAAGTGTCCAAGCCACCGGAATAGGCGAGAACCACCTTCTTGACGTCTGACATGCCTTCAACTCCACGAGAATTATGCGATAAAGCACCTATTCTACTGCCCACAGCCAATAATTTATAGTGCCAAGCGCTGCTGCAATAGAATATTGAGTATAGAAATGACGCAGATGCATAATTATCTCGCCAGTTTCTCAAACCTAAGGAAACACTTGATAAAACATCACTGCAAAGCCAACCCTAGATCCAAACTCTCTATGAGGCCGTAGGCCGTGGCAGCCTACAAACCTTTTGTGATTGGCCGTAAAACTGGTTATTTTCCAACACCCGCAGCGGCGCTAAAGCCAGCGCTATACTTTATAGCCTTGTAGAAACCGCCAAGGCCAATGATCTGCAGCCTGCTGTATACCTCCAAGCGTTGCTCGAACAATTGCCGCACACCAGCTGCTGACATCGATATACTTTCGTCTTGGAACATTAAACTGAGCTAAAGCTATTAAGCGACAATTACCTTGTCCGGTCTAGCGACAACTATCTTGGCCGGTTGATCTGATAATGTTCGACGCAGCAGAACGGAGGGTTCGCTGTGTCGGGTAATAAAATCACCGATCAACAGGTCAAGAGATATATGAAGTTTAGACAGACTGAAAATCAAGCAGCGGCGGCTGCCAAAGCCGGCATATCCGAACGCTCTGCTCGACGCATCGACAAACACGAGTTACATCCAAAAACTGAAGAAAGGTCTTGGCGTACGCGATCCGATCCATTGGCTGAAGTGTGGGAAAACATCGTTGTGCCAATGCTTCAAAGGGACAATGAGATCACGCCTGTAGGCATCTTCGATCACCTTTGCGAGTTCCATTCAGACCTTTTTACAGCAAGCTCACGGCGCACTCTTGAGCGGCGCATTGGCAAGTGGCGTCATCTATATGGCCCATCCAAAGATGTAGTGTTTTTACAGACACCGGAAGCTTGGCATCACAAGCTAAGCTGTTACTTCCGGAAAAAATATTGCAATTCGTTGCACACCCACTTAATCCCAGCACAGTAATACTTAATAAAAACCACCGCATACATTTCAACATTTTTTCACATCCCTGATATTTACACATACAATCTTTTTCTAGTTCAAAAACATGCCCGGTTATTAATAATTGTTTATTCATTATTTTCACCTGAGTTAAATTCGTTAATTAAAGCCTTATGCAATCCGCGTCCTGAAAAAACAAATCACTCCTGATAACTATTCCCTTGCTTAATCAACGCATAACGGTTGAGCAGTTGTTTAAAGTCGGCATCCGTTTGTTGCACTAAAGCTGGAGCTAGCGGGCCATTACGACTGGATTCTTGTAGTTGATTTAGACGCTCTTCGAGCGGTGTCTTTTGTGTAAAGGCTTCGCGAATATTAAATACCGCAGTCTTCAGTTCTGACACGGTCATATAGCGTCCGCGTTTTTCATCTAAGGTATTTAGTTTTGCACTCAGCTCTGCCAGTTGCTCCATACCGGCATGCCATGCTTGAAGGTCATCAATAGATATTGCATTCAGCTGCAACTGCTGTTGCCATTGTTCACCTAAAGCAGACGCAGCGGCGTTGTTCGGTAGCAATTGCTGCAGTTGCTTTAGCAAGCCTTGCGCGTGCTCTTGCGCCCACACAGGTGTAAATCGCTCTAACTGCTCAAGCTGCATAGCTGTAGTGCTCAGCAACCAACTCGACTCAGCCTTCAACTGTTCGGGATCTAAAGTTACTCGCTGAGATTCACTAAGCAATACTGGCGCAATAAAAAAGCTGGGCGCTAACTGCTCTTGCAATGAATTGTGCGCCGACAGCTGCCATACCCACAGACTCAATGCCAATAGTCCAGCACCCAGTAAAAGGCCACTGCATAGCCCTACCAGTAACTCGCTTTTACGTTTTTGCTGCACACCTTGACCGGGTATCAACGACTGTTCTTTAGGCTCAGTCTGTACCACATACACCAGTGTATTATCGGGCGGTACAGTGCTCGGTATACCGTTTCGAGAGGTAACATCGCTGTGCTCAATGGTTGATAATTCACTGTCCGTGCCCTCTAAACTTTCTAAGCGTTTAGCGGCGTTATGAACAAAATTATGCAGACGCTCTAACTGACTTAAATACTTTAACTCCAATGTTTCCAAGGTGTTACAGATCGCGCTTAAAAAGCTTTCAGCTTTGTACAGTGCAGGTAAATCGCTATACAGCATTTGATAACCACGCACACTTTGCAGTAAGCGCTCACTCAGTTGCGCTAAAATCTCAACCCGCAGATGCACCTGCGCAGGCCACAGGGTTTGCCACTGATGACAAATTAAAGCATGCACCAGTGATAACCCCTCATTCATACCCTGCAAACCTACGCGTTGGGTGCGTATATAGCTGTACCAAGCGGCACTTTGCAGCTCTACACCGTTTTGACGAAATAAAGATAAACACAGGTTTTCGGCGTATTGCCAATTAATATCGGGCCTCGCAGGGTGGTGCAATTTACTTAACTCATCCTTTAGTGCGGCAAAGTCAGGAAAATTACGGGGGTCGCCACCTTGTTTCACATGTTGCTCAAACTGCAAACTCATACATATCCCTTTCGACAATAATCCTAAACTGACTTCACAATGTTTCACGCTGCGATAAAAACTGTTGTTTTTTTAAGTGCCGTACTAACACGCGTCCATCTGCGACAAACTCGGTACCAAAGCGCACCACACCTAACTCATGCAACTCTGCCTCTAACGCATAGCTGAGCTTGCCAAATTCGATTTCAGGTAGGAGGCTTAAGTTAATACCTTTGATTCTTGGCTCATATTTCAACAAGGTGCTGCTTAACACCTGCAGCAATCTATGCGCAGAGCCCGGTAGGCCATGAATAATACGGCTCATATCTGGCAAGCCATAGTCGTCTAGATGACTCAATGTGCCACGACGAGCATTCAAAATGCGCTGAATGTTATCCAGCACCGATAAAATCAGCTGGTTTTCTTCGCTGACCTGCTCAACGGCCAATCCGCCGGCAAAAAATCCAGTCAACATTTCATATAGAGAGGGCTGTGCCACAACACTTACTCCTTTAAATCACGCAGTAATAACTGTTGATTTAACAAAGTTAAAGAGCGTGGTAAGTCTGGGTCTAACTCTGACTTAGCCAGCACCACTCGCCAGCTGTCACGGGTTAAGTCAGGATCACGAAACATCGCTGTTACGGCAACGAACTGTGTTTCTTTGTTGAGCGGCACAGATAGCGAATACGACTCTCCAGGACGCAAATATATATCGTTTTGCACAAGTAGATCCGCATCTAGAACATGACTATCTGTAGACAGCAATGCACCATACTCAGCGGCTGCAAAAGCCTTCATATCACGCAGTTGATAAACACGCACCATCGTTGATAAAGGTACACCCAGCGCGTCTGTATTCGCCGTTTTACGTGCGCTTAAATCTAAATGCAGTACTTTAACTTTTTTATAAAAAACAGCCTCTGCCATTGCCGCAGTACCATTACCTACAGATTGTGTAACACCGCAGGCACTCAGCAACAACACACTACAAAACACAACCAATCCCCGCCCCAAAGCACGAACCCGCTGAGATTTAAAACCGATAGTTACCATTTTCATCTGCCTCTATTCTTTTAGTTTGTTCAGGAAGTGCTTGATAACGGCCCAAGCCAATTGTAATCAGCCGCTCAGAGCAAGCACCCTTAGAGTGCGCTTCTTGACTTTTTAGCACCGCAGTTTGACCAAGCTGGCCGCCCTGCCGCCCGGTTGCGCTGAGCTGGGCATCAGGCAATAAACTACGTAACACTTTTAGCTCTAGACGGGCATGTAAGCGCGCACCTAAATACACATGCAATAAAGCCAACAAATCATTATGCAGTTGACCGTCTGGCAACCAACGCTGAACCTCATCAGCATCACTGCTGCTCAATTGAATAAGCACTTGGCTGTTGACATCAGTTGCGGTGCGCCCTAACACAGGCTTATTCATCAAGCTCAGCGGATGGCGCGTACTCAGCTGTGCCGCTGCCAATAAAGGAATACGGCGTTTATCATGCGGCACGACGCGTACTTGAGTATTCGGAGCCAGTAAGCGTACTAATGCACTAATCCCTTCTGCAGTACGTGTCGGCAAGCGCATGGTGCCAAGTAACGCTAAAAAACGTGATACCGGCGTACCGATCTGCGCCGCACACCCCTCAATACCCAACCCAACCAATCCCAACAAATACTGCGAAGTGCGATCAGCACCTCCAGGCTCAAATGTGGCAGGGTATGAATATTTACGCCACACACGGTAAAACTGTGTGGTTAAGCGGTGATTAAAAATATCTAAGAAGTCAGATAACGGTTGGCTACCCTCTGCACCTTGTGCAATATGATCAATATAAGCGGTGGGTAATGGCGACATCACACCATACAAACCTAAGAAGGTTGTACGCACTGTCGGCCGCTGCATCTCCCCTTCGGCAATATCAATCGTTTTCAACTCACTCACTGGGAAGCCCATGCCCGGATGCGGTCGAAAACGCACTGGATCAGTCTTGGCGCTGTGACCTGCACCGAGTTTTACCGCAAGCGTCTGGCTTTGTTCCAGCAGCTGACAAAACCGATAAAAATTAGTCTGTGCAAGTCGCGGCTGCAGGCTATGAATCAGCTCGGTAATGTCTGATTGTGGTTCTCGAGCCATCGAATACACTTCCCTGTTGGTTGAAGAATAAGAGTCAACTGATTGAATAAGTGAATATCTGCATACAATGCAAAAAACCGATTCAGCATCTCACCAAAAAGATGGATATCCCCCTCTCCCATAAAGCCATTACTGTCGAGCGTGACTTGAATATCAACGCCTCGTAATAAAAAGCCTTGCTCAAAGCGCTGAACCTGTTCATGTTGCACTGCAACAATCGCATCCAGCTTGCGATTGTTCATTTCATCGTCCGTCCAGTTATACAAAGCCAGAGTGCCCCGCAAAACCTCAGCGCTTGCCATCATATTTAAGAAGCTAGAGCCTAAGTGACTCAGCACTCGCCAGTGAAAACGATCTTCGGCAGGCGGGTAGACGGGTAAACTTGGCTTGCACAGGTTTTGTACTCGCAGTGGAATCTGAATTGCATGTTCGCAACGGTTCAATAACGTACTTTGCAGTGCTTTGCGGGGTAACTGACCGTTGGTTCCGGTGATCTGCAAGGAAACCGTTTCTTGCTGTAAATAGCGCTCAGTTTCCCAAGCCTGCCCACCCAAGATCAGCCAAGTGTCATGCAAGCCAGTGACGCCTCGCTTGACTCGTGTGTGGTAATAACGCTCCGGAGCACTGTGGCGTAACATTCCGCCACGATGTTGAAAGCTGGTAAAAGGCACATAGCGCGCCTTATCTGTACGCTGCGACCCAACTACATCATCCACTGAGTAGATTTCAGTGTGACCATCTTGCAAGCGCCTTGGCCGCAATAAGTACTCACTTTCCAAGCCGCTGATCGTTAAAGGATCAGCTTCAATGCTGAATAAATTAATCACCGGCGTGCAATGCAAACGCAACTGTTCAGCACTTAATGGCAGCTCATTGTCCCACTGCTCACTGAGTACAATTTCCAGTTCAAACCACTGCGTTTTTTCAGGAATATGTAACTGCTCCAGACCGCACAAAGTGACAAACATAAACTTTTCGCGGAAAGTAAAATATTCCAATAACAACTGATAACCGCTAAATGCACTGTCACTTTTAGGCCAAAGATAGTCCTCATCGGCAAAACCACCGGGAGCAAAATACCCTTCGAATGGCATCCGCTCACTGCTTTGCGAATGTCGCCAGTACAGCTTTGCCGCGCGTTTAGTTAAAGCCAAATGTAAGGCGGAACTGGTTGGTGCATCACCATTGAGGTAAATGGATAATCGAGATAAATCCACCTGCGACCAATCAGCTTGTTCGCTGCAATTAAAACGCAGGCACAGCAATGAACGCCCATCCACCTCAGTGCGCACTGTTGCTTGGCTGATGTGTAACGGATGCAAAGGCAAAACGGCCGTGGTGCGATAACGGCACACAGTTTTTTTAGGTCCGACAGGCTGTGATAACACCTCAAAGCCTTCAGGTATATGCTCGCTCATTTTCATGTGTTGAATATCTGGAGCCAACTCAACCACTGCTAAAGACGGAATAGTGCGTAAATAATGCGGCCACAGTAAGCTCACTAAGCCCTCAGTAAACTCAGGCAAGTCATCATCGATTTTTTCTCGCAAGCGCCCCATAGAAAAAGCAAAGCCTTCAAACAAACGCTCCACAAAAGGGTCTGGCGTGCCCGCTTTATCTAAATCTAGCATCGCCGCTCGATCAGGGTGAGCCTCTGCAAACTCCTTCCCTGCTTCACGCAAATAACGCATTTCAGCATCAAAATAACGTAGCGTTAAATCATCCATTGCCATTATTCAACTCACTATTGCCATACGTACAAAATCAACACTACAAATACGCATAACGTATTGCTGCGCATTCAATATTCAGTGTAAAAATATTGTCTTAAATTATTGATATAGAACTAAGGCGCGCACGGGGTCCAATTGCGTTAAGCCTGAAAGTAACTGCTCCATTTGTTGTACCAAACCCGCTTTATCAGCACCACTGCGCAATGCCTTAGCGCGCAGCAACTGTAATTGCCGCGCTTTAATCTCAAAAACATAATTCGGTTCCCAAGCCTGTAACGTCATCTGTTGCGCTTGGGCATCCAACTCTTGTAGTAAATTTAAAGCCATTTCATTGCGTGCGAACTGCTCAGCTAAACGCGCCATAAGCAAACGCAAAAACCATTGTTGGCGTAGCCCATGGACATTCGGGCGCGATTGCAGCCAAGCGATAGCACTTTCTAAGCCTTCTGTATCTGCGTGCGCTAAGGCTTCTTGCTCTAAACTTAAGATATCGTCGTGCTCGACAGCGTACACATTGCTGTTTAAATCAGTGAGCGATGCGATGCCCTGTTCCAGCACCTGGCGATTAATCCATTCGCGCGTCACTTCATCTGCAAAAGGACTGCCATCACTCCAAGCCAATTGCTCAAGCTCTGGCAAACGGTTCAACAACTGTTGTAAATCTTGCTTAATAATTACCGCCCAAGCATCCCAAGGTGCGCCTGCTTTAGTCAGTGCTTGGTATAAATACCACTGCACATCCAGCCATAAATGATTAACGCCTTCCGAAAATAGACGGTCGGCTTGTTCGAGCAGCTCATTCCAACTTTGCTGTACATATAAACGCTTAAGCTGCGCACGCGCCTCCGAGCGCGGTGGTTCAAGCCGCGTACAGCCTTGATTATTTTGTGGAGGTACTTGATGAATGGTATCCCAGCGCACACTTTTCATCAGTCGGTGGCCAGCCAACCAGCCTTGATCTTGTTGGCGTAAATAGCCTGCTAGCACTTTAGCTTGCTCCAGGAGCTCACGCCCTGACTGGATAGGCTGCAAAGCATTGCCGGTAGCACTTCGTTGTTCGCTGTGACGTCCCTTACTTGCCTCTGGCGTGCTGCCCATTGTTTGCGGAATCAAGGCTTGAGCGCCGCCCGATTGCGCCAAACGTTTTTCTAAACCATGGTGCAGCGCAGCCAGTTCAGGCTGCCCATCTTTATCCCAGTTTTCTAGTGATTGGCGAACATGCAATAAGGCCGCAACAATGCGTCGAAACTCAGGCAGCCCAACTTCTGGGTGCAGTGACAAACTGTCTAAAATCCGCGAGCTGCCTAACCACTCAATCGCAGCCTTACGTGTGGACGGGCGCAAAGGCAGCAAAGCTTCACCATAGCGTTGGCACAACCCTGCCAACAAACCCAAGCTATCGGCTAATCCCGCTTCGCCTTCTTTATGCAAGCGCGCCCAAATGTAATACGTCACTACGCGTAAATCTTTACAGCGAGTGGTCAGCAAGTTTTCCGATAGATCAATAATCAGATCAACATCAGCTCCTGATAACTTACCGACTTCCTCACGAATGCGCTCAAACTCATCATCATAGCTTGGGTCTTCACCGACTGGATTATTCGCATCAATTGGCAATAACCAGCGCTGCCAAAGCGTAATTTGTTGTTCCGCCACTGCTGAAAATTGCGCATGATCTTCCGGAAAACATGCTTGCCCTAAACCACTTAAAACGCCCATCCCTACTCTCTCCCTGTCGCCGTCTAGCTCCAGCTTTAATCAACAAATATCTGCTGCGGTAAATTAAAGTCACGCAGCTTAAGCAGCGCCAATGGCCCTTCGCCTAACTCGGTGCGCAAAATAAAACTCAATGTCTCGCCACTTGGTGTTGTCCAGCGCAAGCGGTAACTGCTGGGCAAACCTGGGTAGTCACTGACTTCAGCCTGCTCCAGCAGACGAATCAGCCCCCAGCTACCGGAAAAATCTGCATATAAGCGCATTCCGCTATCAACACTGCGCCAACTTAAGCTGGCACCCGGCGCTAACGTATCCGCCGGCCAGGTAAAATGCTGCCACTGTGGCATTTCGTTGCGGTAGTCTAATGCTTGTTGGTCAATGACCAGTTTGACCTGCATCACGTCCTGACTAGTTTCGGGGCGCAAAGAAAAACTTAAGCGGGCATCGCCTGCAGCAAACAGCACATCCCCGAGCTCACCTAAAGTGTCCAATGCCTGTAAAAACTCAGGATTTAAACGCACACCTTGCGCGGTGTTGCTGTCCGCCACCCAGCGGGTGCCTTCTTTGCGTAAAACCCCTTGCAGCTGACTGCTTAAGAACTGATTGATGCGCCCACTATCACCACGTAAGTACTGTGCTTGCAGCGGTAGAGAGCTGTCCGATTGGTTATTTTGCAGTGGATAACGCCCAACAAAAGCAGCCTGCCAATCATTCACCACTGCACGTTGCCACTGTGAATTGAAGCTTTGCACTGTCGGCGTGAGTAGCTGCTGCCACGCCTGTTCTAAGGGCTGCACCCAAACGGCGTCACCAAAAGCCGCTAACTCTTGACCAAGACTGGCTGCCACTAAACGCGCATAATCTTGCGTGTCAGCCAGATCACTGGAGCGCCCTTGAAAAACACTTTGCGCTAATGTTTGTGACAAACCCTGTGGATCCGCGGCATTGAGCACTTGCTGTAACTTTAAGCGCACCCGTGAGGCGCGGGTTAAATAGCTCGTAAAGCTCAAGTGCTCGGCACCTGCGCCGCTATTACTCGGCTCTAAAACACTTAATAAAGGCGCAAATAGCGGTTCAAGCGGGCCACTGTAGCCCAGGTTTTGTTTAATCAGTGGCTGTTGCTCTTTGTTAAAGATGTCTTTGGCCGAACTCATTAATGAGTCAGACAAAGCCTCTTGCTGGCGGCCTGTTTTGGCTTGATAGGCCAAGGTGTTCATCAATCCGATTAAGGGGGATTGGCGCACATCGGTCAGCAAGGTTAACTGTTCAACGGTATCGGCTAAATGATCAGCACGTCGCCACTGCAAACTGTTTAAAAACTTCTGCCAATGATTGGCAAAGGCTGAAAAGTAACGATCGGTTAAACGCTGCTTCAGTGCCTCCGGAGTCTGTTCTTGGTTTAGGCTTTGCGTGCCATCACTGAGCACCCAATCCAGCTCACTGCGACGCTGGCTAACAACTTTGTCAATGGCGGGTAACACCGCCTCCTCCCATGCTTTGCGGGTGTACACCCCTGGGATCCACTGCTCAGTGCTTAACAAAAATGAAGCATCGGTTTCACCCACCATATCGCTCAGCCACACACCAGCATACTGCGGGGTTAGTTGCTCAATAACCTCTTCGTACAAGACCAACTCACTGGTGCGATTACCCATTTCCCGCACCAGCATCGCGCGTGTTTGTCCGACCCGACGAGCCTCTAGCGGTAATTGCCAGTCTGTATGTTGCGGCAAATGCTCTGCGTAAAACAGCAGCAACTCTGGCCCTAAACGCTGCCAATCACCCCCAGACAAATCCTCACGCTGTGGCCAAAGAGTCATGAGCGTGTCGGTAAAAAACTCGGCCTCCATTTTTTCCGCATGGCTGAGCATCAAATACGCTTTTAAAGATTGATACACCGGTTGAGCTAATGCTTTACGCTCAGCGCTTGCCACCGAAGCAACAGCCAACAGCTGCATGTGCTCAAGCAACTGCTCAGCACTCGGGTCGCGTAACAACGGCAAGGCACTGGCTTGATAAACCGGCCATAAAGCGCTCAGCAACTGGCCATGTTGACTTAAACCAAAACGCTGCCACACAGGCACAGAATGTTCCTGCTGATACTGCAAACGCCCAATGCTCTGTTGTAAATCCGCCAACGCCTGCAAGCGTTGCGCTAAAGGTTGCTGCGCATCGTGCGCTAAAGCCGCTTGCGCCGCGCTATTGTCTAATAAATGACGGTTAAACGCATAAGAACCCAACATGCCTAAACCCCATAGCACCGCCAAACCAAGCAGCGCACCTTGCATAATGCGCGCCCAAGGCCAGCCAAGTTTGCGTGCATGTAATGACTGAGGTACCTCTTGAATAGCACTGAAAAAATCATCCCAACGCGTATCTTTTAACCACATGTGCGCGGTCTTAGCTCGTCCACGTGCACTGCCTTGACTGAACAGCACTCCAGCAAAAGGCAACGTTGGATAACCTGCCCCTAACTCTGGCAACTGCTGGCTCAATTGCTGCGCCCCGCCGTTTCGTAAAAACGCAGCCAATCCCAATAAAAAAGTCCGCTGAGTGCTGTCCAACACTGCGTGTGTGCCTTGTTCAATAAGAGCCGGTTGTAGATCATTTAAGCGCTGCTCCAATTGCTGTGAATTAACAGTGTTAGGCAGTAAGCAACTCACCAATGCACCGTTTTTATCTGCAACACCGTGCAGTGACCACAGGTACACGGGAGCAGACCAGCGCAGCGCTTTAAAGCAGTCAGCCATCCCACGTTTAAAACGTGCCAACTGCTCGTCATCAAGCCCGTCTGTGTGTAATTGCAGCTCAACCGAATCAGCTTGCAGATAAGCATCAGTGGCCCACACCACCGCATCCAACGGGCGACGACGACGCAACTTTTTTAATGCACTGAGCACTTCAGGATCAATATTGTCGGCACTCTCACCACCCCAGAGCAGCAGTCGCCCATCGGCCTCCAGCCAGCGTTGGGTGGTTAAGCTAGGGGCCAGTTGTTCAGTTGAATGTTTATTACCTACAAATAAAATACAGGTTATTTTAGATTTCCAGAAAAACCCGTATTGAGCATTTAAATACTGCATCAATAACTTTTCAAAACCATTAGTATTAGATTCTTTTTTATTATCAATAGCGTTTATCGGTATTCCAGCAGCCCGTCTCAACGTTATAGCTGCATGTTTATTCCAAGCTAAAATGAAAAAGGGCAATAAGCAAAAAAGCCCTATCCACACTAACAATGCTCGCAACCATAATACAGAAACAGATAGCTCACTCGAGTTTGACAGCAACAGGTAGCTACCCACACCTGCTGTAACAAACAATGTAATAAAAAACATATAAATCAATACTAGGAAAACAATTGATTTACTCTTTACAACTGCTGTATCACTCATCCCTAACAACCTTAACCAATAGCTAATATAAAATCATCCAACCACAACAGCCCAATATTCCTCAGTGCTTTGGGTGGGTGAATGAATCACTAATTGTTTTTTCTGGTTTTTCTTATGCTGCTCAAGAGCCATTACAAGTGAAAACCAAGGTCCTACCACAGACATAAAACCCATTTTAGAGTCAATATCAACAACTGTATTTTTGGTAATACTAGGTAAAAACTCTAACAACTCCGTTGATAAAAAGGCAGACTGCCCATCAGCACCAAATCCACAAAACCAAAAACCATTTAAACTTTCAAAATTTTGATCTGCCCACAGCACAGCATTACTCAGCATCTTTTGATGACTATTTGTTTTCTTTTCTTCTGGACGACATACTCTAGAACTTTCATTTAAGAGAGACAGCGGCATACCTTGTGTAAAAAGCATAGCGACTAGTCCATCTCCATGCCCATCATCCTTTAAGTCAGAATAATGTATGGCGATAACTAATAAATACTCTGATCCTCGATCTATATCGAGCCAATCATCCAGAGCCGCTAAGCCTTGCCCATTTATAGATGCCGGCATGATCGAAAGATCATATTCCATGCAAAGATTTTGCCAAGCCTCATCCAGCTCTTCTGATATTTTTTCATCATCAAACTCAAACAGCACTGAAGTGGAGTGCCCTGCTTTAGACCTCTCAATCAATTGTTTACCTAAATTACTTTCAAAAACCAATTGTCTAATATCTTCTGAAAAATCATCTGAACTCCGCGCAAAGTATTTACGCTTAATAACTTGATTTGTAGAGGAGTCAATTTCTGCAGTTAAACCCATTTCACAAGCAAGTAGCTGATCAGAAAATGCCTCTTTGAATACTGCATCAGGCACATCAAACTCAAAAGCTAAGCACTTAATCGCTTTTTGTCCGCGATTAATTTCTTGATCGATCAGTTCTGCACGCTCTAAATTCCAGCTATCTACCCAAAACCACTTAAAACTAAACAACAACATACGCCCAACAAATACGCTAACGAATGCAAAAAGACCATAAACCAGAGCATCCCAAGACAATAACAAATAGTTGCTAGGCTCTTTCACTTGTGCTCGAGCCAATAAGAAAACCAAGATTAAAAAAACACATATTAGCAGCCAAGCTTTAACCGAAGGCCAACTAGGTGTATTAACTGGCTCAGGAACATCATCAAGTTTTATCTTCATTCTAGTTCGCTGCAGCATTTGTAAGTGAGGAAATTAGAGCACAACCACAACCGCACTTATGCTCATTAAAAGCCACTGGAATTCCGTTATCTTTAAAATGCTCATGCCCCTCAACAATAGTCGTAAGACCATGCCCCGGAATGGGGCAAGAAACTTTATCGCCAACCCGCGCTACAGCTATGCCTTCGAATTTCATATTGGCTGACGCAGACAGCACCTGTCCGCCATGCGTGGTTTTATCACCTAACCTAATAACTCCCTTCATTACAATTGCTCCTAACAGTAATTATTTTTCCGTATCCAGTTTCTGAATATTTTTCTCTTCAGCCTTCAGAAAAAACCACAAACGCAGAACATACTCACAAGCTTCTCTGATTGATACTGTTTCTTCTAAAACCTAACATCGCTATATTCCCTTATGACCTAGAGCGAGTCTGTCGTGAGTATTTCTTCTCTAACTTCTTTTCGATTCTTTCTCGTGCTCCATTAATGTGCTTATGGCGTACATCGTAGTATTCAATGGGTACGGTCATAAAAGTTTGCCCCCAAGGCTGCTGTGGGTTGTGGGACGCATCCACTCGAATGGGATCATTCGCCTCAGGCGCACAGGCTTCCTGAACCTCTTCTGGCCAAACCAATGTCTTACCCGTGCGCATGCCTATCCAACGTAAGCAGGCCGATATAAAGGTATAAGGCACCATAACGGGCAGCCAAATCCATTGAAGTCTTTTGGTCATATAATTTCTCACCAGCGTTAGAAATCCAGACCAAAAAGTTTCTTGACCACCGGCTAAGTCCGCACAGTATTCAATTGTCTCGGCTAAATCCTCGACAACGTCTTCTTCCATATAGCAGCGAATAAACTCCCAATAACAAAGAGTGGGGTATTCATCCGCATAGAATCCAAGAATAAACAAAGGTTCGTAGCGCTCATAGTCCGTACGGCGAAAGAATTCAAGCTGAGTATGCATATGTGTATGCAAAGATAAATGAGTTAAATCAGCATTAATATCTTTCCAGTTATAACTCTGTAACTGACCGTGACGATCCATAAAATAAACGCGTTGATTCTTCCTATTAAAGCGAATCTTTCTGACACTAAAGTCAGTAAAATCAACGCGTGCCATTAAGAGACCTAACAAAACAAAAGCAAAAGAAAGTACGGCAAAAACTGCCGACACAACAAGTAAAAGAAAATCAGTAGCAATTAATAAATCTCTGTCGAAGGTTTTATAAAAAATAAAAATAAAAAAACTAACAACAGTTAAAAACAAGGGTATAAAGATCATTAACCCAAAGCCCAGCTCACCCTTGTGTGCGAACCTCGCATCCGCCACCTCCAGACACGTCGAGTTCAACTCCACAACACTGACACCCCCGTAAGCGGGGTAATTCTTAAAATCTTCCGTGCCCACAGGCAGCCGCATCCTATGTGTTCTGGCTTTAGCAATAAAACGCAGAAACTTATCACGTATTTTATTTTTCATGGCTTGCCCTTATGACCTAGAGCGAGTCTGTCGTGAGTATTTCTTTTCTAACTTCTTTTCGATTCTTTCTCGTGCACTATTAACCTGCTTGTGATGTTCATCGTAATATTCAATAGGTACGGTAATAAAAGTGTATCCCCAACGGTTCGGCGGGTTGTGGGACGCATCCACTCGAATGGGGTCATTCGCCTCAGGTGCACAGGCTTCCTGAACCTCTTGTGGCCAAACCAATGTCTTACCCGTGCGCATGCCTATCCAGCGTAAGCAGGCCGATATAAAGGTATAGGGCACCATAACAGGCAGCCAAATCCATCGAACTCTTGTGTCCATATAGTTACTGACCAGCGTTAGAAACCCAGACCAGAACGTTTCTTGGCCGTCGGCTAAGTCCGCGCAGTATGCAATCGTCTCGACTAAATCTTCGACAACGTCTTCTTCCATATAGCAGCGAATAAACTCCCAATAACAAAGAGTGAAATACTCTTCTGTATAAAACCCCAAAATAAACAAAGGCTCGTAGCGCTCATGATCCGTACGGCGAAAGAACTCAAGCTGAGTATGCATATGCGCATTCAAAGACAAATGCGTTAAATCAGCATTAATATCTTTCCAGTTATAACTCTGCAACTGACCGTGACGATCCATAAAATAAACACGTTGGTTTTTCCTATCAAATCGAATCTTTCTGACACTAAAGTCCATAAAGTCAAGTCTAGCAGCAATATATATTAGAAAAAACATAAGCAAAGGCACTGCTGACATGACTATTATTCCGATTAATAAAGAATACTCAGCCACACCCCAAGAATTTTTATTTAAGATATTTAAAAAAATAATAACCAATCCAGCTAACCCATACAGCATAACTGAAGTCAAAATTATTGACCAAAAGCCCAGTTCGCCCTTGTGTGCGAACCTCGCATCCACCACCTCCAGGCACGTCGAATTTAACTCCACAACACTGACACCCCCGTAAGCGGGGTAATTCTTAAAATCTTCCGTGCCCACAGGCAGCCGCATCCTATCTGTTCTGGCTTTAGCAATGAAACGCAGAAACTTATCGCGTATTTTATTTTTCATGCTGTTGTTCCTTGTCTTCAATACCGAAAGTCTGCTGATAAGCGCCCTTCTCTTGGAAGTGTGTCGGATATTTATCCAGCTTATCTTTTAGCATGGTGATTTTAGATTGATCTCCCCAATAACTGCGCACAAACCATTCCTGAAAAGGCTCAAGCGTGTCTTCTTGAAATGACAACAGCACTAAGACGCTCGCAGTAATTACCATTCCTATAATAAATACCTGACCAGCAATGGGTATAAACCCCAGAAAGGCTAAGGCTGATAGTGTACTACCAGCAATACCTGCACCAATATAACCAGAGGCCATCAAACTATCCCCTTGCAGCCCATATTTAACCCCTTTCTCAAAATCCAAAATGCCCAGCACAACCCCACCTATCTGACTGTATTGAGCAATCTTTTTCAAAGCCGTCCTTGGTACTGCTCTAGCAAGCTTGCTGTTGTCTTTCAGGCCTGTTTTGATACCTTTAGCCCACGCACCGTCAGGGTTTCTAGCAACCAAGACCGTATCGGCAGCTTGTGCAAATGAAGCGACTAACAGAGCGGCAGAACTCATAAGCTGCGCACGCGCTCGTGTGCTTGTGCTGTCTTCTTTAAAAAAGTTACGGGTCAGGATGACAAAGGCCCCAAGCTGCAAAGCTGTCATAAAGCCATTAATGGCCAAATTGCTACTCACATGATTGGTTAACTCAAAGTTCTTAGCAGCACCGGCACCACGGCCTGTTTGAGTCAGAACGCCGTCCTTAGGCAAATCACCAAGAAGCTCCACTCGGCTTTCAAATACCGTCTGCAGTTGATTAGGTTTTAAGTGAATTGCAGCTCCTTGTGTAGTGCTTGCAGCAATCACCTCGGCCCCATCCCGCTTAAGGGCACTCACTGTCTCCTCATGTAGAGAGGCCAAAAACTGGACTGTGTGCTTCCCTTTTAGGGAAACATTGTCGATCAGTTTTTTATAACGAGTCATGCTCAGCTCTTTAGTGTTAGCAACACGCTCCGCATAGTTTTCCTCATCTACGGTATTTAAAAGTTGTTGATATAAAGCCCAACTGCTGGAATCGTGTCTGATGCGTTTTAGTTGTTGTGTAAAAGCTTTCATCGCATCTTTACCATCAAGCTCTAAACTGATGGTATAAACTTGTTGTTGGCTGTAGGCACTCAAAATTGGAAATAAATACGGTATTTTTTGTCGAGCGCTGTTTGTAGCTAAATCAACAAATTTACTCTGAGTTAACGCAATCAGGTTATTAATACTACTTTCAATTCGCTGAGCATGTAATGACAATGCCACATTAATAAAATCTGCCAATACTTTTCCAACATTGATATATTCTTCATTGGCAATCAGTTTATTAAAACTTGAGATTTCATTCTCTTGATTCAATAGCGTGGCACGCTGTAAACACCCGTTAAAACTCTTAAAATCAAACTCTGGTTTATCCTCTATAAATTTAGATGTTTCATTAGCAACGTTAACTGCAGAGTTTAAATGCTCAATCAATGCAATGATTGAGTCTAAAAACTCAAGTCCATCCTCTAGGTTATTTTGTGAATACGAATACTGGTAATACAGCATTAATTCTTCTGAATTCATCAAGATTTGAGCCAGCTCTTCTAGCGGCATAATTATCTGTGCATAAAACTCATCTCGATCTTTTTTATATTTATAATCAAAACTTTCCCATTCGTGCTTCTGATAGTACCGCTCTTGCTCTATCAATTTTTCTTTAGTTTTATTTTCAAATAGTTCACGATCTTTGTCAGCATGCATATGTCTCTTACTGTAATCCTCATAAGAAAGTAATGTTTCGTTAGCGAAAATTCCTGCCCTTAGGAGATAACCACTTCGAAAATCTGAATAGCTTTTCTGATATTGCTCATACTTCTTTTCTATCTCAGCATTATAAAAAGCCTGATCCAGCATCTGCGTTGCTAAGTGATACATGCCACTTAGCTGCACCTTTCGCTCAAATAACTCTAAAGCTTTTTCATTTTCCTTTCTAAATGCCGGTCCCGTTTTATAATCAAAAGGCCCAGTAAAGCCTTTATCTGTCTGGTAAGGGTAGTAGCCGTCAGTCACCAACCAGTGCCTTGTGACCATAATGTCTTTAATAATGCTCACTGGGTCTTTAATGCATACATAGGCTCCAGCGCATTGTGTATTACCTGCAACGGCTTTGGATAATGCAGATATTTGCGTTGTCTTGCTGATCTGCTCGCCTTTTATTTCTGCTCTATGATCAAAAGCTTGGTAGCGTTTTAAAACTTCGTCTTCAGCACTTTTATCTTTAATGTCAAACGCATAATCTGCGACATAATCCGCGATATCGTGAAATGGCAGAGCCTCTCCTTGTTTACGCTCAACGCCACCCCGTTGTGCTGCCCATTGATCAACAGAAAAAGACACCATGTTTTTTATTCTGCAGCCGCCAGTATTTTTTATATGGTTATCCTGAATTTCCTTACTCCATAGCGTTTCTGACCAACCAAACCAATACACGCCATTGCTAGCAGTAGGATTGATATGAATGCTGACGGTTTTGGCTTGCCAAGACTCCATGCCATCATTACAACTGGCACAAGGTTGGCTTTTTATTGTTGGAGGATTGCCCGCACTGTCCAGAAACACCCGATAAAAATCGCCTCTTTCAGTAACGCTGTAAATATCTAGCGTTTCATACTTTTCCGAATACACGTAAACAAAACCGTCAGTTAGGCTTCTGGCAATAGGCGATAAATACTCTGGAACCTCCAACCCTTGATTCCACTCAGTTTTAAGCTCTGGAAAGGAGTCTGTTTTTAATGCAACCGAAGGGCGCACAACAAAAACAGGAAGACCAACACGCTGACAAAAACTACACGACTTGATAGCTGACACTTTTAAAAACCTCCATGTTTAAGTAAATACGTGCTTTCTAGATGAAAATACCCAGGGTTGCCCACTGATTGTTTAAGTATCCGTTGAAACGCTTCTTCTTTATAAAAATCTTTATTGTGCTCTAGGTACAGTGTGGCAAACGATTCAAGATCGCTTGCTTGCTGCAAGCCAAACTCTTTAATAGCTAACGCCAGCGCTTGATAAACATGTGCTGACTGCTGAAGTTTCTCGGGAATACTTTGTGTTCTGGCCGTCATATTGTTGATTGACTTAATACTTTTTGAAAACAATACAAAATCTGCCACACTCACTTTACTATGCGCTGAGCCATACTTTTCATGTTGACGAGCAGGCAACGTAAGCCATTGACCTACATGGTAAAAAGTGACCTCAAAAGCATCGTCCATGGACAATAATTTTTTTATTCCAGCACTACCCAAAAACCAACAATATTGAAAAAAAACAGATGGATCATAGTAGCGGACAATGTATCCAGCACCATCCGTATCCTTTACATACAAGGCATTTACTAAGTTTCTTTTAAGTTGATCCAGTGGTTGCGAGCTGTTAAAGAAAAATTTTATTAGAGGCGGCTCGCCTGCTAGCCCTTCGCTTGCCTTAATCATTTCCTCCCAATACCGGTATGGCAAATCATGCATAGACACAAGCCATGGATACAGGTGTGCTTGCGGTTCTAATACAGGAGAAATCAGCTCGATTTTTTCAACTTGTTCATCGAGATCCGGAATCAATAATCGGTCTACAATGGCATATCCATGCTCACTTGGTGCTTTGTATTCCATTTGAAATATATTTTTCATAGTTAACCCAACCGAACCAATGCATCACCCTGCTGCGCAGCCTCTGTACTTATAACCTCACACGCTGTAAAGCCGGGCAAGGGAGCTGCTTTAGTTTTTGGTTGCTGATAGTTAAAGTTGGCGCTATTTACTTGGAAATCACCCGCAGTGCCACTTTCAATCATTGCGGGGTCCAAAGTGATAAACGAGCCTCCACATTGCAGGGTAATTTTCTTCTTAGCAGAAATGATAATTTCATCATCCGTACTCGTGATATTCATAGCTTTTTTGGAGAGCATTTCAAGCGCATCAGTTTGTGCCTGAATCTGCACTTTTCCAGCGACAGCTACCAGTTTCATGCCAAGCTCATGTGCAAACACTGATACAGAGTGTTTTGCTGCCAGTGCAATACGTTTCAAGGCCGTAATTTCGGTGTTTTTACCTGATGTGGTAACTATATTTTGTGACGCACTTTGCTGGATATGGCTCGGAGTAGATAAGGCGAGTCCACCTGGTGCTCCTGCAACAATTGCCGCCCCCTGCAAACCATCAACCATGTTTTCTAAAAACATCTCTTGGGCTTCAACATCAAGCTCTTCCATTCCCGCACTACTCATTGAGTGCGACATGGACTCTGCAGCATTGAGTGCTTGTCGCAACTGGTGGGTAATTTCCTGCATATCCAGTTGCTGGCCACCTGCGAGCTCTTGCTCTTGAGTGCTTAATAACAACCCCTTACCCGCCCTAATCGCCCCCCAATCATCGGTGCGCAGTTCAAAACCTTCGCCACGCTTATTGCGTTCGGCATTGACTAAGTGGCCGAGGTTGAGCTGGGTTTTGCCGCCGTATTCGGTGCTGAGCTTGATATGCTCTTCGCCGCGCTTATCTTCCATGCGCAGTTTGTTGTTGGATGGTGTGCGCAGTACGTTGCGGGTGTTGTTGCGTTCGGTGATATGGTCAGGGTGGCGTGAATCATGCAAAGCGTGGGCAATATACGGGCGATCAGGGTCGCCTTCATGAAACGCAATCGCCACCTCAGTGCCTTGAATCAGCGGCATGTGCAAACCATAGGTGTCGCCGCCGTAGGGTTTGGCCAGACGCACCGGCATGCTTTCATAGCCTTGCGGTTTGTCATCTAAATCCGCATCAAACTTAACCCAATACAGGCCATCTTTATTTTGATGGGCGTAAATATCATTGGCTTTAGCGCTGGTGATGCGTGCAGTTAAAGTACCGCTGATAATGGGCCGTGGTTTAAGTGTGGGTCGCCAGCACAGGGTTTCGCTGTAAGGCGCAGCGCTCACTGCGATGCTTAAGGCTTCTGAGCGGCTGGCTTTAAAACGCAGCTGGGTAATTAAAATGGGCGCTTGAAATACCGATGGTAAACTGCTGGGCACTCGGCTGTCGTTAATGGTCAACACTTGGCCTGGGCTTAAGCTTGGATCATTACTGGTGGCACGCAAACGCGTTTGCCGTGCTAAAAAACGCTCATGGTCTAAGCGCGCCCAGAAGTTGGCCGTTTCTGCCTCAGGGTTGAGCTTATCGCCCTGAGTTAAGTGCCGTGCCTGATAATGGTACACATCGCCATAGTTTTGTTCTTCGCCATCACCACGGGTCATGTCGGTGCGGCCAGTTAACAACAGGTCTTGTGCTTGACGGTAGTTGTAGTCTTTAACCTGTACGCTGTTTTCAACCACTTGATGACGCAGCGACAAACCCCAAATCGAGGCGGTACCGCTATCGCTTTGCCCTGATGGGCTATTGAGCGACAGGCTTTTGTCAAATTCATAGCAGCTCTGCTGATCACCAAAGCGAATAATTTCAGTTTGTGTATCAGGCTGGAGTGCAAAGCTATAAAAAATCCCGACCTCAGCCAATAAGCGCTCAATAAAGGCGCGATCACTTTCATTGACCTGATTGATTTGTTCGCGTTTGGGGTATGTCTGCTTGAGGTTGAACTCAAACTCCCACCCTTTAAAATTATGTTCGCGCAAAATCTGCTCGACCACTTGCGGGATCGACTGATTTAAAAAAAAGCGATAGGAGCGTTTTTGATGCCGCAGCAATGCAAAAAACGGCTCGATCGTCAGTTGGTATTCAGCTTGATCAGCCGAGCCTGCTAAGCGTTTAAAGTCAGTGACGATGCCGTGCACTACTTTTTCTGCCGATTTCACCTGCGCAAGCTGCGCCAAAGGCATGTGCGTACCGACAAAACTAAAGGTCGCGCTGCGCCGCAGTAGCTGCTGCGGTTGTAAATCCTGCGCGCTGGAGGTGAATGTCACTTGATAGCGGTAACAATCACTTAGGGTTTCACGGCCAATAAAGTGCTCAACATCCAAGTGTTCAGCACAGCCTTGCACCTGCAATTGGTAACGATTTAGCGAGCCACTTAATTGAGTTTTGACGCTATCAAGAAGGCTCATGACAGTGCTCCTTCTGACTCCATTAGCTCGATGGGCTGATCAGCATCCATTTTTTCGACAAACTCTAAGCTGATACCTTCTTCTACGTTGTAGCCCAAGTGCAAATGGCTGGCAGCAGGCAAGGCTTGAGCTTGGCGTAACAAAAGCTGTTGGCTAAGTACCGGTAAGATTTGTTGATTAAGCAGGCTGTCGATATTGCGTGCGCCGCTATCCGGTAGCAGGCAGGCTTCAACAAGGCTGCCATAGAGTGACTCGTCAATGCGGCAGGTTAAGCCATAGTGGCGCTGTAAGCGCTTGGCTACTTTATTGAGCTTAATTTCAACAATATTGCGCAAAGCGTCCGCTGCCAGTGGGCGGTAAATGACACTTTGAAAGCGCGCTAATAATGCGGGCTGAAAATGCTCGCGCAAGATGGGTCGAATCAGCTCATGTAACTGTGCTTCTGTGGCGTCGGGCTGTTCTTGTAAGTAGTGCGATAAGTGGTCGCTACCCAAGTTAGACGTCATTACGATAACAGTGTTACGAAAATCAATTTCGCGCCCTTCTCCATCACGCATGACGCCGCGATCAAAGACTTGATAAAAGATATTGAGTACATCACGGTGGGCTTTTTCAACTTCATCCAGCAGCACAACACTGTACGGCCGCTTACGCACGGCTTCGGTTAGCACGCCACCTTGGCCGTAACCTACATAGCCCGGCGGTGAGCCTTTGAGCTGGCTGACGGTATGGGCTTCTTGATATTCAGACAGGTTGATGGTGATGAGTGATTTTTCACCGCCAAATAAATTATCGGCCAGTGCTAAAGCGGTTTCCGTTTTACCTACACCGCTGGTGCCCACTAAAAGAAACACGCCTAAGGGGCCATCTTCGGCTGTTAAGCCTGTTTTGGCCGCGCGTAAACGCTGAGCAAGTTGGTGTAATGCAGGTTCCTGCCCAATCACGCGCTGGCCTAGCTGCTCTTCAAGTGTGAGCAAACTGCCTTGTTCATCCTTTAACAGACTTGATAAAGGCACGCCTGTCCAGTCGGCAATGACGTTGGCGACGGTGCGTACATCCACATCTAAACCAATCAGCGGCTCATCTGCTTGCACCTCTGCAAGTTGCTGCTGCAGTTGCTGGCTTTGCGCAAGCTCATGCGGCTGTTGTCGGCACTCTAATAGTTGTTTGATAAGCGTTTGCTCTTGAGCAAATTGTTGCTCTACACCTTGCAAGCGCGCGGCGAGCGATGCAGTTTGTGCGCTGATTTCAGAGAGGCGTTGTGTATCTGTGGTCTGCCCAAGCGCCACTTCATCCAGCAACGCTTGTTGTTCTAGCTCCAATGCTTGAATGCTTGAGCGCAGCTGGGTCAATAACGCAGGCTCTGTGTCGAGGCTGATGCGTACCCGCGCACAGGCGGTATCCAGTAGATCCACCGCTTTATCAGGTAACTGACGGCCGGTTATATAGCGCCGTGATAAAGTGACAGCCGCTTTCACGGCGGCATCACTGACATGCACACCATGAAACTGCGCGTAACGCAGCTTTAAACCTCGTAACATGAGGCAAGCCGTTTCGTCATCGGGCTCATCGACTTTGACCATCTGAAAGCGCCGCTCTAACGCTGCATCACGCTCAAAATACTGTTTGTATTCCGACCATGTGGTGGCTGCAATGGTGCGTAACTCACCCCGCGCTAAAGCAGGCTTTAATAAGTTAGCGGCATCGGCGCCACCTGCTTGATTGCCCGCACCAATAATGGTGTGCGCTTCATCAATAAAGAGTAAAACCGGCTGCGGTGATTGCTGCACGGCTTCAATTATGTTTTTCAGACGCTGTTCAAATTCACCTTTAACGCCCGCTCCGGCTTGTAATAAACCTAAATCCAATGTTCGTAAACTGATGTTCTTTAAACTGTCAGGCACATCACCATGAGCGATACGTAAAGCCAGCCCTTCCACTAAGGCGGTTTTGCCGACCCCCGGCTCGCCGACCAGAATCGGATTGTTCTTACGGCGTCGCGATAAAATATCAATCATCTGACGTACTTCATCATCACGCCCAAAAACTGGATCGATGTCACCCGCACGTGCCTTGGCTGTGAGGTCTTGAGTAAATTTATCGAGCACGGCTTGCAGGGCATCGTTGAGCGCTTGTGCAGATGAACCAGACGTGGCTACGGCATGGTTTTGTAATTGATTGGCGGCTAAATCGACGTCTGTGCTTAAAGACTCTGCTTGCTGTAACTCTGGACGCTCTTCTGACTGCTGATCAAGCAATGGGCGTAGACGTTCTAACTGAGCATTACTCAAGCTCAATAATGGCCAAGCACCTTCACAATTTAACAACTCAGGATGGCTCATCAGCGCTGACAATAAATGCACGCTACGTATTTGGCTTTGCTGCTCTTGTAAGGAAGCAATCAACCAAGCCTGCTGGAGTAACTTGCACAAAGGCGCTGATAGCTGCGGTTGAGCGCTACGAATTGAGCGTGGTAATTGCTCAATGTTTTGCAGCAGAGCCTGCCAAACCCCATCCATGTCCCATTCATAACGGCGGGCAAGTACGGTGATGTCGCTTTCACCCTGTTCCATCAGTTTTAATAACCAATGCTCAATGGTAATTTGGCTATGACCACGTGTTTGACACAGCGACGCAGCTGCTTCTAGGGCCTTAACGCAATATGGGTTTAATCGACGTAGTAACACTATAGATTGCTGTGGCATAGCTTTAGCTCCCTGCTCAATGAGTGTGCTAGAACGCAACTCATGTTTTAAATAAGAAGATTGAAAATGTATTGTTTTTCTCAGCGCTCAAGATTAAAAGCTGAGAAAAACAATAAAAAAGGCAGACGATTGCTCGCCTGCCTTAACGCCTTTAGGCGGTGGAACGCTCACTCCATGAATCGGAATGAATAATGTTGCCGTCTTTGTAGGTCCAAGTGATTTTCTCGTAACGCAATTCGATTTCTTCTAAGTGATTGTGTTTCTCTTTAGAAGGATCTTTCACGTCATGCATTTTTGGCGCTACTTTGACGACTTTGACATTTTCAAGCTTAGTATTGAAATACTCCACTTCTTGCCCCGCATCATCAATGCGATACCACTTAAACTCAGCCGTCTTTAACGTTTGGCCAGTGGTGACTGCTTTGTATAGGTAAGGGCTTGAGGCATCAATTTCTTTGACAAAAACAAAAGGGGTATGTATGCGCGTACCCGTTAACTTGCCCGTGTTGTTATCGGTAGGAATGTATAAACAGTGATCCTGAGCAACAACTTCAATGCTTCCTTCACGACTCTGTACATCGACCGAGCCTTTGATCTCTGCTCCGCCATCGTCTTTTAGCCATAGATATACAGGAATTGCCATATTTACTTCTCCATTTGCAATGACAAGACATCATCTTTCGTAAACGATGATGTGCTTTTAATGTTCACTTCCTGACAAGCATCGGCTTGGGGAAGCAAACGGATTTCAACGCGGCGATTTTTACCGCGTCCTTCCTCACTATTGTTATCCGCTACAGGGCGCGTGTCGCCAAAGCCCTGTACCGCAAAACAATTCGCTGATAAATCACTGGTGGCTAGCATCCAGTCACGCACAGACTCTGCGCGTTGCTGTGATAAACGTTGGTTAGCCTGCGGGCTACCAGTACTGTCGGTATGACCTGAAATAACAATTAACCAGCCTGGTTTAGCTTTAACGTCTAACAAGGCACTGACTAAGACTTTGTTGGCTTGGGGTTTTAAAGAAAACTGGCCCACATCAAATAACGCAAGACTGTCTAAAGTGACCGCATTGTCAACACGCTGAATGATCGGCGCAGGTGCAGGTGGTGGTGCCCATTCGCTCAGTGCAGATTGGAGCGGCGGCAATAAGCGTCCTCCTTGATACAAGGCCACAGAGTAGGCAGTCGGAATCCCTTCTCGCTCCCAACGCGTCAGTTGCTGTACGCTTGCCCTCAATTGTTTTTGTGCCGCTAATTTAGGTTCAACAGGCTCACCGCTAAGCCCGCGAAATAGCACTAAATCATTTTGCGCATGCTGAATTAACCGTTGGTTATGGTTGAAACTGGCCAGCATTGCTAACAGTAAAAACACTGCAACAATGCCAGCAAATTGCGCTGCTGTTTTCTCCATGACGGTTAAACTGAGCCGACTCACCTTACGGCTCAGCAAAATCGCTGGAAACGGTAGAACGGCTGCAGCTGTAACATGAACCGTGCTGACTAAACCTGTGCGTTGCGCAAGATAGGCTTGCCAAAGATTATTCGGCAATGCAAGCACCGGTGCAAAGTGCACAGCTACAGCCTGCAATGACAGTGATGACGTACCTGCTTGGGGCAATTGCCAGAGCGGCAAATAGGTGTGCTGTAACCACTGCAAGGCATGTTCTAAGTTAACCATTAATGGTAATGGATAGGTTTCGTGGGCATGACGATCGAGCCAGCCGTCTAAGGTTCCTAATGAGGTGTGCCCCTCAGCAACCTGTATAGCTTGCCCAGTTTTGGCGCTAAACCATAATGGGGCCTTGCTCTGCGCAACGGCAGGCTGAGCAGAGTGCAATGGATTTAAGTACAGCACGCACCACATTTCTGGCTGATATGCCATATAGCGAGAAGCTTGTGCAATTGCTCGCCGCCAAGCAAACACCGACTCCAATAATGCGTCTTGATCGGTCAATTGCTCAGGCAGTACTGGCAGCATGATGGCGACTCTAGAGAGCAATTCTGGACGCTGTTCAGCTAACCAATGCACCGTCTGCAAAAAACTTTCGTTATCTGCAACACTTAAATACCAACCTGCTTGTAACTCTCGATACGAATCAGCCAGAGGTTGCTCTAAGCCACATACCAATACTAAAGTGCCTTGAAAGCCCTGCGCCGGTAACAGTTGCTCATCAAAAACTGGCTGCGCTTTTTGACGCTGCTGATAAAGCTGATAGTTAGCTGAGCTTAAAACAGCAGCCAACGCGATCAGCAGCACGCTTAATAACACGCTCAAGCCCAAGCCCAGCAGCCAAAAACCCCACAGCAACCACAACGCCAAACCAAGTGCACAGGACACTAAGGTTTGTTTTATCCAAATGTGCATGGTGTGTCCTTAATGCAATAACTGTTGCAGTTGCTGCTGCAGGGAATTGGACAAATACCACCATAGAGTAAAGAGTGCTGCGCCCCCCAACACCCAACTTAACCAGTACCAGTGACGTCGATTAAAACTTAAGCTCGGCGTCTTAGTGAGCGGCAAATGGGCTGATAGTGCGTAGGCTGGAACGCGCTGAGTCAGTTGCTTTAACACTTGGGTTCGATGCAGATCCTCGCTGCTGCGATATTGCCCTGTAAAACCTAGGGCGAGCACTCGATGAAAGCAGATCAGTACGGCCTTTTCTGCGTTAGTTTCATGCAAAACATTGGCAATTCGGTCCCATAGCTTTGCACCTGCTTCGAGCGTATTAAAGTACGTTGCCTGCAATGGTGACTTAAGCCATTGCTCATAACCTGCATCCTGAATATTCCTATTCATGACACTTTCATCCAACAAGGCGCACTGGGCATATAGCATGTGCTCAGTGGCCTCGGTGGAATACCCCAGCTCTTGTAACTGCTGTCTGGCCGTATCAATCTGCTCACATACACGCTGATAAAAAGCGAGGCCATTCTCAATAGGTACACCATTTTTGAGCTGGCATACCGTTAACCATGTATCAGCAAACACACTATCAATCGTGTTCGCTGGGTTTGTTGCTTTATTAGTCATGAGCGTAACACCGCAAAAAGTTCCAATTGCACATCACCTAAAGTCCCTGGTATATAAAACGCACATTGACCTGAAGCCAGCATCGCTTTGGCTGCCGGGTTATTCAGCTCCAAAGCGAAATATTGGTTTTCTAGACGCATAGGAATCGCTGCTGGAACGTGGCTTAACGCGCGTAACGGAACCCCGTTGAGCGCCACATTGACAACATCTGAGACATCATCAGGGCTACCCACTTTGCACAATAAAGGCAGTTGGCTCGTGAGTAGATGCGCTGGTAAACCAGAACGTACAGATAAATAAAAGTCAGCATCTTCGCGTAAACGGCTGTCATGCAAAGCGCCCTTCCAAAACTGCCCATTTTTCAGTAACTCAATAGCAATAACGCGCGATGGCAAACTGGCTTCGAGTAGCTCTGTCAGTAGCTGCAACAGTGGCGGAAAAACCGCCTCTGGCTGACCGTGCTGGTAGGCTGGAATTGAATCGGTACCGTGCTCCAAAGAGAAGGTCAGCAAACTGCCTGCAAGACGCACCAACTCACGGTACAAAAGTTCAGGATGCCGATTCGGCGCGCTGTGCAATTCAGCTAGCACAGGTTCTGCACTGTTTAATGCATTGAGCAGCCAGAACAAGGAAACATCTGCCACGGCAAAGTCTGCCATGCGCTCATTGCTTTCGCGGCGCATCGCCATGAGACGGTTACGTTTAGCTTGTAAACGATAGATCAGCTCACTAAAGCCAGTCAGCAACGCCGGACTGGCAGAATACGCCAGCATCGGCGGCATAAAACTTGTATCCAGCTCCCAAATGCCTTGGCCATTGCGGCGTAAACGCGCTACCGGACAGGTCAGGTAATCGCTGTTTTCATCGTGTGCAAAGCGCAAGCGCAGTGCATAACGCTGTACGGCAATTTCCGTTTGTTCATTGCCGACAAGGTCTTGTACTTGCACCCACTCTTGCAAGTAACGGCGCGGACGATCCACCTGCCCCGGTAAGGCTAGGTTCGCGCCATTAGCCTGAAGCAATGGTAAAGCCAGCACAATATCGGCAGTTTCACGACCGTCTAACAAAGATAGATCACATGCAGGTGGCAAGTTATCTGCCAGCGCGGTGTCAATCAAAGTGCCATCAGGTAAGCACACAATAAGCTTGGTTGCGTTTAACCGTGCGACGCTTAAGGCGTTTAGATCGAACTCGGCACAAAGCACCCCCCAAGGGTTGGCAATCATGCTGTGCGCTAGAGTACCTGTCACATAAGCATCCCAGCGGGCCTGCTGTTGAAACTGTTGTGGGGCCAAAAAGGCCCCATCAGTCCACAATGGACGATAAATTTTCATCCGAGCCTCCGCTTACGCTTTGGCTTTAGGCATCTGAGATACTAACGATAGATTGACGTCCATCCCCTCAACCTGAAAATGCGGCACGGCATACAGTTTGACGCGGAAGAAGCCGGGGTTATCGTCGATATCTTCAACTTCTACCCGTGCATCGCGCAATGGGTGCGAAGCTTGCAAGTCATCACCCGGGTCAGTCATTTCAGTCACTAAACCCCGCACCCAGTTATTGAGTTCCAGCTCCAAGAGGCGGCGATCTTTAGTGGTACCAATATTTTCTCGTTGAATCAGCTTCAAATAATGCGCGATACGCGACAACAAGAAAATGTATGGCAGGCGAGAGTTAATGCGACTGTTGGCTGTGGCATCTGCTGTGTCGTATAACGCTGGCTTTTGCGCTGAGTTAGCCGAGAAAAAGCATGAATAATCACGATTTTTATAATAGGACAGTGGGATAAAACCAAGGTTGGCAAACTCAAATTCACGTGTTTCAGAAATCATAATTTCTGATGGAATTTTAACTTGATTGCCCGTGCCTAAATCAAACAAATGAATCGGTAAATCTTTTACTGCACCGCCTGCTTGTGGCCCGCGAATTTGTACACACCAGCCATTACTAATGAAGCTTTTAACCATATTTGCTGCAAACGAAAAACTCGCGTTAGTCCACAAATACTTCTCATGATCAGGGCCTTTAACTTCTTCCACATAGTTAAAACTACGCACTGGCACCGTATCTGGACCATAGGGCAAGCGCCCCAATACTCTAGGCATGGTCAGCCCGATATAACGAGAGTCATCCGTCTCACGAAACGACTTCCATTTTAAATATTCGGCACGATCAAAGTAGTTACCAATATCCTTAATTGCTGCTACTTCTTCCATGCTCTCCTTACCAAAGAAAGCCGGATTAACCGAACCAATAAACGGCATATGCGCGGCAGCAGAGACTTTGGAAATATTGCGCAGCAGAGCAATGTCCTGAGGACTGCGATCAAACTCATAGTTAGAGATAACTGCGCCTATGGGTTCGCCACCTGGCGTATCGTACTCTTGAATATAAGTGTGGTAATACAGGCCACTCTGAATCATTTCTGGGCTGTCTTCAAAGTCTTGACGCAAATCGTCTTTAGCAATATCAAGAACTTCTAACTTAACATTTTGCCTAAAATCTGTACGGTCAACCAACGATTTAAGACCACGCCATGCAGACTCTACAGCTTGAAACTCAGGGTGATGCATCACTGCGTCTAACTGTTTGCTGATCTGTTGATCGAGCTCGGCAATATGATGATCCAACAAGGTTTTATCCAAGCGTTCTACAGCCTGCCCTGACTTTTTCAAACGCTCTAAAAAGACTTGTACACCTGCAGTAACTCGCTCGTTAGCGGTCACTTCAGCCAGTCCACTGTCATCTTGAAAACTATTTAAATCACTTAAAGCAGCAACCGGCTCTAAATTAATTTTGCCAAATAAAGAGGCATAAACACCTTCAGTGGCAACCTGTTCAACAACCGCAGGTTGACTTTGGTTATTTTCCACATGAGCTGACATACAAACACTCCTTGTTAAAAGTTACGCTAATTCTGATTTTTTGGGTGCCAAACTGGCTAATTCTGTACGCAATTCATCACTCAGCGCGCTGTCCTTTAAGATAGCCTCTAGCTCTCGACGAAAAGTTACATTATCTAATAGATTGGATTTGAGATCGCGCAACAGATTTCTCATAGCGAGCATTGCTTTAAGTTGCGGAATTTGACGTGCGACCTGCTCTGGCTCAAAATCTTTTATGTCATTAAAATTGAGCTTTACCCCTTTATCACTGCCATCGCCTAATAATGTATCTTCAACCGTTAGGTTAAGCTCTGGGGAAAAATCAGACAGAACATTATTAAAGTTATTTTTATTTAAATTAACTCGCTCACGCTCAGATACTGGCCTACTCTCTTTTCCATTACTAAAATCGCCAACTACTAACAGCTTTAATGGCAATTCAACCTTTTTCTGCGCCCCTCCCGTATGCAAATCTAGCTTAATATTGACACGTGATTTAGGGACTTCATTTTGAAAACTCTCTGACATTGCGTCGATCCTTAACGTTAAGACTGATAATTCAAGGGATGAATACTCAGGCATACAAAAAGACTTAGCAACCTAGAAAGCGTGACGCAAGTCAAATTACTGACATTTAAATAATAAAATATAACAACTAACTAGAAAACAGAAAAACACATACCTTAAATTAAAACTGAAAAACAAAAACACATCACAAATAAAACAATCAACCAATAAAAAAAGCTATAAGCTTATTAAAAAGTCCGTCGCCCTATACTTTACTTGCTGATTATAAATATATAACTAGAAAGTAAAGTATAGAGCGACGAAATTATTCAGCGACTATCTAAGACTCAGGCCAAACTATAAAGCCACAACCTGCAGCACCTGTCTTACTTAGGCTTTTTTCATAAACTCAGATTTGAGCATAATTTTTTGCCCATCAACACGGCAGTCCAAATCATGATCACCGTCGACAATACGAATATTAGTCACGCGGGTGCCCATTTTAATCACAGTAGAGCTGCCTTTAACTTTTAAATCTTTAATCAGCACCACAGTATCACCATCAGACAGCGGGGTACCGTGGGCATCACGGACAACCTTCTCAGTGCTTTCTTCTGACACTTCAGGCGCACTCATCGGCCACTCATGACCGCAGGTTGCGCACACGTAATTTTCACGATCAGGGTAAGTAATTTCTTCGTTACAGGATGGGCAAGGTGGAAACTCTGACATGCAATAACTTCCTTCTAAATAGTTACAGGGGCGCTAAGAATAACTAACCCCAACACTTAAGGCTAACTCGCAGATATTCGCTGATATTTCACTGCAGTACAGCGTGCAATTAATGACGTTGGCGGCGTACTTCAATGATATTAGGTAACTGTGAAATACGGCCTAATAAACGGCCCAGCTCATCCAAGCCCGGCACTTCCACGGTTAAATTAATCATTGCGGTATTGTCTTCTTTGCTGGTACTGGTTTGCAAAGCCACAATGTTCATTTTCTCATTGAGTAGCACCTGAGAAATATCACTGAGCAAACCGGAACGATCATAAGCGCGCACCAACACATCCACAGGGTAGGTTTTCACCGGCTCTGCACCCCAGCCCACTTGAATCATACGCTCGGGCTCACGACTGCTGAGTTGCAAAGCCGTAGCACAATCCTGACGGTGGATAGTCACACCACGCCCCACTGTGATATAGCCAACAATCGGCTCACCGGGTACTGGTTGGCAGCAACCGGCCATTTGCGTCAGTAAATTGCCCACCCCATGAATGCGAATTTCATCGCGGGGCACAGCGCTGTGCTGGGTTGGTTTGCGTGGAATTAAATCCAGCTGCTGCACGCTACGCTCGTGGGGCTCAAGCAGTTGCTGCGCCAGCCCCACAGCATGGGCCAAACGCACATCTCCAGCACCCAAAGCAGCAAACAAGTCTTCACTAGTTTTTAAATTACAACGCTCAGCAAGGCGCTCATAATTCACCGGACCAATGGCCAAGCGAGTCAGCTCACGCTCAAGCATGTGTTTACCCGCGGTGACGTTTTGATCGCGATCTTGCAACTTAAACCAATGCACCACTTTAGCGCGGGCGCGGGTGGTATTAATGTAACCTAAATTAGTATTGAGCCAATCACGGCTGGGAGCACCATTTTTACCGGTGATCACCTCAATTTGCTCGCCGGTTTTCAGGCTGTAATTGAGCGGCACAATGCGACCGTTAACCTTAGCACCACGGCAATTATGGCCAATTTCTGTATGCACCCGATAAGCAAAATCCAGTGGCGTGGAGCCTTTTGGCAAATCAATGGCATGGCCGTCTGGAGTAAAGACATAAACTCGATCTGGCTCGATATCCACACGAATTTGATCCGCTAAGCCGCCAATATCACCCAGCTCTTCATGCCACTCCAGCACTTGCCGTAGCCAAGCAATTTTCTCTTCGTAGTGATCCGACTGGCCATCCTTATCAGCGCCTTTATAACGCCAATGCGCACAAACGCCCAGCTCCGCCTCTTCATGCATGGCATGGGTGCGGATTTGCACTTCCAACACCTTACCTTCAGGACCAATCACCGCGGTGTGCAGCGAGCGATAGCCGTTTTCTTTCGGGTTAGCAATGTAGTCATCAAACTCACGGGCAATATGTGGCCAGCGCGTATGCACAATGCCCAGCGCGCTATAACAATCACGCACTTCAGGGACCGTAATACGTACCGCACGCACATCATAAATCTCGCTGAAGCGCAGACCTTTTTTCTGCATTTTGCGCCAAATAGAATAAATGTGTTTGACTCGGCCACTCACATCCGCATCAATCTGCGCCTCTTGCAACTCTTCGCGCAACTCTTGCACCACTCGGCGGATATACTGTTCACGGTCAATGCGCCGCTCATGCAATAACCCAGCAATGTGCATGTACTGTTCTGGCTCGATATAACGAAACGATAAGTCTTCTAATTCCCACTTAATGTGGCCAATACCTAAGCGGTGCGCCAAAGGTGCGTAAATATCCGCAACTTCACGGGCGACTCGATAACGTTTGTGTTCTGGGGCGTTTTTTACTGCACGAATAGCGCAGGTGCGTTCAGCCAGCTTAATCAGGGCAACGCGCACATCATCGACCATGGCCACCAACATGCGGCGTAAGTTTTCCACTTGTGCCTGGGCGTTGAGCACAACACTTTTGCGCGGGTTAATACTGGCGCTGATCGCCGCCATACGCAGTACACCATCAATTAACTTGCTGACCACCGGACCAAATAAACGCTCAATTTCACCCAACGGCGCTTTGCCTTCGCGCACCGTGCGGTACAAAATAGCCGCCACTAAGGTTTCTTGATCCAGCTTTAAATCCACAAGAATCTGTGCAATTTCCAAACCGATTTGCAAGCTAGAAGCGCCCTCTGCCCAAACATTATGGGTTTCCTTAGCTTTCTGCTCAGCATCGCGGGCAAACTCACACGCACTGAGCAAACCTTGGGCATCCAGCAAGGGATCAACTGCGATAATCTGCGCCACCCAACTGGGTAAATCGATACTGCCATCTTGGCTAACTGGCTGTTCTGTTCTGACCTGTACCATTACCAATCCTTCGAGTTCAAGACTCAAGCAATCACTACACCAACTCAGTCAAACGCTTACGGCTTGACCAACAGCGCCATAGCTTCGGCATGCCCTGTTTGCGCAAACATATCCAGCACACCGGCTTTTTCTAAACGATAGCCCTTGGCAAGCAAAACCGCCGCATCCCGCGCCAGTGTGGCGGGGTTACAGGAAACATAGACAATGCGCGGCACTTTTAATTGCGCCAAATCAGTCACGGTCATCTGTGCACCTTCGCGAGGCGGATCCAGCAATGCTGCAGCGAAGCCTTGTTTGGCCCAAGGCGCTTTGCGTAACGGCATAGACAAGTCGGCATGGTAAAAGTGCACATTGCTCAGCTGATTGGCTTCAGCATTGGCCCGTGCACGCACCAGCATCGACTCGACACCCTCCACCGCCACTACCTCCTCAACCTGTTGCGCCAGCGGCAAGGCAAAGTTACCCAATCCACAAAACAAATCCAGCACGCGAGCACCCGACTGTGGCGCTAACCATTTTAGCGCTTGGGCGATCATCGCCTCATTCATTTGCGCATTGACCTGAACAAAATCACCGGGCTGATAAGCAATTTCGACAGCGTACTGGGTTAACGCATAACCCAAGGTGGCTCCGGCTTGATCTGGCTGTGGCTCACCAATGCCTTGCAGCCATAATTGCACATGGTGCTCGGCACAGTAAGCGCGTAGCTTGGCTAAATCCGCAGCATGCAGCGCTTGGGTATGACGCAGCAACAATGCCGTATTGTGGCCACTGAATAGCTCCACATGACCTAACACTTGCGGCTGTTGAAAACTATTAAATAAAGCACTTAGCCCTGCAAATACCGGCTGCAACTCAGGGACTAAAATAATGCAACTGGCCACTTCAACAATGGCATTACTGGCCGGGCCGCGAAAGCCCACCTGCACATGCTTTTGTTTAACGTCATAACGCACAGCAACACGACTGCGGCGGCGATAGGCAAATGCTGGCCCCACTAAAGGTTCTGCCCAAGTTACCGGGGTCAGCCCCTCGCGACTGAACTGCTCAACTAAATTAGCGTGCTTGAGCTCAATTTGCTGTGCATGGCTAATATGCTGCAACGTACAGCCGCCACAGCGCCCGGCCCACTGGCACTCAGGAGTAATACGCTCCGGGCTACTGCTCTGAATCACTAAGCTTTGCGCCTCAACCACCTTGCTGCGCGCGGCCAACACTTCGGCTTGCACCTGCTCACCGGGTAAAGCGCCGCTGACAAACCAAGTGCGCCCGTCTAAAAAAGCAATGCCACGGCCATCGTGCGATAAGCGTTCAATGCTCAACACTTGTTTTTTACCCGCAGGCAAGGTGTTACGCACACCTCCCGCTGGTTGAAACCGTAACGACTTGGGTGCTTTTGAGCGACTCATACAGACTCCGGCGCATAAATACCGCTAGACAGGTAGCGGTCACCGCGGTCACAAATAATTGCCACCAATACTGCGTTTTCAACGCTTTTCGACACTTCCAGCATGGCAGCCACCGCGCCACCGGATGACACCCCACAAAAGATACCCTCCTCACGGGCTAAACGGCGCATGCAGTCTTCCGCGGTGTGTTGATCCATATCCACCACTTGATCAACTCGGCTGGGGTCAAAAATGCTTGGTAAATAAGCTGCCGGCCAACGGCGAATCCCCGGAATAGTTGCCCCTTCTGTGGGTTGTAAACCAACAATTTGCACCTCTGGGCTTTGCTCTTTCAAATAACGTGAAACCCCCATAATGGTGCCAGTGGTGCCCATAGAACTGACAAAGTGGGTGATTTGCCCTTGGGTTTGCTGCCAAATTTCTGGCCCAGTGGTTTGGTAATGCGCGCTGGGATTATCCTGATTAGAAAACTGATCCAGCACTATGCCCTTGCCCTGTGCTTGCATCTCCAGAGCTAAATCACGGGCCGCTTCCATTGACTCCACCAAAATCAATTCTGCACCATAGGCCGTCATGGCTGCTTTGCGTTCAGCGGTGGAGTTATCTGGCATAATCAGCAACATTCGGTAGCCTTTAATAGCAGCGACCATAGCCAAGGCAATGCCAGTATTTCCCGAGGTAGCCTCAATGAGGGCATCCCCCGGTTGGATACGACCACTGCGCTCGGCGCGCTCAATCATGGCCAGTGCTGGGCGGTCTTTTACCGAGCCAGCAGGGTTATTGCCCTCAAGCTTAACCAGTAAAGTATTGCTCGTTGCGCCACCCAGACGCTGTAAACGAATTAACGGGGTACTGCCGATGCAGTCGGCTAAAGTTGGATAATGAACAGTCATAGTAATAAGCAGCGGCATCAAAATTTAAAGAGGCCTATCATAGCGCCAAATGGGAAGAGTCCATAACCCACGAAGGCATCAACTTATAACCTGAAGCTATAATTCAAGATAATTTTATTAACAAATTTCTTTTGCGGCGTGGAGAATCACAGCGTGTTGACCAAGCTTGGAATTAAAGGACGCGTGCTACTGCTCACCTTGGTGCCGTCGGGTGCTTTCGCAATTATTCTGGGCAGCTGGTTCAGCTATGCCCAGCTGCAAGATTCACAACAGCAGCTTCTACAGCGCGCACAGCTCATTCTCAGTCAACTGTCCCTACACAGTTACGCCGCACTCAAGGCTGGGGACCGAGAACAATTGGCGCGTATTGCCCAAGAAGCCAATAACCTCAATGATGTGCGCTCAGTCCGCTTTATCGCAGCCCCTGACACTGTGCTAGCCCACTCTGGGCCATCGATGCCCAAGCAATCACTGTCGGACACCCTGCAACTGAGCATTACCAGCCAGCGCGCTGGCTCACTGCTGACCCTGCCCATTTATGCGCGCCCTCTAGCCCCCACTGCTGTTGAGCAGCCGCAACACAACCAACAACAGCCCATTGGCTGGGTCAGTTTAGAGCTGTCACACCACGCCACCTTACTGGAAGGCTACCGGCAAATTTTCATCAGCAGCGTACTCATCGCCTTTGGCCTGCTGATCACTGCGCTGCTGGCGTTGCGCCTAAGTCGTACCATTAATTTACCCTTAGAAAACATTAAGCGTGGGGTGGCCAGCATCCGTGAAGGACACTTAGATACCCGCCTAAGCTCCCCCGGCAGCCAGGAGCTCGACGAGTTGGTTAATGGTATTAATCTTATGGCGCAATCATTGCAGCAAGCCCAAGAAGAGCTGCAAGGCAATATTGACCAAGCTTTGGACGATGCGCGTCACAACCTCGAAACCATTGAAATTCAAAATATTGAACTGGACTTAGCCCGTAAAGAAGCCATTGAAGCCAGCCGCATCAAGTCAGAGTTTCTGGCCAATATGAGCCACGAAATTCGCACCCCGTTGAATGGCATTATTGGTTTCACCCAGCTGTTGAAAAAAAGCGACCTCACCATTCGCCAAGAGGACTACCTCAACACCATTATTAACTCCTCCGACAGCCTGCTCAATATCATCAATGAAGTTTTAGATTTCTCTAAAATTGAAGCAGGCAAACTGGTGCTCGATCATGCGCCTTTTTATCTGCGTGATTTAATCCAAGACACGCTCACCTTATTAGCGCCAGCCGCCCACCACAAACAACTGGAACTGATCAGCCTCGTTTACCGTGACACTCCGCGCACCCTAATTGGTGACGCCCAGCGCATTAAGCAAATCCTTACCAACTTAATTGGCAATGCCATTAAATTTACCCACGAGGGTAATATCGTCGTGCGCGCCATGCTCGAGGATGAAGATGACAGCTTTGCCTTACTGCGTTTCAGCGTACAAGACACGGGCATTGGCATGCACGAGCTGGAACAAAACGCTTTATTCCAGGCCTTTACCCAAGCCGATCACTCACTGACCCGCCAAGCTGGTGGGACGGGCTTAGGGCTGACCATTTCCAAACGTTTGGTGGAGCACATGGGCGGTGAAATCAGTGTCACCAGCACCATCGGCGAAGGCTCGGAGTTTAGTTTTAGCCTGCGTCTAGAAAAAGCCGATAGTGGTGAACTGTCGAGTATTGAAATCAAACACCCCAGCCATCGCGCCATACTCTATGAGCCGCACTCTTTGGCCTTACAAGCCATTGCCCACCAGCTGGAAGATTGCGGCTTGCACGTGGACTGTATCGATAACCTGGACGCTATCCTAGCCAAAGTACAGGCCGCAGAAGCCTCGGTCGCCCCTTACCATCTGGCCGTACTGAGCATTAACACCAAGCAGCATCCGTTGCATCAATTGAAAAATATTTTTAGTCAGTTGCAGCAACGGCAGTGCGAAGTTTTACTGCTGTGCAGCACCAGTGACTTTAATATTTTCCAGAACAACCTTGGCAAGCCTTTTTGTGAACAAATGCTCAGCAAACCAGCCTGTCATCGCCGCTTGCAACATGCGGTTAATAACCTTTTAGCCATTCAAAACCCAGCGTCAGAGCAGTCCTTAACTGACCCTGAGCAACATCAGTTACATGCCCTGTGCGTGGACGATAACCCGGCCAACTTACTGTTGATTAAAACCTTACTGCAAGACATGGGTGCACGGGTCAGCAGCGCCGACAATGGCCATACGGCGTTGGCGCTGTTCCAGCAATACAGCTTTGATATTGTCTTTATGGACATTCAAATGCCGGTTATGAGCGGCCAGCAATGTACAGCGGCAATGCGTGAGTGGGAGCACAACCAGCAGCTGGAAACCACCCCAATTATTGCGGTGACAGCCCACGCCCTCGCCAATGAAACCCACTTATTTTTACAAGCCGGATTAAATGACTGCCTAAGTAAGCCGATCAGCGAGCAATCCCTAGCCCAAGCCATTGCCAAATGGACAGGGGTTTTTATGGCCACGCAAGCACAACTTGAGCAACCTATGCCCATCAGCACTGAACATCAGCACTTGCCAGTTATTGATCGCGACGAAGGCCGTAAACTATCCAACGGCAAAGACGGCCTCGCCAATGAGCTGTTGACCTTGCTGCTCGAATCTCTGCCCAGTGATCGCGCCTATATCCAACAAGCCCGCAGTCAAAGCGATCGCGGCGCACTGCTGGAGCGCATTCACCGCATTCATGGGGCCAGCCAATATTGCGGCGTACCGCAATTGCGCGCTATTTGTAAAACCTGTGAAGTCTTACTGAAAAATAACGCCGCACAAATTGATCCGGCACTGGATGAGCTCGATGCAGCCATTGCGCGCTTACTGGCGCACTTAGCCCACGACAATCAGCCAGAACCGCCGCCGTAGCATCAGAGGTTTATAACGGCAGCTCAGTCTGCTCGCTACTGAGTTCAGGCAAGCGCCAGTCAATGGGGGTTTGTCCGGTGCGCTGTAAAAACTTATTGCACTGACTAAAGTGACCATTACCGATAAAACCGCGGTAAGCGGATAACGGTGAGGGGTGCACCGAGCTGAGCAACAAGTGTTTGCTGGCATCAATACGCTGCGCCTTACTGCGCGCATGGGCGCCCCACAACATAAACACCACATGCTCTTGCTGCGCACTGACGCAATCAATGATGTGATCAGTAAAGCGCTGCCAACCGGCCTTAGCATGAGAACCCGCCTGGCTCTGCACCACCGTTAAAGTTGTATTAAGCAACAGCACCCCCTGCTCTGCCCAACTTTGTAAACAACCGTGCTGGGCAATGGGGATATTTAAATCACGCTGCAACTCTTTATACATGTTGAGCAATGACGGCGGCACTTTTATACCAACAGGCACAGAAAAGCTTAAACCATGGGCCTGGCCAGGGCCGTGGTAAGGGTCTTGCCCTAAGATAACCACCTTAACTTTAGGCAAAGGCGTTAAGTTCAGCGCATTAAAAATCAGCCCGCCGGGCGGATAAATAACTTTCCCCTGCTGCTTTTCTTCGCGTAAAAAATTAGACAATTGCTGCATATAAGGCTGTTCAAATTCAGCAGATAACGCTGTTTTCCAACTCTCTTCCAGCTTAATACGGTTATACTGCGGCATGATTTCAACCTGCGATAAAAAAGCAGCACCCTAGGAAAGCCAGGATAACTTGTCAATGAGTGACACCAACAGTACTCAAAGCTCAGCACAACAAAGCTTACACTACTCACTGCTGAGTGCCTTCCTTAAAGGCACAGTGAAGATCCCGCAGATGCCAGAAAACGCACTGCGAATCCGTAGCTTATTACGCGACCCTTACACCTCTCTAGAACACCTCAGTCGTGTGATCAATAGCGACCCGCCACTGGCTGCTTACTTAATGCAATTTGCTGACAGCCCACTATTAAAAAGTGCTCGCCCCTGCCGCTCACTGCGCGATGTTTTAGCGCGTTTGGGCACCAGTAAGCTCAATAACCTTGTGTTAAGCTTTGCCGTGCGCAATATTTTTATTAGCAAAGAGTTGGCCTTACAAAAAGCGTTTCGTGCGCGCTGGAACGCCTCTTTGGCGCGGGCGGCGTGGTCAGCTAGTTTAACCAGTGTATTGCCGGAAATATCTGCGGACGACGCGCTTTTAGGCGGTTTGTTTCAGGATATTGGCAGCCTACCGTTGTTGGCTGAGCTGGAAAACTGGCCGCAAATCGAGCGTGAGACTGACAACCTCAATACAGTGTGCGAGCAACTTTCAGGGCAAATAGGCACAGTGTTATTGACCTCTTGGAAACAGCCCAGCCACTTAGTTGACTGCGCCCGTTACCGCAATGGCCATCTTGCCAGCAGCAGCGCAGACACAGCACAACTCTATGAGCTGGTGCAGATTGGCGAGGCCTTACACAACCCGCTAAAACACCAACAGTTAGCACAACTGCCTTTAGCCCAGCAAATTTTTAACGACATGGATGTAGAAAAAGTCCAGCAGCAACTGCAAGAACAGGTACAGGTCTGGTTTTTATTGCTCGGGGTCAAAACCCGTGCCCGTTAATCAGAGCATAATAACCCCACAGGTACTACGACTAAGATACAGTACCCGAACTTCAGCTATGTCTGCACAGTCACCCCTATAATTGCACCCCTCCTTTTTAGGCTTCGAAATAAGGAAATCCTTGTGATCCGTATGCTCTCTGCTCTAACCCTATGGGTTGGAATGACCGTAACAGCACTGGCTGCTGACCCCATACTCATTGGTTTAAACTACCCACGCACGGGTCACTACAAAGAAGAGGGCTTGGCGCAAATGCGCGGAGCACTGCTAGCCATTGATGAAATCAATGCGCAAGGCGGTGTGTTAGGCCGCGAAGTCAGTTTAATCACTCGCGATACCGCCTCACGCCCGGAGAAAGCCGCACGCAACGTTGATGCTCTGGTTGATCAAGGTGCAGCAATGCTATTTGGCAGTGTCTCCAGCGCCGTAGCAGTGGCTGCCAGTGAGCGTGCCCGCCAACTCAATACACTATACTTTGCCACGATTGGCTACTCTAATGATGTTACTGGCGCCAATGGTCACCGCTATGTCTTTCGCGAAAGCAGTAATGCGGCGATGACCGGTTATGCCCTTGGCCACTATTTATCAACTCACTTCGCTGATAAATCGTATTTTTATATCACCGCAGATTACTCTTGGGGACACAGCTCCGAGCAAGCGCTACGGGACAACACCAACACCACAGATACCAGCAAACACAAAGGCGTTTTATTGCCTTTCCCTACCGCCAAGCAGTCCGACTACACGGCGGTACTCAAGCAAGCCCAAGAGAGCAATGCTGAAATCGTCGTGCTAGCACTCTATGGTCACGACTTAGTCCGCGCGATGCGCACCGCAGAAACCTTGGGTTTAACCAAAAAAGTTCAGATTGTCGCCCCGAACCTCACTCAGTCTGTTATCGAGCAAGCAGGTCCAGGCTTAATGGTCGGCGTGATTGGTACCGAGCACTGGCTCTGGCGCGCACCAGAAGTTGAAAACTCCGCAACTGGCCTCGCATTTGTAGAAAACTTTAATCAAGCCTACGAGCTGTACCCACCCAGTGCTGCGGCCTCTGCTTATACGGTAGTCAAACAATGGGCAGACGCGGTACAACGCAGCAACAGCCTTGACAGTGGAGCAGTCATTAACGCCCTCGAAGGCCATGAGTACAGCTTGCTAAAAGATGCCGCGCAATGGCGTGCCTTTGATCACCAAAATATCCAAACCGTCTATGTGGTACAGGTCAATGACCGCGAGGCTGTTATGGCGCACCCTTCACGTCAGGATTACTTTAAAATCCTTGAGCGTTTTGAGTTTGATCAAAACATGCAGACGTTCGAACAATGGCAAGCTGACCGCGCCGCGGCCGGTAAACCCAACAAGCTCTAAAGCTGCCCTAAACGCGTAAGCTTACGCAAGCCATAAAAAAACCGTGCAGCACGCACGGTTTTTTTATGAGCTAAATCCAAGCGATGCCCTTAGGCGTTACTGGCGCGCTAAACGCAGGTTCTCTACTGCACAGTGCTGCAAGCTGCGGTACGGATTAATGTCCAGACCGCCACGACGCACATAACGGGCGGAAACGCTTAACAATTCTGGCTGCAAACAGGCTTGTAAATCCAGAAAAATCCGCTCAACGCACTGCTCATGAAAGTCCTGATGCTGTCGAAAGCTCACCAAGTAAGTCAGCAGGCTGGCATGATCCAAAGCTGCTCCGCGGTAATGCACCTGTATCGTGCCCCAATCCGGCTGTCCGGTGACTGGGCAGTTGGATTTCAAGAGATGGCTGTACAGATGCTCTTCAACCTGCTCAGTGCCGCACACAAGCTGCTCTAAGCCCGGGTTCTCATATTGGTTAAGATGCACATCCAGATCATCAATGCACAGCCCCTGCGGCTCATGAACGCCTTCTGCAGCCACTTGCGCAAAGGTCTTCAACTCAACTTGCACTGTTGCCTGTGCAACCTTGGATAAGTCCGCAGCCAATACCGCCTGCACTTCAGCAAAGCTGGCATACACACTTTGGTTAAAAGAGTTTAAATACAACTTAAAGGACTTGGATTCGATGATATTGGCCGAATCAGCCGGCACCACTACTTGCGCAACTGCCACCACAGGCTTACCGCTGGGCAGCAACCAAGACAACTCATAGCAGTTCCAAACATCCACGCCAACATAGGGCAGATTATCAGCAGAAAAACCCAGCTCGCGCCACTTGGTCGCCCGAGCAATGCCAAAGAGTAAACTGGCATCGTATTGACTGGTGTAGGCACTATTTTTGCCCAGTGGTGAATCATGTGCGGGATGCTGCGGCATCAATACTGCTCCAGACAAGAATTAAAGAGCAGCATTGTAATCAAACTTCAGCACAGCGTCTTGCTACGGACGCTTTAGCTGCGGCTCATGCCATATTTGCGCATTTTCTCCACTAAGGTGGTGCGACGAATATTTAAACGCTCAGCGGCGCGGGCCACCACGCCATCTTCTTCAGTCAATGCTTGCTGAATTAAATCCTGCTCCAACTCAGCCAGGTATTCACGCAAATCCAGCCCTGTCGAAGGTAGCTGAGCGGTTGGGTTTGGCGCTGGGACGTCCTCAACTGCAGCCAATAACGCTGCACGCTCACTGACTTCCTCGCGTAATTCCTGAATTCCGTTTTCTTCATCAATGTAACGAAACTTACGCGGCAACTCGCTGATACCAATGACCCCGTGCGGGTACATGATCGCCATACGCTCAACAAGGTTCGCCAGCTCGCGCACGTTACCCGGCCAGCTGTGCTGACACAACGACATAATCGCCGCCTCATTAAAACGCACCGAGCCACGCTTTTCATTTTCCATGCGCGATACCAGCTCGTTAATCAATAACGGAATATCTTCGGTGCGCTCACGCAGCGGTGGCATTTCAATGGGGAACACATTGAGGCGGTAAAATAAATCCTCACGAAAATCGCCCAACTCGATCATTTCTTCAAGATTCTTATGGGTGGCAGCCACAATACGCACATCCGCATCAATGGATTTATTCCCCCCCACACGCTCATAAATGCGCTCTTGCAATACCCGCAGCAACTTAACCTGCATGGTTAGCGGCATATCGCCGACTTCATCTAAAAACAGCGTACCGCCTTTAGCCAACTCAAAACGCCCAGCGCGTGCACTGATCGCACCGGTAAACGCGCCTTTCTCGTGGCCAAATAATTCGCTTTCCAATAACTCTGCCGGAATTGCCCCACAGTTAATCGGCACAAAGGGCCCATCACGGCGCTCAGAGTTGTAATGCAAATTGCGCGCAATCACTTCTTTACCCGTGCCCGATTCACCGAGAATCAGCACACTGGCTTCGGTATCGGCCACTTGCTGCATCATCTGCCGCACACTTTGAATGCAACGACTGGCCCCCACAAGGCTGCGAAATAAATTGGGCTCACGTTGAGTACGGCGCTCTGCCGCTTGGTCATACACCTCACGGTAAACTTGCGCACGGTGCAAGATACCCAGCAACTGGCTGTAACTGGGCGGCATTGCTAAGCGGGTTAAGACCGAGGCGGATACTGCACTAGGCAGCTCAATGGCTTCGCCCTCTTCCAGCAAAATAATTGGCAAGAACTCATCCCACTCAACAAACTCTTTGATCAAAGCTTCTAAGCGCTTTCCTGCGCTAATACCACCAAGCATCACACACAACACTCCACGGCTGGAGTTTAGCGTTGCAACTGCATCACGCCACTGCGCGCTGGTGCAAGCAATGTAGTTCTCATCTAAAAAAGTGAGGATATTGGCAAACTCTTTGCATTGCTCAACGTGGTCGTGGACCAGGAGGATTTTCGTTTCTCGCCACATAATGACTACTTAGACTCTAAAGACAAAGGACGCTATTCAAGCATGAAAGCAAACTGCCACTAGTAAAGTCAAAACTGCCGCCATTGTCAATTTTATGACGTAATTTTAATGGGCTTTTATAAAACTGACGCTTAATCAAGTGGATACAAAAAAGCCCCAAGTACAGATTGCACTTGGGGCTTGTGTTTGCGTCAATAAATCAACCGAACATTTGGTAGACTTTGGCGCTTTGTTTCGACTGATTGATCTGGCGTAACTCATCAGCAATACGTTGCTGTTCGCCTTGGCAGATACTGACCATTTCGTGGTACAGATCCAATAATTCTTGCATGCGCTCACGTAACTCATCGCTATTCTGATGAGGGTCAGACATAGCACTGTCAACAGCTTGTCGACATTGTAGATCCAATCGACCTACAGCTTGCCAGTCTTGCTGCGCTAGAGCATCGCGCAAAGCGGTACTGGTGTTTTGAAGTTGCTCAACAGTGCTTGTGCTCATGGTACTTGCCTCTCGTCAGTGCAGTTTAAGCTGCAATGGCATCCCAGCCAGTTTTTACTTCACGCAATAAGTCAGACACTTCTTCAACAATAGCGAGATCGTTTTTAAGGTTTGCTTCCATCAAACGAGTGGTCATGTACTCATATAAGCGATCAAGATTTGCGGCAATCTCACCGCCTTTTTCTAGATCTAAAGCTTGGCGTAAACCACCAACAATGCCAATGGCCTTACTCAGCAGCTCACCTTTGAGGGCAGTTTGCTCACGTTCCATAGCGCCACGTGCTTGCGCTAAACGGGTTAAGCCACCTTCAAACAGCATTTGAATCAAACGGTGTGGGTCAGCCTCAATCGCCTGCGCTTGAGTATTAACTGATTGGTACTGTCGCATAGCGGTCATTGCGTTCATAACATCGTGCTCCATAAGCGTTTCAACTATCCTTTGTATCGTCACTGACCGCTTATTCTTTAATATTTATTTACAATTCTTTTGGTTCTTGGCTCGGATCGATCTGTGACCAACCTTCACGCAACTGTAAAACAATATTTTGCACTTCTTCTAAGCTTTGCGGGGTTTTATCCACTGATACCGTGGCTAAACGTCGGGTCATGTAGCTGTAAAGCTCATCCAGATTTTCCGCTAACTCACCGCCTAAGCTTTTATCGAGGCTGTCTTGCAGCAAACCAATGATCGTCAGTGTCGTACCAACTGCCTCGCCACGCTGGGCTGCGTTGTTTTCTTTCTGTGCAATCAATGCAGTTGAAATACTCTCTAATGCGCCATCAAGCAGCAAATCAACGGCCTGATACGGGGTTAAATCCTGACCTTCGGCTACTGAGTTATAAGTCTTTACTGGGTTACTCATGCATTAATTCCTTGAATTCATACCAGGCAAGCTGCCCAGTGACTGGAGAAGTTGTTGACTGGTTGTATTGAGTTGTCCAACCAGCGCATCCATCGCATTAAATTGCTTCAATAGGCGTGCTTCAATTTGGCCTGCACGCGCAGTGAGTTTTTCTTTCTGCTTGGTAATATCACTTCGCGTAGCATCCAAACTCTGCTGCCGCGAACCAATAATGCCATCCTTGCCGGTATAGCCGCCAATGCGGTTATCCATGCGTGACATCAATCCGTTGTCACCAGCAAAAAACTGACCTACTGAATCGAAGTTTGTCTCCAATGCAGCGTCCAGTTTTTTATCATCAATTTTCAATGTACCGTCTTTTTGCGTGGTAATCCCCAAGTCAGCCAAGACTCGAATGTCACCATTGCCGGATACATTACTCAACTCGTTACGCATACTGTTTACCAGATTACGCACTGTTGAGTCACCGACCAAACCGCCAACAACCGGAGCTTTATCGTCGCCCACTTTAGTCACTGCGGTCAGCTTATTACTCACTTCCATAAACTCGTTATAAGAATCAACAAACTTTTTCAGCTGATCTTTAACGCCTTTAGTATCTTGTCCAACGGTGACCGTTAACGGTTTATTCTCTTCAGTCTTACCTTTTAAAGTGAAACTGACATCAGGAATAACGTTTTCAACCGTATTAGAAGCGCTTTCAAGCTTTAAACCATCAATCGTAAATACCGCATTGGCTGCCAACTCTAAGGCGCCTGCTGTGGCTGGTACAAAAAGTGAATCATCCGTCGCTGCGACAGCAGCTTGTGCCATGACTGAGCCGTTAACATTAAGTGCATCGAGATTACCGCCAGCACCAGTCACTATAATATCTTTACCGCTACCGGTTTCTTTGCCGCTTAGCACCAACTGTGATTGTCCAGTGCTGGGGTTATTAATGATATTTGCCGTTACGCCTTTATCTTTTAACTGCTCGTTAAGGGCATCACGTATTTCAATAAGGCTAGCACCCTCAGCGATATTTACGCTCACCGGGCTTTCGTCATCGCCACCCAGTTTAACCGTTAAGCTGCCAGCCTCAGTTGCTTTAAAGTCTTTATCTAAAGCTGCTGTCGTTACTTTGCTGCTGGATGCTAAGCGCTCTACGGCAACACTATACTTACCGGATAACGCTGTTTTTTCTGCTGTAGCACTGAGCAAAGCAGTGTTTGAGGAAGTCGCTGTGCGATTATCAAACAACGCCATTTTGTTAAGGTCTTTCATGGCGGTTTGGAAATTACCGAGCGCACTCTGCAGCTGCCCCAACGCAGAAAATTTGGCTTCAGTGGTTTTCTCAAGACGGCCTAATTGCGAAGCCTTGGGAGCAACTTCTGCGTCAACCATTGCCTTAACAATATTTTTAATGTCTAAGCCGGAGCCTATACCTGGAATTCCCGCCATTTTAACCACCTTCGCCAGTTATCTAGCGTTTATATTCATTTATAACTTTACAATCAAGCTGTCACTCTAAGTGCTCGAACTGTATCGAGCATAGTAAACTTTTCTTTAGATGGCGCTGCAAATATTGTTATCACGCTTCTGCGGTAAACAATAAGCTACGCATCTCATCTAAGCTTTCGGCCAATCGCAGCGCTTCTTCAGTCGGCATCTGACGAATGATTTCGCCTGAAGCTGAATCTGTCACTTTAACCACCATGCGGCCAGTGGAATCATCAATAGAAAAGTTCAAGTCACGCTGCAGCGCTTGTGTAGCACCTTGCATGCTTGCCACAGCGTCCTCAAGGGACTGCATATCTTGCTGCGAGAACTCTCGGGCTTGCGGCTGCGCTTGCTCTACTGGTGCGGCTACACGTCCTACTGGACGCCCAAGCGGCACTGCTTCAGCCTGCCTAATCTCTTGCTTATGCATCTGTGGCGTTACTGCGCTTTTGTTTGTAATGATGTCCATAGCTCACCTCGGGGCTGTTGTAAGGCGGGATTGCGTGTAAATAAACACGCGCCCGCCATATTATGCAACCCTTAGCCGCTCATTACTGAAGCAAACTAAGTACCGCTTGGGGCAACTGATTGGCCTGCGCCAAAATTGCTGTACCCGCCTGTTGCATGATCTGATTCTTACTCAATGCCGCTGTTTCGGCCGCAAAGTCAGTATCTTGAATTCTTCCTCGCGCCGCAGAGACGTTTTCGGCAATATTTTGCAAGTTTGAGATGGTGTTCTCAAATCGATTCTGCACCGCACCCAAGTCTGCGCGCTGAGCGTCGATCTTTTGGATGGCTTGGTCGATAGCGATAATGGCTTCTTGAGAACCTTGAACAGTATTCAAGTCGATGCTGCCAACACTTATGTCGCTTGTTGCGAACTCTAAAGCCGACAAGTCAGCAGCTAAGCCCAGTCCTTGCATTGCTGCTAAAGCATCAGCAGCTGCGTTGTCACCTTTACCGTTGGCAACCAGAATGACATTACCGTCCTCTACAAAAGCACCCACACCAATATTGCGATCGTTAATTTGAGTAGCAAACTCTTGAACGCCTTTTTGTTGCTCAAGTATTTGAGACTTTGCGGCAGCCAAGGCAGCAGTATTGATTTGCGCCTGAAATGCCACGTCAAACTTACCCTGAATAGTATCATCACCAGTCGTACCATCTACTAGGTCTGCCCAAGAGCCCGGCGCAGTAGCCAGGTCATTAGCAGTTGATGAGAAGTCTGCAGTATGTGAAAGCTGTACAGTTACAGCTTGAGTCAAAGTTATCTCAACATCATCTCCAGCAGCATCTTTCGTGGTTACTTTTTCGCCAGCAGCCAGAGTATACTCACTGGTAATGGTTACTTTACCAGTAGACGGTGCACCACCGCCCACCACTGTAAAATCATCTACTTTTACAGTAGCTGTGCCCTCTGGTCGCGCATTCGCAACCGTGCCCGTCGTAGCAGTAGACTCGATAGTCAATTCTTTTGCATTAACCCCAGCAATGGCCGGATCAATAATTTTATCACCCGTTACAGTCGCCCGTGTCACTCGTGAGTTCAGCGCTGAGGTCGACATTTCGTCAATTTTCATACTGATCATTTCATTAGCAGCCGCACCCACCTGAAAAGTAGTGCTGCCAAAGCTGCCGTCCAGCAATTTACGGCCACCGAAACTGGTGGTATTTGCAATACGATCCAGCTCTTTTTTCAGCTCAGCCACTTCTGCGTTCAGTGCACTGCGCTCTTCCTTACTATTGGAGCCGTTCGCAGACTGTAAAGACAGATCACGCATACGCTGTAAGATATTAGTTGACTGCTCCAGCGCACCTTCAGCAGTTTGCGCCATAGATATACCGTCATTGGAGTTTTTAACCGCGACACCCATGCCGTTAATCTGGCTGGTTAAGCGGTTGGCAATCTGTAGGCCGGCAGCATCATCCTTTGCGCTATTAATACGAGAGCCAGTGGATAAACGCTGTAATGATGTTGCCAACGCATTGGACGAGCTGTTCAAGTTACGCTGCGTGTTTAAAGATGCAACGTTAGTATTGACTGAAAGTGCCATAGTCTGTGCCTCCAGAAGGCTGATTGTTAAGTATCAGACGCTGCTGTTTGGGCTTGCCCAGTTCAGGCACCCGAATACTTAGCTATCGTCTTAGTTATCGTCAGCGCAAGAGCAAACTTAGGGCTTTAAGGTTTTAGCCAAGCCTTTGACAGTTTCTCTTACACACAAAGACAAAAGCAGGAAGCGTGCCAGCTTAAGCAAAAATAGCTGTAATCAATCAAAACAACTTAAATTAAGAGCGCCATGACCTGCAGCACTAGCGCGCCAAATCATCACTCCTCTAGACTTTACTCTTTCCGGCATTCAATGCTCACAGCTTTAGCTATAGGAAGCCCTATGCCGTCCGCCGGCAAAATAGCGCCGGATCAGCACCCCCACCAGAACGGACTCCTTGTTTAGATACCACCAATTAACTCTTCGATGGCATCAAATACTTGCGGCTGTACAGTATTCTGGAACTGCCTGCGGCGATTGTTAGAAACCTTGCCCTGATTCTGTAACGCACTAATTACCAGTACACTCAGATCCTTTCCGCGTACATCAAAACGCAGGTCAATGGCGCGGTAAACTCTATCGAACGCTTGCAAGAAGCGGGTCTCTTCGTACAGATCCTGCTCCAGTGCCTGCTGTGCCATACGCAGCCCAAAAAGCACGCATTCTGTGGCATCCCAATAGCGATACAAGGATTGATCGGCCAGCAAGTCAAACGTGTAATCCTCATCCCCTAGCCAACCAACCTGCCAGTGTTCGCGCATTGGTATAGAAAAGCTCTGTAATGCTTGTAAATAAGCATCTTCATTGCGCTTCATCGCCACAGAAACGGGCAGCAACAAACCTTTGCGCAACTGTCCCGATTGCGCCAGCATGTAGTGGTACAAAAAACGGGACAACCTCCCATTGCCATCCATAAATGGGTGGATAAAAACGAAAGCAAATGAAAGTACAGAAGCAGCCACCAAAGGCTCAACCTTACCATGCCAATGATTGGCCAGCTTTAACAGCTCCACCATGAGCAGTCTAACCTCTGACGGTTCGGGCGGGACATAGGTTACGCCCATAGCGCCGCGCAGCGGGCCTTGCAACCAGTTCTGCTGGTGACGATAAAAAACAGCCTTATCCAGCGGATTAGTAATACACAGATTCTGTAAAGCCACCAAATAGGATTCATCCAATAAGCGTGACTCATGGGCTTGGCGCAACAACTGCACAAAAGCCTGCGCCTTGTCCTGCAGTGGCTGTTCATGCTCGATAGCAAAGCTGCTTTGAGTTTCATGCAGGTAGGCCCAACTCATCGCACGATCCAAGGTTTGTTGGCTCAGGCCGCAGGCAAACGCGTTGGCTTTTTCTAGAATATTTTGTGCCAGCAGCTCGGTAATTTCTGGCGTACGCTCTACGGTAACGCAGTAACCAGTGTTGCCCAGCCCGTTAAAGTTAACCCGCCAACGGGCACAACGCTGGTCGGGGCCACAAATATAACGTTTAGGATCAAACACAGCGACAGTCGGCCCAGTCACTAGTAGCTCTTCGGCAAGTAATTGCTGACTAAAAGCTTCCCATAAAAAACCAAGAATTCGCACATAGCGACCGGAGGGCTGTGCCATAACTGCGACGAGCATTTCATGTGCGGCAAGCTTCGGCAAGCACTGCGCCAGTACCTGCAAGTTGATACCCTCATGCTTTACTGCGAAGAGCAGATGCGCTAGTAACGAATCACCTTGTGGCGCAACGGCAGCAGGAACACGCAGCGCATTGTCCTCAATAGCCAAGCGGCTTACAGGACCAACCCGCGCTGGCCTGCGTATAGGGAAGACCTGCAATTTTAATTGCTGACGTATCCACTCATAGCCTACATAGGACATGTTTTATTAACCAAGCAAGGATTTTGTTAATAATAGCCTATTTCTTGTGTTTTTTATTAAATCAACCTGATACTTTGTTATCTTACTTAAACTATGCCGTTTTTCTAGCCGCCCCACCTCCGTACACTCTAGTGTGCAACCACAACAAAAAGGGCCGCACGAGGCGACCCTTTTGATGGAGCGGTTTACGATTAACGCAGTAAGCTGAGTACAGCCTGTGGCAACTGGTTGGCTTGCGCCAGAATTGCCGTACCGGCTTGTTGCATAATTTGCTGCTTACTCATGTTAGCCGTTTCGGCGGCGTAGTCGGTATCTTGGATACGGCCACGGGCTCCGGTTACGTTTTCGGCAATGTTCTGCAAGTTACCGATGGTGTTCTCGAAACGGTTTTGTACCGCACCGAGGTCAGCACGCTGGGCATCGATTTGCTGGATGGCCTGGTCAATCGCAATGATGGCTCTCTGAGATCCATCCACCTCATTCAAGTCAATGTCTGCAATGGACAAGCTTTCAGCAGTAAACGCAGGCACTACAATTTCACTGAGGTCAAAACCATCAAGTTTGAGTTCATTCAAGGCTTTTGTAATGGCTGCAACTCCATCATCATCATCACCATTTGCAGCTGCAACCAATTGTAGCCCTTCACCCTCGACAACAAATGCTCCAACTCCAATGTTTTTATCATTGATTTCAGTAGCTAAACTCTGCAAAGATTTTTCTGCCATCCCTTGCTGAACTACTGTTACAGCCTCTTTTTGGTTTTCAGTAATCCCGCCCTGGAAAGCTGTTTTAAACGCTGTGTCCAACGCTGTCTGAATTGCTTCATCTACTTGTGCTTTTTGAGAAGCAGTCAAGTCTCCCAGTTTAACATCAGCAGCAATAGTACCCGGAGCGGCAGTCACTTCTTCAATCTCAGCAGTGGCTGTGAATTTCAATTCTTCTGCAAGCGTAACCTCAAACTCCTCGCCACCGTAATTTACCGTTATCTTATCGCCTGCAGAAAATGTGATTTCTTGTGAAAAATCAACACTGCCAGTAGAGTCATCTGGAGCTGTGCCTGAAGTCCAGCCAGTAGCGCCTGTCAAGCTGGCATCTGTTGCATCTAGGGGGTTCGGATCAGTATCACCTAAAACTGGAGCATTAAAAGACAGCTTGCTTACATCAACCTTCATGCTTGCAGCAACATCGTCCAAGCTAATCGCCGTCTCCAGCACTTTAGAACTCAGCGCCGAGGTAGACATCTCAGCAATGTTGACACTAATGGTTTCGTTGGCAGAGGCACCAACCTGAAAGGTGTTGGTTTTAAATGAGCCATCGAGCAACTTCTTACCACCGAAACTGGTGGTGTTGGCAATACGCTCCAGTTCTTTTTTCAGCTCGGTCACTTCCTGGTTCAGTGCCTTGCGCTCTGAATCGCTATTGGAGCCGTTGGCCGATTGCAAAGACAAGTCACGCATGCGCTGCAGGATGTTAGTGGACTGCTCCAATGCACCCTCCGCAGTTTGCGCCATGGAGATACCGTCGTTGGCGTTTTTAACGGCGATGTTCAAACCATTCACCTGACTGGTTAAGCGGTTAGCAATTTGCAGGCCAGCCGCATCATCTTTTGCACTGTTGATGCGCGAACCTGTGGAGAGGCGCTGCAAGGATGTGGCTAAAGCGTTAGATGAAGAGTTGAGGTTACGCTGAGTGTTGAGCGCAGAAACGTTAGTATTAACAGAAAGTGCCATGGTATATGCCTCCAGGGGCTAATCAAAATTCTAACTGGGTGCGAGCTTTCAACTGTTAACTCTATATTGCCCAGTTATGTTGCATTCACTCTCTATATCGTCGGCTTGGCAAATAACTTTAATTTTTTTGAAATCTTTTTTAGCTATTTAACCTACTGCCCTTTAACGCACTAACCCTGCTTTATTTAGAGCAGGGTTAGTTTGTTGCACCTTAGATTTGTGCAAATCACCGAATCTTATCAAACAAATTCAACTGACTGACCTTCACAAAACTCATTTGCGCAGCTTCGAGAATTACGCTTTGGAAAGCCAGCTTAGATAAGGCTTCTGGGTAATCCACTTCTTGCAGCTCTGCCTGTACGCTTTTGTTTACGAGGGTCACGTCTTCGTTGTCGGTGAGTGTGGTTGCGATTACGTTCATGCGCGCACCTATGTCACCACGGGTGCCGTCAATCACCACCATGGCATGATCAATATTGGTCAGTGCAGCAGCTACGGCGTCGCGGTTGGCGCGGTTGCCTGCGGGGCTGTCGGTGTTGTCTTCTAAAGCCATACGCAGCTGGTGGATGGTGTCCAGTACGCCTTGTTTTTCACGGGCTGGATCTGCGGTTACGCTAATAGTTTCGCCACCGGCGGGCACGCCATCAAAGTGCATCGCTACCCCACGAAAGACGATGGAGTCTTGACGCTTATCGTCATCGTCCATGCGGCCGCTTTGCAGTACTGGATCGCCTGCAGTGTAAGGCTTGGCAAATATTTCATAGTTTTTAGGGTCACCTGGCGGTGTAGCCGTTGGATCACCAAAGCGAATCTCAATGCCATCCTGCGGAAACGCAGGGCTGCCAGAAAATGCCACTTCATCCTGCACCAATGGGGCTGAAACCGCCAAAGTTGAGCCGGCTGTGCTGGTTAAGTCGGCGTCTAAGCGTGCCGCATTGGGAATGTTTTCAAAAATTTTCTTACCACTGTCGCTGATCGCTACATTCAGCGAACTGGCAATCTGTAACTGGCGCTGCCCTTCATCACCCTCATAAGAAAAGCTGCCATCGTCCTGGCGAACAAAGGGCTGGGTTTTGCCCTGAAAACCAGAGAATAAATACTCACCACGGGCGTTGCGCGAGTTCATTAAGCCGAGCATTTCGTCTTCGCGCTCACGTAACTCAGCAGCAATCGACTGACGATCACTCTGGCTGAGCGCACCGTTTCCAGCTTCTCCGGCCAACTCCCGCACACGCTGCATAATGGTGTTGACTGAGTTCAGCGTGGATTCCTCTTGCGCCAAGCTGTTGTTGGCCGCAGTGAGGTTATTTTTGTACTGGCCAAGCATATTTTGCTGCTGTTCAAGCTGCATTAGGCGGACTGCGGCAACAGGATCATCGGCCGGCGTTAAAATACGGTTACCGGAACTGATCTGTTCATTGGTACGAATGGCCGCAGCGTAATTACGCTGTATGCCCTGAATACCGTTTTGAAACGCTTGTAGGCTTGAAATACGCATTGCCTGACTCCTAATGTTTCTGACTGCTGGAGGGCAGCCGCAAATTATCTAAATGCATTAATCAATGTATCGAACAATGAGCGCGCAACTTGAATAACTTGTGCTGACGCATTGTAATATTGTTCAAATTGAATCAGTTTGGCCGCTTCCTCATCCAAGTTCACTGCTGACAGCGAGTTACGGTTGTCCGTTGACTGCTTTAAAATCGCCCCCGTGGCCACTTCATCTTGCCGTGCTTGGGCGGTTAAAGTGCCCACGCGCTCAACAGTATCGCCATAGGCATCGTTAAAGCTCACCCCAGTACTGATGCCTTTAATACTGGCATCCACACCAATCACTTGCTGGTTTTGCAAGTCAGCCAGCTTGAGGGCGTTGCGGTTATCTGAAACGCCATTTTGGTTAAAACTAACGGTAAATTTATCACCATTTTCCGGGCGACCACTGAGGGTTTGGTTGATGGTGTAGCTTTGTTTGACACCGCCCACGTCCACTTCAATGGCATAACTGAGCTGGTTGGTTTGCCCTGAGGTAAAGTCCAGCTCAGTAATCGCTCCCGGTGCCGGTTGGCCTTCAACAGGTACGCCAGTGATGGTGACGCCTGGCGGCAAATTAACAAACTCTACTTTTTGCGTTGCTTGGTTATAGGTCAACTCCAACTCACCAACAGCCTTGAGGTTATCGAGGTTTAGAGTCTCTGTAACAAAGTTAGCTTGCGGTAAGTTGTCTGGATTAAGCGCCATTTCTACCGATGGCTGGCCAATGGTGCCGTTACCTTTGTTTTGTAAATCAGCGCCAGCTTTGAAAGGTCCGGCAAAAGCCAGTTGATCGGCCTGATCCAATTGTACAGAAATATCTGTAGCGCCGCGGCGGGTTGGCTCAAGAATAAAGCGATCGCCCGCCACAGGTGCCGGCGGATTACTCATTTGTAGGCTAATGCCCTGATCACGGCCGCTATTATCGGTGAAGCTCAGTTCTCCATTGGCTCCCACCACCACGTTCATGGCAGCACCATCACTTAAACGATGGGCGCTGTAATTGGTGCCGTCAAATTCAAGTCGGTAATCACTGGTTGTCAGTAACTGAGTGTTAGTGATCGTCATGGCACCGCTGGCATCACTGATGTTGCCAGCCATGGGCCGCACGCGCAGCTCAGTGAGCTTAGGGTCGTTAATGTCACCAAATAGACCAACACCCACTTGCCCTTTCAGGTCTAAACCCTGCCCTAGCTGGCTGTTCACTTCTGAGCTGATGCTCATTGCTAAGCGACCTAAAGCGTTGAGGGTTGGGTCTAATGCATCTTCACGGTAGCGCAGCAAACCGCCCACTTCACCGCCACTAATGCTGTTGGTGATATTTTGTCGCGAACCGCCACTGATAAAGTCCACTTCAAACTTAGTGGGATCACCACGGCCGGGTACTGCTTCTAATTTATTCACCGTGCTGCCGACCACTAACGGCTGGCCACTGCCTACCGAAAGGTTAAAGCTGTTGTCATCTTGCACCACCACTGACACACCAATATAAGCAGACAGCTGCCGCACCGCTTCATCGCGCTCATCCAGCAAATCATTGGGCTGCTGGCCATTGGTACCGGCGCTGGTAATGGCTGCGTTAAGGCTACCGATCGTTTGTGCTAAACGGTTAATTTGATCCGTAGTGGTGACCAACTGCTTGTTAATAAAGCTGTTTTGCGAGTTAACGTTTTCATAAATGCCATTAAAGCGGCGGGCAAGCCCTTCGGCTTCGGCTAAGACCAACTGGCGCGCGGGAATATTGGCGGGGTCTTCTGCGGCAGTTTGCGTAGCCGAGAAAAAAGCCTGCAATGACGGCGTGACACCTGTGGTGGTGCCAGCTAATAAGCTATCGAGCTGGTCAATTTGGCTTTTATACGCTTTCACATCGCTGTTCAGGGTGGTACTGGAGCGCACCTGGGCGGTTAAAAACTCATTATAGCTGCGACGAATATCCACCAAGGTGGTGCCTGAGCCAATATAGCCCGCACCGGTAAACTGCGCCGGACGTGTGGTTTGCACGGTGTCCTGACGGCTGTAACCTGGGGTGTTGATATTGGTAATATTGTGCCCTGTCACCGACAAATTGGTTTTTGCGGCACTTAACCCAGATAATCCAATACTTAATAAATCAGACATAATTCACCTCACGCCCGTACATTCGTACGTGACTGTTCGACGCTAGCCACCTGCTGATAAGTCTGCACTTTCTGCGCAATTTGCGATATTTTGCGCGCATATTGTGGATCAGTTGCATACCCTGCTTGCTGCAATTCACTGACAAAGCGCTCAGGGTTGGCAGTCGCTTGCAATGCTTGTCGATAACGACCATTGCTTTGTAAAAAATCCACGTAGTCATTAAAGCTTTGCTCAAATGAAGCATAGCTACGAAAATCTGCTTTCTCTTTTACTTTGACACCTTGCACATATTCAGATGTCGTCACTTGGGTAGAGCCGCCACCCCAACCATGGGCTTTGATGCCAAATAAGTTGTGGCTGCTGCCACCTTCACTGCCGCGGATAATGGATTTACCCCAACCTGTTTCCAAAGCTGCTTGCGCGACTAAATAACGGGGATCAACGCCCAGTTTTTTTGCCGCCTGCTCAGCCATGGGCAACATCGTCGCGACAAACTCTTCCGGCGAAGCAAATTGCTTACGGTTTATATCGACAGCATTGGCTGTTGCTAAAGTATTTTTTTCGGCAGCTGGGTAACTTTTTGCGACCTGAAAGTTTTGCGCTTCTCGTGCACTCTGTTGGCCAAGATTATTGGCAAAAGAGCCTTGCGCGGCTGTTCCAAGCCCAGCTAAAGCACGTCCTGCAGCGGTCACTGGTAAGGCTAAACGACGCTGATTAAGCAGTGCGGTATCATCACGCTGCCGATCTAGCGCCACATTGACTTTGGCTGGCACTGCCTGTGTGGCCGGCGCTGCCGCTGGGCTAACAATTTCTTGGGTAAAGGGGTTTGCAGTGCTGGGCTTAGGTGCTTGTGACAGCTGGCGGGTCAAAACATCCGCCATCCCCATGCCCTTACCTTGCGACAATGTCAGCGACAACTGCTGGTCGTACATATCGCGGTAGGTTTTGCTTTCATTGCTGTTCATAAAGTTATCATCAGCCAACACATCACCGGCAGCCCGCATCGCTTTCATCATTTCGCTAAGAAACAATGATTCGAACTCTTGCGCGACTTTACGGATATTGGCTTCGCTATCACGGCCTTCACCCACCTTCAGCTGGTGCAGGCGGTTTAAGTCAGTATAAGCGCCACTATCGGCTACGCTGCTGCTGTGTAAGTTCATAACTTTATCCTCAAATCACAATCAGGTCGGCTTGTAGCGCGCCGGCTTGTTTAAGGGCTTCAAGAATTGCCATTAAGTCAGAAGGAGCCGCCCCCACTTGGTTCACGGCGCGGACAATTTCATCTAAGGTTGTGCCCGGACCAAATTTAAACATTGGCTTCGCCTCTTCGATGGCATTCACTCTAGAGCGCGGCACTATGGCTGTTTCGCCTCCAGAGAAGGCTTCCGGCTGGCTGACAATAGGATCTTCGGTGATGACTACAGTTAAGCTGCCGTGCGTGACTGCCGCAGGCTGCACCCGCACATTTTGACCAATAACAATGGTGCCAGTACGGGCATTAATGATGACTTTTGCCACCGCTTGGCCAGCCTCAATTTCTAAGTTTTCGATAATGGATAAGTAGTCCACGCGCTGATTTGGATCAGACGGCGCAGCCACGCGGATTGAGCCAGCATCCATGGCCTGTGCAACTTGCGGACCTAACATGTCATTGAGTTTATCAACGATATTTTTTGCCGTAGTAAAGTCTGGGCTGTTGAGGTTTAAGGTCAGGTAGTCGCCTTGATTAAAGCCGCTCGGCACTGCGCGCTCCACTGTGGCTCCAGAAGGGATGCGTCCCGCTGACGGAATGTTGACGGTAATGCGTGAGCCATCAGCACCACCGGCGTCAAACCCGCCAACCACCAAGTTACCCTGAGCAATGGCGTACACGTTGCCATCAATCCCTTTTAGTGGGGTCATCAGCAAGCTACCACCGCGCAAGCTTTTTGCGTTACCGATCGACGATACGGTGATATCAATAGTTTGCCCCGGGCGCGCAAAGGCTGGCAGCTCAGCATGAATGGAAACCGCGGCAACGTTTTTCAACTGCACGTTGCCACCTGGCGGCACTTTAATACCAAACTGCGAAAGCATGTTGTTAAAGGTTTGTACGGTAAAGGGGGTTTGTGTGGTTTGGTCACCACTGCCATTGAGCCCCACCACCAAGCCATAACCAATCAACTGGTTGCTACGCACACCTTGAATAGTGGCCAGATCCTTCAGTCGTTCGGCGTGCGCTAAACCGCTACACAGCAAAGCTAGTAGGCAGGCAATTAAATACTTAGGCATAGTTTGTCCTACCTTTAGAAGGGCCACATAGGGCTAAGAAAGAAGCGATCTAACCAGCCTGGCTGACTGGCATTGGCAAAAGCACCGGTACCTGAGTAGGTAATGCGGGCATCGGCAATGCGGGTCGACGAGACGACGTTATCGGTGCTGATGTCATCTGCACGTACAATTCCAGAAATACGCACCAGCTCATCACCGGTGTTAAGGGTTAACCATTTTTCACCGCGTACCGCCAGCACACCATTGGGATAAACCTCGGCGATGGTCACGGTAATCGAGCCCGATAGGCTATTGCTTTGCCCAGACTGCCCAGAGCCTTTAGTGGAGCGTTTAGCACCGTAACCTGCTTCTAAGCTGAGTCGATCGTTGGTCATCCCCAAAGCACTCAAGCCCGACAACGGGTTTTTCGGCGAAACGGCCATACCTAAAATATTGGGCACGCCGATATCAGTATTGCTGTCTTTTTGAATCTGCGAGTTAGCATTTTTACTGGCTTGGGTGCGCTCATTTAAGCTAATGGTAATAATGTCACCCACGCGAAAGGCTTTGCGGTCAGTAAAGTAATTGGTGTCAAAGTCGGCTTGGTAAATAGCACCATTGGTTTGCGTGGCAGGCAGCGGCGTTCGCGGTAAAACCGGCGCATAGTAAGGATCATTTGGTTTAGGCGGCACCGGCATACAACCTGTTACCAGCGCTGCTGCAGTTAGACTTATCACCATCAATGAACGTTTCATCACACTACCCCACTAACCGTATTAAAGCTGCTGAGTGATAAAGGACAGCATTTGATCCGCGGTAGAAATGACTTTTGAGTTCATTTCATAAGCGCGCTGCGTGGTGATCATGTTCACCAATTCCTCAACCACACTGACGTTAGAGTTTTCCAACGTATTTTGTAGCACAGTACCCAAACCATTGAGTCCAGGAGTTCCGTCTTGCGGCGCACCACTGGCAGCAGTTTCCAGGAATAGGTTATTACCAATGGCTTCTAAACCCGCTGGATTGACGAAGTCTGTGATTTGAATATTGCCAACAATTTGTGGCTGCGGATTACCGGCAGTGGTCACTGTTGCTGTGCCATCTTCACCTACAGTAAAGGTGCGCACTTCTGGCGGCAGCATAATGGCCGGTTCAATGGCGAAACCACTGGAGGTCACCACTTGGCCATCTGAACTCAAGTGAAAACTACCATCGCGGGTATACGACACAGTGCCATCGGGCATCAATACTTGGAAAAAACCGCGACCGTTAATCGCCATATCCAAAGGTTGCTCAGTGGTTTGTAAGCTACCTGCGGTAAAGATTTTCTGCGTGCCAACAATGCGCACACCCGTACCCAGCTGCAAACCGCTTGGCAGCTCGCTGTCTTGGCTGGATTGTCCACCGGGTTGACGGCGGATTTGATAGAGCAAGTCTTCAAACTCAGCACGATCACGTTTAAAACCTGTGGTCGAAACGTTGGCTAAGTTGTTAGAGATGGTCGTGAGGTTCATGTCCTGTGCGGATAAACCTGTTTTTGCGACCCAAAGTGCTGGAAGCATGGTTTTTCTCCTCGAGCGTCGAGTTTATGACGCTGCAATGCCTAATTGGCTAGATGACTAACTTAACTGCATGATCCGTGCCACTGCGGAGGAATTATCCTCAGCGGTGCGCATCATTTTCACTTGCAGCTCAAATTGTCGTGATAAGGCCAGCATTGCAGTCATTTCTTCAACAGCATTGACGTTACTGGATTCGGTAAAACCTGAAGTCACACGGGCATTAGCATCTGCCGCAAATGACAGTCCATCTCGGGCGCGGACTAAACCATCAGCCCCCTTCTCTAACTGCTTAGGATCCGGCAGAACCAGTTTAAGCCGGTCTACTTCAGCCATAACGCTGGGCGCTTCACCCAAGGCTCGAATACTGATGGTACCGTCTTGGCCAATTTCAATTTTCTGCTCGGGCGGCACAGCAATAGGGCCGGCATTCCCCAAAACTGGCAGCCCGGCAGCAGTGCGCAACATGCCCAAGCTATCCACCTGCAGACTGCCAGTGCGCACATAGGCTTCTGTGCCGTCAGCGGATTGCACCGCCAACCAAGCATCACCAATGGCTGCCACATCCAGGTCGCGCCCAGTTTCTTGTAAGGTACCGGCAGTAAAGTCTGTACCGGGACGCTCAGTTAACGCATAAGCGCGAGCAGGTAAGCCATCACCAAACATAGGCATTGAGCGCGCTTGTTCGAAGTCACGCTTAAAGCCACTGGTAGACACGTTCGCCAAGTTGTTGGCATGGGCTTGTAAGGCTTGTGTGTTCTGGCTCGCGCCAGTCATGGAGATATACAGCATCTTGTCCATGGATAATCCTCCGCGGTGGGCAATTGACGCCCGTAGCTATGTATAAGAATTAAAGCAAAGACTGTGCCAACTAAAACAAGGCGCGAGCGGAGCTAAAGTGCTCAGGCACAAAAAAAGCGGCAAGAGCTTGCCGCTTTAAGAGGTGGTAACTGGAACATAAAGTAGCGACTAACAGCGTTTGTCAGCCGCGCGCTTTAGCTTATAACTGCATGGCAACAATACCGGCGACAATACATACCACGCCAATCATGCCCTGCTTGCCTAAACGCGAGTTAAATAGCAGACGGTCCAGCAGCACTGTTCCCAGCACACCTAAACCACCCCAGACTGAGTAAGCAATGCCAAGCGGAATATAACGCACGACAAAACTCAGCAACACAAACGCTAAGATAATAGACAGTAAGCCTGCCACACCCCAAATCGCTTTTTTAAAGCCTTTCGAGCGCTTTACGCAATAACAAGCCACTAAGTCCAAAGATACCGAACCAATGAGTAACGACGCTGGCAGAATCATAGCGTCACCTCACCTAAAGTTACGCCATTGGTATTTTTAGCCACAGGCACCGGCTTAGGCTGATCAAGGCCCTTTACCACAGCTGGCTCATCAAGCCCGTCTTCTGCTTGGCCCTTATCAAAGGTCACCAGCAGCAAGCCAAACAACATCAGAGCAATGGCGAACATTTCCACTAGCGTGAGGTATTCACCAAACAGCACTACACCGGCGACACCAATCAAGAACAAGCCAAGGCCTTCCCAGATTGCATAAGACACTGCCAACGGAATGTGCACAACGGCACGTGAAAACGCATAAAACGACAAAGAAATCATCACTGCCATGACCACATAGCCAAAGACAGGAGAGCTGGTTGCGGCGTACTTCATTCCTACGGTGCTGATTACTTCAGCAACTACGGCTAAGGCCAACATAAACCAGTAATACATTTTGAAACCCCTTAGGGAATCTCTGAAAAAGCACTTAAACCATTTAAGCTTCGGTTTATAAGCAGCAGCTCTTTTAGAGCGTCCTTAATTTTTAGATACAGTTGTCCGCTTAAGTGTTAACACAACTCAAGTGACTCTTTATTTAAACTAAATTAAGACATCGGATGATGTGAGAAGGAAACCAGCTATAGACCACCACGCCAGCGTTTCTCATAAAGATGGAGCATCAAGGAGGGGATAAAGCGCAAACAGAAACTACACATTGAACCACTTTTGGGTGACTTCGATGCACGCAGTATAGCATAAAAGTCCACCCCCACCTAATTTAAAGTGACTTTTTTCTGTGCCGAGCACTGCCCTAATGGGCGTTAATCGGTTTTAAAAGTTGCGCTTATAAAATATATCCAAGGAGTTGGCCAAGCCACTGGCCGCTTCTAAATACAAGCGTTTAGTCAATTCATAACGCAGCGCCAAGGTACTTGCCGGCTCAAAAACACCGACACCATAGCGCAGGCTCACGCGTTCACTGATGCGCCCTGTAGCTACTACGCTTGAGGTAACGCCACTGCCTTCACTTTCGAGGCTAAAGTCTTGCACGCCAAAGGCTTCGGCAATTTTACTGGTAATGGGCGCAGTCCCCATTAAACCCAAAGCCAACGCCGCTTGTGCCATAACATTGCCATCTTCACCACCACCTTGCAGCGGCCGCCCAAGCAGCAACCACGACAAAGCTTGCTCCTGACTCATCGCCGGCGTGGAGAAAATTTCACTGCGCGGCTGATCAGCCGGACCGCTCAAGCGCAGACCTGCAGTCACATCGCCGGTGACCCGCACCGCTTCAATATCCAGAAAAGGCTGGCTTAAAGGCCCAGCAAAGAGCAAACGCGCGCGGCGTAACTCTAGGCGCTGTCCATAAGCGCGATAGCGACCATTGAGCAGCTCTAACATGCCGCGCCCGGCCATGTTGTCCCCCACCTGCAAATGACCACGCAAGTCCGCATTTAAGCCAAACCCTGAAAACCGCAAGCGCTCCGCACCAACATTCACTGTCACGTCCATTGCCACTTGCATGGCTGGCTCTGGCTCAGCCTGGCCAATCACTCGCGCATCCGGTGAAATACGTACCGCTTGCTCGGGCAACTGTGGAATGGTGATCAAGCCTTTAGGTACAGCCACTTCACCGCTAATAAATAAGCGCTGATCTTTTAGGCTCACGTGCAGGTCTGGGGCAATTTCAATATCAGCGTAAGGCTCAACCTGCAACGGTAACTGTTGGCCTTTAATATCAATGTCCACCAGTAACTGCTTAGCCCAGCTGACACTGCCTGAAATACGCCCTGTGCCCTCATCACCACTGTGCCAACCGCCCTTGAGCTGCAGTTGCTCACCTTTAATATCGGCGCGCAGTTGCAACTGTTCAAAAGGTACTGGCAACTCCCCGCCACTGAGCTGACCATCACGCACTTGGACAAAGCCTGTGACATAAGGCGCAAGTAAATCACCCGCTAAAGTGCCGCGCCCATCCAGCACGCCACGCACTGTTTCCACTTCTGCAATAAATGGTCGCAGAGCAGATAAATCAACGTTCTCAATAATAAAATTACCGCGCAGTTTTTTCTTCGCCGACAGTGGATCAATATCTGCCGTGACTTCTAAATTACCGCTGTCCACACCTTTTAACTGAAACTTAGACTTAATGGCGCTGGCACTGAGTTCGCTACTTAAGCGCAGCCTTTGCCAAGCAAACACCTGTGGTTGCTCATCATTTTCCACGCGCAGTTGGCCTTGCCCGGCATCCAATAAGATCTGACCTATAGGGCCTTTTTCCAGCAACTCTAACTTAAAGACGCCATTGACCTGCCCTTTAATCTGCGCGTCACTGGGCAACCAAGGCTGTAAAGTTGCCAACGGAAAACTCAACAAGCGGTAATCGATTTTGGTCTGCGGTAGTATTTGCTGTTTACCGGCACATAAACTGGACTGTTTGTCACGCAAGCAATGTGCAGCAATAGTCAGCTCACCCGTATTTAAATAGCTGATCGCAGTCGCTTTTTCTAAAGCCCAGTTTTGCTCATGACTGCTGATCGATAATTGCTGCAGCTGACCTAGCCAATCGTGGTCTTGCAGTACGCCACTGAGCTTGAGTTGTGCTTGCAGCAGCGGGCCAGTTAAAGACAGCTCGCCTTTGTGTGCTGCCAATGTTCCCGAGCCGTCAATGTGCAGAGTGCCAAGCTCGTTATCGCCCACCCAAACCCGCTCAGCATTTAGACTGATTTGTGCTTGCTGTGATGCCAGCAAGCTACTGCTGAGCTGCAATTTGCCGATTTTATTGCCGTCATACGCAATACCGCCGGCCTGTAATAGTGCCTGGCCTTGCGGCTTATCTAAAGTACCGGCGACACTCACTGTCCCCTCGGCTTTACCCGCTAAGCCGGGCCACAACTGCACCAGTCGTGGCAACTCCAACTGCAGGTTGGCAGCCAGCGCTTGATCAACTTTTGCTGTTGCAGTGATGCGGTTATCGCCAAATTGGATGTTGGCTTGTTTAAGCTGCCACAAGGCAACCTCTTGCCCCTGCTGCGCGCCGTGTAACTCCAGTTGCAACTGGGTTGGTGAGTCGCGTAATTTACCTTTAATGTCTGCTGTGGCCTCAACCTGCAACTGCCCATCATGCAGAGCACCCTGACTATGAATATTGCCCGCCAGCTCGCCGGGTAATTCTGCCACCCAGTACGCAGGGTTTAACTGACTGGCTTGAATATCTGCCAACCACTCCACACCCTCGGCAAAGCCAACAGTGGCCGTGCCTTGTAAGCGTCCTTGGCCAGCTTCCAGCAGCAACTGACTTAATTGCACTTGCTGTAAATCACCCGCAAACGCTGTGGTTAAAGTAAATGGCCCGGCGGGACCCGCTAAAGCGCCATCCAGTTGGCCCTGATAATCACCTGCCTGATAACTGACGTGCCCAGTCAGGCTGTGCAGCTGCACGGGAATATCGTCTTGCTCTAATAGGCTATGCCAAGGGAACTCTTGCCACTGCAATTGGGCATCGGCTTGTAACTCATCTTGCCAAGCTAGCGCACCTTGCAAGGCTACAAACTCTTGTGCACTGGCACTTAAGCGCAAAGATTCCAACTTTGCGCCGCTGGTGTTGACCAGTGCCGCCAAATCCAGGCGCATTTGTTCGGGAGTTTTAGCCAACAAGCCTTCGGCCGTCACTTGATAGCCCTGCTGCATATTGCCCTGCATTTGCACGACCAAATCGGCCAGTGTCAGGGTTTCTGGCAAATCCGCAGCAGCTAAAAACTCTGCCACATTGACAGTTAACTGCACAGGCAAATCCGCATCCAAAACCTGCGCCTCACCCTTGAGGGTTGCCGCCAGATAACCTGCGGTCTGCGCATTTAAAGTCAGTGTATGCAAGCTGCCACTCAACTGAGCCTGCACGGTTAAGCTTGGCTCGTCAGGAATGGGAATCTGCGCAGCCACTTGTAACTGCAACGGCCAATCGGCATGCGGAACAATATTGCCTTTAACTTGCACGCTGTACTCTTGGTGGCTCAGGCCCAGCTCAGCAATATGAATGCCATCAGCCAACCAGCGGGCACGCAAGCCTGCAGCAGTTACTAATGATTCACCATTAAGAATAAACTCGCCCACACGGAGGCGCTGCACCTCAATCTGCAAGGGCAACTGTAAGTCAGGCAACTCAAGTGCTTGCTCCGGCTCATCGGTGGTTTCTGTGGGCGGCAGCACAAGCGCAATGCGCTCAACTTCTAAGGCATCTAGACACAAGGTGCTGCGCAGCAAGCAGCTGGGGCGTATCTGCATGTGCGCGTTGCTTAAGTGCAGCGACATACCCTCTTGCTGCCATTGTAATTCTTCCGCGCGCCATTCAGTTAGCACGGCTCCCTGCCAACCAGAAACCATTAAGCCCGGCACTTGATTCAGCATCCAACGGCTGCCCGCCTGCGTGGCCAGCACAGTGTAGCTTGCGCCCAGCATTAGCAAAATCAAACCCAGCACAGTTAACACAACGGCAATGCTGATGCGCTTCATAGCTCTGGCCCCATGGAAAAGTGAATCCGCCAGCCTTTGTCATCATTCAAGGGTTGGGCTAAATCTAAGCGGATCGGCCCCACTGGCGATACCCAACGAATACCCACACCCACAGCGGTTTTAAGGCTGTCGCTCAAGGAGTTAAAGGCATTACCGTTATCAATAAAGGTTGCCGCGCGCCACTGCTCAGCAAAGCTGTATTGATACTCAACACTGCTCGCAATCATGTAACGTCCACCTTCTCGCTTACCACGGCGATCACGGGGCGATAAGGTTTGATAACCATAACCGCGCACACTTTGGTCGCCACCGGCAAAAAAGCGTAAGGACGGCGGTATTTTATTATAGTTATTGGTGGAAATTGCCCCAATTTGTACACGGCCAAGGAAGCGATGCTTATCAGCAAGAGTGATCAGTCCGCGACTTAAAGCAGTGACATGTAACAAATCAGCATCGGCCAGCACATCTTGCTTGGCGCCACGCACTTCCCACTGCAAGCGGTAACCGCGACTCGGATCAATGGGGGAATCGCTATGTAGCACGGAATAACTTACGCCCGGCATTAAAAAGCTACTGCGGCCATCTTTACTGCCTGAGCCAAAGTTATATTGCTCTTGCTCCCACGTCAGCGAGAGCACTCGCATCCAATCACTGGGGAGTCGCGACTGCCACAGGGCACCAATATTAATTAAACGGCTATCAACATCCACCAAATCCTCACGCTGATAACCGGTGAAAAAGCGGACATAATCGGTCAGCGGCTCCGACAATGGCACCTGATACCAGGTCGAAACGTTTTGTCGTGGTTTAGAAACCTCACTGTCAAAACCCAGCTTATGACCTTTGGCGTTGACCCGGTGCCGCTCCCAACCAAAGCGGGCACGGGGGCCAACGTCGGTGGAAAACCCCGCACCTAAACTGAGCGTGCGCGGCTTAATTGGGGTTAAGCTGACGGTAACTGGAATTTCCAAAGGTCCGTCCGCAGCGCCCACCGCATCCACGCGCACATCTTCAAAGTAGCCACTGGACTGCAAGTTTTGATTAAGCTTGGCGACCAGCGCAGAGTTGTAGGGTGTACCAGGCTTGAAGGGCACTAAGTGTTCCAGTAGCTGCGAGTCAATTTTGGCTTTCTCGGAAAAGCTGACCGGCCCCAGTAAATAACGTGGGCCGCTGTCAAACAACAGGTTGATATCAGCAGCGCCAATTTGTGGATCAATCAGCAACTCGCTTTTAGTAAAATGCGCGGCAAAAAAACCAAAGCGTAAAGCCTGATTTTGCAGCATACTTTTCACATCGTCATAGGCACTGTGATCAAGACGCGCACCGACTTCTAAACGCTTATCATCCGGCAAAGCAAAGGCCGGCAACTCTGCAGCTGGTCCTTCCACGACAATATTTACCGACCGCAAACGCACCGGCTCACCGCGATCCACCAGCACCTGCATCACTGGATTGGCATCATCGGTCACCCGCACGACAATTTTTGCTTGGTAATACCCCAGTGCCTCACTGGCCAAGCGCGCACGCTCTTGCACGGCACGCTTCATCGCATTCAGCGACTTGGCATCACCCTCGCTTAAATCATGAATATACACTTCAATGTTTTTTTTCAGCGCAGCACTCTTTGGTGTCACCTGAACATCGAGACGGTCTTGTGCATAGCTGGCAAAAGACCACAGGATTAGCAGCACAGCGGTACTGCAGATGACGGCGATACGCCTGATTCCAGTACTCATAAAAGCTTAGTCAACGTCCTAGGTTAGATTCTGAGAAGACTCTAGCGAGTGCTACTCACATGCAGTTTGACTGGCCTGTACCTGATTGCGTCCAGCGTCTTTTGCTGCATAAAGGGCAATATCCGCATTTTTAAGAACTTGAGCAATACTGGCTGAACCACACGGCCAGCTGGCAACTCCCAGTGATAAGGTTACTGGCCTATTTACGTTTGGACAAATGCTCTCAGCAATACGTTTGCGTAAGCGCTCAGCCACTCGATGGGCCACTGCTGTTTCTGTTTGCGGTAGCAGTATGACAAATTCTTCCCCGCCAGAGCGACAAACCAAATCATCTGGTCGTGATGCCGCCTGCATATGCTGGGCTAAAGTTTGTAAAACCCTATCCCCTACATCATGCCCAAACTCATCATTAATACGCTTAAAGTGATCAATATCAGCCACTATTACCGAAAAGGGTTGTTCTTGGCGCTCCCATTCATCCAGCGCTATTTGCATGCCACGGCGATTAATCAAACCAGTCAGCGGATCAGTAATGTTTTCTAAGTTGAGCTTGCCCATTTTCTTATTGAGACCGGCTAAGCCGCGTAACATCGCTCTTTTTAACTGCGATGCTTCAAAATACCACACAGAAATACTGGAAATCTGTGTATTAATATCCGGTTCGTCCAGCTCTTCAGCACTGCGTGCCAGCTGCCACAGTGGTTTGGAAATCCAACGTGAAACCAACCACACCAGCCAGACAATAAAGATAAAAAACGGAAAGCTGTACTTCGCCACAGCTAGCATCTGCTGATCCATGCCAGACAAAGTGGCTTCCAAGGAGCGCTGGGTAACCACGCCCCAATTGGTGCTGGGGACAGGCGCATAACCGGCAAGCATCTCAATACCATGAGAATTGAGTAAGTACTGACTGCCGGTTTGTTGCTTGACTACTTTTTCAATCACCGGATTACCAACAATCACCTCGCCGATACGCTCAGCATCCTGATGATAAATAATCCGACCACCGCTATCGACAGCATAAATATAAGCATCGTTGGCATGGTAATGACGCCCCAACAAAGAGTACAAGATACTTTTTTCATGCAAATAAATAGAGCCGCCAATAAAACCTAAGTAGTTATCTTGCGCGTCAATAATGGGTTGGGAAATAAACACCAACAAACGGCCAGTTACGGAAACATAAGGCTTACTGACTAAAGGAATGCGCTCGCGTAATGCTTGCTCAGCCCCCTCACTCATCACCACCTTACCAAACAAGCCTACAGCCTCTGGCGAAGCTGCAATCACCACGCCACTGGTATCCACAATAAATACCGAGTTAAAGCTATCAGTCTGCTCGTTTAAACGGTTAGCAATATGCCCCAGCTTTTCTAGATTATTACCAGCCAGCAAGACATCTTGCGCAGCAAAGGCCAACTGCTGTTGAGCTGCGGACAAAAAGTCTTCAATACTGTTGGCCATTTTTGAAGCGTAGGCTTGGTTGGCCTCAAGCGTTTGCGCAATCAGTAAATCGCGTTGAGTTTTATGGCTGGTATAAAAAGTATTGGCTAAAATCAACACCGCGGTTGATACACTCAACAGCAAGATCAATTGTCGTAAGTTCAATTTACGCATTTTGGGCTGGCTTCCGTAATTATTATGCAGTTCACTGCAACAAGGCTCGTCATACACTTAATATGCAATGCCACCGCCCAATATTCGCCCCAGCATAGTGCTCACTGCTCCTAAAAAGTCAGCGCGTTGCCTGGGTTATTTCATTGCACTAAGGGTTATTATGAAACTCATTTCTTTTAATATTAATGGTTTACGCGCTCGTCCTCACCAGCTGGAAGAAATCATTAATACACATCAGCCTGATGTAATCGGTTTGCAAGAAATCAAAGTCGCTGATGAACAGTTTCCAGAACAGATGATACGCGATTTAGGCTACGAGGTTCACTACCATGGACAAAAAGGCCACTATGGAGTGGCACTTTTATCGCGGCTGCCAGCTTTGGAGATTCATAAAGGTTTCCCTGAGGATGACGACGAAGCTCAGCGCCGCTTTATTTGGGGTGTTTTTACCGACAGTAACGGCGCAACCATTACGGTGATGAACGGTTACTTTCCGCAAGGAGAAAACCAAAGTCACCCGACTAAGTTTCCTGCTAAAGAAAAGTTCTACGCTGACTTGCAACAGCTGCTAGAAAGCCGTTTTACCCCTCAAGATCCACTGGTCATTATGGGTGATTTTAATATTGCCCCTGAAGATATCGACATTGGTATCGGTGATCACAACGCCAAGCGCTGGCTGCGCACAGGTAAGTGCTGCTTTCTACCGCAAGAGCGCCAGTGGATGCAGACCTTGATGGCCTGGGGCTTGGAAGATAGCTATCGGGTTTTATACCCAACAGTCGATGACCGCTTTAGCTGGTTTGACTACCGCAGCCGTGGTTTTGCCGATGAACCCAAGCGCGGCTTGCGGATTGATTTTATTCTGACTACTGCGGTATTGCGTTCACGGATCTGCGCCGCAGGCATTGATTATGAGTTGCGTGCCATGGAGAAACCCTCTGATCACGCCCCGATCTGGCTCGAACTCAGTGCACAACCAGCATCATAACTAAAATCAATAACCAACCAACACTCAAGCTTATAAGGGCCGCTTTACGCTTGAGGATCACTACGCTGGCTATTAGATTAACTGGGTAACTCTACCCAACCACTTATAAACATAAGGGCTAGATATGTCACTTGCTGATCAAACTATCCAGGCACGAGAAGGTGAAGAGCTGGATGCTGCGGTGATTGCGCGCTATCTCAAGCCGCACTTACCACACCTGACTGGCGAGCCGACGATTCGCCAATTTCCAGGTGGCGCGTCCAATCTGACCTATTTATTATCCTACCCCGAGCAGGATTTGGTGTTACGCCGTCCGCCTTTGGGTAAAAAAGCCAAGTCGGCGCACGATATGGGCCGCGAGTTTTTAATTCTCAATAAACTCAACGATGGCTTTCCCTATTGCCCAAAAGCCTATGTGCACTGCACTGATCCATCCATCATTGGTGATGAGTTTTACGTAATGGAGCGGGTGGAAGGCATTATTCTGCGCTCGGATATTCCCGCTGAGCTGAATTTCACTGCGGAAAAAACCAAAGCCCTGTGTGAAAGTTTTATCGACAAACTGGTGGACTTGCACCAGGTCGATTATGAAGCTTGCGGCCTAGCAGAGCTGGGTAAGCCAGAGGGCTATGTTGAGCGACAAATTGAAGGCTGGAGTGATCGCTATGAAAAAGCCCTGACTCCAGATGCGCCGCTGTGGACTGAAGTGAAAGCTTGGCTAAACGCTAAAATGCCCGCGGATCATCCTAAGCCCGGCATTATTCATAACGACTACCGCTTTGATAATGTGATTTTGGATCCAAACAACCCCATGCAGATCATTGGTGTATTGGACTGGGAAATGACCACCATTGGTGATCCTTTAATGGACCTGGGTAACAGCTTGGCGTACTGGATTGAGGCCGATGACCCTGCGCCAGTACAAATGATGCGCCGCCAGCCCAGTAATGCAGCAGGCATGCTCACCCGCCAAGAAGTTGTTGACTACTACGCCAAACAAGCCGGTATTGAAATTCCTAACTTTGATTTTTACTACACTTATGGCTTGTTCCGCTTAGCCGGTATCGTCCAGCAAATCTATTACCGTTTCTATCACGGACAAACCAAAGATAAGCGTTTTGCACCCTTTGTGCAGCTCAATGCTTTGTTAGAACAGATGGCGCTTAACGTCATAAAAAAATCCACGCTATAACGCCATGTCTCTCAAGGGGTACTCTATGTCTAAAACAAAAATATTTGATCTCGATGGTAAAATCGCTTTTGTCTCCGGCGCCAGCCGTGGCATTGGTGCGGCTATTGCGCAATTACTGGCCCAACAAGGCGCGCATGTGATTGTTTCCAGCCGCCGCCTTGAAAGCTGCGAAGCCATTGTCGAAACCATTACTGCTGCTGGTGGTAAAGCCACGGCGATGGCCTGTCATATTGGTGAGATGGAGCAGATCAGCGCCGTATTTGCGCAGATTCGCGAGCAGTTTGGCCGCCTCGATATTCTAGTCAATAACGCTGCAGCCAACCCGTTCTTCGGCAACATTTTGGATACGGATCTGGGCGCATTCCAGAAAACTGTTGATGTGAATATCCGCGGTTACTTCTTTATGTCAGTGGAAGCAGGCAAGTTGATGCGCGAAAACGGCGGTGGCAGCATTATTAATGTGGCCTCAGTAAACGGTATTTCACCAGCGCAACTGCAGGGTATTTACTCGGTGACTAAAGCTGCAGTCATCAGCATGACCAAAGCCTTCGCCAAAGACTGCGCCAGCTTTGGTATTCGCTGCAACGCCCTACTGCCCGGCTTAACCGATACTAAATTTGCGTCGGCGTTAACGTCTAACGAAGCCATTCTCAAGCATGCTCTGCAAATCATCCCGCTTAACCGCGTGGCTGACCCCAGTGAAATGGCCGGCGCTGTACTGTATCTAGCCAGTGATGCCTCAAGCTACACCACAGGTACCACACTCACCGTTGATGGTGGGATGCTGGCTTAAGTCATAGCCTTTATCTGCACAGCCCTAGTTTTAGTGTCTAGGGTTTGTGTGGATATGGTTGGCTGTTTATATCTGCGCTAGTCGTACTGCGCTGTAACTGTTCTTCCGTCGATGAACCCATCCAGGGTTCAACTCCGATACTGCGCCCGCATCGAGCCCCGGATGGACTCGTTAAGGGAAAAACCGCTGCAGCACAGCTCGCACAACCCCGCAGCTAACAAAACCAGACCGCAAGCAGCCTAAGTGCACTTATTTAAGAGCGGTAAGGTAAACTCTAACCATATCAATCATCTCAGCGCTGCAGCGCCACCTCATACGCCCGCTGTTTTGTCACTAAAAAGGAACACCCGTGCCCCCCTCCACTGATAGCAACGCCCCCCCACAGCATAAAACCAACTGGAAAATCATCGCCGGACTCTGGCCTTACTTAGCAGAATACAAAGGCCGCGTCTTCCTAGCCGCCACCATGCTGGTACTGGCCAAAGTCGCCACCGTCTCAACCCCAATAGCCCTAAAATACATCGTCGACTACCTAGACCAAAACCGCGGTGTCGACATGCTGCTATGGATTCCACTGATATTAGTCGGAGTCTACGGCGCACTCCGCTTTGGCAGCACACTATTTAGCGAACTGCGCGACGCCATCTTTGCCCGCGTCGCCGAACGCGCCATGCGCCGAGTATCACTGCGCGTATTCCGCCACTTACACAACCGCGAACTGGCCTTTCACCTAGACCGCAAAACCGGCGGTTTAGCCCGCGACATCGAACGCGGCACCCGTGGCATCAGCTTTCTGCTGCGCTTCACCCTGTTTAATATCGTCCCTACCCTGCTAGAAATCGTCATGGTCACCAGCATTTTACTGGTCGCCTTCAACGTCAGCTACGTATTCGCCATACTGGTGTCAGTAGTCATCTATGTCATCTTTTCCATCCGTGTCACCGAGTGGCGCACCGGCTTTGTCCGTGAAGCCAATAACCGTGATAACCAGTCCAATACCCGCGCCATCGACAGCTTACTCAACTACGAAACAGTCAAATACTTCAATAACGAGCGCTTCGAAGCCGAACAGTACGATGCCGGCCTCGACCTATGGGAACAAGCACGACTAAAAAACCGCCTATCCATGGCCGTACTCAACACCGGACAAGCTTTTATTATTGGCGTTTCACTGATTGTCATCATGGCCATGGCAGTGCGCGAAGTGGCCAACGGGCAGATGACTCTCGGTGACTTCACCATGGTCAACGCCTATTTGATTCAGTTATTTGTACCACTCAACGCGCTGGGTTTTGTCTACCGAGAAATCCGCCAATCGCTGGTCAATGTCGAGCGATTATTTGCCCTCCTGGGCGATAAATCTGCCATTGAAGACGCTGCCGACGCTAAAACATTGAGCGTCGGCCAAGGAGAAGTCGCATTTCGCGATGTGCACTTTAGCTACCGGCCTGATCGAGAGATTTTAAAAGGCGTAAGCTTCACCATTCCAGCTGGCCATACAGTTGCTGTGGTGGGCGCCAGCGGTGCCGGAAAATCAACCCTAGCGCGCTTATTATTTCGCTTTTTTGATGTGAACAGCGGTAGCATCTGCATTGACGGCCAAGATGTACGCCAGATCACTCAAGACAGCCTACGCACCGCCATTGGCGTAGTGCCGCAAGACACTGTGCTGTTCAATGATACGATCTACAACAACCTCGCCTATGGCCGCCCAAGCGCCAGCGAAGAAGAGGTCCACTATGCCGCTCGCCAAGCCAACTTAGACGAGTTTATACAAAGCCTGCCAGATGGTTACAGCACCAAAGTTGGCGAACGCGGCCTGAAACTTTCCGGTGGCGAAAAGCAACGGGTGGCCATTGCCCGAGTATTACTAAAAAACCCACCCATACTGATTCTCGATGAAGCCACCTCGTCACTGGACTCCATTTCCGAACAAGTGATTCTCGACGCTCTTAACGAAGTCAGCCGCCAACGCACCACATTAGTCATCGCCCACCGCTTATCCACAGTGCGCGATGCAGATACCATTTTAGTGATGGAGCAAGGCGCAATCGTCGAAAGCGGCGCTCACTCTGAATTGCTGGAACAGAACGGTTACTACGCCAGACTCTGGCAGCAACAACAGCACAACGTTGACGAGCCAGAGCAAAAATAACCTGAGCCTACCTCACCCTTAACACTCGACTTTCTGGCTTCTGGCTTCTGGCTTCTGGCTTAAAATCGTGAGCATAAAAGAAGCCCACGCAAAACCTGCTAACCACACAATTGTTCAACGCAAGCTGGACTGGAGCTGTGACCAGCGTAGCCATGGATGGCGCAGCGCCCGCATCGAGCCCCGGACGGGCTCGTTAAGGGAAAAACAGATTCAGTCCAGCAGGCACAGCATCAAGAGCAACAACCCAAGCAAACCAACAAGCAGCACAAGTCATAGCTATAACCCGCCCAGACAACACACCCAGCCCCCAAAAGAGAAGCCTGCAAATCCTACCAACAACGCAAGTTAAGCAGCAAAACTAAAAGTAGCACCTATACTGTATTTAGATCGGACTTAATCTAAGTAACATGGAGGTTACGATGTCCCAATACAGTAAAAGCGCGCCCGAAGACCATGACAGCCCATGGAAAAGTGCTTTAGAAGTCTTCTTCAAACCTTTTATGGACTTTCTATACCCACAAATCAGCTCACTAATCGACTGGCAGAAACCGATTGAGTTTCTTGATAAAGAACTGCAAAAAATCACCCGCAAAGCGAAAAACTCACGACGCTATGCTGACAAACTGGTCAAAGTTCATTTCTTAAACGGCTCAGAAAAGTGGATTTTAATTCATATCGAAGTACAAGGCGCAGCAGAAACAAACTTTGCTGAGCGCATGTTTATTTATTATTACCGCATTCGTGATCGCTACCAGACACCAGTTATTAGCCTTGCAGTGCTTACCGATACTCAAGCAAACTTCAGACCAAGCTATTACAGCGACAGCATAGCTGGTTGCAGCATTCGCTTTGATTTTTCCACTGTAAAACTACTCGACTGGCAAGATAAAACCAATGAATTACTACAGCACACCAACCCGTTTGGCCTGCTCATTGCCGCACAACTCACCGCAAAATTGATCAAAGACGGGAAAACTCGCGTTGATAACTTAATCGGTTATTACCGCCTAGCTGCTGAAAAGAAACTACCCCGCGAACAGATCATCCAATTAGTGATTTTTCTAGAATGGATCGTAGCCCTACCCGAAGACCTCACCCCATATTACAATCAGCAACTGGAGCACCTCGAAGAGGATAATAAAATGACTTACATTTCAATTATTGAACGCCAAGGCATTGAGCAAGGTGTGGAGCGCGGCCGTGCCGCAACTCTTTACAAGCAACTTAAACTCAAATTTAACGAACAGGCTAACCAATATGAGCAACGCTTATTCCAAGCCAATGACGCCGAACTCAGCCTTTGGACCGAACGTGTACTTTTTGCCAACACCATTGAGGCAGTATTTACCGAATAAACTTGCTAACCACACTGATAAGTCAAGCCAGGTAGAAAGGACCACCGAGCGTAGCTATAACCCGCCCAGACAATACACACCAGAGCTTCAAAAGAGACCCACGCAAAACCTGCTAACCACGCAATTGTTCAACGCAAGCTGGACTGGAGCTGTGACCAGCGTAGCCATGGATGGCGCAGCGCCCGCATCGAGCCCCGGACGGGCTCGTTAAGGGAAAAACAGATTCAGTCCAGCTGGCACAGCATCAAGAGCAACAACCCAAGCAAAACAACACCAGCGCAGGACCCGCTCAAACAGAGAAACTGTCTACAGTGAGCGTGAATTAGGCAAAATGCCCAATCACAATATCCATCAACTCATTGGTGATCTCATCTTGGCGCACGCTGCTCAGCTCCTGCTGCACCGACTCCAACTGCTCATCCACCGACTGCTCCGCCTGCTGCATCAATGACAAACGAGTTGCATTCTCCGTCACCATCGCTTCTGCAGAAGCACGAAACACACTGGCAAACACATGATTACGGATCAAAGCCGCCAGCAGCGCTTCCGAATTCATCGTGTAATCAGGCAGAGAACGCGACTGCCACAGCTGCTCAGGCTGTAACAACGACTTATCCAAAGGCAATAAATTGCGCGTCACCGTTTCTTGATAACCATGCTCTTGCCGCTGGGTAAACACTAAGGTCACGGCTAAGTTAGTCAACGCCTGACCGCTGCCCAGTCGCTCAATACGGGTCACAATATCCCCGGCTAAACGCCCCACACCATCCGCAGAAGCAGGCGGCATCAGCACCACATCAGGGCTTAAATCTTGCTCCAATAAAGCATTACCCATCCGCGAACCAATACACAGAATATGCTGCTTAGCCATTGGCACAGCCTCGCTGTATGCAACCACCTTATTGGCCAGCAACTCATTATAATTACCGCACAAACCATGGTCCGAACCAAACACCACTAACAGCTGAGTATTAGGCTGTAGCGCCTCACTGAGCACACTCACACCACCGGTGCGATAGACAAAAGAAGCCAGTCCTTGCAATATCGTTTGATGATACGACTCAATGGACTGCGCCGCTTGTTCATAAGGCGCAGCATTAATCGCCGACAGCGTTTTCATGGTATGCACAATGCCCCTAATACTGGTTAGGGTGTCATTCTTACGCGATAGATGCTCTAAAGTTTGCGCCATTTAAGCCCTCACTGCTCGGCATCTGCTGACCCAGCAAAAGATGCTAAAGCCGTACGCGCACAGGCTGTAATCAATTCTTGGTCATCATCGGTTAAAGTTTGGTTATCGCTGATGCGCTGCTCAATGTCTGCGAGTTCCTGCTGCGCTGCAGTGCGCACCAAGCCCATGGCAGCATTAATATCTTGCTCGCTGTACTGATCAAACAAGCCGGCCATCGCCGCCACCAATACCGCCAGCTGCTCAAGGGCCGGCATCGGGTCACGCTCCGCTTGCCGTAAAGCACTGCGCACAGCAGTACCACGGGCTAAACGAGCACGGGTCGCATCATCCAAACGGGTCCCAAAGCGGGCAAAATCTTCTAACTCTTCAAACTGCGAAAGGGTCACCCGCAAGTTACCGGAGACACCACGTAAGGTACGGTTCTGCGCTTTACTGCCCACCCGCGACACAGACAAGCCTAAATCCACCGCCGGAAACTGGTTCTTGCGCACCAACTGCGGTGACAAATAAATCTGCCCATCGGTAATGGAAATCAAGTTCGTCGGAATATATGCCGACAAGTTACCGGCCTGGGTTTCCACCACAGGTAAAGTGGTAATGGAACCGCCACCGATATCTGGACCAAACTGCCCTGCACGCTCTAATAAGCGCGCATGCACATAGAATATATCCCCTGGAAAAGCTTCACGGCCGGGCGGGCGGCGCAAGAGTAGCGATAACTCGCGATAAGCCCGCGCATGGTGGGTCATATCATCAAAGATAATCAGCACATCTTGCCCTTGCGCGGCGAAATATTCGGCCATGGTCATGGCGGCATAAGGGGCAATATACGACAGCCCAGGCGACTCCTCATCCCCAGCACTCATCACAATGCTGCGCGGTAACATACCGCCATCTTTAAGTGCGCGAATCACCCGTGCCACGGCATCACCACGCTGACCAATGGCGCAATAAATACACACGACATCGCTGCGTGCCTGATTGAGCATGGTATCAATGGCAATGGAGGTTTTACCGGTCTGGCGGTCGCCAATAATCAGTTCACGCTGGCCAAGCCCCACCGGAATGGCCGCATCAATGGCCTTCAGCCCCGTGGCTAACGGGCGGAAAATTTGTGTGCGGTTTAAAATACTCGGTGCCTCAGCTTCAATGGGATGCTCAGCCACAGCGTCAATCGGCCCTAAAATATCCCGAGGTTGCCCCATGGCATCCACCACGCGCCCCAATAAAGCTGGCCCAACCGGCACACTGACAACTTTACGGGTGCGGTAGACTGTTTCGCCTAAACGGATCTGCTCAGATGGCCCCAGGAGAATAACCCCTAAGTGCCCCGGTTCTAAGTCAAGGACAATGCCTTGCACGCCGCTGGCAAACATCAGCAACTCATCGGCTAACGCCCGCGCCAGACCTGAAACAATGGCCACACCATCGGCCACTTCAGTCACGATGCCGGTCTCAATTAATACCGGTGCTGGGGTTGGACTTTCCACCAAGCTATCCAGCCAAGCGTCAAAGTTATGCGCAGCACTGGCTGCAGCACGATCATCCTGCTTATTCACCACAACCCCCTCGTCTTTAGCGCTCATCTGTATCTAACCGTAGCGACGCCGCACTGCTAGCATGCTGGCTTAAGAGTTGCGCCAGCTCATCCATATAGCTGTCGGTGGTCCAAGCCACTTGCGCGCCACCCACCTGCATAATCAAGCCCGGTGCTTGCTGCGCATCGGTGGCAAAACTTAATGCTACATCCGGCAACCACTGCTGCACTTCGCTCTGCAATAACGCTTGGGTGTCTTGCGCTAAGGCATCGCGCGTGGTGACCTGGGCTTTTTTGCTGTCTGCTGCAGCTTGGCGCAACTCGCCGACCATGGGCTGCAGCTGCTTGCCAATATGGCGCACAATTGCATCTTCCAAAGTTTCGTCGGCTAAATCGTGCAAAGCTTTGCGAGTTAAGCGCAGCAAGGCTTCCGTGCCGTTTTGCTGCAAGCGGGTATTAAACGCCTGCCGCTCATGCTCCAGATGTTTACGCCAATCTTGTTGTTCTTGCTCCAGCTTAACCCGGGCCGCAGCCAATAAATCATCGCGCTGATCTTCAGTGGCCGCTAAAGCCTTTTCCAGCAACGCATCGTGCTCCGTCACCAGCTGTGCACGCTGCTTTACATACTGGCTTTCAGCCGCTTTCGCCTCTCGCTGGGCTTGCTCTGCCGCAGCCATCCGCTTGCTGATTTGCGCCTCACGGGCATCAATACCATCCAAAATAGGTCGGTATAAAAAACGCTTGAGCAACCACAATAAGACTAAAAAGTTGGCAATTTGTGCCAGCACTGTTACCCAATCAATGGACATAAGGGCTTAAACTCCTGCTGCCGCCTGCATTGCATCCCAAAACGGGTTAGCAAAAATAATAATCATCGCCACCACAAAGCAATAAATTGCCGTTGATTCAATCATCGCCAAGCTGACAAACAAGGTGCGCGATAATGTCGGAGCCGCATCTGGCTGCTGAGCAATGGCGGCAATGGCCGCAGCAGCGGCACGCCCTTCACCCAACGCCGGACCAATCGAGCCAATGGCCACAGTCAGGCCCGCAGTAAAAATAGAAATAGCCGCAATAATTGCAAGTTCAGTCATGATTAGTTTTCCTTTTCAGACTTAATTAGGGAAGGTTCTGCCATGGCAGAAGAAATATACACTGTCGCCAGAATGGCAAAGATATAGGCCTGAATAAAACCAGTTAGCAGGCCTAACATATCCATTACCACGGGAAAAAAGAAGGGCGCAATACTCAACAAAATTGCCGCAATCACCGCACCACTCATGACGTTGCCATAGAGGCGCATGGCCAGCGACACGCCGCGGGAAAACTCGCCAATGATATTAAACGGCAACATAATCACTGAGGGCTCAATAAAGGTGCGCAGGTAATTACCCACCCCGCTACTGGCAATGCCAAACATTGGAATGGCGATCAAGACCGATAGGGTCAAACCCACAGTGGTTGATAAAGACGAAGTCGGCGGGGTAAAACCGGGTACGACCGTGAGTAAGTTCGATACCGCAATAAATAAAAACAGCGTTCCGGAGAAATACATCACATTGCGCGCACCACTGCGAGTGACTTCGGCAATTTGCCCCTGAATCATCGTTACAATCAACTCCAAGGCACTGCGCCAGCGACCTGGGGCTTTATCTGCTCGTAAGTTGCGGGTGACTAAAATGGAAATCCCCACCAGCAACGCCATCACAATCCACGTATTAACAATGGTTGAATTAACCGCCCAATTACCCAAGGTAAAGACAATCGTTTGATCTAGATTCAGCTGCATCTATACACCCTCTTGCTTGATTACAGTGCCGCGGACTTTGGCTTGGGCGCGCAGCACAGCGGCAACCCGCATCAGCACAAAAGCCAGCATATAACCGCCCAACGCCCACAATGTTTGCGCCAGTGCAGTGAGCGCAAAGCCGATGCCTAATAACACCACGAGGCGGCAAAAAAAGCTCAACATCAATAAACGTCCAGGGTGCTCTGAGGCTAAGGCCAAACGCATGCCAACATTCAATCCCCAGAAAAACAGCGCACTGACTGGCAAGCCCACGGCAAACCCCAGCAGTATTGCACTGGTATTTATCTCAATCACTGCACCTCTCCTTTAATGACTATTTAGCACGGCAAAACTAAATCATTACTGATCTTGGTTCTTTTCAATCCAGTTCCAAGCCACCATGGCGCCCACCACCACCCCACCTAAAATTAAGGCAATGGGCCACGAAAAGCTTTGCGGTGCCACACGGTTTAACCACATGCCTAAAAAAGCTCCCGCAACAGTGGGAATCGCCACCGACCAACCAATAACGCCAAACACTCCCAAACCACTGAGCGGGCTGTATTTGCGCTCATTACGGGATTGCTGCATCCGCTCCGCACGGCGACGAATGGCAGCAGCGGAAGCATCTTCTTTGTTGTCATCACGACTCATGTCAGCGGTTTCCGTAAATCACTGAAACGGCGCACAATGCCCGCCTCCAGTTTGGATAAAGCGGTACGCGCCACCCGCTCATCTTCATCCACTGCAATAAATGTTGCTTGAATGGTTTCATTTAAACTGGCTAAGTCCTTGCCCTGCACGCCACGGCGCACGGCAATATCGACGTTATAGCCGTGCTTAACCAAAACCCCTTGGTCAATACCAAAGTACTGCTCAACACCTGCAGCATCGGTAATCACCAGCACCGACGGCAGCAATGCGGTGACAAAATCAGTGTGTTTGGGCAGCAGTGTAAAAGCGCCATTCTCTGCCTCAGCAAAGACTTTTTCCGCCGCGCAGCTAAACAATAAGCGCGTGGGTAAACGCAGACTCACCTGCATCAGCGTGGTTTGACTCATGATGCGGTCTTATTCTTCGGCAATGCACCAATCATGTAATAGTCCATTTCATCATCGTCAAACTCCATTTGCTGCAAGATCTGCTCGCAACCGGCCAAAGTGTCTTCCACAGATACCCGCTGCCCAGCCTCACCACTAAAGGATTCTGCCGAGAAGAATGGTTGGGTTAAAAAACGTTCCAGACGTCGGGCTCGAGCCACCACCGCGCGATCGGCCATGGACAACTCTTCCAGCCCCAACATAGCAATAATATCCCGTAACTCTTCATACTCAGCCAAGGTACGGCGCACCGCCCGGGCAATATCATAATGACGCTGGCCCACCACTGCGGGTGTTAGCATCACCGAAGTGGAGCCCAATGGATCTACCGCCGGATAGAGCCCCTCACTGGCGCGTTTGCGGGACAGCACCACCGACGCCGATAAGTGGGAGAAAATATGCGCTGCCGCAGGGTCAGTAAAGTCGTCCGCAGGCACATACACCGCCTGAATCGAAGTAATCGCCCCTTTACGGGTGGAGGTAATGCGCTCTTGTAGCGACGCCAGCTCAGTGGCTAAAGTGGGCTGATAACCGACTCGGGACGGCATCCGTCCTAACAAGCCCGAGACTTCAGAGCCGGCTTGGACAAAACGGAAGATATTATCAATCAGCAGCAAAACGTCCTGACCTAAATCATCACGAAAATACTCCGCCATGGTCAGTGCGGTTTTACCCACCAGAAAACGCACCCCCGGTGCTTCGTTCATCTGTCCAAACAGCATCACGGTATTATCGCGCACCCCAGCTTCACCCATTTCTCGGTACAACTCTTCAGCTTCACGGGAACGCTCACCAATACCACAGAATAAACTGACGCCTTTGTAATGCTGGGCAGTGTTGTTAATCAGTTCAGTAATTAATACGGTTTTACCCACTCCAGCTCCGCCAAACAAGCCGGTTTTACCGCCGCGTTCAATGGGCGAGAGCAAATCAATGGCTTTAATCCCAGTTTCAAGGATGGCGCTATGGATGACACGGTCTTCCAATGGCGGTGGCGCTTGGTGGATGGAGCGCAGCATGCCGGTATTCAGTGCAGGTTTATCATCAATAGGCTGGCCAAAAACATTGAGCATACGGCCCAGTACGGCTTCACCAACCGGTACCTGAATAGGGTTACCAGTGGCACGTACCAAAGCACCCAAACCTAAACCGCGCACAGGCGCTAAGGCCATACAACGCACTGTGCCTTGGTCAAGTAAAGCGGCAACTTCCATCGCCAAATCACCAGCATAGACCAGATCATAAATCCGCGGAATATGCTCGGTAAAGAGTACATCGACGACACCACCGCGGATTTTAACCACGCGCCCCTCGGCCACGCACTCCTGTGCAGAGACTGCATCAGCCGAGTTGGCTGCATCAGGATCAACAGCACTTAACTGCTCAATTGAGTCCGACGCCTGCTCTTCCTTCTCACTCATGCCTCACCTTACTTTGTTTGTTTTACTTGGGTTAGCTGAACGTGCGCCAGCTAAAAAGCCCTTGGCTTAGTTAAAGTCCTCTGCGGTCAAGATACGCACATCATTCCACTCTATGGCTCGGCTACGCCAGTGCTCTTCAATGGACTGGGCAAAGTCAGCGCGCACTAACTTCGCTCGCGCCTCACACCACAGCTCGGAATCCTGACGCATGACAATGCCCTCCGGGTTGCCTTCACGATAACGGCTGCTGGCATGTGCTAGTAATTCTTTAAGCTCTGGCAAGGTCGCAGCACCTTGATACAAGGTCGGTACTACAGCTAAACCCAACTTCTCCGCTAAAGCATTACGCCGCGCACAACTCCAAAACTTTTGCTCGGTGCGGTCATACACATCAAAAACCACAAACCAATCGGGCAAATTATCGTAATCCAACGAGTGACGGGCCGCACACCACTCGCCAAACACTATCCAATCACTTTGTAAATTATCACATAAAGCATATTGATGTTGACCAAGCCAAGAGTTCAGCCGCGAGAACTGCCCAGCAAACGGCTCAAGCAGATACTGGCCACGATTTTGCGCGCGCAACTCACCAGTCGCCCGCAAAGAAATACCCAAGTTGGCCCCATCGAGCTTTTCTTCCACACGTATGGGTTGGGCTAATAAGGCCTCAATCTCAGGCTCGGTCAATACTTTATCATCGCGAGGCATGCCATCACCCAGCCAATCAATATGCGGGGTATGGGGAAAACGGAAAAAATCAGACATTTATTTACTCTCCGGCATGGCAGGGGCGGGAACATGGCGCTGCCGTGGAAACTTAATTTTATGAAAACGCTGCGCATCGGCAGCACACAAGAACTCAACCTGAATACCCTGCTCCGCTAAAGCAGGCCACCAATCAATCCATTTACAATCTGCGGCCTGCAAAATAGTGGGTTTATCCGGGTGCGCATTGGCCACAGCGGGAAATATACGATCGGGCGGATCAAACTCAGCCTGCAAGGCTTGGTCAGGAAACTGCGCATAAAAATCCGTAGCAGTGAGACTGACATTGACCATAGCTACTCGCTGCGCATTGCCCATATTGCGCAATAACCACTTTAAAAACACATCGCCAACACCGCGCGGTGGATTGATCGAGGTTTTATTTTGATATTCACCCAAAATAATAAAACTGTCATCAATCACCACCACGCCACTGCTTTGAATCTCTTGTAAGCGCTCAATGCAGTTGGCCACGCACTCAGCAGACACCTCTGCATGCTGCTGATTGGCCACTAGCAGCACATTGGTATCAATCACAGTTTTATCCATGCTGATCGCCTGAGTTATTTTCTGCACGTTTGCGCTGCACCGCAGCCATGGCTCTGGCGGCAATATCAGTCATTTCATCACCAAACAAATTCTCTGGCCAATTGGCAATTTCACCGTAGGTATCGATCTGCAAAGCTTCAATCTGAGCTTCACTGCCTGCTCGACTGCAAAAATACAGAGCAACATCCGTGTGCTTGATAACCCCTTCAGCGATACGTCTTTGTAACCTATTTAGAAAGTGCTCGGAGTGACTCTCGACAATGATTTGTACATTACGCGCTTGCCCAGCCTCTTTAGCTTGTATGGCAGCAATCAGCATATCGGCTAAACCGGCTTGCACCTGCGAATGCAGATGGATTTCTGGTTGCTCCAACCACAGGGTTGAATTGGGCTGGGCATAAAACGCTTGCACAATCACCGGCAATAATTGCGATACGCCAAAACCGAGGTCAGCCAAGTTAACTTCACCTGCCGCAGCATGATTTCTTAACAGTGCTTGATAGTGTTCAGGTGTGCTCTCCTCAGCACGGATAGCGAACTCACTGGCCACGCCCATTTGCGCCAACCAGTAGGCAATACCCTGTGCAAACGGCTGCTCAGGCTCCCCAATAGCAAATTGTAAGTGACGCTGCTCAGCGCTTGCAGCCAATACTGCTGCCACTGCTGACTCGCCAGCACGCCCCACACTTAGCGGCACTGCGCCCGCCCACTGATAATCACGCTTAGGCGCGGCACGTAAGGCCGCTAAAGCGTTAAAATCAGCTAAAAGTTGTTGTGTTTGCTGGGCTAATTCGGCTAGAAAAGGTGCTTCTACCTGTGCAGTTTCTGGTAACTTAAAGAAACTTTCTGCCCCTGCTTCTGCAGCCACGGCAATGCTGTAGCTGTGCACTTGCGGCTGTTGTATCTGCACCTGCAGCTCGCCGGCTTGAGCACTGTGGTAACTGGCACTGAGCAGCTCTTGTCCTTGCGCAAAGCCACGGTAAGTAATGGACTGCACTGAGGGTTGCTGCGCGGCATCGGCCACCATACTGACCTCTAAACTCAGCGCATCAACCAGCAGCGCTTGATCAGTTTGCTGACTTGCACCCTGTAAGGCCAAAGCTGTAGGCAGGCGCCACTGCAATGCAAACTGCAATGGTTCATTGAGCTGCCCTTGGTGCAAGTTCTGTGCAAAAGAGCCCAAATCAATCAAGCTTTGCGCATTACCAAAATCCAGTGGCGTCGACAGTTTGTCGGGCTGGGCACTTTGTTTAAGCGCTAATAATAACTGGCCAAGGCTACTTTTACCGGCACTGTTCTCACCAAAGAAAACCGTTAGCGGCGCGAGCTTGATCGGCCCACTGTCTTGCCACGCCTTAAAGTTCTTGATCCGCCACGAGGTCAACATCAGCGCACTACTCCTGTCTTACCACTGGTTAATTCACACCATCACAACAGCATTGCCGCAGCCCAACCAAAGGCCAGTAAAGGCAAGTTGTAGTGAATAAAAGTTGGTACCACAGTATCCCAAATATGGCTGTGCTGTCCGTCCATATTCAAACCTGAAGTTGGCCCAAGGGTTGAATCTGAAGCCGGCGAACCTGCATCACCCAATGCGCCAGCAGTACCAACGATGCTGACGATAGCTAATGGACTGAAGCCCAACTGTAGCGCTAAGGGCACAAAAATCGCCGCAATAATGGGTACTGTGGAGAATGAAGAGCCAATGCCCATGGTGACCAGCAAGCCAACCAGCAGCATCAAGATTGCGCCTGTTGCTTTGCTTTCACCAATCACGCTCACCGACGAATCCACTAAGGTTTGAATCTGCCCTGTTTCCCGCATCACTTCGGCAAAACCTGAGGCAGCAATCATGATGAAACCAATCATAGCCATCATTTTCATACCATCGGTAAACAAGTCATCAGACTCTTTCCAGCGAATCACTCCCGAGGCTGAGAACACCACAAAACCCACCAGCGCTCCCATAATCATCGAATCCAGCCACAGCTGCACAACAAAGGCAGCTACCACAGCAGCACCTGCAGCAACTAGACTTCTGGGGCTGTAATTACTGCTCGCCGAGCCAACCTCGCCGGCTGCAACCGTGTGGTACACACGCTTTTTACGGTAACTAAAGAAAATCGCCACCAGTAAACCAAACAACATGCCAGTGGCAGGAATTACCATCGCCTGCATCACTTTAATACCAGTGACATCCACACCACCTTTAGCCACATTGGCGAGCAAAACCTCTTTCAGGAAAATACCACCAAAGCCCACCGGCAAAAACATATACGGCGTGATCAAACCAAAAGCCAGTACACAAGCAACTAAACGGCGGTCCAGCTGCAAGCGCCCCATGACATATAGCAAAGGCGGTACCAGCAGCGGAATAAAGGCGATATGAATGGGCAAGATATTTTGCGAAGAAACAGCGGCAATCAATAACACCATGATCAGCAGCCATTTGACCTTATCGGTATTTTTGCTTTTCTGGCGGCCGACCATGGCGAGTATTTTCTCAGCCAACGCATGGGCCACTCCGGACTTACTGATAGCTACAGCAAAAGCGCCGAGCAAAGCATAGGACAGGGCCACTGTTGCCCCGCCACCCAGGCCTTTATTAAACGCAGCTAGCGTATTTTCAATCCCTAAACCACCAAGCAACCCACCTGCAACAGCGCCGATAATCAACGACACCACCACATGTACGCGCAGTAAGCTCAGCACCAGCATTAAAGCTACTGCGACAACAACCGCATTCATGACAACCCCCAAACACTTTCAATATTCATTTAATACGCTGTAATTGCGCGTTAGTTTTAAGCAGCGCAGTTTACACGGGTCACTCCAAGAATAAACGACCGATTATTCCGCCTCACTGGCAAAGCAGCGAACTATCTGACTTAGTGGTATTTTCTTAGTGCAGCAGCCTGCTAAAATGCTGTGTTTTTGCCAGTACTGTGCTGGGATCGATGGGTAATTGAATGGCTTGGATAACGTTACTTGCCGCATATTTAGCTGCGCGACTGCTCACTGTGGCTATGGCTGTGGCTGTGTCTGCGCGACAAGCGTGGCGATACCACTTGCGGTCAACATTATGCAAGTAGTGGTACTCACAGGTCCTGAGTCAGCTGGCAAAAGCTCTCTAAGCCGCGCTTTAGCTGAGCGCTTTAACGCCCCTTTAGTCAGCGAGTTTGTACGCGAATTTATTCAGCAAGCACAGCGCGACACCTGCTACGCTGACATCAGCAACATTGCCGAACAACAGTGGCAACAGGAGCTGGCTGCCCGCGCTTTGCAACCACCACTATTGCTGCTGGATACGCACTTATTGAGCAATATACTCTGGAGTGAGACGCTATTTCAGCAAAGCCCTGCCTGGCTGGAAACAGCTCTACTGAGCCAAAAATATGACTTGATTGCCTTGCTGAGCCCTGAAGGCATGCCATGGCAAGCCGATGGTCAGCGCTGTCAACCGGATTTAGGCGAACGCCTCAAGTTCCACAGCAGGCTCGATGATTGGCTAGAGCAACATCAGCAACCGGTACTGCACTTAAGTGGATCATGGCAACAACGTTATGCAACACTTGAGCAAGCCATTACTCAACTGCTAGGCAGCGCATAAATACCCATCACTGGGCAACCTACCTTAACGAGAACCCCCTCCATGTCTAATCCACACCCCCACGACCCACTGCACGGCCTGACCTTGGCCACTATTCTTGAGCGCTTAGTAGAGCATTATGGCTGGGAGCAACTTGCCGAACAGATTCCGCTGAACTGCTTTAAAAATGAACCATCAAGCAAGTCTTCATTGAAGTTTTTACGCAAAACCCAGTGGGCGCGAGATAAGGTTGAGGCGCTGTATATTGCAACATACGCTGCCTAAGCGCTGATACCTAAGCAGAGTCTGCCTACAACCGGCACCGACAGCAGTGCCCGAAATCACAGCCAGCGCTACGCATTACCGCGCTCAACCGCACCGCACACTGTGCAGCAGCAAGGTTGAGCCTAATCACAGCCCAACCTTGGTGAAGCAACAATCTAACGACAGATTACGGAGTATGGATGGGAAAATTCGACAGCACGTACTTACTGCGTGCGCTCAGCTACAACCCGTGTTCCGGCATCACCGGATAACAAGGCTAACGCATCAGATAAACGCCCAATGGCACTAAAACCACCGGATGCAGCAAAACTACTGGCGGCTTTAATTTTTGGCCCCATCGAACCTGCAGGCACATCCATTTCACCGCCCTCAGCAATGGTCAGCTTGCGCAGCGGTTTCGCCTCTGGCGTACCAAAATCCTGATACACCGACTCCACATCTGTGAGCAGCAATAAAGCATCAGCACCCAGTTTTTCTGCCAAGAACGCACTGGATAAATCCTTATCAATCACTGCTTCAATGCCTTGCAAACTATTATCGGCATTGCGCACCACCGGAATACCACCGCCGCCGTTACAAATCACTACCACCTTTTTTTCCACTAGCAGCTTCAATACCTGTAAGTCTGGAATTTCCACAGGTTTTGGTGAAGCCACGACACGGCGCCACTTATCGCCATCCTGGGCAATTTGCCAGCCCGCTTGAGCGGCACGGGTTTGTGCTTCGGCTTGGCTATACACTGGACCAATATACTTGGTGGGTGTGGCAAAGGCTGGGTCATTTAAGTCCACAATTACTTGGGTCAACAAGGTCACAATGGGCTGGGCATGCTGTAATTCATTTTCCAGCTCTTGCTCAATTAAGTAGCCAATCATGCCTGCGGTTTGTGCACCCAGCACATCTAACGGATAACTTTCCTCTGGCTTATAGGCATCATTTTGCAAGGCCAACAGCCCCACTTGTGGGCCGTTACCGTGGGTAATCACCAACCGATGGCCAGCACGCACAATATCCGCCAAAGCGCGTGCAGCCACCTTGACATTCTCGCGCTGCACTTGTGCGGTCAGCGGCTGACCACGTTGTAATAAGGCATTCCCGCCCAACGCTGCAACAACTAACATAATTAACGTCCTAAAGTAGCCACCAACACCGCTTTAATGGTGTGCATACGGTTCTCTGCTTGATCAAACACTATTGATGCTGGGCTTTCAAACACCTCATCGGTGACCTCCATTGCATCAATGCCAAACTTTTTCTGAATCTCTTTGCCCACCGCGGTTTCAGTATTGTGGAAAGCCGGCAGGCAATGCATAAACTTCACCCGTGGGTTGCCAGTTTTCGCCATCAGTGCGGCATTCACTTGGTAAGGCATCAATAATTTAATGCGCTCAGTCCAAACCTCATCTGGCTCACCCATTGATACCCAGACATCGGTATAGACATAATCCACACCCTGCACAGCAGCAGCAATATCATCGGTAATGGTAATGCGCGCACCGGTTTTTTCGGCAATTGCTTGCGCATAAGCCTGAACTTCAGGCTCAGGCTGGCACGCTTTAGGGGCACAAAGACGCACATCCATGCCCATTTTCGCTCCGCCAATCAGCAGACTGTTGCCCATATTGTTTGCCGTATCACCAATAAACACGTAGGCCACTTCATGCAGTGGCTTATCGCTGTGTTCAGTCATGGTGAGAAAGTCAGCCAAAATCTGCGTCGGGTGAAAATCATCGGTTAAGCCGTTATACACCGGCACACCGGAATACTCAGCCAGCTCATTGACGATCTCCTGACCAAAGCCGCGGTACTCAATGGCGTCATAGACACGACCCAAAACCCGCGCCGTGTCTTTAACCGACTCTTTATGGCCCATGTGATTGCCAGTTGGCCCTAAGTAGGTCACTTTTGCACCTTGGTCATGGGCCGCCACTTCAAAACTGACCCGCGTACGGGTTGAGTCTTTTTCAAAAATCAGGGCTATATTTTTACCTTGCAGTCGCGGTTGCTCAGTGCCTGCATACTTAGCTGCTTTTAGGTCTGCAGACAACTTCAGCAAGAACTCAATTTCTTGAGGCGTAAAATCGCGCAACGTTAATAAGTCACGATCTCTAAGGTTAAAAGCCATGCATCTGCTCCTTGGTTAGCAGCTGGGTAAATAAATTTCGCTAAAAACAAACATTATACGGGATCACGGACAGTTGGGCAGCTCATGCAGCGTCCGCCACCACGGCCACGCCCTAACTCCGCACCGGGTACAGCCAGGACTTCAATACCTGCCGCAGCTAAAGCCGCATTCGTATCATCATTACGGTCATAGCCAATTACGACACCGGGACTGAGTGCCAGCACATTATTGCCATCATTCCATTGCTCACGCTCACGCTCTGCTGGATGATCACCACCGGTAGCAACCACCTCTAACGAGGCATAACCAAGCGCTTCAGCTACCACGTCAAACATATGCCGTGGATCTTGCGTGAAAACATGTGATGTGCCGCTGGCATCGGGGCGCAGATCATAACAAATCATTTCATCGGCGACTTCAGTAAATGCAGTAACAATATTGCCACCACAGAAGGTAAACACCGTATCCAAGTGCATTGCCGCCCGTGATTTAGGCATTTGACAAGCAATGACTCGATCAACACTGCCTTTAGCAAAGAGTGCCCGTGCTAACTGACCCACCGCTTGTGGGGAGCTGCGCTCACCCATGCCCACCAACACCGTGCGATTACCAATGGGCATAATATCACCACCTTCTAAGGTGGCTAAACCAAACTCTTGCAATGGATCACCCCAAAGCACATCAACCTTACCAGCGAACTTGGGGTGAAACTTATAGACACCAGCAGTTAGTAGAGTTTCTGGCTTACGTGCGGTCCAATACATAGGATTGAGAGTAACGCCGCCATAAATCCACGCACTGTTGTCACGGGTGAATAAAAAGTTCGGCAAAGGCGGCAACACAAAACCATACTTGCCCAAGTGGTTACCAAACAAACTAACCGGCTTAAAGGGTAAATCACCAACCTCTAGACCACCAATCAAGTACTCAGCAAGCTGGCTGCCGGGCATCTCATCCATCCACTCACGTAGATCCGAGATCATCCCTACACCAATTTCATTCCAAGTAATGCGTTGATCCAAAATCCACTTGCGCGCCTCAGCAATATCCAGCGTTTGCGCCAGCAAGTCATGAATATCCAGCACCTCAACGCCACGCTCCTGCATTAACTGGACAAATACATCGTGGTCTTTTTGCGCTTGCTTGACCCAAAACACATCATCAAACAACAACGCATCGCAATTTGAAGGGGTTAAACGGCGGTGAGCAAGGCCCGGGCGACAGACAATCACCTGACGCAAAGTACCGGTTTCCGAGTGCACACCTAAAGTTAATTCAGACATTTTCGAGCTCCTTACCACAGCATTGTGTGTAAACTAAATAACTCAGAGTAACGCGCCAATACTGATAACTACGCTGATAAACACCGTTAAAATCAGTAACAACGGCCAAATAAAGACCAGCCAGCGGTCATAGGACACGCGGCCTATTGCTAAGCCTCCCAGTACCACAGCAAAGGTTGGGTTGACCAAGTTAACCAGCCCACTGGCGGACTGGAAAGCCGTCACTACAAGCGCGCGGTCAACATGGGCGAAATCCGCCAAGGGCGCTAAAATTGGCATCGACAGCACAGCCAAACCTGAAGAAGACGGGACAAAGAAACTCATTCCCACTTCAATCCAAAACATTAAGTTAATAAATGCCAGCTCTGGCAGGCCTCCTAAAGTGGTTTCGGCACTGTGCAAAATTGTGTCGGCAATCATGCCCTGCTCCATGATCACGACAATACCGCGAGCCAAGCCGACCACTAAGGCCACGCCCAGCAAGTCTCGTGCACCATCAACAAAGCTTGAGGTGATTTTTTTCTCGCCTAAGCGACCAATTAGACCAATGACAATGGCTGCGCCCATAAACAAGCCGCCCATTTGCGCCATCCACCAATCTTGTGACGACACACCCCAAATCATTACCGCAAAGGTCAAAGCGAAAATAACCAAAGCCACACTTTGCTTACCGGTTAAAGTCGACTGCACCATCTCCCCACTATGCTGCTCTAAAAAGTGAGCGCGATGAGCTGCCCACTGTTTTGCCACCACTGAGCGCGTTGGGTCCTCTTTCACCCGCTTGGCATAACGCATCACATAAGCTGCGCAAATCAGCAAACCACCAATTAGCAAAACAAAACGCAAACCTATGCCATCGGTAAACGGGATACTGGCCGCATTGGCAGCAATCACAGTGGCAAACGGATTAATTGTTGAGCCCAACACACCAATCCCAGCACCCACCATAACAATGGCTACGCCGGTAATAGCGTCATAACCTGCAGAGATAATCACCGGAATTAAAATGGCATAAAACGCCAAGGTTTCCTCCGCCATACCATAGGTGGTACCGCCAAAGGCAAAGAGAGTCATGAGGATCGGAATCATCCACAACTCACGCCCCTCCAAGCGCCGCATCGCACTGCGAATCCCTGTATCAATGGCACCAGTGGCATTCATCACCCCTAGAAAACCACCAAGAAATAGCACAAATAACGCCACATCAATGGCATTTGCCACATAACTATCAGGATCATAAAAGCCCGCTGTAGGGGCCAGCATTACGTCAACAAAACCTTGTTGTTTCGCCTCCACTACCTGATAAGTGCCAGGCACAGCTACTTCCCGCCCGACTTCGTCGCTCATAACGCGGTCGTACTTACCCGCTGGAATAACCCAGGTTAAGGCCGCAACAAAAATAATAAGTAAGAAGAGGATGGTGTAGGCAGTAGGAAAGCGTGAACTCAGTGTTTTTTCTACTGTGTGCGGATCAAGCTGTTGATCAGTCATGTTGTGCGCTCCTCGCTAAGACTTTAGTTAGAGCCTAGGCCTATATGCTCAACATAGACTGATCCAGATCAATACAAAGCAAATCACTTTGCTATTAGCAAAAATAACTTTACTGATTGGTGACTTCTCACCGCCCTTAAAGGGCGATGCTTCTTGTTTCACAGGCTGCAACTTGGTATGACCAAGAATGACGCGCGCCTCCACAAGCAGTAACGGCTTGCCCAGCCGCCTTTAATGCCAAAATACCTTCTTCAAGGATGTTGAGTGCGGCATTAATATCTCTATCAATACCGACTCTACCGCATGACGGGCAGTCCCATATGCGTACCGACAAAGGCATATCTTTAACTTTATGCTTACAGCCATTGCAGGTTTTTGAGCTGGCGTACCACTGATCCAGCTTAATCACATGCTTGCCCTGTTCTTTGGCTTTGTATTGCAGCTTCACAACAAAGCTATGCCATGAGGCATCTGCGATGTGTTTTGCCAGCTTACGGTTTTTCATCATATTGGCTGATTTAAGCGTCTCGACTATCACCGCTTGGTTTTCGTCAACAAGAGTTCGAGAGTATTTATGCTGAAAATCAGACCTGGCATTGGTTACTTTTTCATGGGCTTTAGCCACAATTAAACGAGCCTTTGCGTGATTGGCACTGCCTTTTTTCTTGCGTGATAACTGACGCTGCTTGCGCCTTAAATTTCTGGCTGCACGCTTCAAAAAGCGCGGATTGGTTTTTTTCTTACCTCTGGACTCAATGGCAAAGTGAGCAATGCCAAGATCAATACCAACCACCTTTTCGACCGAATGGATAGGTTGTGGTGCTTCAAGCCCATCATCAACCAATATTGATGCGTAGTATTTTCCGGTAGCGCTGAGCGTGACTGTAATGCTTTTAGCTGTGCCGCTGACTTCACGGTGCAGCTTGGCCTTAATGGGCTGCATTTTGGGCAGTTTAATTGCACCATCAAGCACCTTTATGCCCACGCAATGATAGCTGCTTTGCTTGCCATGTCTGCGCTTAAACTTGGGGTAGTGTGCTTTTACCTTTGGATCAAAGAAACGATCAAAGGCTGTATGCAGGTTGATTACCGCTTGCTGCAAGGCAATAGAATCATACAGCTTTAACCAATGGTACTTTCTTGATTTCTTAGCCACGGCCAGCAGAGGTTTTAAGTCCTTTTTAGGGCTTAGGTTGATGCCGTGCAAGCGGTAAGCATGCGTCTTAATATGCAGAGCTTTATTGTACGCAAAGCGCACCGCACCAAACTGAGCCACTAGAAACTCAGCTTGTTCTGGTGAGGGATAAATGCGTACCTTAATGGCTCTTAGCATTATCGGCCTGACTGTTCCAATCCGGCTAGCAAGATAGCTCGTGCTCGTTTAATGCCTCTTATGCGCCCAAGGTCAACTACATTTTGGTCACAGTGACACAATACTTGCTGTAGTTTATTTGCTGTTTTTGGGTTCGTAAATAAGTTGAAGTCGCCACAATTGATGCGATCAGTAAACTCCTTGCAAGCAGCCTCGATATTTTTACGAGGGCTAGCCGATAGGTTGGCAGCATATAGGTAGCCAGGCATATCAAAATCCATACGCCCACAATGAGTACACGAAAAACAAACACTGGGGTTGCCTGAATGGGAAATCCCGCTAATCTCGAATTTGTATAGCATACTTCAGCCCTCACGACTAAACTACACACAATATAAGCTTATTAGGGCATATTTCAAGTGAGTGTACAGAGTGAAGCGATCTTATTTGGCTACCTTCGTAAACGCCATAGCGTCAGTAAATTAGTTGTTCATTTGGTGTTTACCGCCAAGTACAGACGCAAGCTGTTTGATGATGCAATGATCGGTCAGTTGCGCGAGGCATTTGAATCGGCTTGCGTAAAGCTGGAATGCGATTTGCTAGAAATGAACGGCGAAGCCGATCATGCTCACTTGCTGATTGCTTTCCCGCCCAAGCTGGCCGTCAGCATAATGGTCAATAACCTTAAATCTGTTTCGTCTCGCATGCTGAGATTGCAAAACAGTCACCTAGAAAGACAAAGTAAAAATGCCGCACTATGGTCACGATCTTACTTTGCTTGTACAGCCGGGGGCGCAACCATTGACACATTAAAGGCGTATATCGAAAGTCAAACAGCGATTGAGTAAAGCGCTTCGCGCCCCGCCTTATATCCCCGCCCTACGGGCGAGGGTTTACGGCGGATTTTGCTAAGCAGCAGCGTATTGAGCACCGCGGTAAAAACTTGCGTGTCAGTCGTACTGGTGGAGTCGCACTGCGTACGCAAGCCAAAGCTGCCGGTTTAACTATCACGGCTAACAGCCAACATGGCCTACGGGTATCCAGCCGTGTCGCAAAAAACACACAAGTTGCTCTACAAAATGGACGGCCAGTCTTACGCGGACGCTATGGCAGCGGAGCAACCCGCCTCAACCTATCTAAATCCGGTGTAAGCGTCTCCACCCGCAACCCCCTGGGCACATTTAACTGGAGCAAACCCAACCGCTCTTCAGTCAAGATTGCCGGTGTACAGCTACGCGGAAAAAAAGCTGCCAACATCCAACTGATCTATATGTTGCTGCTGGGCATTGCACAAGGGCTGCAAGTGTTCTGGCAGATGCTAACGCTATTACTGCGGGTGACAGTCAGACTCTGCACAGAATTATTGCGCTGGATTGCAAACTTACCGGATTTATTCGGCAATCTACGACAAGATTTCCGTAATGCTCGTATCAGCTCAAAACTCAGTCGCAGCAAGCAGTTATTTACGCCTTCTATAGACAACTGGAGCGCCCCCGAACTGCTCAACGCAAGCCTTTTAACCCTCTGCGGTTGGGGCAGCGGCTTAACAGCCCACGAAGCAGCTATACGCATTACTCAACAGCAACAGCACAACCCAGCAGCGCATCAGTTAACCATCACCACGGCAGGATTAAGTCAGATCGCCCAACGCTTAGAGCAGCTGCGTAGCGAACACGCAGCAACAAACACAATCACCCCGCAAGTCATCACCGCTCTTTTAGCTCAACAGCAAGCTCAACTACTGGGCGCAGAAGACACCGTAGAATTGTTCCTACACATTGATGACTGGATTTTGACCTTAGGCGAGCGCACAGAGCTGCAAGAGCAACTGCTGCAAATCTTTGCAGACTTTGCCCAACTGCGCTTTCAAACAGATCCAGTCCATGCCGAGAACTTTGCTGTAACTGAGCCGCTCGACATAACAGCGCAACCGTCAACCCAAAGTGTTAGCGTCACGCCCAGCGCAACAGGCGACTTAATTAATCTCAATACCGCGAGCCACGCTCAATTACAAACACTGCCGCACATCGGTCATGATCGCGCATTAGCAATTATGACCTTACGACCTATCAGCGACCTGTCACAACTCACCAAAATCCATGGCATCGGCCCAGCCCGCCTTGCTGATATTAAGCGGGCAGGTGTTGATATTTAGTGGTACGAGAGGCAGTTTATAGTAACCAGCATCGAATGCTCTGCCGGCAGCTTAGTCACCAAACAGTGCATCGAACTTATTGTTTGGCAGCCAGTCGATTAGCATTTTTTTCAAGTAGATGCACAACCCCCTGACTTGCATTAGGTTGGCTGCATGTACTTTTGATTGAGTCATCTGTCTTGGTTGGGCGCTGAAGGGCAAAACATAAACTGCAGACGAAAAAAAAGAGCCTTTCGGCTCTTTCTTTTTTAGCTTGACGCCAAATCTGGAGCGGGAAACGAGATTCGAACTCGCGACCCCAACCTTGGCAAGGTTGTGCTCTACCAACTGAGCTATTCCCGCATAATATGGCGTCCCCTAGGGGACTCGAACCCCTGTTACCGCCGTGAAAGGGCGGTGTCCTAGGCCACTAGACGAAGGGGACGCAGCCTTGGAGCTTCTAACAGCTTGCAACTTTCAAGCTTGGGCTGTTTGCTTTATTGCTTGGAAGTGGCGCGTATATTACGGATGACTTAAGCATCCGTCAAGCCTTTTTTGAAAACTCTTTGCAATTCAGTGCTCTGGTGCCTTTTCCGGCATAAACATCAGCTGTATTTCTTGGTTCCAGTCAAATTCCTCACCGTTTTCAAGTGCTTGGTAACGGCGCTCTTCCAATTGCTGATACTTATCAATTTCATCATCGGGCATAAAGTGTAAGCAATCACCCCCAAAGAACCACAGCAGATCCCGTGGCACCAAGTGGGCAATTTGCGGATAACGCTGAAACACTTGGCTGATAATATCCTGTCCCACATATAAGTCTTCGCTGCTCTCACGCAAGCTGCTCACCATGTCATCATAACGCTCAAGAAATAACGCATGATGATTTTCCGGGACGACTTCAGCATCAGCAACCGCGACTAATATCGTGCGCAAATGCGCTAACAGCTGTAAATGTTGCTCAACGTGCGGTGTAGTCATAATACTATCCCCTTAAAAACAAGGCGCACAGTATAGTGCCTGCCCAGCATTTACCCAACATGCAACGCTTATTCGATGATTTTGCGCTCAATACAATGGTTAAGCCTTCTGCTCCAACAGCTGCAAGCCAACCCATTGCTTAGCGAATTGTGCAGCGCAGCGGCCATTACGATTACCTCGTGCCTGCGCCCAACTGATCGCCTCTTTAGCCAGCGCATCAGTAAACTGCCAGCTCAGCTGTGCAGGCTCGCCATAGTGAGCAATCCAGTGCTGCACCACCGCTAAATAGTGATCTTGGCTAAAAGGGTAAAACGACAGCCACAAACCAAAACGATCCGATAAAGCGATTTTATCCTCAACCGCTTCGCTTGGGTGCAGCTCTCCACCATCACCGTGCTGCCAGTTTTGATTATCGCTGTGCTGCTCAGGCAGTAAATGGCGGCGATTAGAGGTGGCATACAACAGCACGTTATCTGGCGCGCGCTCTAAAGAACCATCCAAGACACTTTTTAAAATACGGTAATCCCCTTCCCCAGCCTCAAAAGACAAATCATCGCAAAAGACAATAAAGTGCTGTGGTAAACCGGCCAAAGACTCAACAATAAACGGCAGATCCGCCAGCTCATTGCGTTCAACCTCAATCAAACGCAAACCCTGCGCCGCGTATGCCGCCAGTAAGGCACGCACGATAGATGACTTACCTGTGCCGCGCGCACCCCACAACAGCGCATGGTTCGCTGGGTACCCACGCATAAACTGCAAGGTATTGCGCTGCAACTGCTCACGCTGCTGATCCACTCCTAACAAATCAGCCAATTGAATATCGGCAGACAATGCTATCGGGCGAAAGAAACTGCTGTTGCCCTTGCGCTGCCAGCTCGCTGCCTGCACTGTTTCCCAATCAACCGTTGTCGCCGGAGTTGGCAATAATGGCTCAAGTTTTTCGAGCACTTGATTGGCACGCTGTAAAAACGCATTGATTAACTCAGACACTTCACCCTCTCCCATACATTCATGCAAAGCTTGCAACCGCTAAACTTCTGGCTGCTCAGTTTAATCAGCCGCAGCAGGCTCAAGACGCATCGCCACGGAATTGATGCAGTAACGCAAGCCAGTCGGCGCGGGGCCATCAGGAAAGACATGGCCTAAGTGCGCATCACACTTGGAACACACCACCTCAACCCGCTGCATGCCATGACTCGTATCAGCATGCTCGGTTAACGCAGTCTCGTTAATTGCCTGCCAATAGCTGGGCCAACCACAACCTGCATCAAACTGGTGCTGCGCATCAAACAGCGGTTGCTCACAACAGACACAATGAAACACGCCCTTAAACTGTGGCAAATGGTACTCACCGGTAAACGGGCGCTCAGTCCCTGCAAGGCGACAAACTCGAAATTGTTCATCAGATAATTTTTCACGCCACTGTTCTTGACTCTTTTCAACCTTTTTCATCATTTTCTCCAATTAAAAGCAGAGCTTGGGCCTAACGCTCCCTTTCACCTTTGTCGGTACAGTCGTATGATAGGGGACTTTAAGTACCTCTTTATGCCTGCAACAAAGAAGCAGCAATAGAATGTACGGGCAGGCTCTACGTCAGCGCTACAATGCGCTTTTTATCGACCGACTGCCCCTTATTGACCTCATTTATTCGGGATACTCAACATCATGCAGTTCAGCAAATCGAACAAGCTCGCTAACGTCTGTTATGACATACGAGGCCCAGTACTGAAACACGCCAAACGTCTAGAAGACGAAGGCCAGCGTATCCTTAAGCTTAATATTGGTAATCCTGCACCCTTTGGCTTCGAAGCACCAGAAGAAATCCTGCAAGATGTTATTCGCAACCTACCAACCGCGCAGGGCTATAGCGACTCAAAAGGTTTATTTAGCGCCCGTAAAGCCATCATGCAGTATTACCAGCAAATGCATGTAGAAGGCGTTGGCATTGAAGATATTTACCTGGGCAACGGTGTCTCCGAGCTGATTGTGATTGCACTCCAAGCTTTGCTCAATAATAACGACGAAGTGCTATTACCAGCACCGGACTACCCGCTCTGGACAGCAGCCACCAGTCTGGCCGGTGGCAAACCTGTGCACTACTTATGTGACGAGCAAGCCGGCTGGTTTCCAGATATTGATGACATGCGCAGTAAAATCACTGCCAACACCAAAGCCATTGTGTTAATTAACCCCAATAACCCAACAGGCGCGGTGTACTCCAAAGAAGTTCTGCTCGATATTATGGAGTTGGCCCGCCAGCATAATCTGGTGGTGTTTGCCGACGAAATTTACGACAAAATTCTCTACGACGATGCCGTGCATATTTGCGCAGCTTCATTAGCGCCCGATGTTTTGTGCTTAACTTTTAATGGCCTGTCTAAATCTTACCGCGTAGCCGGTTTCCGCTCGGGCTGGGTGGTGGTGTCTGGTCCTAAGCACCGCGCGCGCAGCTATATAGAAGGGTTGGATATTCTGTCCAATATGCGTCTTTGCGCCAACGTGCCAGCCCAGCATGCGATTCAAACCGCTCTGGGTGGCTACCAAAGCATCAATGACTTGGTGCTGCCTAACGGCCGTTTACTGGAACAACGTAACCGCACTTGGGAGTTACTCAATGATATTCCTGGGGTCAGTTGCGTGAAGCCTATGGGCGCTTTATATGCTTTCCCAAAAATCGACCCGAAAATCTGTCCTATTCACAACGATGAAAAATTCGTCCTGGACTTATTGCTCTCGGAAAAGCTCTTAGTCGTACAGGGGACCGCCTTTAACTGGCCTTGGCCGGACCATTTCCGTGTCGTCACTCTGCCCCGCGTCGATGACCTTGAACAAGCCATTGGCCGTATTGGCAATTTCTTAAAAACCTATCGCCAGTGAGTTCGCATGGATCTGCATATTGACGATTTTTACCAGGATGCTGCGCAAGGCCTGCTCGTGCTCTATCAGGCCTTTCCCAATAAAAGCACACTCTACATGGATGATTTAATCGGCTATATGGCCCCTGACGAGTTTGGTTTACCGCAAGCACGTCAGCAGCGCTGCTTAAGCACTTTTCTTTGGTTAGCCGAAGAAGGCTATGTGCGCTATCAAAGCACCATTCGTTTTGAAGCTTTAGATCAAATTGAGCTCAGCGAAAAAGCGTTTGCACGCCTAGCTAGCGCTGTTAACCCACTGCCTTGTGCCCTTAAAAATACGCCACCAAGCGTGCGCCGCGCACAAGGTAGTTTAGCCAACCAGCTGCGCGAAGCATTGCAGTCCCAGCACAGCGAACGGGTGATTGAATTAATGCAAAGGTTCTTCCAATGCTAAATTTACTCAACTGACACAGTTTGCAACAGAAACCACCTTGAAGCGCACCCGCGCAGCCCTTATATAGTTCACCTGTTTACACTTTTGGAGTTTTTCGCACATGATGCGTATCTTTTTATTCTTAGCCACTAACATCGCAGTATTGGTGGTTGCCAGTATCACCCTGAGTCTGCTGGGCGTTGATCGCTATACCGGTCAAAACCACGGCGACCTATTAATATTCTGTGCGGTATTTGGTTTTACTGGCTCAATGATTTCTTTGTTTATCTCGAAATGGATGGCCAAAAGAAGCACAGGCACCCAGGTCATCGTGCAGCCGCGTACCCGCCAAGAACAATGGCTACTGCACACTGTGGAAGAGTTGGCCAATAAGGCTGGCATCGGTATGCCAGAAGTGGGTATTTTCCCGGCCAACGAAGCCAATGCCTTTGCCACTGGCTGGAACCGCAACAATGCGTTAGTTGCAGTGAGCCAAGGCCTGCTCAATAACTTCTCACAAGACGAAGTGAAAGCCGTGCTGGCCCACGAGATTGGTCACGTTGCCAATGGTGACATGGTGACTATGGCGCTGCTACAAGGCGTAGTGAATACTTTTGTGATGTTCTTCGCACGCATCATCGGTGATTTCGTCGACCGCGTACTGTTGAAAAACGAAGACGGTCGTGGCATTGGCTATTTTGTCGCTACCATTGCTGCTGAACTTGTGCTGGGTTTACTGGCCAGTATCATAGTTATGTGGTTCTCCCGTCGCCGGGAATTCCGTGCCGACGAAGCAGGCGCTGATTTAGCTGGCAAGCACGCGATGATTGCCGCTTTAAACCGTTTACGTGGCGATCAACGCCTTGAATCTGAAATGCCCAAAGCTTTAACTGCATTCGGCATTAGCGGCGGTTTAAAAGAAGGTTTGGCAGGCTTACTGATGAGCCACCCGCCACTAGAAGTACGTATCGCTGCCCTGCAACAAAGAAACTAAAATAGTTCAACAAAAAAGCCCAGATCGACGTTTTGATCTGGGCTTTTTTGTGTCGAGCAGATGCCCTTGCTCTACTGACTTAGCTTCGCTAACGCCTGGCTTAACTTACTGCGCAGCGCTGCAGTATTGCATACAGAGTCTTTACTTAAAGCCACATACAACTCCTGAGTTGCAGCCGCCGGCTCAACAAACTCAAAGTCTTGCGCCAGGCTGTGCTGTTCCAGATGCGCCACGAGCTCCTGCTGCTCCGCTAGCAAGTAATCAGCCTGACCTGCAACAACCTTATCCACTGCTGCATCAAGGCTTTGCACAGTACGCACCGGCCAATTGAGCAACTCGGCCTGCACGGCAAAATCTGCCAACTCAGTTGTCGGCGCAACTTGCACACCACGCAAACCACTCAATTCTGGCCAGCGTTTTAGCGATAACTGCTCGCCAGCACGTCGCCACAAACGGTAGTTTTTTTGTAGGTACGCAGGCTCCAAGTAACTCAGCTGTGCATCTGGCTCCACCCCAGGGCTGACGCCAACGACAAGATCAACCCGTCCACTGCGCACCTCAGCCAAGGCTTGATGCCCTTGGCTAGGTTCAAGCTTTATCGCCAGCTGCGTTGCCTGCCCTAAAGCCTCAATGAGCTCGCTATTGAAGTGTTCAAGCTGCTGAGCCGCAGCCTCGCCGACTAAGCCTGAGTCGATATAATTCACTGCCACTAATGCCGCGCAGCCTTGCTCGCTGGCAGCCACAATCTGTGACGCACTCCAGCTGATAGTCACTCCTAGAGCATAAAACACCAATCGCCAGCTCATAGCTTTAATTTCTCATTTATCTGATAAAGGCCAAGCACTGCATACCGCCATTAACACGTCGGCATGATGGGCACATGTGTCGTGCCCCTGTATTCTGAATATTATTTTATCAATCCGCCAGCAACAAAAAACCCGCTATAAGCGGGCTTCTTGTTAGAACTCACAGCCTTACAGGGCAGCTTCCAGTTCTGGAATAGCGTCGAATAAATCAGCCACTAAACCATAATCAGCAACTTGGAAAATCGGTGCATCTTCATCTTTGTTGATCGCAACGATCACTTTAGAATCTTTCATACCCGCCAAATGCTGGATTGCACCGGAAATACCAACCGCAATGTACAGCTCTGGCGCAACAATTTTACCTGTCTGGCCAACTTGCATGTCGTTCGGCACAAAACCTGCGTCAACAGCAGCGCGTGAAGCACCCACTGCAGCGCCAAGCTTGTCAGCAATACGGTTGAGCATTTCAAAGTTCTCACCGTTCTGCATACCACGACCACCAGAAATAACCACTTTAGCAGCAGTTAATTCAGGACGATCAGATTGCGCCAGCTCTTCACCAACAAATGCCGAGATACCAGCATCAGCGCCAGTGCTAACAGCTTCAACGCTCGCCGATCCGCCTTCTGCAGCAGCGGCATCAAAACCAGTACCACGTACAGTGATCACTTTAATTGCTGCATTGGACTGCACAGTAGCAATCGCATTACCCGCGTAGATTGGACGCTTAAATGTATCAGCGCTTTCTACTGCAACAATTTCAGAAATCTGATCAACGTCTAATAACGCTGCCACGCGTGGCATTACGTTTTTACCGGTTGTTGTCGCCGCAGCCAGAATATGCGAATACTCTTTACCCAACTCAGCAATGAGTGGCGCAACGTTTTCCGGCAACTGGTGTGCAAAAGCAGCGTTATCAGCTGACAACACTTTGCTTACACCATTAATTTTTGCTGCTGCTTCAGCAACTGCAGCAGAGCCAGCACCGGCAACCAGTACATGGACATCGCCACCAATTGCTTGAGCTGCCGCAACTGTGTTTAGGGTAGCAGCACCCAAAGCGTCATTCGAATGCTCAGCAATAACTAAAATAGCCATTAAATTACTTTCGCCTCATTTTTAAGTTTCTCAACCAGTTCAGCAACGCTCTTCACTTTGATACCCGCGCTACGTGTAGCAGGCGCTTCAACTTTCAAAGTGGTAACGGTGGACTCGGTAGAAACGCCCAAAGATTCTGGAGTGATAACTTCCAGCGGCTTTTTCTTAGCTTTCATGATGTTAGGCAAAGATGCGTAACGTGGCTCATTCAAGCGCAAGTCAGTGGTAACAATTGCTGGCAGGTTCAGCGCAACAGTTTGCAAACCACCATCAATTTCACGGGTTACATTAACTTTATCGCCTTCGACTTCAACTTTAGAAGCGAAAGTACCTTGCGGATAACCTGTTAACGCACCGAGCATTTGACCAGTTTGGTTGTTATCACTGTCAATTGCTTGCTTACCCAGCATGATCAACTGCGGCTGCTCTTGATCCACTACGGCTTTGAGTAGCTTAGCTACCGCCAGTGAGCGCAACTCGTCATTGCTTTCGATCAAGATCGCACGGTCAGCACCCAATGCTAGGGCTGTACGTAACTGCTCTTGCGCAGCAGTTGGGCCAATAGAAACTGCAACCACTTCAGTTGCAATACCTTTTTCCTTTAAGCGGATGGCTTCTTCAACGCCAATTTCGCAGAAAGGGTTCATAGACATTTTAACGTTGGCGAGATCAACGCCAGAATTGTCCGCTTTAACGCGAACCTTGACGTTATAGTCTACCACTCGTTTGACAGCTACTAGAACCTTCATGGATTCCTCGTTATCTCGGGTGAATAAAAAATGTCGCCAAGCAAGCCTGGCAGTGATGCACTTGGTCGAATATACAACTACCAAATCAGATAAGCACAAAACTTTTGCTATCTTGAACGTAAGACCCAAGTCGGTCAATACAACAATACAGCCTTTTCGGCCCACCTTTGAATTTCATTCTAACAGGGTTTTAAAAAATTCAAACGAGCGTTTGTATTGGAACACAGCGCAGTCATAGTTATAATGCGAAAAACCCTCACAGATTCTGGTGAGAGATTCAAGCCTTCCAAATTAAAATAATGAACAGCATGAGTAGGAGATAGCTTGTGGAACGCGAATTTATGGAATTCGATGTTGTCATCGTTGGTGCAGGCCCCTCGGGGCTTTCAGCAGCATGCCGACTGAAACAAAAGGCAGCAGAGGCCGGTCAAGAGATCAGCGTTTGCGTCGTTGAGAAGGGTTCCGAAGTCGGTGCCCACATCCTTTCTGGCGCCGTTTTTGAGACGCGCGCACTTGATGAATTGTTCCCCGATTGGAAAGAACTTGGTGCTCCAATCAACACGCCAGTGAAGCGTGATGATATTTATTTGCTAAAAAACGCAGATAAAGGGCAGAAAATCCCAAACTTTTTTGTGCCTAAAACGATGCACAACGAAGGCAACTACATCATTTCTTTGGGTAATTTATGCCGCTGGCTGGCCGAGCAGGCAGAAAACTTGGGCGTAGAAGTCTACCCAGGCTTTGCTGCACAAGAAGCTCTTATTAATGAAGACGGTGCGGTTTACGGGATTTTGACCGGCGACATGGGGGTTGACCGTGACGGCAATCCTAAAGAAGGCATGTACACCCCAGGTATGGAGTTGCGAGCTAAATACACCTTATTTGCCGAAGGTTGCCGCGGTCATATTGGTAAACAACTGATTAAGCGCTACAACCTTGACAGCGAAGCTGATGCACAGCATTACGGCATCGGTATCAAAGAAATTTGGGATATTGACCCCGCTAAACACGAAGAAGGCTTAGTGGTACACACTGCTGGCTGGCCTCTTGACGACGACAACCCAGGTGGCTCTTTCCTCTATCACACCGAAAATAACCAAGTAGTTGTGGGTTTGATTGTTGACTTGTCTTATAGCAACCCGTACTTATCACCTTTCGATGAGTTCCAGCGCTACAAACACCACCCAGTCATTAGCCAGTACCTCGAAGGCGGCACTCGCGTTGCTTATGGTGCTCGCGCCATTTCCAAAGGTGGCTACAACTCCTTACCAAAAATGGTCTTCCCCGGTGGTGCCTTGGTAGGTTGTGACTTAGGTACGCTCAACTTTGCTAAAATTAAAGGCAATCACACAGCGATGAAGTCCGGCATGTTAGCCGCTGAAGCCGCTGCAGATGCAATTATCCAAGGCCGCGAAGGTGGTGATGAACTCACAGCCTATGTGGACGCGTTCAAAGCCAGCTGGCTCTACGAAGACTTGTTCACCAGTCGCAACTTTGGTGCAGCAATTCATAAGTATGGCGCACTCTTGGGCGGGGCATTCAACTACATCGACCAAAATATTTTTGGCGGTAAAATCCCTTTCACCCTGCGTGACACCACACCGGATTACGCTAAGTTAAAGCTGGCATCTGATTCAAAGAAAATCAGCTACCCAAAACCCGATGGCAAACTGAGTTTCGATAAATTGAGCTCAGTTTTTCTATCGAACACCGCTCACGAAGCAAACCAGCCATGCCACCTGGTCTTAACTGACGCAAGTATTCCGCTGGGCAAGAACCTTTCCATGTATGACGAACCAGCACAGCGTTATTGCCCAGCTGGCGTGTATGAAATCGTTGAAGACAGTGAAGGCAAGCGTTTCCAAATTAATGCTGAGAACTGTGTGCATTGTAAGACCTGTGACATCAAGGACCCTGCACAAAATATTAATTGGGTAGCCCCAGAAGGTACTGGCGGGCCCAACTACCCAAATATGTAATGGTGTTATACCTGAAAAGCCCTCCTAGCGAGGGCTTTTTTATGCGCATAAGGCATATCAAAATTACTTCTAATTCTTTTACAGCATAACAAGCCTTCCCTATAGTGAGCATCTTCTCATTAATTTCAAAGGGATTACGCCATGAAACGCTTGCTGACCGCATCACTTCTCGCCCTAAGCTTCAGTAGTGTTAGCACTCTACAAGCAGCACCGCTACTTAACGTTTCGTATGATGTCATGCGTGATTTCTATAAAGAATACAACCCAGCATTCCAGCAGCATTGGCAAGCGCAGGGCAATAAGCCTATACAGCTGCAAATGTCCCATGGCGGCTCTAGCAAACAAGCACGCTCAGTGATTGATGGCCTCCCCGCTGATGTGATCACCATGAATATGGCCACCGATATCAATGCTCTGCATGAGTATGGCGACTTGATCCCGGAAAACTGGGCTGAACGCCTACCGGATAACAGCGCGCCCTTTACCTCTGCCACTGTGTTGATTGTGCGCAAAGGCAACCCTAAAAACCTGCAAGACTGGCCGGACCTGTTAAAAGAAGGCGTCCAAGTTATTGTGCCTAACCCAAAAACCTCAGGTAATGGCCGATATACATATTTATCAGCTTGGGCGTATGTCCTGAAAAATGGCGGTAGCGAGCAAGAGGCTAAAGAGTTTGTCGGCAAACTGTTTAAACAAGCACCCGTTCTGGATACCGGTGGCCGCGCAGCAACCAGCACCTTTATGCAAAACCAAATTGGTGATGTGCTGGTTACCTTTGAAAATGAAGCCGAAATGATTGCCCGCGAGTTCGGAAGCGGTGCTTTTGAAGTGGTTTACCCCAGCGTCAGCGCAGAAGCTGAGCCGCCAGTTGCCATTGTGGATAAAGTTGTTGACCGCAAAGGATCACGTGCAGTCGCTGAAGCCTACTTAAATTATTTGTGGTCCGATGAAGCCCAACGCATTGCTGCCAATAACTATTTGCGTCCACGCAATCAAGTAATCCTCGCTGAGTTTTCTGACCGTTTCCCTGAAGTAGACTTTATGCCCGTGGAAGAAACCTTTGGCAGCTGGCCAGAGATCCAAAAAACTCACTTTAACGATGGTGGTGTTTTCGATCAGGTCTACGCTGACCAGCAATAATCTCTACCCGCCACTTGCACCAATAATAAAGCCCGCAACTACGCGGGCTTTATTGTTTCGACGTCACGGTAAGCTAAAAAAGCTGACACTACGAAGCGATTTTTATCAGCGCTCTACTTTAGCCACAGCTCAATTTTAATCAGGGTTAAGCCCAGCTTTTAACCCACAATAATCAAACCAAGATGCCCAGAGCTTGCGCACGGGCCACGGCTTGCGTACGGCGCTCCACGCCAAGTTTGAGGTTAATATTGCGCGCATGGGTTTTTACCGTATGCAGCGAAATAAACAACTTATCGCTCACTTCTTGATTAGAACAACCTTCTGCAATCAGCTGTAAAACAGCTAACTCTCGCGCACTTAAGGCTTCATACTGGGCCATATCAGCGCTTGCCACAGCGGCCTCTTTTACTCGCGGCAACGCTGCCAGCAAGTCATTGTGTATGGCATGCTGAGCACTGCGACTTAACTGCTCACGCAACCACTCAGGGTACTGCGCAAACAACGGCTGAAAAGGCAAAACAGCGCCGCCAGCACCTAGAGCTAAAGCTCGTTGCAACTGCTGAGCTGCTGGCTCATCCAGCTTGCGCTGCTTTAGGCACACACACAACTGCACCCGCGCAGTTAAGGCGATAACCATGCAGTCATGTTGCTCTGCATACTCAATCAAATCCTCTAAACGCTGCTCTGCTGCAGCAATCTGGCCGGTACTGTGCTCCATTAGCGCCACTTGCAACTCAACATACAACGCCAGTTGCGGGTGAAACTCAGAGGCCTTATCAATCTTGCTTAAGCTATACGTCTCAGATAAGCGCTCGAGCCAAACTTGCGCCAGTTCAACCTGCCCCTGCTGCAGCCATAATTCGCACTTACTGAGCGTCAGCATCGCCAGATAATAAATTGGTGGCACATCCCAAGTGTGCATAATTCGCTCTGCCTCAGCCAACTGGGCAAAAGCTTCGGGCATACGCCCAGCTGCACCTTCGAGGATCACCTGCATGCGAAAACCAATCAATAAACTGGCATCACGGCAAGCCTGCGCCTCATTGATCCCTGCATACAATTTAATCCGTGCCTCTTGGCTATGCCCACGCATTCCAAGCAGATACCCCTCATATATGGTCAAGCGAGCACGCACCGCATACACCCGCTCACGGGGCATCTCTGCTAGCAATAAGAGCGCCTCTCGCACCAGCTCGAGGGCGCGCTGAATTTGCCCGCGCGCCTGCAAAACCCGAGCGCCATCGTAATGCGCCAGCGCCTGATACAGGCGACAACCGACACGCTGTGCTAGCTCCACGCCTTCCCGAGTAAATTGCCGTGCAGCTGCCAGATCGCCACGCAATACGGCTATATTCGCCAGCACTGACAAGCATATTTGTCGCTGCCCATGCCGCTCTACAGGTAACGCTTGTAACGCTGCATGACAGTGTTGCCAAGCTTCATCAGCCTGTCCCCGTCCCCGCGCCAGCAAGCCTTGCAAAGCTTGCCACTGGGCCAGCAGACCACGCTGTTCTTCAGGGTTGGGGGCGGGTAAAAACTTCTCAAGCTGGGCCAAGAGCTGTTCAGCAGCATCCAACTGACAAGCCAAGCCCAACGCCCAGCAATACAAGATAATCAAACGCGGAGTGCTGGCTAAGACGCTATCTGGCAAGTCCATTTTCCAGCGTAATAACATGCTGACATTTTGCTCCGCCAGCAGCAACTCCTCCGCCGAGCCCTGCACTAAACTGGCAGCAAGTTCTGGCTGCTCCGCCAATAAAGCGTGCTCAACAGCATCATTGAGCATATTTTGCTGCGCAAACCAAGCGCTAGCCCGCTCATGCAAGATTAACAACTGCGCTGCAGGTAGGCTTTGCGACTGTAATAAGTCAGAAAACAAATGATGGTAGCGATACCACTCACCTTGCTCATCCAGTGGCACTAAAAACACTTGATGGGCCAATAGATGCTCGATGATTTGCGCACTGTCTTGTGCACCGCGCAGGGCATCACACAGCTCAATATTAAAACGCTCAAGCACTGCCGTAGCCGCTAGAAACTCTTTAATAGATTGTGGCTGCTGGCTGATAATTTCTTCCAGTAAGTACTCTCGAATCAGGCCTTGCGCCCCATGCGGGCCCGATAACAAGGCGTATTCATGGTCCGCAGGCATGGCCAACAACCATAAACGCAAGCCGGCTACCCAGCCCTCACTGCGCGATAAGATATTTTGCAGCACCGCCACATCCAGTTGCGCATGCCCCTGCTCAGCCAGCAGTGTTTGTAACTCATCAGCATCGAGGCGTAAGTCATACTCACTAATTTCAAGGATTTGCTCTGCTAAGCGCCAGCGTGCCAAGTGCCAACTGGGGCGCTGGCGACTATTGACTAATAGCACCAACCCAGCCGGTAAATGATTTAAAAAATATTGCAGGCTGTGATCTAAAACCTCTCCTTGCACTAAATGATAGTCATCGAGCACCAGCAAGATCGGCTGCTGCGGATCTAAATCGGGACTCATCTCGTCCAGCAGCTCATCCAACCACGCCTCATAGGGAAACGCCTGATGACTTTGCCGTGCCTTTAAAACCGCCAATGCTTGCTCTGCAATATCTGGGTAGACACTGTGCAAAGCATCCAAAAAGTACTCAAAGAAACGCCCCGGCTCACGGTAGCGCGCACTTAATGCCAGCCATACTGAGCGCCACTGCGCAGGCAGCTGCTCACAAAACTCACTGGCTAACGCGCTTTTACCAAAACCGGCCGGGGCGCAGACCAAGAGCAATCGCCCTTGCAGACCTTGCTTTAGCTGCTCACACAAGCGGGGCCGGCGCACATAGCCTGACGGCACCGGCGGTCGATAAAAGCGCTCAGTAAAGCCCTGAACAGAGCCTTTTTGCTTAGACAAAGCAATTATCCTGAAGTGATGTCCTGTAAAGACAAGCAATCATAACCAGCTGCGTAAACCTCTTTATAAGGTGGCGTAGGTGAATACAGTTTATTTCTTTTTCACATACAAAACTAAATTATGATCAACCATTTCATAGCCCATATCTTCGACTATTTTATGCTGACGTCTTTCAATCTCTTCATCATAAAACTCGAAGACTTCGCCAGAGTCGACACAAACAATATGGTCATGATGCTCTCCATCATCCAACTCAAAGACAGCGTGGCCACCATCAAAATTATGACGAATAACCAAGCCTGCCGCTTCAAACTGCGTCAGAACACGGTAGACCGTAGCCAAGCCAACATCTTCACCAGCATCCATTAAGGACTTGTAGACATCTTCGGCGCTCATGTGGCGCGGCTCGCATGATTCAAGGATTTGCATGATTTTGACACGCGGTAAAGTGACCTTTAAACCCGCTTTACGTAATTCATTATTTTCAGCCATAGTTATTTTCTCACTAATGCGGTTTCGCTGAGGCGCACAATGCAGGTATAGTCAGCGTATCTGTTACCTATTCACGATAGTGGAAGTCCGTCTCCAATGCAAAATAGCACACGTATTATTCGCAGTTTTACCCTTGCCAGCCTATTGGTCCTTGCTGGCTGTTCATTTCCAGGCGTTCATAAAATTGATATTCAACAAGGCAATGTCGTAACCCAAGACATGGTCGACCAATTACGCCCCGGCATGACTACTCGTCAAGTGCGCTTTATTATGGGTACACCACTGATTACCGATACGTTCAACAGTAATCGCTGGGACTACTTATACAGCATCCAAATAGCCGGTGGTACACGTAAACAAGAGCGTATCAGCTTATTGTTCGATGAAAACAATGAACTGCAAGGCTTAGGTGGCGACTTTGTCCCCGGCATCAGCCGCGACCAAGAAATTCTTGGCCACTCGGCCACAGTAATTGACTCCGAAACTGCCGCAGCCCCTGCACAGCCAACAACGCAAGCTGCGCCTGATAACGTTAAACCAGCCGCGCCCGGCTCCCTGCAAGAAAAAATACAGAGCGAAGTGGATGCCGCTGAAGCTGCGCCAATCCCAAAATCTCGCTTAGAAGACAACGAGTTTTAACTCACCCGCTGCCCCTGATCATCAGTCGGCAGCGGCGGTCTTCTCCGCCTCGGCTTTAGCTTCCGCGGCACGGGCAGCTCGCTGTTTGCGCACCTCTTTAGGGTCGGCTAACAGCGGGCGGTAAATCTCTACTCGATCATTGTCTTGCAAGACATGCTCTTGCGGTCGCGCAATGCCCTTGCCAAAAATACCCAACGGACTTTCACTCAGATCCAGCTCTGGAAACTCTGCATCCAGACCTGAGCGCAAAGCAGCCTCACGAACCGTCGTCCCCTCAGGCACCTGCAACTGTACTATTTTTTGCTTATGGGCTAATGCGTAAGCCACTTCGACCGTAATCATTGGCTTACCCATAGAGTTCTTTGGCTCGCTGACAAAACGCATCCACCATGGTGTTGGCAGCTTGGGTGAACAAAGGACCTAGCGTGGCCTTAATAATGGGGCCAGCATAATCAAACTCTAAATCCAAACTGATTTTGCAGGCTTTTTCATTGAGCGCTTTAAACTCCCAAACTCCGTGCAGTTTACTAAAAGGGCCTTCTTCTAGACTCATACTGACACTCTGCCCTGGCACCAAAGTATTTTTAGTGACAAAGCGTTGGGATAAATGCCCTTTCGCAATCACTAAAGCGGCGCGCATATAGCCATCCCCCTGCTCAAGCACTTCACTGGCTGAGCACCAAGGTAAAAACTCTGGGTATTTGCAAACATCATTGATCAAGTCATACATTTCTACAGCACTGTAAGGCAGTAAAGCAGAGCGTTGAATCTGTGTGGCCATAATAACTTTTCACCCACCAATAAAGCTTGCTGATAGAACGACGCAGTGTGAATATCAGCAAGCATGTCATACCAAATAGACTGCAACTGGCACCGAATTCCAATGCCTACACTCAAGTACAAAGCACGGTAATTTGTTGTCCATTGTCGTGCATTCGTAGCCAGCTCTCAAGCAAAGCAGAAAGATTCCTTACCCACCTCTCGCCAGATGACAGATTAGGTCTTATAATCCTTTCTTATGGCTAAACATAAAAAACAACCGAAAGGCACCATAGCGCTCAATAAAAAAGCGCTACATGATTATTTTGTCGAGCAGCGCATGGAGGCAGGCATTGCCCTGTCCGGCTGGGAAATCAAAAGCTTACGCGCTGGCAAAGCACAGCTGGTCGACAGCTATGTATTGCTTAAAGATGGCGAAGCATGGTTGATGGGCTGTCATATTAGCCCTCTGAAAACTGCCAGCACCCATGTGATTGCGGATCCCACACGCACCCGTAAACTATTACTCAACCGTAATGAGTTGGATAAGCTCTTTATTGGTGTACAGCAAAAAGGCTACACCTGTGTGGCTTTGGCTCTGTACTGGAAAAAACATTTGGTCAAATGCGAAATTGCCTTGGGTAAAGGTAAAAAAGATTATGATAAGCGCCACGTAGAAAAAGAACGTGACTCCAACCGTGAAATGCAACGCGCTTTACGCGACAGTAAAAAAGCAACTTAACCACCTTCCTATCTGGTCAGCGCAATTAGCGCGCTGACCAACCTGCCTGACGTAACGCATCCACAATACTCTGCTGAGTCTGCTCACCACGCAACTCACCCACCAATACGCCTTGCGGATTAACCAAATAAGTTGCGGGCAGTCCCCGTGTAGGCGGCAACTTAAAGCGGGTCGCTGGATCACGACTCAAGACAGGGAAGGCGATCTGTAAGCGCTGGCTATCAGCCAATAACGCATCGCCCTGTAACTGATCATAATTGACCCCAAGCACACGCACTCCATTTTCTGCTAGCTCGCTGTGCAACTGGTTCAGCTCTGGAATTTCCTGCCGACATGGTGCACACCACACCGCCCAATAGTTAATCACTAACCACTGTTCTGCCAGCCAAGAGGCAGGAATCGGCGCTCCATACTGGTCATTACCGAACGGCTCGCTGTGCTCACAGGCCGTTAAGAAGACCATCAACACTAGCATCAGATATTTTTTAAACATCGTACTCTCTATTAGTGAGGCATACCGCCTCAGTGGCTTAGCCTGCTAGAATGCCCCACAGGTTTTATTTGAGGTAATCCAAATGTCCGATATAACTTTGTACCACTATGCTCGCTGCAGCAAATCACGGGCAGCGCTTGCACTACTGGAAGAGCGCAACATTAATGCCACCATCGTCAACTATGTCGACAACCCACTAAACGCCCAGCAACTGACTGCACTACTCAGCAAACTTGGCCTGACTGCACGCCAATTGATGCGTAGCGGTGAGTCCGCGTACAGCGAGATGGCCCTCGACAATCCAGACTTAAGCGAAGCTGAGCTGATCGCAGCCATGGTGCAAGCGCCGATTTTAATGCAGCGCCCAGTTTTAGTGGTGGGTCAACGCGCCGCCATTGGTCGCCCTATCGAAAACCTAGTTGAGCTTTTAGCATGACCGAACCTTATATTTTAGTACTCTATTATAGCCGTCATGGTGCCACTGCGGACATGGCGCGACATATTGCCCGTGGCGTTGAGCAGGGCGGTATGGAAGCACGCTTGCGCACTGTGCCGGCAGTGTCCAATGAATGTGAAGCCGTCGCCCCAGACGTCCCCGCAGAAGGTGCGATGTACGCCAGCCTTGATGATTTAAAAAACTGTGCTGGCTTGGCCTTAGGCAGCCCAACGCGTTTTGGCAACATGGCAGCGGCGATGAAATACTTTCTCGATGGCACCAGCAACCTCTGGCTGACCGGTGAGTTAGTCAACAAACCAGCTGGCGTATTTACCTCCACTTCAAGCTTACACGGTGGCCAAGAAAGCACCCTGCTAAGCATGATGCTGCCGCTACTGCACCACGGCATGCTGATTTGTGGCCTGCCTTACAGTGAGCCCGCCCTGTTAAATACTCAAGCAGGCGGCACGCCTTACGGCCCCAGTCATGTGGCCGGCGCTGACAGCAAGCGCCCGCTGGATGAGCATGAAATCAGTCTATGCACCGCCCTGGGTCTACGCTTAGCGCAATTTGCGCAACAGTTGGAGAAACCTCGTGGCTAGAACCCCTAAACCGCTCCCAGAACTGAGCTGGCTCGAACCACGCTTACGCATCAGCCGCATCATCAGTTTAGCTTCGTTAGCCGCACTGGCAGTGCTCTTGGTGATATGGAATTTGTTTTTTATTAGCCGACCTGACGCCCCGGGCCTAGGGGCTGTAGCGGTGATTAGTATCGCGCTAATACCGTTAATCATTATTGCCCTAGGCATGCTCTTAGGCTCAGAAAAAACCCATATCTGGGCCTGTATTTTGATTAACATCTACTTTATCCACGGCGTAGTGGCGAGTTTCTCACCAGAACAAGCATGGCTTGGCTATGCAGAAACGTTTTTAAGTGTGTTGCTGTTTTGCAGTGCTTTTATGCACACTTTGTGGAGCTTTAAGTACAAGCGCAAGCTGGCTGGCGAAGTTTAGCTCAACGCGCAAAAGATCGGCTGCACACGCCTTGCACGGTGCAGCCGCATCAGCTGACAAATCTTATTTGTCTAAATACCTTTCCACATCCAATGCTGCCATGCAGCCAGCACCGGCGGAAGTAATGGCCTGACGGTAAACGTTATCAGCCACATCCCCTGCCGCAAAGACGCCAGCAATACTGGTTGCCGTAGCATTACCTTCACGACCGCCGTTAACTACCATATAGCCGTCTTTCAACTCCAATTGACCTTCAAACAAGCTCGTGTTGGGTGTATGCCCAATGGCAATAAACACACCATCAACCGTTAACTCGCGCGTGCTGCCATCATTATTTAACAAGCGCACACCGGTCACCCCCATCTCATTGCCCAACACTTCATCCACTTGTTCATTGAGTGCCAGCTCAATTTTGCCTTCCGCAACTTGCGCATGCAGCTTGTCTTGCAAAATCATTTCAGCGCGGAAGGTATCACGGCGGTGCACTAAAGTGACCTTGCTGGCGATATTAGACAAATACAGCGCTTCTTCCACGGCTGTACTGCCACCGCCCACCACGACCACTTCGCGATTGCGGTAGAAAAAACCATCACAGGTGGCGCAAGCAGACACACCTTTACCCATAAAGGCTTCTTCTGAGGGCAAACCTAAGTAACGCGCGCTGGCACCCGTGGCGATAATCAAAGCATCGCAGGTATAGGTACCGCTATCGCCAATTAAAGTAAAAGGCTTACTTTGCAATTGCGCGGTATGAATATGATCAAACACAATCTCTGTCTCAAAACGCTCAGCATGCTGCTGCATACGTTCCATCAAAGCAGGTCCTGTCAGCCCTTCTGGGTCGCCCGGCCAGTTATCCACCTCAGTGGTGGTGGTCAATTGGCCGCCAGCCTGCATACCGGTAATCAATAACGGCTTCAAGTTAGCCCGCGCCGCATAAACAGCAGCACTATAGCCCGCAGGACCCGAACCTAAAATAATAACTTTTGCATGACGTACTTCAGACATAAAAACTCCCAAACATCGGACTTAAAATAAAATAATGTGGCATAGATTACAGTTTGCCGGTTCGCTATCCAAACTCTAACCTTTAGAATGTTGCTATCTGTACAGACTACACCACTTAAACACCCTTTGACTCTGCGCGCTTGGTCTACTGATTTAGCGCAAGATTAACTCTATAGGACACAGCTATGCATGCTCAGCCTCTTGGCGGCCCACACTATCTAAATGCCGGTTTTAAAATGATTATGCGCCCTGGTTTGCGCATGTATGTGTTACTGCCTCTGTCGATTAATATCGCGGTTTTTGTCGGCATGATTTACTTTGCCGTACAGCGTTTTAATGGTTGGGTTGAACAACTGATGCCGAACCTACCCAGCTGGCTCTCTTTTCTCAATTACCTACTCTGGCCGCTGTTTGTGGCGCTAGTGCTGCTGATTATATTTTTCACCTTTACCACCATTGCCAACCTCATTGCTTCACCGTTCAATAGCTTCTTGGCGGAAAAAGTAGAAGTTATCGCCCGTGGTAACGACCACTTCCCAGCCTTTAGCTGGGGCGAATTGTTCGCTATGGTACCGCGCACTCTAGCCCGAGAAATGCGCAAGCTGGGTTATTTTTTGCCTCGGGCACTGGGCTTGCTGATTTTGTCGCTCATCCCCGGCGTCAATATCATCGCCGCGCCACTTTGGCTGCTGTTTAATATTTGGATGATGGCTGTGCAGTACATTGACTACCCCGCTGATAATAATAAAGTCAGTTGGACGCTAATGCTGGAATGGCTGCGTACTAAACGCTGGCTCAGCTTAGGTTTTGGCGGCATTACTTATCTGGCGCTGATGATTCCTTTCTTCAACTTAATTGCCATGCCTGCCGCCATTGCCGGAGCAACCCTACTCTGGGTGGATCACCGCCAAGTTGCCCACAGCAGCAATTAACCGCCAACGCCGCCCGCCCGCAGCTTTTAACGCCACGGCGGGCGGTCAGCACACTTACAGCAAAGCGCTTAGATCAAGTTGACCATGCGCAATCGGCGGGCACCAATAATAGCCACCGGTAGTTGGGCGGCTGAAACGGAAAAGTCCATCAGTAATACCATCATCCAAACCAATCATGCGCCGCAACTGCATCTCAAAAAAGTCCAAGGTGCTGCCAAACGCCAAAAATACGAGCCCAGCCTCATCCCCGTCGATATAGGGCATCGAGCGGCGTACAACAAAGGCTTCAGGCTCAAAGTCCTCCATGGCAGTACGCTTCACATGCGCAGATTCTGGCGCATCATCCAATTCTTCGTTATCACTCAAACGACGTCCAAAAATATGGTCTTGCTCTTGCTGTGGCAGGCTTTTAAAGCTCGGTAAATCATGCTGCCAATGCTGTACTGCGGCATAACTACCGCCCGGCGCTTGCGTATCAAACGCAGCATCAATCGCGGCCTGCTCGACAGGGTTTTCGGTACCGTCTTCATAACCGGTTAAATCATGGCCATCCAAATAGCGAAACGACTCAGTCACCTGCACCACAGATAACGCCGGCGCCACAGCCGCAATTAACGCATTGGTGCGGTGCAGCAACTCACCGCGGTCATCACCCAGCAACCAGCACCACAGAGCATGTTGAGTCGAAGGAATATCAATACCATGGGCGCTTAACGCGGGAAATACTCGCAGTTTATCCTGTTCTTTATTGAGCGCCTGCAATGCCGATTTACCCAATCCTGCAACCACACTTTTACCATCAACTAAGGGTGCTAAGCGGCGTAATGCCTCGGCAAGGTGCTGAGCAGACTCTAAAGTAAAAAATACATGACGGGCCAGCGGCGGAACCGGCTCAGCCAGAATAGCTGTTTGAAAGTTGTTCATGTGTTGCTCCTTAGTAACCGACATTAAGCTTAGAATACGTTAGGCTATTAACCTATCTATGGGACGTTTTTTTGGAGTTTAAACCATTGACTAGCCAGCCTGCACTGATTCGCGAAACCTTTCCCGTTGGCCCACTGCAATGCAATTGCACTATTATTGGCGATCCCATTAGCAAAAAAGCCATAGTAATCGACCCCGGTGGCGACCATGAACTGATCTTACAACGCCTAGACGAGTTAGGCTTGCGGGTGGTTAGCATTATTCACACCCATGCGCATCTCGACCACTTTTTAGCCTCTGGCTTAATGAAAGAAAAAACCGGCGCAACTTTACACCTGCATAAAGAAGATCAGTTTCTGTGGGACAACTTAGAGATGCAATGCTCAATGTTTGGTGTGCCCTACACCCCAGTTCCTGCTCCTGACTTCTGGCTCAGTGATGATGAAGAGTTAGCCTGTGGCTGTGGCGTTGCACTGCATACTCCAGGGCATACTCCAGGCTCTATGAGCTTTTGGTTTCCCAACGATAAGCTGCTGATTGCCGGTGACACTCTATTCAAGCAAGGCATTGGCCGCACTGACTTATGGGGCGGTGATTACGCCACTATTGAGCGCTCTATTCGCCAGCGTTTATATATACTCGATGAAGAAGCAACAGTGGTCACCGGACATGGGCCAGACACGCTGCTAGGCGATGGAATGCGCAATAACCCATTTGTACGTGCCTAAGAACTTAATGCGCTAACACCACTCTAATAACCATAGAGTAAAAACAGCTAACCCAACATAATGCCTACAAGGAATTTACCATGCTAAAACTCTCCACTTCACGCACCCTGATCGCTAGCAGCATTGTTGTGCTCTTGGCCGGTTGTGCAGCCGGCAACCCTTACGGCGGCCAACAACAGCAACAAGGCGGCTCCAACAAAACTGCTATTTATGGTGGCTTAGGCGCTCTTGGTGGCGCAGCTATTGGTGCCGCGACCTCAAGTAAAAAGGATCGTGGCAAAGGCGCACTAATTGGTGCTGCAGTTGCAGGCGCCGCGGGTGCTGGCTACGGCTATTACGTTGATAAGCAAGAAGCAGAACTGCGCCGCAGCATGCAAGGTACAGGTATTGACGTGCAACGTGACGGCGACAACCTGACTCTAATCATGCCTGGCAATGTGACCTTCGGTACCGACTCTGCAGCCATTTCTGGCAGCTTTTACGGCACCCTAAATAACCTTGCCCAGTCTTTCAACCAGTACGATCAAAGCACCATTGAGATTGTCGGTCACACTGACAGCACAGGTCCCTACCAGCACAATATGACCCTGTCACAACGTCGCGCGCAAAGTGTGGCCGATTACCTACGCAATCAAGGCATCAGTGGTAACCGTATGAATGTGAGAGGTGTAGGCCCGGATCAGCCGGTTGCCGATAATACCTCTGCGCAAGGTCGCCAACAAAACCGTCGGGTAGAAATCAATCTGCGCCCAATCCCAGGTGCCTATCAGTAAGAGTCGAACTCGCGCCTCGTTAGCCAAACGCTAGCGAGGTGCGCTGACAACAGCTGTGCGCAACTGGTTAGCTTCTGCCAGTAACAACTGTTCTTTGGCGCTTTTAGGCAAACGCTTAATAGCCAACTCACGGCGCAATGCTGTGGACTTATCCGCACACTCCTCCACATACACCAAAGCCTGCGCCGGACTGGTAGCAAAAAACCGCGCGCCTTTCCCGGCACAATGCTGCGCGAAACGCTTCTGCGCATCCAAACTGATACCGCAATACAAAGCTTGATTCGCGGTACGCACTAAGTACACATACCAAGGTGGTTGAGGCAATGTAGTCATATTGTTCCTTGTCTGCCCGTGGCTTTAAGGCTGCGATTCAGGCAATAATCCGGAGTAAATAAACCTCATACGGACCACCTCACTCTTATGCATATCCATATTTTAACCACAGGCGGCACCTTTGATAAAATTTATCACGATGCCTTATCTGAATTTACCATCGGCGACCCCATGGCCGCTGAGCTCTTAGCAGAAGCAGGAGTAAACTGTGCTTATAGCGTAGACACTGTGCTGAAAAAAGACAGTTTAGAGTTCACTGACAGCGACCGCCAATTGCTGCGCGAGCGGGTTAATACCAGCCCGCATCAACATATTTTAATCATTCATGGCACTGATACCATGACATTAAGCGCCCAGCACTTAGACGCAAACCCCAGCAAAACCGTAGTATTCACCGGAGCAATGCAGCCAGCACGGATGCGCAATAGTGATGCTGCATTTAACTTAGGTTTTGCTATTGGCGCTTTGCAATGTTTAGACTCAGGTATCTATATTGCCATGAATGGGCAAATTTTTAACACGGACAATGTCCATAAAAACCGCCAACTGGGCCGTTTTGAAACCCTTTAAGAAGAGTTATTCATGATCAAAAATGCATTAATTGTTGAAGCCCTGCAGCCAGCTGATGCCTGCGTTATTTGGTTGCATGGTTTAGGCGCTGACCGCAGCGACTTTGAACCCGTGGCGCGGATGTTACAGCCACTGCTCCCCACAACACGCTTTATTTTGCCACAAGCACCTACTCAGGCAGTGACCATTAACAACGGTTATGCCATGCCCAGTTGGTACGATATTTTGGCCATGAGCCCCGGCAAGCGCGCAATTAATAGCCAACAACTGGAAACCTCCAGCCAGCAGCTGATCACGCTTATGGAGCAGCAGCGCGACAGCGGGATCAGCCCCAAGCGTATATTCTTAGCTGGTTTCTCCCAAGGCGGCGCGGTGGTACTGCATACAGCATTTCTACGCTGGAATGATGTTCTCGGCGGGGTATTAGCGCTATCCACTTATGCCCCCACCTTTGAACAAGTCGAGGCGCTCAGCCCCTTGCAAGCCAGCACGCCAACCTTATGCATGCATGGCCTCAATGACCCTATGGTACCGCTGATGATGGGCCAAGCAGTGCAACAGCAGTTACAACAGTGGGGTGTGCCAGTCACTTGGCATGACTACCCTATGGAGCACGAAGTTTGCCAGCAGCAAATCGCTGATATTGGCACCTGGCTCAGCACGCAACTGCAATAATCACGACCTTTCGAATACTTTTTGAGTCAACCCGCAAATAATAATAAAAGGTGCACTATGACGACAGCGGCATACCAGATTCGTACCCAAGCAGATATCCAACGCATTGAGCAAACGCCCTTATCTGCCCGTGATCTACCCAAAAGTACCTATGAGCTTATCGGGCGCAGCGCACAACGCGCGCCCGATGCCCGTGCCCTCACATTTTTACTGCAAGGCAGTGATGACGAACAACCCTTTACTCTCAGCTATCGTGAACTGTTTGCCAAAATAACCCAAACCGCCAACGCTTTTCATCGCTTGGGCTTAGGCAAGGATCAGGTTATTTCTTTTTTATTGCCCAACCTACCACACACTCACTACAGCATCTGGGGTGGTGAAGCAGCAGGGATTGTCAATGCAATTAACCCGTTGCTGGATACCGAGCATATTCTTGAGCTGATTAAAGCATCCAAATCTGAGATTCTCGTCACCTTAGCGCCTTTCCCCGGCACTGAGCTGTGGGACAAAGTAGCCGCCATGCGTGAGCAGCTCAGCCACTTAAAAGCCATTATTGTGGTGGACTTAGCAAACTTTTTACCGCAACCCCAACAAACGGCAATCAAAGCCATGCGCGGTCCTCTCCCCGAGGGGGTTTTAGAGTTTGATAGCCTGATTGCCGAATGCCCTGCTGACTTTTTAGAAAGCCAACGGGTGTTTCACCCCGATGATATTGCCAGTTACTTCCACACTGGCGGCACCACAGGCACACCAAAACTTGCGCCGCACAGCCATCATAATGAAGTGGTGATGGCCTATAGCATGTCGCTGATTACCAGTTTCAATGAACAAGACACAGCCTTATGCGGTCTGCCACTCTTCCATGTGAATGCGGTAATAGTCACAGGTTTAGCGCCCTTTCTAACCTGTTCACAGGTGCTCTTGGCCACGCCCCTTGGCTATCGCACCCCGGCGTTAATACAAAACTTCTGGAAAATTATCGAACGCTACCAAGTGACTTTCTTTAGCAGTGTACCCACCATTTACGCCGCCCTGCTTGAAGTACCCAGCCAAGGGCATGACTTATCCAGTCTTAAATATGCCCTGTGCGGCGCGGCCCCCATGCCGGTGGAGCTGATCAACCAATTTAAACAACGCACGGGCGTACGTCTAATTGAAGGTTATGGCCTCACAGAAGGCACTTGCGGCAGCTGTGCTAGCCCAGCAGATGGCGAGCTACGGCCAGGCTCCATTGGTTTGCGTATGCCCTACTGTGAGGTTGCAATTAAAGTCGTCGATGAACAGGGGCAGTACCTACGCGACGCCGAGACTGATGAAGTTGGCCAGCTGTGTATACGTGGGCCAAGTGTGTTTAAAGGCTACTTAAAAGCGGAGAACAACCAGGGGATTTGGCTCGATGGCGACTGGTTTAATACCGGTGACTTAGGTCGCCAAGACGCTGATGGTTATTTCTGGCTCACTGGTCGCAGTAAAGACTTGATCATCCGCGGCGGTCATAACATTGATCCACAAATGATCGAAGATGCCATGTACCAGCACCCAGCAGTGGCGATTGCTGCTGCGGTGGGCAAGCCTGATGCCCGCGTTGGCGAGTTGCCAGCGCTGTATATCCAACTCAAACCGGGCTACAACAGCAGCGCTGCAGAGCTCTTAGAGCATGCCCAGCAAAGCATTCATGAGCGTGCAGCAGTTCCTCAAGAAGTCTGGCTGGTGGACCACATTCCTGTCACTGCCGTCGGTAAAATCTTCAAACCCGAACTGCGCCTGGATGCCACACGCCGAGTGCTCAGTGACAGTTTGGCTGATCTAGGGCAGCAAGTCGAAATCACGGTCAGCAGCGATGCTCAGTACGGCATGACTGCCCAGATTCATATCCACCAACCCCGAGACGACTGGGGTGCACAAGCGCAACAGCGCTTAAGCCAATTTAAGCTGCAATATACCCTGCTCTCTACCCCCTAGAGTCTCTCTAGTTTTTAACTGTACTCTGCGCAGGGCGACCGCAGTAAAGCGCACCGCGCAGAGCAGTTACAGCCAACAACACAAGGCGAATCACGGCGTAGTACAGCGCCAAAAATGAAACAGTTTCTCCAAAGCGCTGTGATGCCTTACACTAGAGCTAATTTATAGACTACAAATAAGAGAACGCCGTGCTCAAAGCACTTAAGAATATGTTTAAAAAAGAGCCCGAGCCAGCTGCCCTGCCGCAAGAAGATAAGACTGCAGCACAGCCCTCGCCTTCTACACCTGCTCAGCCAGCCAGCAAGCCAAGCACTACAGCCAGCAAGCCTGCGACGAAAAAACCGCGCACCCGCAAAGCTAAGCCTGCGGCTCAATCCACTTGGACACTGGACGACTTTGTAGTTGCGCCCGCTGAAGGCAAAACACGCTTTCACGATTTTGCGCTAACACCAGAGTTGATGCATGCTATTCAAGACTTAGGTTTCCCTTACTGCACACCTATTCAGGCGCAAGTACTGGGACACACCCTGGTTGGTAAAGACGCCATTGGTCGCGCGCAAACCGGTACCGGCAAAACTGCAGCCTTTTTAATTTCCACCATTAGCCAGCTCACGCAAACACGTCCGCCAGATGAGCGCTATATGGGTGAGCCTCGTGCCTTGATTATTGCCCCAACGCGCGAGTTGGTGGTACAGATTGCCAACGATGCCATCGCCCTGACCAAGTACACCAACCTCAATGTTATGAGCTTTGTTGGTGGCATGGATTTTGATAAGCAACGCAAGCAACTGGAATCCCGTTACTGCGATATTTTAGTAGCCACTCCAGGGCGTTTACTGGACTTTAACCAGCGTGGTGAAGTGCACCTGGACATGGTTGAAGTGCTGGTTTTAGATGAAGCTGACCGTATGCTGGATATGGGCTTTATCCCACAGGTCCGCCAAATTATTCGCCAAACGCCACCTAAATCAGAGCGGCAAACCCTGTTGTTCTCAGCAACCTTTACTGAAGACGTAATGAACCTGTCCAAGCAATGGACCACGGATCCTGCCATTGTCGAAATCGAACCTGAACATGTTGCCAGCGACTCAGTTGAACAACATGTGTATGCCGTGGCTGGCAGTGATAAATACACCTTGCTGTACAATTTAATTCAAAACAATAACTGGCCACGCGTGATTGTCTTTGCCAACCGTAAAGACGAAGTGCGTCGCATTGAAGAGCGCCTAACCCGTGACGGTATCAGTGCTGCGCAAATGTCCGGTGATGTAGCGCAACACAAACGCATACGGGTACTGGAAGACTTCCGCTCAGGGCGCTTACGTGTCTTAGTGGCCACTGATGTCGCCGGTCGTGGTATTCACGTGGACGATATTAGCCATGTGGTCAACTTTACCTTACCTGAAGATCCAGATGATTATGTACACCGCATTGGCCGTACTGGTCGTGCTGGTACCACTGGCGTCTCCATCAGCTTTGCTGGTGAAGATGATGCCTATGCACTGCCCCCCATTGAAGAGCTTTTAGGTCATAAAATTCAGTGCGAAACCCCCACAGAAGACTTGCTCGTAGCCCCACCTAAAAGCCGCTAAACCCCACAAGAAGCACCCACACAAAGGTGCTTCTGGCTACGCCTGCCCTAATTAATCAGCAGCCAGTTCAAGAATTCCCCACCGACTGCCGATAGCAACTGATAATATAACCCCAAAGCAGCCGCCCCTAACTGCTCGTCTGCTTGTGTGCATCCCAGCCGCGCTTACCCACCGGACTTTTATTATGTTAAAGAATCTAAAATTCAGTAATAAGATACTTATTGCCGCGTCACTGTTGGTAGTGGCCGCGTTTTCCTTATTCTCCCTCTATAACGATTACTTGCAGCGCAATGCCATTCAAGAGGACTTAGAAAACTACCTGCATGAAATTGGTAGTCTCAGCGCTGACAACATTGCCAATTGGCTGTCTGGACGTATTTTACTGCTGGAAAGTACCGCGCAATCCATTACCAATAACAGCTCACCCAGCAGTGTAGTTAGCTTGATTGAACAAAAAGCGCTGGCCGATACTTTTTTATACACCTACCTAGGCACACGCAGCGGCGAACTCATTTCACGCCCCGAAGACAGCATCCCCGCAGATTACGACCCGCGCAGTCGCCCTTGGTATACAGATGCAAACAATGCTAATCAAACCACTCTAACCGACCCCTACACTGATGTTTCTATCAACCAGTTGGTTATTACCATTGCTACACCAGCACAATACATCGGTGTAGTCGGTGGTGATTTAAGCCTTGCCACCTTAACTAAAACCCTCAACAGTATAAAAATTGATGGCATGGGCTATGCATTTTTAGTCAGTGCTGACGGGAAAGTGCTGGTCCACCCAGACAATAATGCTGTCAATAAATCGATCAAAGAGCTGTACCCAACCAACACCCCAACAATTAATCATCAGCTCAGCGAAACATCACTCAAGGGTACGCAGCAAATACTCACCTTTGCCCCCATCAACGGCCTACCCTCAGTAGACTGGTATGTAGGGCTGGCTGTAGATAAAGATCAAGCCTATGCCATGCTCAGCGACTTTCGCACCTCAGCAATTATTGCCACGCTAACCACCCTGATCATTATTATTATCTTGCTGAGTTTACTGATCCGTTTGTTGATGCGACCACTGCACGCCATGGGGCGTGCAATGCAAGACATCGCCCAAGGTGAAGGGGACCTAACCCGCCGCTTAGAAATTGAAAGCAATGATGAGTTTGGCGAATTGGCGGGCTCCTTTAATCAGTTTGTCGAACGCATTCACACCTCCATCAGCGAGGTTTCTTCCGCTACAGCGCTGGTGCATGAGATCGTCAGCCTAGTGGCTAGCGCATCCAATGCCTCGATGCTGAACTCCGATGAACAAGCCAGTCGCACCCATAATGTTGCCACGGCCATTAACGAGCTGGCAGCGGCAACTCAAGAAATTGCGTGCAACGCCGCAGATGCCTCAACCCATGCCTCCAGCGCGCGTTTACAAGCCGAAGATGGCCGCAGCGTTTTAGGGCAAACCATTCAAGCGATGAACTCCTTATCAGAGAAAATCAGCAACTCTTGCAGCAACATCGAAACGCTGAACAGTAAAACCATTGATATTGGCCAAATCTTGGAAGTGATCCAGGGCATCTCACAACAAACCAATTTGCTGGCACTGAACGCTGCCATCGAAGCTGCACGTGCCGGTGAAGCAGGGCGTGGTTTTGCCGTGGTCGCCGACGAGGTGCGTAACTTGGCTCACCGCACCCACTCTTCGGCACAAGAAATTCAACAAATGATTGAAGAGTTACAAATCGGCTCACGTGATGCCGTCACCACCATGACTGAAAGCCAACGTCACAGTGAGGACAGCGTTACTATCGCTAACCAAGCCGGAGACAGCCTCGGCTCAGTCACGCTAAAAATCGAAGAGATAGACGGCATGAATCAGTCGGTAGCCACCGCAACCGAGGAGCAAACTGCCGTGGTAGAAGCCATTAATATCGATATTACCGAAATCAATACCCTCAACCAGGAAGGTGTCGAGAACCTCAACGCAACATTGCGCGCCTGCACCGACCTAGAGTTACAAGCCTCGCGTTTAAAGCAGTTGGTTGATAGCTTCCGCATTTAACCCGTGCACTCAAGACAAAAAAGCCAGACTCTTTGCGGGTCTGGCTTTTTTTGTCTTGCCCTAGCGATTAATCTTCTGGCATATGCATCCGCCGAATACGCCGCGTCAAAGCAAACATAATCAGCATAAAGGTCAGCAAAATTGGCATTACAGCCATATTAAAGAATTTCAGTTTAGTTCCCAGCGACTCAATGTCGGCATTGAGTTGGTAGCGGACTTCACGTAATTCCTTGCGTAACTGTAACTTCTCCGCTAAGAATTGCTGCACAGCCTCTTGCTGCTCTGCGGTAAACTCTAAGTCTTCTGCAGGATCAGTGGCTTGCTGCAAAGCATAAAGTTTCTCTTCGGTAGCCGCGAGACGCGCTTGTAACGCCTGCTCTTTTGTACGGAAACGCTCTTGCGCACTGCGTTGTAAATCATCCACCAGCGTAAAGGGACGATTAAAATTACCCCGCGAACGAATGCTAATCAGCGCATCAGAGCCTGAGAGGTTATCTAAAGCATTAATGGTAAAGCTGCCATTATCGGCCCAAGGTTGCGGCAGACGCTGACCAAAGAAGTCTTGCACCTGCACCCACATGCGATCACTGAGCATATCGGTATCAGCCACCACTATCACATTGATATTATCCGCGCTTTGTAAGCCCTGCGCCTGCCCTTCAATGCCGTCAGCAAAGGCTGTGGTGGCTGGACCACTGATCCGCGCTGCCAACACATAGCGCTCACCGGTGGGCTCAAGCTCAGCCAATAACTCTTCAGGATTTTGCAACAAAGCAAAACGCTGAGCGCTAAAAGGCATTGCATATTCAGAGCTGTACAGTAGCGGGGTAAATTGCGTTTTCGCGCCCTCTAGGGGCTCTAAAATACCGGCAGTGGCTAAAGTGATGTCATTGAGTTGCGAGGTAATGACTTCATTGTTGTCTAAGGCTTTTTTCGGCAAGGCCAACCAACCTGGGTGACGCACTGCACGCTGCTGTGCACCGACACCCACCGACATGGCATAAACACCATCGCCCACCACTTGCTCCGGCACCATGCGCAGCCCCCAAGACTTAAACAGCTCAGGTAAATCAGAAGCTTTATTGGCTGCCAATTCACCGGGCAGAGCAGCACTGGTATCTGCTTCGCTGTAGGGGTCTACGAAAGCCAGCAATTTGCCGCCACGTAAAACGAACTGATCGATGGCATACAAAGTGGCTGCACTGAGGTTTTTCGGGTGTACCAACCACAGGGTCTTGATGTGCTCTGGGATCAGATCAACATCATCTTTTAAGCTTTCAATGGCAAACTGCTGACGCACTTCCTCAAGAATGGTCCATGCCGGCATTGGCTGCCCCGCTTGCGGGTTAAAGCCGCCGTTGAGCGCCAATCCAGATAACACTCCAATCACGGGGCGCTCAGCTTGCGCCACACTGCTGATTAAACGGCTTAGCTCATACTCTAATAGCTCTTCTTGATCTAAAGCGAAAAACGGAATGATCTGCTGTGCACCCTGCGAATTTTCTGCAGCCAAGCCAAAGTACAACTGGGCACCGTCTTGTTCGAGCGGCACCGCTTGTAAACCTAACGCTGCAGCGCGGTCTTCATCGGCAGAAAAAGCTTCTGGATCAATCACTTCTAAACGTAACTTACCATCGGCCATGCGCACATAGGCATCCAGCAGTTCCTCAACGCGCTGGGCATAGTTACGCAACATGGGCACATCGCGCGTGGCCTTATCGGAATAGAAGTACTGCAAACTGATCGGCTCTTGCAGCTCACTGAGTAACTGCTTGGTGCCGCTGGACAAGGTGTAAAGTTTTTGCTCAGTAAAATCAATCTGCGTGTTTTTAAACATTGCATTGGACAGCACATTAAAACCAACAAAAGCAATGGCAATCAGCACTAGACCAATACTGGAATACATTAAACGTCTCATCTTTAGTCCGCCTTCTTCAAGTCAATTACCACTGCCGTGGCCAGCAGCCAAGCGACAATAAAGCTTAAGAAATAAAGAAGATCACGCACATCAATTACTCCTTTACTGATTGCCTGGAAGCGCGTTAAGAAACTAAAGGACGCCACCGTATCGAGCAGCCATTGCGGCGCCCAGCCATTAAACACATCAAGCACTAAAGAGAAACCACTGACCACAAACAAAAAGCACAGACTGACGGTCATAATAAACGCAATCACTTGGTTTTTTGCTAAAGCGGACATGCACGCGCCCACTGACAAGTAAGCACCCGCCAGCAACCAGCTACCAATGTAGCCCGTTACAATTGCACCATTATCCGGACTCCCCAGATAGTTAACGGTCAGCACCATGGGAAAAGTCAGCAGCAAGGCAATGCCAGCAAACACCCAAGCTGCTAAAAACTTGCCCACCACACTTTCAAAGCGGGTAATCGGCAAGGTCATCAATAGCTCAATGGTGCCGCTCTTACGCTCTTCTGCCCACATGCGCATGGCCAGCGCTGGCACTAAAAACAAATACAGCCATGGGTGAAAGTTGAAGAAAGGGTTTAAGTTGGCTTGGCCGCTTTCATAAAAGCCGCCCATGTAAAAAGTGAACACACTGGAGAGCACCAGAAAGATCAGTAAAAACACATAGGCCAAAGGCGTGGCAAAAAAACTGGTAAATTCTCGCTTAAAAATAATCGGTAGCTGCTTCATGCCACATCTCCCCGGGTCAAACTACGGAACACTTCATCTAAGCGACCGCGCTCCACTTCCAGCTCTCGCACCTGCCAACCTTGGGCATGAATCAGCTGATTCACTGCTGGGAAAATCACCATGCCGGGCTCAGCTAATAAGGTGATGCTGCCGTCCAACGGATTATCTTCCAGCGCAAGTACCCCAGGCACCTCTTGTAATAACTGGCGATCCAACGGCTGCTCAGCCAAAAGAGTCACTGCTTGATGGTAGCGTGAGCGGCTTTGCAAGGCATAGGGGGTATCATCCACCAATAAACGGCCATGACTGATCACCATAGCGCGGGTACACAGAGCACTGACTTCTTCCAGAATATGCGTGGAGATAATGATTATGCGATCCTTTGCTAGACTCTTAATCAGCTTGCGCACTTGATGCTTTTGATTCGGATCAAGGCCATCGGTGGGCTCATCTAAAATCAGCACCTTAGGATCATGCAGCACCGCTTGAGCTAAACCGACACGGCGTTTGAAACCTTTGGAGAGGGTGTCGATGTTTTGCTCTACCACACGCTCCAACTCAACTAAAGCCACCGCTCGCGCCACCCGTTGGCGTAATTCTTTACCGCGATAGCCACGAATTTGGGCAATAAAGGTGAGAAAGTCCACCACAGTCATATCGCCATAACAGGGCGCACCCTCTGGCAAGTAGCCAATTAAGCGCTGGGCGCGCAGAGTTTGTTTAGCAATATCAAAACCACAAATACTGACCTTGCCCTCACATGGCGGTAAAAAACCGGTGAGCATTTTCATTGTGGTCGATTTGCCAGCACCGTTCGGGCCTAAAAAACCAACCACCTCGCCCGGCGCAATGCTAAAAGATAGGTCATCTACCGCGACCTGCTGCACAAAGCGTTTGGTTAAGTGCGTTACTTCAATCATTACTCCACCCTATCCCATTATTACTACGGGTTTGTCGCCTTAGATAAAGCGGCTTAAGAAAACTGCAGAACTGTGCCACTGCATATTGAAAAAAGAAAGAGCATAGCAGTCAACTCCAACATTAAAGTTAGATTTGTAGTTTTATCACAGCCGACAGACTATTTTTAGCGGCTAAATTGGCGTAAAAAGCGTAATCTTGCCAGTAACGCAAAAACTATTTTTTACTAATATTTAATTCACAGCTTTGCCTGCTGTTGATTTAGGGTCTGCAGTTTATGAGTTTCTCCTCCATTCGTCGTGCGTACTTTGCTATTTTACGTCGCCTGCTACTGCTCTGGGTGCGCTCAGAAACCATCGACAACACCGTCTTTGACGGGTTACGCCAAGACCTTGCACAAGTCTATGTGCTGCAAAAGCCCTCCATCAGCGACCTTGTGGTCTTGGATAACGAATGCCGTAAAGCCGGCCTGAAGCGCCCCAATACCCGTCTGCAAGCGCCAGCCTTAGAGCAGCTCAGCAGCTTTTTTTACTTGCGCCGCGAACCGGATTGGGCTGGACGTAAAACCACGCAACACATCTCCCCCACATTAAAAAAACTGGTGCAAGCTGTTGAGTCCGGCCAGATCGAAAATGTGCAAGTGGTACCCGTTACCGTATTTTGGGGGCAATCGCCAGACCGTGAAACCAGCCCATGGAAACTGTTACTGGCTGACAGTTGGGCGGTCACTGGACGCTTGCGGCGTTTATTCCAAGTACTGATTTTAGGCCACAAAACCCGTGTGCAATTTTCTGCGCCCATTCAATTGGCCGAGCTGGTTGCACAGGGTAAAGGGGTAGAGCGCACTGAGCGCATGTTACACCGACTACTGCGTGTACATTTCCGCAACAGTAAAGCAGCTGTTATCGGCCCAGACCTCTCCCACCGCCGTAACCTTGTTAAAGCCCTGATCCATGAACCACAAGTGCGCCAGCGCATTGCTGAAGAAGCGCAGCGCGACGGCATTAGCATCGAAAAAGCCCAACAACGCGCGCTCAAATACGGCAATGAAATCGCTTCAGATTATGCCTATACCGCCATTCGTTTTTTAGAAGTGGTGCTCAGCTGGTTTTGGAATAAGTTTTATGACGGAATCAAGGTCAACAATCTAGATGGCGTGCGTGAAGTTGCCCATGGCCACGAAATTATTTACGTGCCCTGCCATCGCAGCCACATTGACTATCTATTGATGTCGTACTTGCTCTTCACCAATGGTTTAACGCCGCCGCACATTGCCGCTGGTATCAATCTAAATATGCCGATCATTGGTGGCTTATTACGCCGTGGTGGGGCATTCTTTATGCGCCGTACCTTCCGTGGCAACCCGCTCTACGCCAGTGTGTTTAATGAGTACCTGCACACCTTATTCAGCAAAGGTTTTCCGGTTGAATATTTCGTAGAGGGTGGTCGCTCACGCACTGGACGCACCTTACAACCGAAAACCGGCATGCTGGCCATTACCCTAAACAGCTTTTTGCGCTCACAGCGTTTACCAATTGTCTTTATCCCGGTTTATATCGGCTATGAGCGTGTCTTGGAAGGCCGCACTTACCTTGGTGAGTTGCGCGGTGCCAGTAAGAAAAAAGAATCATTTTTTGATGTATTCCGCGTGATTGCTGCCATTCGAAAACAGCGCTTCGGTCACGTTTCGGTGAATTTTGGTCAACCCCTAAAACTAACCGAGTTTATGCACCAGCAACAACCCAACTGGCTGCACGAGCTTAAGCATGAAAACCCAGCCACACTGAGCCCGGTCGCACAACAATTGGCCACGCGCATTGCGCAACATATTAATGCTGCGGCAGCGATTAACCCGGTGAATTTGGTTGCTTCAGCATTACTGTCAACCCAACGCTTGGCCTTGGATGAAAACGGCCTCACTCGGGTTATCAATTTGTACCTGTCACTATTGCGCAGCGTACCCTATTCCAATTACACCAGTCTGCCGCAAGGTGACGGCACCAGTATTATTCATTATGTGCGCGATATGCAGCTTATTAGCGAACAGCAGGATGCCTTGGGGCGCATCTATTATTTAGATGAGCAAAACGCTGTGTTGATGACTTATTACCGCAATAATGTCTTGCACGTCTTCGCTTTGCCGGCATTACTGGCGAGTTTTTTCCACAGCAACGCCCGCATGACGCGTAGCCAAATCATTGAACTGACCCGTGCGCTCTACCCTTATCTGCAAGCTGAGCTATTTACCCACTGGGCACTGGATGAGCTGGATGCAGTAATTGACCAATGGCTGGCCAGCTTCGTTGAGCATGGCTTATTACAACAGGACGGTGAAACCTATCAGCGCCCGGCTCCCAGCTCGCAGCATTATGTTTTGCTGGGCTTATTGTCGCGCACGCTGCTGCAGACTTTGCAGCGTTTTTATATGGCCATTGCGCTTTTACTTAATAAAGGCCAAAACGCACTCGATGCCCAGCAATTAGAGGAACTGTGTACTGTTATGGCGCAACGCTTATCCATTTTGCATGGGCTCAACGCACCAGAGTTTTTCGACAAAAGCTTATTCCGGCACTTTATCCAAACGCTGATCAATGAAGGTGTTGTGCAAACAGATACGGCGGGCAAGCTCAGTTATCACGAGAAGCTCGGCTCCTTAGCGGAAAGTGCTGCCAAACGCGTACTCCCCGCGGAAATTCGCTTATCCATTCGACAAGTGACCGACGATGAAGATGAGGCGCTATAACCGAGGCTTTGCTCTTGCTTTAGCAAACTAAAGTATTTAGTATCGTCTCGTCTTGGGGGAGTAGTCGGCTACGGACTGATCTGTAGCGTGCACGTCAACATACTTGATCAACAGATCATGGCGTGTACACCTTAGTGGCAGTGCCTAGTGTTTTGGCGCAGAGCTGAGGCTGGCGAGACCCATGACATACATAACCTTACCGGGTGGCAAGGCTGTGTGTGTCATGGTTATCTAACTTGTCCGCCCTAAGGTTTTTTCTATGTTTGAAACACTTTTTATCTCCACTGGCATCGTAGCGCTCGCCGAAATTGGCGACAAAACCCAACTACTTGCGTTACTCCTCGCTGCCCGCTACCGCAAACCCATCCCCATTATTCTCGGCATCCTAGTTGCAACCTTGGCCAATCACTTTTTGGCCGCTGCAGTTGGCCATCAAGTGGCACAGCTGTTTTCGGCAGCAACTCTAATGTGGATTTTAACCCTGTGTTTTCTTGCCGTAGCTGCTTGGACCTTAGTCCCCGACAGCTTAGATGATGAAGGGCAGATAGCCACTAAGTACGGTCCATTTCTGGCGACCTTAATTGCTTTCTTTATTGCTGAAATGGGGGATAAAACGCAAGTGGCCACAGTGATGCTGGCTGCACAGTTTGAGTATTTCTGGCTGGTTGTCGCGGGTACCACGCTGGGCATGTTGATAGCCAATGTGCCTGTGGTATTAGTGGGTAACTTTGCTGCCGAACGTTTGCCGTTAAAACTCATTCGCTCGCTTGCCGCAGCAGGCTTCTTGATCTTTGCTCTGTATTGCGCTTGGCAAGCAATCGAATTAATGGGGTAAAACCAGCGCCCTGCGAAGACTGCTTCCACAGACTTCTGCAGGGCAACTTGGCCCTTTACTCTACTGCGATCTGCAATACCACCTTGCCGTTTACCTGATTGCTCGCGAGGCGCGCAAATGCCGCCTCAGCATCTTGCCAAGCAAACACTTCCTCAGCTTGTGCTTGCAGCGCACCGCTGGCAAATAACGGCCAAACCTTGTCTGCCAGCTGCGCCATCAGTTCGCCTTTAAAAGCGTCATCACGGCTGCGTAAAGTTGAACCTATTAATTGAACACGCTTACCCAGGAGCTGTGCCAAATCCAGTTCTGCCCGGCGCCCACCCATTAAACCGATATTCACCCAACGGCCATCCACGGCCAGCATTTTCAGGTTCTGTGCAGCGTAACTGGCACCCACCGGATCTAAAATCACATCAAAAGGCGCAAAATCCTGCAAACCCTCAATGCCCTGCTCGCGTAGCACACCGCCCTCTGCGCCCAGCTCTTGGCAGTAGGCTAAACGCTCAGCCGAACCGACACTGACCCAGCACGGGCTGTTAAACGCTTTACACAACTGGATCGCTGCGGAACCAACACCACTGGCGCCAGCATGCAATAACACTTTCTCGCCCGGCTGCAGTTTAGCCAGCTGAAACACATTCAACCACGCTGTCACATAAACCTCTGGGACTGCGGCAGCTTCTAATAAACTCAAACCCTCAGGTACCGGCAATACATGGCGGGCATCGACACAAACTTCCTCAGCCATACCGCCGCCAGCCAGTAAGGCGCAGACGCGATCACCAACTTGCCACGAGCTGCCAGCGCCCACTTCAGTGATAATCCCTGCGCACTCCAAGCCCAAGATATCACTCACACCCGGTGGCGGTGGGTAAAGCCCAGCAACCTGCAATAGGTCAGCACGGTTGAGTCCCGCAGCAATCACGCGGATGCGTACCTGCCCTTCAGCGCAAACTGGGGTTTCGCACTCAATTATGGTTGGACGGCCTTCTCTGCCTTGCAATGCTTTCATTGTGCCTCCATATTGTTAGTCATACGATTAACTGTAATCTTTTTATTACTGAATACAGCCTACAATGGAACTGTAATCACTTTAGGTGGCCTATAATGCGTCATTACTCACTGAAACGAAGAACCAGCATGAAGCATATTATAACTCGCTCAGCCCTTGCTTTAGTTGTGGGCCTCGCTGCTGTACCTGCCACGTATGCAGTGAGCAAAGCACAACAATGGGACTACTTACAACCCGACCGCGACCAAATGATCGCCAGCCTTAACGTTGTTGAGTTGCTGAAACGCCACCATTACAGCAAACCACCCTTGGATGATGCCCGTTCGCGCAAGATGTATGCAGGCTACCTAAAGATGCTTGACCCCATGCGCATCTACTTTACTGCCAACGATGTACAGCAGTTTGACCAGTGGGCTACGCAATTCGATGATTTCCTCAAAAGCGGCAATCTAGAGCCCGGTTATGCCATGTACAATCGGCACCTGACCCGTCAAGATCAATATCTAGATTATGCGCTCAATCAGCTCAGCAAAGGTGTTGATGCCATTGACTTCACGGTTGCAGAAACGTTTGAAACCGATCGTGAAAAAGCGCCTTGGGCCAGCGATGAAGCAGCACTGCAAGACTTATGGCGCAAGCGTTTAAAAGACGAAGTGTTGCGTTTGAAAATTGCCAATAAAGAACCCAAGGCAATTGAAGAGTTACTCATCAAACGCTACAAAAACCAACAAAAACGTTTGCTGCAAACCCGCAGTGAGGATGTGTTTCAAGCCTATATCAATGCTTTTGCACAAACCTATGATCCACACACCACCTATTTATCGCCGGATAACGCCGAGAACTTCGATATCAATATGAGTTTATCGCTCGAAGGTATCGGTGCCATGCTGCAAGGTGATAATGAGCATGTGAAAATTGTTCGTTTAATTCCTGCCGGCCCCGCTGAAAAAAGCAAGCTGGTTGCTCCCGCAGATAAAATCATTGCCGTGGGCCAAGCCGATAAAGAACTGGTGGATGTTATCGGCTGGCGTTTAGATGAAGTGGTTAAGCTGATTCGTGGCCCGAAAGGTTCGCAAGTACGCTTAGAAATCATTCCAGCCAGCAATGCACCCAATGATCCAACCAGTAAAGTCGTCACTCTTACCCGTGAAGCGGTAAAACTCGAAGAGCAAGCGGCAAAAAAATCGATACTCAACCTCGATCAAGACGGCCGCGAAGTGAAACTGGGCGTCATTGAAATCCCTGCTTTCTATTTAGACTTTAAAGCCTACCGCTCTGGTGATCCGGATTACAAAAGTACCACCCGCGATGTCAAGCGCCTTATTACTGAATTGCAGGAAGAAGGCGTCGAAGGCATTGTCATTGATCTGCGCAATAATGGCGGCGGTTCTTTGCAAGAAGCCACTGAACTGACCGGTTTATTTATTGAGCAAGGACCAACAGTCTTGGTGCGCAACAGTGACGGACGCATTGATGTGCTGACCGATGAGCACCAAGGTGTCTTTTACGACGGCCCTTTGACTGTTCTGGTAAACCGTTTATCAGCTTCCGCCTCAGAAATTTTTGCTGGCGCGATGCAGGACTACCACCGCGCACTCATCATTGGCGGCCAAACTTTTGGTAAAGGCACAGTACAAACCATTCAGCCGCTCAACCATGGCGAGCTGAAACTGACTTTAGCAAAGTTCTACCGTGTTTCTGGACAAAGCACTCAGCACCAAGGGGTTATTCCTGACATCAGCTATCCGGCAGATATGGACATTAATGAGATTGGTGAAAGCGCCCTGCCTGAGGCTATGCCTTGGGACAGTATCAAACCGGCACACAAGCCTAGCCATGACCCTTTCAAACCCTTTATTGCTGAGCTAAAAGCCCGTCATGATGCGCGCACTGACGATAACCCTGACTTTGTCTTCAGCCGCGAACGCTTGGCCTTAAACCAGCGCTTAATGCAGCAAACTGAAGTGAGCCTCAATGAAGTTGAGCGCCGCGCTCAGTATGCAAAAATTGAGCAAAAGCAACTGGCAATTGAAAATGCCCGCCGCGCCAGCAAAGGCGAAGAGCAATTAAAAACCATGCTTAAAGACGAGGATGAAGATCATATCGCCGCTCTTGAAGAAGAGAGCAAGCTCAAGCCTGAAGATGATGCATACCTGTCAGAAACAGGCCGCATTCTCCTCGACTGGTTGAGCTTATCGCCAATGGCCAAGAACGACTAAAGCCATTGGCGAATACGAACTAACACTTTATCCCGCCGCTTTGGCGGGATATTTTTATCAGGGTAATAACCCTAGCCCAGTACTGCACTCACCGCTTCAAGCCAAACCCTCTAAGAGCGCCAATTTTTCTTGAATGCGCTGCGCTTCTGCAGCATTGGCTGCTAACTGTGGCCCGCCCTGCTCATACAACGCCAACAACTTCTGCAAGGCCAGTGGATGCCCAGCACTACCTGCCAACTCCCACCAGTGTGCAGCCTGCAAGGCATCAGCAGGTTCATTGAGCGAACCTTTTATTGCCTGCTCACCCAGCTGATAAGCAGACTTAGCATCACCCGCTTCAGCTGCTAAGCGCAGCAAACGTAAGCCTTCTTTTTTTGCAGCCAGCCCCTGTCCGCGGTGTAACAACACATGGCCATAAAAGGCCCGCGCCGCCATATCATCGTAGCTGCACATGCGAGAAAAACGCTCTTGCATCCACTGCCAAATACGTTGATTTTCAACCGCCCAGCGCTGATTAAACAGCCGGCGCGCAATGGCATAGCCAATCTGCGCTCGTGATTTTGCAAAAAGCATGCTTACACCTCTGGATAGTTAAATGAATAGACTTGCGCCAGTTCCGCAGCCAACCAAGCGGCAACCGCATCTTCATCAATGCCGCCGACAAAGCGCCCGAGCTGCTGCACACACTGAATAAAACCCAATTGCGGGTGAGCAGGACGTGCTTGACTGACAACCAAGGCACTGCGCAATGGCCAGCCGTGCTGATGATCAGCACGGGCCAACTGCTCTAAGGCCAAAGCCAAGCGCCGCACACTGGGCACTGGCAACTGTAGCTGCTCAATCACTTGCCGGTAAGTGAGCACCGTCCGCTGTTGTTGAGCAGCAGCCAGCAGCTTGAGTAACCCCGCCTGCTGCTGCGCACTAAGCGCCAAAGCATCACTCATCTTGCCAGCCTGAAACCTTTAAAGCCCGTGCCAAGGTACGCTTTAAGACATCACTGACTTCGCGCTCACCGCTTTCAATCATCTGCAAGTAATGCGCACTGATTCCAGCTTCCCGGGCAACATCTTCCAGGGCTAAACCTGCTTGCTCACGCAAGGCTTTCAATTCACGCAAACTGGCTAAAGGCTGCTCTTTAACGCTGCTTGGCTGATCTCGTCCGGCGTCCTTTAACAGTTGCATGTACTGTTCCCAAGGCAGCACTGCATATTCAGGTTTTCCATCGCGGGCTATTACTTGTACATTCATCTCAGCATCCAAATAAATTAAAATATAACTTATACTACGCCACAGCCGAGTAAAAAACAGGCAGGGGTAAACCTCAGGCTAGGCAGCCAGCAGCAGACTTAGCCGCTGGCCTAGTACGCTAGCAAACACTGCCATGCATTACTCCAGCACAAATAAAAACGCCCCGTTAATTAACAGGGCGTTTGCATAAGCGCGATCGACTTACTCTTCGATAACTTCAACCGGCTCACTGGCTTCCACATCAACGACTTCTGCATCATCGTTGCCGGCGATATCTAACAACTCAACTTCAAATACTAAAGTGGAATTTGCTGGGATCGCAGGTGTTGGACTTTGCGCGCCATAGGCTAATTCGCTGGGAATATAGAACTTATATTTCTCACCAACGTTCATCAGCTGCAAGCCTTCAACCCAGCCTGGAATCACTCCGCCGACTGGAAACTCAACTGATTCACCGCGCTCAATGGAGCTATCAAACACCGAGCCATCGGTTAAAGTACCCTCGTAATGCACGCTAACAACATCACTCACTTTAGGCTTGGCGCCATCGGCTTTAGTAATGATTTCATACTGCAAACCTGAATCTGTAGTTACAACTCCATCACGCTTAGCATTTTCAGCTAAGAATGCCGCACCCGCTTGCGCAACTTCATCATTGAGTGCTGCCATGCGTTCTTGCGCACGGGCTTGTAAAAAGCCGAAAGCTTCCATTAACTCATCATCGCTCAAGCGCTGCTCTTTATTTGCTAAGGCATCTTCAATCCCTAAAGCAACAGCTTGTGAGTCAAGATCATCCATGCCTTCTTGGCTCAGGTTTTTACCCATGCTGAGACCAATGCCGTAAGAGGCTTTTTGTGCCGGCGTTTTCAGGTCAGAACTGACTGCAGCTTGGTTATCACAGCCAGCCAATACGAGAGCGAGCACTGCAGCCGAAGCTGCTAAACGATGTAACTTCATTATAATGTCCTTGTCTGATGCCTGACGGCTTTTTGTGTACACAGGCCCTGATGTTAACAGTCGACCCTAGCCACTGGCTACCGCCTTAAGAAGGTAAAACTGCAGATTAGTTCAATACTTAAGAACTCTTTTCACCGTTCAATCACTCAATCGCAGCTAACCGCAACAAGCTGCAGCCACAACGCACTGCAGCCGCCGCAATAGGCAGGCACAGCTGTCGATTAATCAGCTATTTGCCCCGATTGTTTACGCTCGGAGGGGCGCCGTGCGCCAGCAACTAATTTATCCAGCGCCCGCGCAGCAGCCACTAAGCCAAAACTAGCCGTTACCGTCATCGCTGCGCCAAAACCTCCGGCACAATCCAAGCGCACGCCCTCACCGACAAAACCCTTGCTCTGGCAAACACTGCCGTCCGGCTTTGGGTAACGCAGCTGCTCGGTAGAAAACACACAGGGCACACTATAGTGGCGACCTGGGGTGCGGGAAAAGCCATACTCACTGCGTAACAATGAACGCACTCGCGCCGCTAACGGGTCATTGAAGGTTTTATTCAAATCACCCACCCGTATTTGTGTGGGATCAATTTGTCCACCGGCACCACCGGTAGTCACTATCTGAATTTTGCGGCGCTTGCACCAAGCAATTAGAGCGGCCTTGGCTTGTACGCTATCAATGCAGTCCACAACAAAATCAAGCTCTTGAGTTATGTACTGGGCCATGGTGTCTTGACTGACAAAATCCGCCACCGCATGCACGACACACCCTGGGTTGATCGCCTGCAGGCGCTGAGCCATCACATCCACTTTCGCCAGCCCTACGGTCTCAGTTAGAGTATGCGCCTGACGATTGGTATTGGTAACGCACACATCATCTAAATCAAATAAGGATATTTCGCCAACACCGGAGCGCACTAATGCCTCAGCCGCCCACGAGCCAACACCGCCAATCCCCACCACAGCCACATGGGCTTGCGCTAAGCGTTGCAAAGCATCCACACCATAGAGGCGTGCTATGCCGCCAAAACGTAAATCGTCCATCCCACAACCTCGGTAAAATCGCTGCGACATTCTAGCAGCAATCACCATCACGCTTACAAAACAGCGCTGATTTCACTACACTGTACGCAGTCTTTTACTGTGTTGATGGCCAGCGCCCAGCACTCAAGCGTGCGGTTCGCTGCATATTTAACGACAACCTGTATTTAATTCTAAGGTCCGGTGACTGGCATGCTTATTTGCCCCATCTGCCAATCGGCACTGAGCGCGTACGAAAACAGCTTGCGCTGCAGTAATCAGCACAATTTCGACCGTGCCCGCCAAGGCTATATCAACGTATTACCGGTACAACATAAAAAAAGCCGTGCCCCTGGTGACAATCAGGCCATGGTACAAGCACGCCGTGACTTTCTCTCTGCTGGCCATTACGCGCCTCTAGCAGAGCGCTTTGCTCAGCTCATGCAAGAGCGCCAACCCCAGCATTGGCTCGATATCGGCTGCGGTGAAGGTTATTACAGCGCGCACATTGCTCGCGCCTTATCCGAAAGCCAAGGTTACGCTTTAGATATTTCCCGCGAAGCAGTGAAGCACGCCTGTAAACGTAATGCGCAAACCACTTGGCTGGTTGCCAGTATGGCGCGCCTGCCTTTAGCTACAGCCAGCTGCCAAGCCATTGCCAGTATTTTTAGCCCCATTGACTGGCAAGAAGCGCTGCGGGTATTAGCGCCAGGCGGTGCTGTGCTGCGCATGGGCCCTTGCAGTGATCATCTGCAGGAACTGCGCGAACAACTCTATGACGATGTACGCAGCTACGATGACAGCAAACATTTACAACTGCTGCCTCAAGGCCTGCAGCCTATCCACAGTGAAACCTTACGCTTCACCCTGACTTTAGATGATGCCCAAGCACGCAGCGATTTATTAGCCATGACCCCACACGGTTGGCGCGCTAACTCGGCGCGACGGGAAGCAGTGATTAACAATACGCTGACCACTACCGTCGCTATTCGCTATGACTGGATTGAAAAAACGGAAACCTAACTATGCGCCAACCCGACATTGAAATTTACCTCAAAGATGCAGACCGTGCAGCAATCGGTGCTTGGCTCACGGCCGCCCTCAATGCCCCCTGCGCTTGGCAACAAAAAGGTCGCGTATGGCGCTGTAATTGCGCCAATATCCCGGTGGTTTTATTTGAAAAAGCCGTGGGCGCTTGGCACAGCTTACTACTGGAAAGTGCCGATACCCCCTGGGCTAACGATGCACAGTGCGCACAAGCTGCCGCTGCTTATCTGCAAGTCAATGTGCGCTGCGCCCCCGGCAGCTGGCAAGAAGCCGATGGTGTAAACGATGCTGACAACTGGTTGCAAGCCAAAGCTGACGGACAACTTGAAACCATCACCTGGCATACCGCTTAAGCAGCAACGGCTTTGAGTCAGTCAACAGAGTAGGAAGTTTATGCGTTGGAAAAAAGCACGGCGCAGTGACAACGTTGTAGATCAGCGCGGCAGCAGGCGGCAAGTCGGCGGTAAAGGCCTCAGCCTAGCAGCAGTTGCGCTGATTATAGTTGTCGGCCTGATTAGCGGCCAAGATCCCCTGCAAATTGTCAGCAATATTGCCGGACAAGCGATCCAACAAGGCGGCATTAATACCGGTGCTCATAACAGCAAGCAACCCACCGTAGTCCAGCAGAATGCGCAGACTGAGTTTGTGCGCGCTATTTTAGGTGATACCGAAGATACCTGGCGCAGCTTATTTAAACAGGCTGGTAAACACTATGCCGACCCTACCCTAATTTTATTTAGCGGCAGTGTCCGCTCCGCTTGCGGTTTTGCTGACGCTGCAGTGGGGCCATTTTACTGTCCAGCAGATCAGCAAGTGTATCTCGACTTATCCTTTTTCAAAGAAATGGAGCAACGCTTTGCCGCCACTGGCGAGTTTGCCCAAGCATATGTGATTGCCCATGAAGTAGGTCATCATGTGCAAACTTTACTGGGTGTTTCAGCTAAAGTGCATGCTGCCCGTCAACGCGGGGAGTCAGTCAAAGGACACAACGGTTTACTGGTCCGCCAAGAATTACAAGCAGACTGTTTTGCCGGGGTCTGGGCCCACCATGCACAACAGCGGCACGCTTGGTTAGAACCCGGCGATTTAGCTGATGCTCTCAACGCTGCGCAAGCCATTGGCGATGACCGCCTGCAAAAGCAAGCGCACGGTCATGTTGTACCTGACTCTTTTACCCACGGTACTTCCGCACAACGTGAACGATGGTTTAGCCAAGGCTATAAAACAGGCAATGTTAGCCAATGCGATACTTTTACTGCACAACGGCTGTGATAGATTTTTGAAAATGCTTAATCAACACTGTTTGGAGATTGTATGCTGATAACACGTTACGCAGTATTTGCTGCGGCCATTGTAGGCAGCCTGATCACATTGCTACTGGCATTGAGCAACCCTTGGTGGCTGCTGCTCAGTGTGATTTTCATTGCCTTAACTGTAGTCGGCATCATTGATGTGCGGCAAAACCATTCCACTTTACGCCGTAACTACCCTATTGCGGTGCACATTCGCTATACCTTTGAAACCTTGCGTCCCATGCTGCGCCAATACATTGTCGAAGCCGATGATGACGAAGTACCTTTCTCCCATGACCAGCGCACTTTAGTCTATCAGCGCTCTAAATCTGAGCTAGAAACCCGCGCCTTTGGTACCGAGCAAAATGTGTATGGCACCCGCTACGAGTGGATCAACCACTCGATTACGCCCACAAAAGTCACTGCATCTGACTTTCGAGTCAACATTGGTGGCCCCGACTGCAAACAACCTTACTCGGCGAGTATATTTAACATCTCTGCCATGAGCTTTGGCTCACTGTCTCCCAATGCTATTCGCGCCTTAAATAAAGGCGCACGCCTTGGGCAGTTTTATCATGATACAGGGGAAGGCTCGATTTCCAGTTACCACCGCGAACACGGTGGCGATATGGTCTGGGAGTTAGGTTCAGGCTACTTTGGTGCACGCAATGATGACGGCACCTTTAGCCCAGAGCGCTTTACTGAGCGCGCCACTCTTGCGCAAGTTAAAATGATTGAACTTAAACTGTCCCAAGGGGCTAAACCTGGGCATGGCGGCATGCTCCCCGGTGCTAAAGTAAACGCTGAAATTGCCCGCACCCGCGGTGTCCCTGAAGGCCAAGATTGTATCTCGCCGGCATCGCACTCAGCCTTTTCCACCCCAGAAGAACTGCTGCAGTTTATTGCGCAATTACGTGATCTTTCTGGTGGCAAGCCAACCGGCTTTAAATTAGCCATTGGCCACCCATGGGAATGGTTTGCCATTGCTAAAGCCATGCTCAGCACTGGCATTACCCCAGACTTTATTGTTGTCGATGGCGCTGAAGGCGGTACCGGTGCTGCGCCACTGGAGTTTGCCGATCACATTGGCACGCCCATGCGCGAAGGCCTAATGCTGGTACATAACACCTTAGTTGGGCTCAATTTACGCGATAAAATCAAAATTGGCGCTGCTGGTAAAATCATTACTGCTTTTGATATTGCCCGCACTCTAGCGCTTGGTGCGGACTGGTGTAACTCTGCGCGCGGCTTTATGTTCTCTTTAGGCTGCATCCAGTCTCAAGTTTGCCATACTGACCGCTGCCCAACGGGTATTGCCACCCAAGACCCAAAACGCTGGGAAGGTTTAGACGTTCCAGATAAAGCCACTCGGGTGCATAACTTCCATACCCGCACCGTGGCCACATTGCGTGAGCTTATTGAAGCGGCTGGCTTACAGCACCCCAATGACTTAGGGCCTGAGCATATTATCCGTCGCGTCTCGCCGACGCTGGTGCGCTCTCTCTCTACCCTGCACCCTTATTTAGCGCCAGGCGACTTACTCAACCCAGTAACCTTACCTGAGCACGTGGTGTTCCAACGTTTTTGGCCAGGCGCCCGCGCCGATAGTTTCGCTTTTGAGAAGCCCTAGAAAGCTTGATTTACCCCAGAATGCACAACGGCCTATATAACATAGGCCGTTGTGCATTCTGGGGTAAATACTTACTTAGCTTGATAAATAATACCGGGACTGCACTGCACCATACTGTACAACTCTGGCAAGCCATTGAGTGCTTCCGAGGCGCCTAAAAACAAATAGCCGCCGGGTTTTAGCGTGGCGTGGATGCGAGTCAAAATATCTTTTTTAGCTTCTGCGGAAAAGTAAATCAAGACATTTCGGCAGAAAACCACATCAAATTTACCCAACCCAGCGTAACTGTCGAGTAAATTTAAGGCGCGAAACTCCACACGGTTTTTAATCGCCGGTTTCACCGCCCAATGACCACTTGCGGTCTTATCAAAATACAGTTGCAAACGCTCAGCGGATAAACCACGGGCTATGGACAAACTGTCATATTCGGCAATTTTACAGGCCTGCAACATGCTGGGAGACAGATCGGTGGCAACAATTTGCGCACTGACTTTTTTGCCCAAATTAGCGCGTTCATATTCATCCAAGGTCATTGCCAATGAATAAGGCTCTTGACCCGACGAACAGGCAGCGGACCATATACGCAAACGTTGATGAGGTTGTTTTTCCAGCAACTCAGGCAGCACTTTATTAAGCATCACGGTAAAAGGATAGGTGTCCCGAAACCATAGCGTTTCATTGGTGGTCATGGCATCCACCACTTGCTCTTGCAAAGCGCCACGCGGCTGCGCTTGGATGCGCGCCATCAATTCAGTGAGAGATTTAATGCCGTGTTCATCCTGCAACCTTCTTAAGCGACTGGTTACCAAGTACTGTTTATTGTCACCTAAAACAATGCCAGACTTGTCCTCCAGAAACTGTCTAAAAACATTAAACTCAGATTGTGAGACCGTCACATTCACCGCCTTGTATAAAAATAGCGCATCAAAATATATTTAAAGATCGCACCTAAGATAGCGCAACTATAACGCATCAACTGCTTTTATGCGCTCCACAACGCGCTCAACCAAATCATCTGGACGAAACTTAGCTAAAAAATCATCGGCTCCTACTTTTTCCACCATGGCTTTATTAAAGACACCCGACAACGAGGTGTGCAATAAAATATGCAAATCAGCCAACTGAGGATTATTGCGTATTTCAGCCGTTAGGGTGTAGCCGTCCATTTCTGGCATTTCAATATCAGAAATCATCATAATAAATTCATCTGCAGGTTTTTTGCCAGACTCCAATATGGCATGCAAATACTCATACGCTGCGCGACCATCATTTAATGCGACAACCTCAACTCCCACCGCCTGTAAACAACGCAACACCTGTTTGCGCGCAACGCTGGAGTCATCAACAATCAGTATCTTCTTACTCAAAGCACTGATGCGTACCCGCTCAGTTAACAGCTCGGTGGATATTTCCTCAGAAGAGGGTGACACCTCGGCGAGCACTTTCTCCACATCAATGACTTCAATCAGTTGATCATCTAAACGCGTCACTGCAGTTAAATAGTGATCCCGCCCTGTACCCTGCGGTGGCGGATGAATCTCTTCCCAGTTTAAGTTCACTATGCGCTCAACCGCGCTGACTAAGAAACCCTGCTCTTTCATATTGTATTCAGTGATGATGACAAAACCAGCAGTGCCGCGGCTTAGCTTTTTCCCAGCAGTGGCTAGAGCCAGGTCGATTACCGGAATCGTTCGTCCACGCACACTGGCCACTCCACACACCACCGGATCAGACTGCGGCAATACCGTTAAGTTGGGGCACTGCAGCACTTCTCGAACTTTAAACACATTAATGCCGTACAACTGCTCACCATTAAGGCGAAACAACAACAGCTCTAAACGATTTTGTCCCACCAACTGTGTTCGCTGGTTTACCGAATCCATTACACTGGCCATAGTCAGGCTCCTAACAATACATTTATTTCTTGCCTGTACGCTTTACAATAAAACTGGGCACATTTATTGCTACTATTATTATATGCAAATACTTAAGACGTTTTTCTGGCACAGCATTAAAAATACCCGCTTTTTTAGTAAAGCAGCCTGTCTGTGCTTACTCATTTTTTTCGCCACTGGAGCCTTTGCGCAAAGCATTCAAGAACAAATTATCGGCACCAGCCAAGCTTTTCTTGAGCAGATAACCGCAGAGTACCTCGCCGACAATACAATCACTGGCCGCCATAGGGTAAAAATCGGTCGCCTTGACTCACGCTTACGCTTACCTGTCTGCGCAATCCCTTTGCAGGTCAGCCTAGAAAGCCCAGCTCAACCCATTGGCCGCGTGACCCTGCGTGTGCGCTGCGACAGCAATGCACCCTGGACTATTTTTGTCCCCGGCCAAGTTGACCTGTACCGTGAGGTTGCAGTTTCATTGCGCTCACTGGCACGCAACAGTGTGGTGCAAGCTGCTGATGTACAGCTCGCTGAGCGTGATGTTAGCAGCCTCAGACAAGGCTACATACTTAATCTTGAAAATGTTATTGGACAAAAGCTGACCCGCCCCATTCAGCCCAACCAGGTTATCTCTGCCAACTTTTTAAAAGCCGCTGCCGCTGTTAATAAAGGCGATGCAGTAGTGATCAGCGCCCGTGGCAGCTCAATGTTTGTACGCATGCCCGGCATTGCCCTGGAAGAAGGTGCGATTGGACAACAAATTAAAGTACGTAACGCACGCTCACAACGCACTGTACATGCTCGTGTCACAGCCCCTGGTCAGGTTGAGGTGGCAATGTGAGACGCTCTGCAGTAAAGTATTTTACCGATAAAATCACTCTCGGTTTAAAATTATCCGCGCGAACAGCGCAGCCGCTGCTCCATGTTAAATTAGCGCTAAAGTTATCTAAACAGCAGCCGATCATATGGCAAGCGTTCCAATACCGTATTTGAGGTGTAACACCATGGCTATCGACTTTAACCGCACAAATAACAATGCAGCACTGAACAAACCGGCAACGCAAGGTTTGCAGCACAGCTCTGCGCAAGTTAAAAAAACAGACTCTGCAACAATTACTCAACCAGAACAAACCAGCAAAACGCAAGTGTCTGGCGAATCTGTACAGCTGAGCCAAAATGCTCGCCAACTGCAAAGCGTTTCGGAGAAAATCGCTAATTTACCCAGCGTTAACTCTGAAAAAGTAGCACAGCTAAAGCAAGCCATTGCCGATGGCAGCTACCAAATAGACAACGAGCGTGTCGCCAGCAAAATGCTCGGTTTAGAAGCACAACTGTAAGTGCTCGCAACCACTCTTTAAACGGTAGACGAACGCCACTATGACAGACCAGCGCATACTTGAACTCTTGCTCGCCGACATTGAGACGGCACAACAACTCTCCGACATCCTTGAACAAGAGTTTGCAGCATTAAGCGAGCGCGAACTGGAGACACTGCAAAAACTCTTAGCAGAAAAACAGCCCGCTTTACGCTTACTGGAGCAGCACAGCACTGAGCGCAGCCAACTGCTCAAGCAGAGCAACCTTAGCGCGGACCAGCAGGGTTTAAACACTCTTGCTGCGCAATCGCCACTGGGTCAGCAATTACAAGACAGCAGCGCCCAACTCAACACTCTGATTGAGGCCTGCCAAGCAGCCAACTTGCGCAATGGTCGTTTAATTCGCAGCAATCAAAGCAGCGTCAATAGCATGCTGGATATTATCCGCGGCACCGACGCACCAGCACTTTACGACAAAACTGGTAATGCTGCATACGGCAATAAACAGCGACCCTTTAGCCAAGCCTAAACATTAAAACAGTCCCGACAAATGGCAATTGCTGCTATAATTGGCTATTAAAATATATTTAAAATAGCTGAGTAACGATAAGGGGTAACACCGACAGTGTCTGACTTGTTCTCTGAAGGCAAGGCTTCGCAGCCGCCCCAACATCTCACCTCCCCCATAGAAATAAACAGCCATCTACGCGCCATCATGCAGGCTAGAGACCCGCTGGAAATACGCTTCGCAGATCGCCAGCAAGTTTTCCAAAGCTATATCGTGGCCGTTGATCGTGACAACAACCGCATTGCTTTCGACGAACTGATCCCTAACGATGGCGAGCGCCACCTTTTAAGCGGCGAAACATTCAGTGTCGTAACCCACCGTGACGGCGTACGCATCGCTTGGTCACACAGCCAATTAGCCTTAGCCGACACCCTTGATGGTGCACCTTGCTACTGGCTAAGCCTGCCGCAAGATATCAGCTACCACCAACGCCGCAATGCTTTCCGCGCCGACACCCTGCCAGAGCAAGACCTAGAAGTATCCATTAGCGGCTCCAAGCTCTCAGAGCAAATCAGCGGGCGCTTGTTAGATATTTCAGCCACCGGCTGCAAAGTACATATCAAACAAGCCAACTCCCCGTTACAACCTGGTCAGCTCTACGAATCCTTCTCCATCTGCCTGCCGTCAGGCACGATCTGCTTAAGCGCAGAGTTGCGCCACTTAAAAACTGAAGAAGCCACGCAGTCAATCCAGGCAGGCTTTCAATTTCACCAACTCAGCGGGGCGGCGCAGCGCACCATTGAACGTTTTGTCTACCAATTACAGCGGGAAGCGCGCCGCAGTGATGATGCGCTATTTTAACCAGCTAGAGTCCAACCCCAATTAGCACAGTGCTATCAATACTGAATTTTAGACACAAAAAAACCAGCTTTTAGCTGGTTTTTTTTGCTTTAAGATTAACTCTTAAAAGATGGCGTCCCCTAGGGGACTCGAACCCCTGTTACCGCCGTGAAAGGGCGGTGTCCTAGGCCACTAGACGAAGGGGACAAAACCTTCGAGAACAAGCACAGTTAAATGCCTGTTAGTGTTGTATTGAGCTGAACGATTTAAGCCGTTACTGCACTATGATGTAACTTTTCACATGACTGACTGGGTGTCAGTTGGTATTACATTTCAGAGTATTGGCTCTAAGAATATGGCGTCCCCTAGGGGACTCGAACCCCTGTTACCGCCGTGAAAGGGCGGTGTCCTAGGCCACTAGACGAAGGGGACGAAACCTTCTAAACATAACAACATTCATGTTATGCCACTTTCAATTGAATAAGAAAGTGGTGGAGCTAAACGGGATCGAACCGTTGACCTCTTGCATGCCATGCAAGCGCTCTCCCAGCTGAGCTATAGCCCCATTTGGTGGACGGGGCGTATAATAGGAAAATTAAGACTTGCTGTCAAGCTGGTAATCAAAACTATTTTATATTTACGCAAATTACTCATTCTGCACTGCAATGTAACCGGCTTATCAGAGTTAACATTGGAGCGTGCCGTACAGTTGAGCATACAAGCCATCTTTGGCAATCAGCTGCTGATGCGTACCACTCTCAGCCACTCGGCCATCGGCCAGTACTAATACACGATCCGCCTGCCGCACTGCACTTAAACGGTGCGCAATGATTAAGGTTGTGCGGCCAGCTAAAAAAGTATTTAACGCTTGATGCACAGCAAATTCAGTGGCGCTATCAAGCGCCGATGTTGCCTCATCTAAAATAACGATCTTAGGGTCACTGAGCACCATCCGCGCAATAGCCAAACGCTGCCGCTGTCCACCGGACAAACGCACGCCAGCACGACCAATAATACTGTCCAATCCGTCTGGCAAGGCGCGCACGGTCGCAGCCAACTGAGCAACCTCCAAAGCCTGCCAGCAAGCTGCATCGGTTGTGGCGCGCCCCATATTTAGGTTCGCCCGTAAAGTGTCGTTAAATAACGCCGGAGCCTGCAACACTACCGCGGTATGCTCACGTACCCCAGCCAATCCCACTTCTTGCAAGGTGGCATCGGCATAACGTATGCACCCTGACTGTGCACTATATAAACCAAGTAACAGCTGCACTAGGGTACTTTTGCCACCACCACTGGCGCCAACAATAGCAACTTTTTCTCCAGCGGCAATATCAAAGCTTAAACCCGCCAGCACTTGCTCTTGCCCATAAGCAAAATACAGTTCATCAACGCTAATGGGCACAGTTTTCTGACCAGCGAAAGGATCTTTCCGCGCCGGATAATCCACCTCGTCTTGACGCTCCAGCAATTGATTAATACGCACCATCGCCCCATCGGCAGCATAAAACGCATACTGCAGGTTCAGTAATTGCTCGATTGGCCCGATCATAAACCACAAGTAACTAAAAACCGCGAGCATCTGGCCAATGGATAAATCCGAAAACAACACCGTTAGCATTGCTACCGCACGAAAAATATCAATTCCGTACTGGAACAAGAGACCACTGGCTCGCGCGGCAATATCGGTTTTCCACTGTGACGTGATCGCCCGATCACGCACCTGCCGTGCGCGCTCCAATAAGCGCTGAAAAAAGAACCCCTGATGATTGCCCACCCGCACTTCTTGAATAGCATCGAGGGTTTCATTTAGGGTTTGGGTAAAGACTGCAGTGCTATCATTTTCCAGCTTTTTTAAATGTTTGACGCGCTTACCCAGCTTAATGGTAAAAAACACCACCAAAGGATTGAGCAACAAAATCAATAAAGCCAACTGCCAATTCATCCACAGCAGCACCCCTGCGGCCCCGATTAAGGTCAATAAAGACACTAAAAAGCGGCTGAGGGTTTCGCCAATAAACTTATCCAAGGTTTCGAGATCAGTCACCATATGGGTGGCTACTGTGCCGCTGCCCAAGCTTTCATACTCACTGAGCGAGATGCGCTGCAAGCGAGCCAGCAAACGCTCTCTAATTTGATACACCACATCCTTGGACAGATGGGTGAACATTTTACTTTGCCCCACATTAAACAATAACGAGCCCATTCGGAGCACAAAGGTTAACACCAGCATAAAGCCGATATAGCCCACTGCCTGCTGCCAAATACTGGGCAGCATATAATTCATGATCTCTAACGCTTCACCGCCCTGTCCCAACAGCACCTCATCCACCAGCAGTGGCAATAACAAAGGAATGGGTACGCTGCATAAAGTAGCCAGCACCGCGAGCAGGTTAGCCAGAATTAAACTGCGTTTATGCTGTACAGCTAAGCGACGAATCTGTGCCCAGCTGATTTGATCAGGTGCCAACATTGGTGGCAATCCAGCGTTCGAGTAAGGGTTGCAGCGCCGAATATGGCTGATAGCCGTTCGTGAGCAAGGCATACTGTTGCTGATGCTGGGCTAACACAGTGGGAAACCCTCTCACTGCTAAGTTTTGCACCCAGGCAAACTCTGTTTGTAGCGCCACATGCGTATCTGCTGCATCAAGACCTTGAGCAAAAGCTTCTGGCCTATACCCTGCTTGCGCAGCAATTTCTCGCAAAACTACCGCCCGGGTAATATCTTGCCCACCTTGATAAAAGGCCTGCTGTAAGCGTGCTAAAAAATCAAACAAAAGGCTTGCGTCGAGCTCTCGAGCCACTACAAGAGCACGGCAAGCTGGCTCTGTGTCGTATAAAAAGCCACTGGGCAAGGCATCAGTAAAGTTAAATGGCTGGCCTGTAGCTTCAGCCACGGCGCGCCAATGTCGCAAGATGTAGGTGCGTTTTTGTTCATCCAATACCGCTTGCTCACCGGTACGTAAGCCGCCGACGCGCAAGGTTGTTGCCACCCCTGCCGCTTGCGCCTGCTCAAGTAACTGCTGCATGACTGGGGCAAACCCCCAGCACCATGAGCACATCGGATCCATAATATAAACCAGCTGCGGGCTGTGCATCGCGCGCTCCTAGTGCTTTCTGCCTCATCCATTGGCGCCGCTTAGCGCTCAATATATGAGCCATCTCTCATTAATGATGAAAGATTCTATTTGCTGAAAAACACAAGTTTACCCGATCCAAACAGCACTTTAAGGTTTCTCTGCAGTTTTTATTGAGCACCCCTGCTTTCACAGCAGCGCATAAATATCGCGCTGAAATAAAAACAGCGCTGCGGGTCACCCCTACAGCGCTGTTTTCTGTCTCTGACGCGGTATTTTACACCGCAGCAGCAACTCGCGAACCTTGGTCAATGGCACGCTTGGCATCCAGCTCAGCAGCCACATCCGCACCGCCAACCAAGTGCACTGTCACCCCTGCGGCTTCCAACTCTGCTTGTAATTCACGTAAAGGGGTTTGCCCTGCACATAAAATCACATTATCCACCGGCAATACCTGCGGCTCACCACCGGCCACGCTAATATGCAGACCTGCATCGTCCACACGCAGATACTCAACACTTGGGATCATCTCCACTTGTTTAGTTCTGAGGCCAGCGCGGTGCACCCAACCAGAGGTTTTACCCAGTCCCGCCCCCACTTTGCTCTTTTTACGCTGCAACAAATACACTTGACGCGCTGCTGCTGCAGGCTGCGGTTGCACCCCAGCAATCCCACCGCGGGCTTCCAAACCTAAATCAATGCCCCACTCTTTCCAGAAAGCATCAGTATCTAAGCTGGTGCTCGCACCACTGTGAGTCAGTAGTTCAGACACATCAAAGCCAATGCCACCCGCGCCAATAACTGCAACCTTATCGCCAACCGGCTTACGTCCTAAAATAGCATCCAGATAGCCCATTACTTTTGGATGGTCAATTCCAGGGATTTCCGGTACACGTGGGACAATACCTGTAGCCAAAATAACTTCATCGAAGCCTTGCGCTAGCAGTTCTTGCGCATTCACCCGCTGGCCAAGCTTAACGTTGACCTTGGTAGCTTGCAGTTTCTGCTGGAAGTAACGCAAGGTTTCATAGAACTCTTCTTTGCCTGGAATCAGCTTGGCAACATTAAACTGCCCGCCAATTTCTTCTGCCGAATCAAATAAAGTCACCTCATGACCACGCTCCGCTGCCACTGTTGCTGCCGCCAAACCAGCAGGGCCAGCGCCGACCACGGCAATCTTTTTCACCGCGGTGGTGGGAATATAATTCAATTCTGTTTCATGGCAGGCGCGCGGGTTCACCAAGCACGAGGTTAGCTTGCCGCTGAAAGTGTGGTCCAAGCAGGCTTGGTTACAACCAATACAGGTATTGATTTCATCTGCTTTACCGGCTGCGGCTTTATTCACAAACTCAGGGTCAGCCAAGAATGGACGAGCCATGGAGATCATATCTGCGTCATTTTCTGCCAGAATTTGCTCAGCTACTTCTGGGGTATTAATCCGGTTAGTGGCCACCAACGGAATCGAAACCTCACCGCGCAATTTCGCTGTCACTTTGGCAAAAGCACCACGGGGCACTTTAGTGACGATGGTGGGAATACGTGCTTCATGCCAACCAATACCGGTATTGAGAATGGTTGCACCTGCAGCTTCCAGAGCTTTAGCGAGCTCAACCACTTCTTCCCAGCTGCTGCCATTCTCCATTAAATCAAGCATCGACAAACGGAAAATAATAATAAAGTCAGCACCGACTGCTGCACGCACACGGCGCATAATTTCTAGCGCAAAACGCATGCGGTTCTCGTAGCTGCCGCCCCACTGATCAGTGCGCTTGTTGGTATGCATGACCAAAAACTGGTTAATTAAATAACCTTCCGAACCCATAATTTCGACGCCATCATAATTGGCAGACTTAGCTAAGACCGCGCAATTGACAAAGTCTTGGATCTGCTGCTCGATGCCTTCTTCATCCAGCTCCTTGGGTTTGAAAGGGTTAATCGGCGCTTGAATCGCACTGGGCGCTACAGACTTGGGGCTATAAGCATAACGTCCCGCATGCAAAATTTGCATACAAATCTTTCCGCCTGCCGCGTGCACTGCAGCGGTAACAATTTTATGCTTTTGCGCCTCTTCAGGGGTGCTCAACTTGGCTGCACCGGCATAAACACTGCCTTCCTCGTTAGGGCCAATGCCGCCCGTTACCATAAGACCTACACCGCCGCGCGCACGCTCAGCAAAGTATGCAGCCATGCGCTCAAAACCATTCGGACGCTCTTCCAGACCGGTGTGCATCGATCCCATCAATACACGGTTTTTCAGCGTGGTAAACCCAAGATCAAGGGGTGCCATTAAATGCGGATAATGTGGATTTGACATCAAGACTCTCCAAAACAGGTACAAACACGGATTGCTGGTTTTTCTTATGCACAATACAGGCAGTGACCAGTCAAATATTGCTTAACACAATAAACAGCTCTGCAGGCCTTCTCAATGACCCAAACGAACAGTTTTATGACTATAATAAACACCCGATTTAAACAAAAGCCACCCACAATATGAAAACAACACGCCCCAGCATGCGCTTAGGTGATTTATCCATGGGCTTTGTACACAGCATCGCAGCTGCCATTGAGCAGCACCAGCATTGCGCCGCACAACTACTGGAGCGGTTCGAGCTCAGCCCTGAGCGTTTAGCTGAACCCCATGCGCGCTTATCGATTCCGCGCTATATGCGCTTAGGCCATGCTGCTACGCAACTTACCGGCAACCCTGCGCTGGGTTTAGTGATTGGCGACAAAAGCGCACTGCACCACTTAGGTTTAGCCGGCGTCACAGCAGCCCAAGCCCCCACACTACGCGCTGCAGCACGCTGTATTAGTCGCTTTGAGCCGTTATATGCCCAAAACTATCGTGGCGCCAGCCAATTTATTGAGGACAGCGAAGGCGCTTGGTTTAGTTTTTATTCTATAGCCCCCTATAACGCCTATAACCGCTTTGTGGTGGAGTCAGTATTGCTCGGTTGGATCAGTCATTTGCGGCAAGTGTGTCAAAGCCACATAGACATCGACTTACTGCAGATAGAGTATCCCGAGCCAAGCTACGCAGCGGTTTTCCAGCAGTATTTAGACTGCCCAGTAGAGTTTAACGCCGAACATAACCGCATTCGCTTTAACCAATCAAGCCTAGCCCTGAGTAACCCACAGCACTGCTCCAGCACTTGGCATGCGCTACTGGAATTATGCGAGGAACAACTGGCACTGAAAACCCGCAGCTACAGCCTAGTCGAACAGGTCGCACAGCTCCTAGCTCCTCTACTTAAACAGGGCGAGCCGAGCATCGATCAAGTTGCGCAGAAACTGCAACTGCCAGCGTGGACGCTACGACGCAGACTGGCTGCACAGGGCACACAGTTTCGCCAGTTGGTCAATGACACGCGATTTGATTTAGCCAGCAGTTACATTCGCGATACAGATTTAACCTTTAGCGAAATATCCTGGTTGTTGGGATTCTCTTCTCCAGAGGCTTTTCAACGTGCTTTTAAACGCTGGGCTCAACAAACCCCAGGAGAGTTTCGTCATGCTGTTGTACGCAAAGCATAGAACATAACGATACTGGCGTGGTCTTAGAAATAATGAGTTTATGGCGTAGCTCTCTGAGCGCCCTGTACTTTAAACTTCCGATTCCCGCCAAGCGCAGGGCTACAGATAACTTAAGCCCAAGAGTTTTCCTATATATCGCACTACAGACAAGGTTATAATTACAATAATTAAGTGCTCTATACCTATTTCCAGATGAAGATATTGACCCATGTATAAAATTTTTGAAACGGTAGACGAAGTGTCACGCTACACAGCGCAACGCTTACTCGATAAAATTAAAGCCTTGCCCGCTGCCGCTTTAGGTCTCGCCACCGGCAGCACCATGGAGCCTGTTTACGCGCAACTATTGCAGTACCTGCAACAATCACCAGTTGACCTATCTAAGCTGACTACCTTTAATCTCGATGAATACATTGGTCTCAGCGCTGAGCACCCGCAAAGTTATAACTATTATATGTATCAACACCTGTTTAATAAGCTGAATATTCCAGCACAAAACGTGCATCTACCCGACGGGCTCACCACTGATATTGAGACTGCTTGCCAAACGTACTCCAACGCCATTCAAGCACTAGGCGGATTGGACTTGCAGCTTTTAGGTATTGGCTCTAATGGTCATATTGGCTTTAATGAGCCTCTCACCTGCTTTAATAGCCGCACCCATGTGGTTGAGCTGTCGGAACAAACACGCATTGATAATGGCCGCTTCTTTACCGATCAAAGTGAAGTCCCCACCCACGCTTTAACTCTGGGGATTCAAGATATTCTTGAAGCTAAAGAAATTATTTTAGTTGCTACCGGCAACAATAAAGCAGAAATCATGGCGCAATTATTTACCAGCGCGATTGATGAAACATTACCCGCATCCGCCCTCAAACAGCACCCTAACTTCACCATAGTACTGGATCGAGAAGCGGCAGCATTACTTCCCGAGCAGGCTCTACAACAAGCCATTTAAACGCCACAGTAAGGGGATTTATTATGCGCGCCTATATTTTCGGACTGATTGGTTTAGTGTTTGCCGCGCAAGTTAGCGCCTTTTCACTCAGCGATCTACAGCAAAATCCAACCGGTGAAGGCCTCAAAAGCATGCTGGAGCAAAGCACCCAAATTGCGGTTGCTCAACTCAGTCAACCCGGCGGTTTTAGCAATAATCCTAATGTACATATTGGCCTACCCGGTAACTTAGGCAAAGCAGCCCGTGCCATGAAAATGCTGGGTCAGGGCAAGCAAGTGACGGCCTTAGAAAACAGCATGAACCAAGCTGCCGAACAAGCCATGCCCGAAGCTCAGGCATTATTGCTTGATGCAATTAAAAAAATGACCATCAGCGATGCCAAAGGCATCTTAGCAGGCCCGAACGACTCAGCAACCGCCTACCTTGATCGCAGCAGCCGTGAGCAACTGCGCAGTCGTTTCCTGCCGATAATTACCCAAGCCACGCAATCTTCTGGCTTAGCTCAGCAATACAATGAGTTTGCTGGGCAAGCAGTAAATTTTGGTGTGATTGACGCCAAAAATGCTTCCATTGAAAACTATGTGGCAGAACAAGCACTGGATGGCTTATTTACTATTATGGCCGAGCAAGAAGCCAGTATTCGCCAAGACCCAGCGCAGGCTGCCGGCGATGTGGCGAAAAAGGTTTTTCAGCTGCTGCGCTAAACAAGCACGACTCATAAGGCAAAATACCGCTTTGCAGCAAATTGCAAAAGCGGTATTTTTCTTAGCGCAGTAGGTTTATTGCAACCAATCAGCACTACTTCTCAACAAAGGCTCGCTCAATTACATAGTCCGCAGCAACCCCTAAGCGCGGTGAGACCTTTAAACCAAACTCATTGAGCATGGCACTGGTGTCTTCCAACATTTCAGGCCCACCACAAATCATGGCGCGGTCGTGCTCAGGATTGATCGGCGGCAAACCTATATCGGAAAATAATTTGCCACTGCGCATTAATTCGGTAATTCGCCCTTGGTTACGGAAAGGCTCCCGCGTCACCGTTGGGTAATAAATGAGCTTATCGCGCAACTGCTCACCAAAGTATTCATTCTGCGGCAAGTTATCAGTAATAAAGTCACTGTAAGCCACATCACTGACATGACGAACACCGTGCACTAAAATAACCTTTTCAAAGCGCTCGTAGGTTTCCGGATCTTGAATCACACTCATAAAAGGCGCTAAACCTGTGCCGGTACTCAGCAGATACAGGTTTTTACCCGGCAGTAAGTCGCTGAGCAACAGGGTCCCCGTTGGTTTTTTACTGACGTTAACGCTGTCGCCAGTTTTTAAGTGTTGCAGGCGTGATGTTAGGGGACCATCTGGCACTTTAATGCTAAAAAACTCTAAATGATCTTCATAGTTTGGACTGACAATTGAATAGGCACGCATCAGCGGGCGACCTTCCACTTCAAGGCCAATCATCACGAACTGGCCATTTTCAAAACGCAGACCTGGGCTGCGGGTCGTCTTAAAACTAAACAGGCTGTCATTCCAGTGATGAACGCTTAAAACCTGCTCCACATTCAATTTGCTCATAACACGCTCCTGCGAAAATAAAGATTGATTAGAGTGTATGTTGAAAACACTAATCTGTTAAATTGTTAATATGTATTAATCATATTGAGAAAATAGATATGCGCCTCACGCTTCGTCAATTACAGGTCTTTACCTGCATTGCTCAGCATCAAAGTGTCTCGCAAGCAGCAGATCAGCTGGCGATGTCACAGTCGGCAGCCAGCACCTCACTTAAAGAACTTGAGCGCAGCTACGACTGCTTGTTATTTGACCGCGCCGGTAAGCGTTTAATTATCAATGCTTTAGGTCTGGAGCTATTGCCTCGGGCTTTAGCTCTGCTTGAGCAAGCGCAGGCGCTAGAAAGCCTCTTAACCGACAATCATGGTTTTGGATCGTTATCGGTGGGCGCGACCATGACCATTGGTAACTATTTGGCAACGCTGCTTATCGGGCACTTTATGCAACTCTACCCAAGCTGCAAGGTGCGTTTGCATGTGCATAATACTGCGCAAATTGTGCAGCAAATTGCCAATTACCAGCTTGATTTAGGTCTGATTGAGGGCTACTACCAAGACAACGATATTGTTGCGGAACCTTGGGTGGCTGATGAATTAGTGGTTTTTTGCGCGCCGCAACATCCACTCGCGCAGCAAGGGCGGGCGAGCTTAGCGGAACTGGCGAATGAGGCCTGGATTGTTCGTGAGCAAGGCTCTGGTACGCGTTTGGCCTTTGAGCGGGCCTTTCAACATCATCAGCGTCCGGTGCATATTCGTTTGGAGCTAGAGCATACCGAGGGGATTAAGCGCGCGGTGGAATCTGGCTTGGGCATTGGCTGTATTTCCCGTCTTGCACTACGGGATGCTTTTCGCCGCGGCACTTTAGTGGCCCTTGAAACGCCTGAACTAAACCTGACCCGTCAATTCACCTTTATTTGGCATAAACATAAGTTTCACAGTGATGCTATGAGTGAGTTTCTAAACCTGTGCCGCACCTTGACAAAAAACATTCAGCGCAGTGATCAAGTTGATTTAGCGACACTTTTGTAAGAGCTGAGCAGAAGGTGTGTATGCCGTACCGTGCAACCCCTCCACGAGCCTTCCTGGCTCGATTCGGGCGCTACACCAACCATGGCTCCGCTTGCCACAGCACCCGCACGCTACGCATTGATCATCGGCATGGCCTGCCAGTCTTCTATAAGAGCTGACTCACAACAAGTAAGGCGCATCCTGTGAGACTTAGCTTTAAACCCTGCAAAAAAAGATGAGCCCTATGCAAATAGTGCCAACAGCGCCGCAGGTCAACGAGTATTTCAGGGTTGGTGTGACGAGCGCAGCCAAGGATGGCGCAGCGCCGGAGTTGAACCCAGGACGGGTTCATCGACGGATAAACACCAACCCTGAAGTACGGTATGCACCCTAATTACCAGCACTCTAACTTATAAAACTTTCAGGAAAAGATGAGCCCTATGCAAATAGCGCCAACAGCGCCGCGGGTCAACGAGTATTTCAGGGTTGGTGTGACGAGCGCAGCCAAGGATGGCGCAGCGCCGGAGTTGAACCCAGGACGGGTTCATCGACGGATAAACACCAACCCTGAAGTACGGCATGCACCCTAATTACCAGCACTCTAACTTATAAAACTTTCAGGAAAAGATGAGCCCTATGCAAATAGTTCTAACAGCGCCGCGGGTCAACGAGTATTTCAGGTTGGTGGATAAGCGCAGCCAAGGATGGCGCAGCGCCGGAGTTGAACCCAGGACGGGTTCATCGACGGATAAACACCAACCCTGAAGTACGGCATGCACCCTAATTACCAGCACCCTGAAGTACGGCAAACACGGAGCGCGCAGCAAACTCAAACTTAAGCAAAACGCTCTTGCAAGTAAGCAATAATATCATTGGACTCATACATCCAACGCACTTCACCCGCTTCCTCAATACGCAAGCAAGGCACTTTAATACGGCCACCTTCGTGCTCAAGCTCCTGCCGAAACTGCTGATTATTTTTTGCATCACGCAATTCAATTTTCACATTTAAAGCATGCATCGCACGGCGCACTTTCACGCAAAATGGGCACGCATTAAACTGATACAGCGCCAAACTTTTAGCCGCCGCATCCACTTCTGCTTGTTTTTCTGCAGTACGCTGCTGCGCTTTAGGGCGCGTCAACCAGTCTGCAAAAATAATTAACTGGCCCAAACCATTACGCAAACCTTTTACAATCATTGAAATCCTCTCACGCAATTAAAAGATAAGTCATGAGCATACCGAATTTACAGCCCGCTCTTTCCACACATGCACAACGCAGCAATATTTGCGACTATAGCAGCCCAGCCATCATTCTCTAGTAAAAGCCCATGCAAGCCAAAGACCTACAACGCCTCGTGACCACGCCAATGCCCTTTGGCAAATACCAAGGCCGCCTAATCGCCGACCTCCCCGGACAATACCTAAACTGGTTTGCCCGCGAAGGGTTTCCCAACAGCGATTTAGGCCGCTTACTCGAACTGATGCATGAAATTGACCATAACGGCCTCAGTGATTTACTCACACCACTGCGTAACAGCTAAGCCACCGCACACACCCAAAACTTAAAGTACACGCACCTTTAAGCTGCGGCCTTTAATCTTACCGGCCTCTAAACGCTGCTGTGTTTGTCGCGCCAGCAAACGCTCCACAGCAACAAAGGCTTGATGATCAAAAATCGAAATCTTGCCCACCTGCGTGCCAGTTAAACCGCCAATACCGGTCAAAGCACCCAAAATATCACCGGGACGCAACTTGTCTTTACGGCCAGCAGAAATACATAAAGTCGCCATGGCGGGCAATAAAGGCTGGCCATCGGATTCTTTTAAGCCATTGAGTGCATGCCAGTGCAGCGGCTTTCTCAACTGCTCTTCAATCGCGCTGGCACGGTTGCCTTCTTTCGGCGCGACTAAGCTAATGGCAATCCCCTTCGCCCCAGCACGACCGGTACGGCCAATACGGTGCGTATGAATTTCCGGATCACGGGCCAGCTCAACGTTAATCACCATCGGCAACGCATCAATATCTAAGCCGCGCGCCGCCACATCGGTAGCCACCAACACACTGCAACTGCGATTGCTAAACAGCGCTAAAACCTGATCACGCTCACGCTGTTCTAAATCACCGTGCAACGCCAACGCTGAGATTTTCTCGCTATTGAGGTAATCCGCTAGATCTTGGGTTTGCTGCTTAGTAAAGCAAAAAGCCACACAAGCATCGGGGCGGTAATGGCGCAAAATACGCTCCACCGCAGCTTCGCGCTGCTCAGGAGTAATCTCGTAAAAATGCTGCTCAATTTGATGCTCAGCGTGCTCAACATCCGCTTTAATATGCTGCGGATCACGTAAAAAGTTCGCGGCCAGCTGCTGAATACCTTCAGGAAAGGTCGCAGAGAATAACAACGTCTGACGACGCTTCGGAGTGAACTCAACAATGTCAGCAATGCTGTCATAAAAGCCCATATCCAGCATGCGGTCAGCTTCGTCTAAAACCAGCGTATTCAAACCGGATAAATCCAATGTGCCTTTGCGGGCATGCTCCAAAACACGTCCGGGGGTACCCACAACGATGTGCACACCATGCTCCAGCGAGCCAACTTGCGGGCCAAAAGGTACGCCGCCACACAGCGTCAGCACTTTAATGTTGCCTTCAGCCCGGGCCAAACGGCGGATTTCTTTGGCAACTTGGTCAGCCAACTCACGGGTTGGACACAACACTAAAGCCTGACAACCGAAGTAACGCGGATTCAGTGGGGATAAGATTCCAACGCCAAATGCAGCAGTTTTACCGCTACCGGTTTTTGCTTGGGCAATCACATCTAGTCCTTTTAAAATCACCGGCAAGCTTTGCGCCTGAATCGCAGTCATGCTGCTGTAGCCAAGATCAGCTAAGTTGGTTAATAACGCTGCCGGTAACGGCAAGCTGGCAAAATCAGTTGGTGTACTCACAAAAATTTTCTAACCTTAATAAATGCAACGCTCAGTGTAGCAAGCCGCGCTCTACTTGCGGTGGAATTATCCAGCCTTCACGCTAAAAAGCATGTAAAGGCGTTTTATGCGGCTGCCCCGCTTCTTCACGGACTAACTTGGGCACCAAATAACCCGGTAGGCGCGCCAGCATCTGCTGGTACAAGGTATAGGCCTCAGCACTGCTCACATCAAAATGCTGCGCACCTTGCACCCGATCCAAAACATGCAAGTAATACGGCAGCAGATGGTGATTAAACAGCTTCTCACTGAGTTCAATCAGCACCTCAGCACTGTCATTAACGCCTTTGAGCAGTACTGTTTGATTGAGCAGCGTGATGCCTGCTTGACGCATCATTGCTAAGCGCTGGGCATGCAGTGGTGACAGCTCTTGTGGGTGATTGACGTGCAGCACTAAGCTGCTGCGCAAACGGGTGCGGGTTAATAGCTCAATCAGCTGATCAGTCAGGCGCTCAGCAATCACCACCGGTAAGCGCGAGTGCACACGCAAACGCTGCACATGGGGAATCTGCGCAAGCTGCTCAACCAAGTCGGCCAAATGCGCATCTTGCAGCATTAATGGGTCGCCACCACTGAGAATCACTTCACTGATACTGCTATCGGCAGCAATATAGTCCAAGGCCGACTGCCACTGCGAACGACCTAGACGGTTGTCGCTGTAGGGAAAATGGCGACGAAAACAATACCTGCAATTGATTGCACAACCACTGGCGGCTAATAACAGCACACGACCATGATATTTATGGATAATACCGGTTGCCACATTGGTGTCTTGCTCGCCCAGCGGATCAGCGCTATAACCTGGGTGCAGCTGATCTTCAGCGGCCAGCGGTAAAACTTGCAACAATAATGGATCCTGTGGATCACCTTTAGCCATACGCTGAACAAAAGGACGCGGCACCAATAACGGAAATTGTTTGGCCAGACTTAAACCTTCGGCAAAGTCCGATGGTTGCAGCTCTAAGGCCGCTAATAACTCATCACTACTGCGCAGCGACTGGGCCAGCAGTTGCCCCCAGTCCGCTAGAGGAAAAAATTTCTCGGTTTGCGCTACACTAGGCATTTTATAAGACCTTAAAAACGACAGGATTGCATTATGGCCAACTATTCTACCAACGAATTCAAACCAGGACTGCGCGTCATGGTGGATAACGAACCCTGCATCATGATTGATATTGAGTTTGTTAAGCCCGGCAAAGGCCAAGCATTCAGCCGCGTCAAGCTGCGCAGCATCCGCACGCAACGGGTCTGGGAACGTACTTTTAAGTCCGGTGAAAGCTTGGAAAGCGCTGATATTATCGAGCGCGATATGGAATATTTATATACCGACGAAGAGTTTTGGTACTTTATGGCCACTGACGGTTCATTCGAACAGCTCGGTGCCAGCAGCGAAGCGCTCGGTGACACCATCAAATGGCTAAAAGAACAAGTGGTCTACGAAGTGACACTCTACAACGACGCAGTGGTCTCTGTGGCGGCACCTAACTTTGTTGAGTTAGAAGTTGTAGAAACCGACCCGGGTTTAAAAGGCGACACCGCACAAGGCGGCTCCAAGCCAGCCAAACTCAGCACTGGCGCGGTGGTACGGGTGCCGTTGTTTATTGTTGAAGGTGAAACCCTTAAAATTGATACCCGCAGCGGCGAATACGTCAGCCGCGCTTAAGGTTTCATCCGCCGCAAGCATAAGGGAGCTCAACAGGCTCCCTTATTTATTTCAGCACACTTAGCCCGCAGGACACCTCAGCCATGAGCACCTGGTCACCGAGCGCTGCACACAGCGCCTTAGTCGCGCGTCAGCAGTTGTACCGCAATATCCGTGAGTTTTTCTATAGTCGCTCGGTGCTGGAAGTGGAAACTCCGCTGCTCTGCCAAGCGCCGGTGGCCGATCCCAACATCACCCCCATGCAAGCCGAACAACGCTGGCTGCACACCTCCCCTGAGTACGCGATGAAGCGCATGCTCTGTGCGGGCTCTGGCGATATCTACCAAATCTGCAAAGTTTTTCGCGCCGGCGAAGCAGGGAAACGCCATAACCCTGAATTCACCATGTTGGAATGGTATCGCGTGGCTTGGAGCCACAAACAACTGATGGATGAAGTGGCTGAGCTGCTACAACTGTTATTGGCGCAGCGTTTTAATCAGCTGCCCATTGTCCACCTCACCTATGCGCAGGCTTTGCAGAACTATGCTCAGCTGGATGTGCACCACTGCAGTGATGCGGCGATAGCCCAGCGCGGTCAAGCTCTGGCCAATGCCGATTTAGACCTAGACCGCGACGGCTGGCTGGATGTGATTATGAGCCACCAAGTGGAGCCGGCCTTAGCGCACAATACCCTAGTATTTATTGACGAGTTTCCCGCCTCGCAAGCGGCCTTGGCCAAGCTCAGCAGCAATGCGCAAGGGGTGCAAGTAGCACAGCGCTTTGAAGTGTTTTTTAACGGCATGGAACTGGCCAACGGTTACCAAGAGCTCACCGATGCCCAGCAGCAGCTGCAGCGCTTTGAACATGAGCTGCAAGGCACTGATCGTCCCCATGATGCTAATCTAATCGCTGCTCTTGAGCATGGCCTGCCGGACTGTGCCGGCGTTGCATTGGGTTTGGACCGAGTTTTACTGCACCTTCTCGATGCAAAAAACCTTGCCCAGGTGCTTAGTTTTGACTGGTCGCGGGCCTGATCACAGGTACTGCGCTTGACCTAGCGCAATAGCCCGAAGCAGTGGCATGTATTGCCCAAATACAGCGTGCTAAACTTGCGCTAAAATTGATGTCGACATTACACCCCCCAATCTTTAATCAGCCTGATCGCAGCATTGCACGCAGCTGATTATTTAAATCAACTAAGTGAGGCTCCCATGCTTAAAAAAATTTTCCTAACCGGCTGCATGCTTTTGATGGCAGGCAATTTATTTGCCGCTGATAATCCCCACGTCCTAATTGACACCAGCTTTGGTGAAATCGAATTAGAATTGGAAGCAGAAAAAGCCCCGATCACCGTTAACAACTTTCTCGACTATGTGGATGCTGAACGCTATGACGGGACGATTTTTCACCGTGTCATTTCAAACTTTATGATTCAAGGTGGCGGCTTTGATCGTTACATGCAGCAAAAAGCGACCAAATCCGCGATTAAAAACGAGGCGGATAATGGCTTAAAAAACAACCGTGGCACTGTGGCCATGGCCCGCACCCAAGCGCCTGACTCAGCTACCATGCAGTTTTTTATTAACCATGCCGACAATGACTTTTTAAATAACAGCAGCCGTGATTTTGGCTACGCGGTGTTTGCTAAGGTTGTGCGCGGAATGGATGTGGTTGATCAAATTGCACAAGTAAAAACCAGCACCTATGGTATGCACCAAAATGTGCCAACTGATCCCATTGTGATTAACAGCATCAAGCGTATTGAGTAAATGAACTACCCGCCACTTTAGAAGTGGGGGAATTCTGCTCGGTATTTGTTAAACTGGCACCGACAAAAAAGCGCGCCTACTAGAGCGCGCTTTTTTGTGTTTAGCCACCCGCGAGCATTAACGCAAGTTAATAATCGTCTGGGTAATCGCACTCTCGGTTTCGATGGTTTTTGCGTTGGCTTGATAGTTACGCTGCGCCACAATCAAGTTAACCAGTTGATCAGATAACTCCACGTTAGAGTCCTCCAAAGCACCCGCTTGAATCGCACCTAAAGTACCGGTTCCGCCAGGGTTACGCACTGGCTCACCGGACGAAAGCGACTGCACCCACTGGGTTTTACCCACAGGTGTCAAGCCTTGCACGTTGGCGAAATCAGCCAGCACCACTTGGCCTTGCACCTTCGATTGACCGTTGGTGTAACGGGCAAAAATCATCCCCGTGTCGTCAATTTCAATGCCCGCCAATTCACCCGTGGTATAGCCATCTTGTGAAACCGCATTGACCGCAAAAGCGCTGGCAAACTGCGTTGCAGTGCGCATATCCAAGGTCACCCCAGAGTTACTGGCTAAAGCCCCGTTTGCTACAGGTACCGGCGGCTTACCATTATTCAAAGTTGCTGGCGCCCACTGGCCGGCGCGCAAATTAATGGTGCCATCTTGGCCCAACTGCCAAAAATCATCAGCAGTTACAGCACCCCCTGGCGCAGGAATACCGGTAATTGGTTTTATTTTACCGGCACTGTCAAAGCCAATATCCAAGGAAATCGGCGTGTTCGCTCCCACCCGCGTAATAGCAGCGACAATATCATCGTTGCTCGGCGCTGGCACTGCGCTTAGCATTGGTGCCACTGCCGCGTCCACTTTTGAACGAAAGTCTGACGGATTTTCCAAAGAGGCCAGCGCAGAGGCTAAGATGCTGGCCGGTGTTGCTCCACCCGCCTGAGCTGCTTCAATGGCCGCTTGGTTGGATTTTCCAGCTTGGGGATGCGCCCCATCAATCAGGGTATTCATCTTCCAATCATTGGGCCCAGTCTTAACAAAATACTGGGTAAAGGTATGGGCATTACCTTGTGTGTCGTAAATATTGGTTGAAGTCGATGAGTTATAGGTGGTTGGATCCGCGGCAGAAAATGGCGCATTCACCGGTATATTGTTGGTTGAATTAAGGTTAAATGACTGCTCAATTTTGCTCGTCGGCTTAGGATCTTGGCTGGCGGTTTTAATTTGCAAGTTGCTGATCTGTCCCGTTTGCAGCTGATCATTAGCATCGGTGGCGTAACCTTGTAGGTTGTAGCCAAAGTTATCGACGATAAAGCCTTCACGGTCGGTACCAAAATAACCGGCACGTGAATAACTGATAGCACCATTATTGCTGACTTGGAAAAAACCATTACCATTGATCGCCAGATCAAGGGCGTTTTGCGTGTAGTTGATGTTGCCCTGATTAAACAGTTGCGACACATTCGATAAGAGCACACCGCTGCCTTGTTGGTTTTTACCGGTGCCCAATACCGATGCCGCATACACATCAGAAAACTCTGCGCGCGACTGTTTAAAGCCAGCAGTACCTGCGTTAGCAATATTATTACCGGTAACGTTCAGGTCTTTAGTGGCGGCGCGTAAGCCACTGAGGCCAATATTAAATGACATGTTGTTCTCCTTGCCGGTCGTCCGACAGTTGGCAAATTGCTAAAATCACTGACCAATAATTTGTACTTGTGACAATGGCACTGAACCCAACCCCGCTAAGTTCAATAACAGCTCACCATTGCCATGCCCTAACGTAACGCTGTCCACGTTGGCCGGTAATAAGGTGTAGAGGCCTTTGGTGTCGCCATCGATGCTGGCTTGCGCCTCAAACTTGTAAGTGCCTGGTGGCATGGTTTCCCCATCACTGTTTTTACCGTCCCACATAAAGCTGACGTTACCCGCCTCTTGCGCACCTAAATTAACGCGGGTGGCTAAAGTACCGTCCGCGCCATAAACGTTAACGTAAACGTTGCTGCTGCTTTGCGGTAACACTAAGCTGGCCTTGAAGGTTTCCGAGGTATCCACCACGGCTTTTTCACTCGGTACAATCACCTTGCGCCCGACCAAGGACGAAGCCTGCAGCGCTTGTGAAGATTGATAGCCAGACAAAATCGTTTCCATACTGCCATTGAGCTTCTCAACCCCCTCCACCGTACTGAACTGCGCCAGCTGAGCGATAAAGTCACCATTACTTTGCGGCTCCAATGGGTTCTGGTTATTAAGCTGGGCGACCAACAATTCCAAAAACTCATTTTTGCCTAATTCTTCTTTGCCTTCTGCCTTAGTCGTGTGGCGGTATTGATCCATCACCGCACCGGCTGCACTGACACCTGCTGCACTCATTACTGCCTCCTAAGGCTTATTGGCCTAATGTGAGTACCCGCTGCATCATCTGCTTGGCGGTATTCATCATTTCAACGTTAGTTTGGAATGCGCGGCTGGCAGAAATCATGTCAGCCATTTCCTCCACCACATTCACATTTGGATAAAAAACATAACCATCGGCATTGGCCTGTGGATGATTGGGCTCATAACGTGGCTGCAAATCACTTTGGTCTTCAACAATGCCCAACACTTGCACGCCTTGCCCGGCCTGATCTTGCTCGGCAAATAAAGAACCTTGCCCCACGCCACCATTCATACTGTCTTGAAATACAGTGGCAAACACTGGGTGTCGAGCGCGGTAGGTTTGATCGATGCTTGAAGACACCGTTTCGGCATTGGCAATGTTGCTAGAAATAGTATTTAAGCGCGTGCTTTGCGCACTCATGCCAGTGCCGGCAATATTAAAAACGCTGGAAAGAGACATAATTAGGTACTCCTTTAGTCGCCGCGAAGGGCTGTCATCAACCCTTTGAACTTATTATTCAGCAGCGTAAAGCTGGCTTGAAACTGCACCGCGTTTTCTGTGTAAGTGGACTGCTCCACCTGCAAGTCAACGCTGTTTTGATCAAGCGAGGCATAATTTGGATTACGAAAGCGCAGCGCTGGATCAGCCAGCTGCATGGGCTCCATGTCAAAATGTTGACTATTGGTGCGCTGCAGATTTGCCTGCTTGTGTGTCGTTTGCTCTGCTTGCGCGGCTAAAACACTGGCAAAGTCCAAATCACGGGCTTTATAGTGCGGCGTATCAGCATTGGCGATATTGTTGGCCAACACTTCAGCACGCTGGGCGCGAAAGCCAAGCGCCTGCTCATGAATGCCGAGGGCTTTATCGAAATTGATGCTCATAACGCAACACCTGCTGATGATTTATCTTAGTTATTACCAAGCAATACTTATGCCAATAACAACAAGTCATATAAATCAAAGGGTTACGCGGTACTGACTGTCAACTATCTGACTGATCGGCGGCGGCTTGCCGCTTTTTAAATGCCCAGGACGGGTGAGAAGAACAGGCGGCAAACAGTCACCGCCTGCTAAATCTTATAACTAAGCTTGCGTGGTATAACGCAAAATCTCCACAACTTGCGCTGGGGTCGTAGCCCAAGCCATAGCAGCAGCATCCACCTCCTTGAGCGGATGGATAATATTTTCCGCATGCAGCGTCACATAGGGCTTACCTAAGGCGGCGCAATAGCCTGCATCAAAAGCGGCATTCCACTGCTTGTACTTATCACCAAAACGCACCACAACTAAATCACTTTGCTCAATTAAAGTTTTAGTACGGATCGCATTGACTTTAGCCGACTGATGATCGCGCCAAAAGCTGTTTTCTTGCGCGCCTAAATGATCGCCGGCAGCGTCACTGGCCTCATGATCAGTCACCGCTGAGGTAAAGCTAATATCTAAACCTAAAGCCTCAGCGCCCTGCTGAATCTCTTCACGCCATGACGTATGAATTTCTCCGGAAAGATACACATTAAAACTCATTTTATTCTCCTTAAAATAACCAAACTGACGTTAGCTGACACTGCCGTGCGGGGTTAATCATCGCTAATCTCAATGGATGGCATTGCCGCACTTTGCTGATTAAGCACACTTAAACGTGCGCCCACAGTGCGGGCTAATTGCTGATAAATCATCGCAATCTGGCTTTCTGGATCAGCGCTGGCAGTTGGCTCACCACCATCGCACTGCAACCGAATAGCCATTGACAGCGGTAAAGAGGCCAACAATTCAGCATCGTAACTTTCAGCTAAACGCTCACCGCCGCCCTCGCCAAACAAGTGCTCAGCATGACCGCAATTAGAACAAATATGCACTGCCATGTTTTCTACCACACCCAAAATTGGGATATTCACTTTACGGAACATCTCAATACCTTTGCGCGCATCCAGCAGAGCAATGTCTTGCGGCGTCGTCACAATCACCGCACCGGCCACTGGCACTTTTTGCGCCAAGGTCAGCTGAATATCACCGGTACCTGGTGGCATATCCACCACCAAGTAATCCAGATCATCCCAAGCAGTCTGGGTAATCATTTGCAACAATGCACCAGACGCCATTGGCCCACGCCACACCATAGGTGTGCTATCGGTGGTCAAAAAAGCCATGGACATCACGGAAATGCCATGGGCTTGAATGGGGACAAAAAACTTTTGCTCGCGAGTTTCTGGCTGAGTACCGCTGGGCACACCAAGCATAATGCCTTGGCTGGGGCCGTAAATATCCGCATCTAAAATACCCACCCGCGCCCCTTCGCGAGCTAAGGCTAAGGCTAAATTGGCTGCTGTGGTGGACTTACCGACACCACCCTTGCCCGATGCCACGGCAATAACATTTTTCACTCCTGCTAAAGTTGGCACATCGGTTTGCCCTTGCGCGGCTTCAATCACCGTTTCAATGTTAACTTCAGCACGATTGACACCGGGCATCTGCTCTAAACTCATTTGCAGCATTTGCGCCCAGCCGGTTTTAAATAAATCTGCGGCGTAGCCCAGCTGCAGCTGCACACTGACGCTATCACCTTGAATTTCAATGGAGCGCACACAGCCGGCGCTAACGGGATCAGCATTCAAATTAGGGTCAATTAAGCCCCTTAGGGTTTCTTCAACCGCAGCGCGGGTTACTGCACTCATGATGTTCTCCACTGCAAAATAGACTAAACGAAAACCATTCTAGCTGAATCTGGCCCTTAAGACCTTAACCCGCGGCAAGACTTGCCAGCACAGGGGATGAAAAAAACAGCCACTACCTATATAGTAGACCGCTTATTTCTATTCACTTTCAGTAGTTAGGAAGACCATGAGCGAAGCCCGCAAAATTTTAGTGACCAGCGCCCTCCCTTATGCCAACGGTTCAATCCACCTTGGCCATATGCTTGAGTATATTCAGACAGATATGTGGGTTCGCTTTCAAAAAATGCGCGGCAATCAATGCATCTATGTCTGCGCTGACGATGCCCATGGCTCAGCCATTATGCTGCGCGCTGAACAAGAAGGCATCAGCCCTGAGCAGCTAATTGAGAACGTACATGCTGAGCACAGTGCTGACTTTGCCAACTTCCTTGTGGAATTCGATAACTTCTACACCACCCACAGTGAAGAAAATCGCGAATTATCAGAAGAAATTTATAAGCGCCTAAAGAATGCTGGGCATATAGCGACCCGCTCCGTCACCCAGTATTTTGACCCAGAAAAAGGCATGTTTCTCGCAGACCGCTTTATTAAAGGCACCTGCCCAAAATGTGCCACGGCTGATCAATACGGTGATAACTGTGAAAAATGCGGTGCGACCTACCACCCCACAGAGCTCAAAGATCCGCGCTCAGCGATTTCTGGCGCAACACCGATTTTAAAAGACTCAGAGCACTACTTCTTTAAACTGCCGAACTTTCAAAACATGCTGCAAGAGTGGACCCGCAGTGGCACTCTGCAAGACTCGGTAGCCAACAAATTGGCCGAGTGGCTCGACAGTGGCCTGCATGAGTGGGACATCTCCCGCGACGCCCCCTATTTCGGTTTTGAGATTCCGGATGCGCCCGGCAAGTACTTCTATGTTTGGCTGGATGCACCCATTGGCTATATGGCCAGCTTTAAAAACCTTTGCGCCCGTCGTCCTGAGCTGGATTTTGATGAGTTCTGGAGTAAAGATTCAAACACTGAGCTGTACCATTTTATTGGTAAAGACATTATCAACTTCCACGCGCTATTTTGGCCGGCCATGCTCGATGGTGCAGGTTTCCGCAAGCCAAGCTTTGTAAACGTACACGGTTACCTCACCGTCAACGGTGCAAAAATGTCCAAGTCGCGCGGCACCTTTATTAAAGCCAGCACTTATTTAGACCACTTAAACCCTGAGTATTTACGCTATTACTACGCCTCAAAACTAGGCCGTGGCGTGGAAGATTTAGACCTGAATCTCGATGACTTCATTCAAAAGGTCAACTCAGACTTAGTGGGTAAAGTAGTCAACATCGCCAGCCGCTGCGCCGGTTTTATTCAAAAAGGCAACGACGGCATGTTAGTGGCAGACATGCCCAACCCTGAGCTATGGGAAAGGTTTCAAGCCGCCAGCCCATCCATTGCCAAAGCCTACGAGGCCCGTGATTTTGCCCGCGCGATGCGTGAGACCATGGCTCTGGCTGATGCGGCGAACGCCTGGATTGCAGACAAAGCACCTTGGTCAATGAATAAAGTTGAAGGCCAGCAAGCGCAAGTGCAAGCCATTTGCTCGCAAGCCATCAACCTGTTTAAGCAGTTGGTAATTTTACTTAAACCAGTACTGCCTAAATTAACCGCCGATGCCGAACAGTTCCTCAATGTGCCGCCGCTGAGCTGGGACGACTTGGGTACAACACTGGGCGCGCATCAGCTCAACCCTTTTAGCGCCTTATTAACACGTGTCGAGCCCAAGCACGTGACGGCCATGATTGAATCCTCAAAGGAAGATTTATTAGAAATGGAAAACATCAGCAACCCTGACGCAGTCGCCGGTAACGGTGAGTTAGAAAAAGAGCCTATTGCCAAAGAAATCGACTTCAACGCTTTTGCTGCAGTGGATTTGCGTATTGCCTTGATTGAAAAAGCCAGCTTTGTTGAAGGTGCAGATAAGTTATTGCAACTCACCCTCGACTTAGGCGGGGAAAAGCGTAATGTCTTTTCTGGCATTAAAAGCGCCTACCCAGATCCAGCTGTCCTGGAAGGCCGCTTAACATTATATGTCGCTAACTTGGCCGCACGAAAAATGAAATTCGGTGTCTCAGAAGGCATGGTCTTAGCTGCCGGACCTGGCGGCAAAGAAATCCACCTGCTCAGCCCAGACGCAGGCGCTCGCCCAGGCCAGCGAGTGATGTAAACCTAGCTTTGCATAGCCGAGCTGGATAACGGCTGGCTATGCTTTGCTTAGCAAATAATCTAATGTTTTTACTGAGCATTGTTAGTCAGCACTTTCTAATATAGCTTTCACGATACCTCTGTTACCCAGCGAGATACTCTATGTTTAAACGCTTGCTAACACCGCTCTATCTGCTTTTGTGCTTATGTGCATGGTCACTCAATGCTCAGGCAAACTCAGCGCCGCAAACCTATCAGTTCCCCTTACACAACGCCTTTGAGGCGACCATTGCTGGCACCCCCAGCGCACTGCAGCCCAAGCTACCCGATGACGCGGATATCCAGCAGCGCGACTACAGTCTAAGGTTGCGCCCGGAGCGTGAATTTACCCTGCCCAGCAATTTTTGGCCGGTTAAAACCTTTCGCTATCGCTTAGCTAAGCAAGCAGGCCCTGCACCTTTGATCTTTGTTATTGCCGGTACAGGCTCAAATTACTCCAGCAGCACCATGCAATACATTAAGCGTCTGTTCTACGGTGCGGGCTACCATGTTGCCTTAATTTCCTCACCCACCGCTTATGACTTTATGGTGGGCGCATCCACCTATGCCACGCCCGGTTACTCGCCACAAGATGCTGTGGATTTATATAGCGTAATGCGCGCCATACAAAAGCAGCAAAGCAACTTGGAGGTTACCGATTGGCACCTCACCGGTTATAGCCTTGGCGGTTTACAGGCGGCTTTTGTTAGCCATCTAGATGAACAGGAGCAGCGCTTTAATTTTAAACGTGTACTGCTCATCAACCCGCCGGTCAATCTCTACACCTCAGTGAGCAACCTTGATAGTCTCGCCCATGCACAGGTGGTCAGCAGCACAGAAAATCGCACTTTTTATCAATTAATGCTGGATAAACTCAGCCACTTCTTTAGCCGCAAAGGCCGCTTCGACTTAAATGAAGCCGTCTTATTTGAATTTCAAAACTCACCGGACAAGCTCAACGACAATGAGTTAGCGATGCTGATTGGCAGTGCATTTCGCTTAGCCGCCGCAGACATTAATTTCACTTCAGACTTAATTAATCGCCGTGGCATCATTACCCCCATCCAGAAAAAAATTAATGATGGCACCAGTTTGACCCCCTACTTCAAGAAAGCCTTGATGTGTGATTTTGAGTGTTATATTCAGCGTCAACTGCTACCGTTTTGGCGCACCCACTTCAAAAAGACCAATATCACCCCGGATGTCAGCGCTGCCAGCTCAGACTTGGAAACAGTCATTCAAGCCAGTAGCTTGTATGCCCTCACGGACTACCTGCAACAAAGTAAAAAAATCAGCGTGATGCACAACGCCAATGACATCATTTTGGGCCCTGGGGATTTAGGTTATTTGCGGCGCACCTTTACTGATCGCTTAACGGTATACCCCTACGGTGGGCATTTAGGCAACCTGGCTTACATTGAAAATGCCGCTGATATATTGGAGTTTTTCAATGAGTAAACACCCTCTGTTCGGCTCCTTGATCAGCACCAGCGTCGTCCTGTTAGCCTTGAGCCAGCCCAGCTGGGCTGAAAGTGAAAACATTGATGCGGATGGCTTTAAGAATCCACTCCAAAGCATAGAGTTTAACCTTGACCCAAACCGTCATGAGTTTGAGCGTGCCACCATTGATGCGCTGCATATCAGTGACCCGCTGGAGCAGTGGAACCGCCGTGTGTATCACTTCAACTACCGTTTTGATCAGTGGGTGTTTTTACCTGTGGTCAAGGGCTACACCAAAGTCACCCCAAGCTTTGCCCGCAAAGGGGTGAGTAACTTTTTTAGTAATCTCGGTGAGATTCCAACCCTAGCCAACAGCATCTTGCAACTCAAAGGCCAGCGCGCGATGGAAACCACCGCACGGATTTTATTCAACACCATATTGGGTGTCGGCGGCCTGTGGGACCCTGCGACTAAAATGGGCTTAAAAAAGAATAACGAAGATTTTGGCCAAACCCTAGGCTACTACGGTGTACCCAATGGCCCTTACCTGATGCTGCCATTTTTAGGCCCATCCAATGTGCGTGACACCACTGGTCTAGTTGCGGACTTCAGTTTAGAAACTTCAGTGAACTGGTTGAATATGGGCGAAGAAAGTCGGCGCAACCCAGAAATTTACGGCTTAGAGATCATTGATCAAAGGTACATTACTGAGCTGCGCTACGGTCAATTGAACTCACCTTTCGAGTACGAAAAGATCCGTTACGCTTACACCAAGTCCCGTGATCTAAAAATTGCTCGGTAAGCTGCGCAAGCCAGTGCTCAGCGCAAGCACAGACAGCCTTTTAGCTTAGCTTTCTTCGAAGAAGCGCCGTACCGGCGCAAATGAACGGCGATAGATTGCTGTTGGCCCCAACTCTTGCAGCGCTTTTAAATGCGCCGGCGTTGGGTAACCTTTGTGCCGCGCGATGCCATAACCTGGGTATTGTGCATCCAGCTCTGCCATTTCCCGGTCACGGCTGACCTTGGCCAAAATAGATGCCGCTGAAATCTCAGCGACTAAACCATCACCTTGCACCACCGCCTCACTGGGCATGGCCAATTGTGGGCAACGATTGCCATCAATCAAGGCTAAATCTGGGGTAATCGACAGGCCAGCGACGGCACGCTGCATGGCTAGCATGGTGGCATGTAAAATATTTAATCGATCAATTTCTTCCACATCAGCGCGCGCAATGCACCACGCTAAAGCTTTTTCTTGGATCTCAACAAATAAAGCTTCACGCTTTTTCTCGGTGAGCTTTTTTGAATCATTTAATCCAAGAATAGGACGCTGCGGGTCGAGAATTACTGCGGCAGTCACCACTGGCCCGCATAAAGGCCCACGACCAACCTCATCAACACCAGCAATGCGTTTGCCCGCATAATTTTGCTGCAGTAACTCAAGTTGCATCGGCATGTCCAAGCAGTTGCAGCACACCCTGCGCCGCACGCTGCGAGGCATCACAGCGTAAAGACTCGTGCAGCTCCGCAAAGCGCTGTACTTGCAAGGAGCCATCGCGTAACTGCGCTAGCACGGCTTCGCCTAAGGCTTCAGGCGTTGCTGCATCCTGAATAAATTCCGGTACCAGCATCTCTGCCGCCAATAAATTGGGTAAGGCCACATAAGGGCTTTTCACCAATTTTTTTAACAACCAGTGACTGGCGGGAGCAAGCTTATAGGCCACTACCATGGGTCTTTTAAATAGCATGGCTTCCAAAGTGGCAGTACCCGAGGCAATCAATACAGCATCACAGGCTTGCAAGGCGGCTTGCGATTGACCGTCTAAAATTTTGATAGGTAAGTTAGGCATTGGCTCTAGCAGCGCGGCTAATTGCTCACGGCGCGCTTGGTTGGCGGCTGGAATAACAAACTGCAAATGCGGCTTTTCTGCCAACAAGTAGCGTGCGGTATCCACAAACAACGCCCCCAGTTTAGCCACTTCAGCGCCGCGGCTACCGGGCAATAAGGCGACCACTTGTGCAGTTGCCGGCAGGCCCAGCTGCTCGCGAGCAGGTAAGGGATCATTGTCCATGGCGATACTGTCAGCCAATGGATGCCCGACAAATAAGACTGGGACTTGGTGTTGTTGATAAAACTGCGCTTCAAAAGGCAACAACGTCAGCATTAAATCGCAGGCTTTGCGGATTTTAAACACGCGCTTTTGCCGCCACGCCCAAACCGATGGGCTGACATAATGCACGGTTTTAATCCCGGCCTCACGCAGCTTTAATTCAATATTGAGATTAAAATCTGGGGCATCAATTCCAATGAAGACATCCGGCTGCTGCTCCAGCAAAGTGGCAATTAAGCGCTTACGCTTTGCAAGTAGCTCAGGCAATCGGCCTAACACTTCCACCAAACCCATAATCGCCAAGCGTTCCATAGGAAAGTAAGAGGTCAGCCCTTGCGCCGTCATCAGTGGTCCACCGACGCCGATGAACTCGATGTGCGGGTGCTGAGCACGCAGCGCTTGCATTAAGCCTGCACCTAAAATATCACCGGACGCTTCGCCAGCGACTAAAGCGACTTTTAACCGCGGGTGCTGCTCTGCCTCAGTCATTAGCGGGTAATACCTCGTGATGACTGGCGGATTGATTCACAAAACAGGGCAACTTCGGGGAACTGTGCTTCACTCTCAAGCAAAGCTTCAAGCGCTTCGTCCACAGTTAAACTTTTGCGGTAAACAGTTTTATAAGCACGGCGCAAGGCCTGGATGGTTTCTTCAGAAAAACCACGGCGACGCATGCCCTCAAAGTTCATGCTCCGCGCCACTGCAGGGTTACCCGCCACAGTAATAAAGGCTGGAATATCTTTACCCACGGCAGTGCCCATCGCGGTAAAACTGTGAGCGCCAATGCGGCAATACTGATGCACTAGAGTAAAGCCAGACAAAATTGCCCAGTCCCCCATATGCACATGGCCCGCTAAAGCTGTGTTGTTGACCAAGATACAATGATCGCCAATCACACTGTCATGGCCCACATGCACATAGGCCATAATCAAATTGTGGTTACCAATGGTGGTTTCCGAGCGGTCCTGCACCGTACCACGGTGAATAGTCACACCCTCACGGATCACGTTATTATCGCCAATCACTAAGCGCGTAGCTTCACCTTGGTACTTTAAATCTGGCGTATCTTCACCCACCGAAGAAAACTGGTAGATGTGGTTATTGCGACCAATACGCGTTGGTCCTTTGAGTACAACATGAGAGGCAATAATTGATCCTGCGCCAATTTCAACCCCCGGACCAATCACTGTCCAGGGTCCAACCTTTACATCGTCCGCAAGCTTTGCTGTCGGATCAATAATGGCACTGGGATCAATTAAACTCATAGTTTGCGTTCCGCACAAATAATTTCAGCAGAACATACTATTACATCACCCACTGTAGCTTGGCAATTGAACTTCCAGATGCCACGCTTAGCACTGATAAAGCTCGCAGCCAAGTCGAGGCGATCACCAGGTACGACCGGCTGGCGGAAGCGCAACTTGTCCGAGCCAACAAAGTAGTACAAAGTGCCGTCATCAGGCGAAGCATCCATCATCTTAAAGCCCAGCACACCTGCTGCTTGCGCCATGGCTTCGATAATCAGTACACCCGGCATAATCGGATACTGCGGGAAGTGGCCATTGAAAAAAGGCTCGTTGATACTTACATTTTTGTAAGCATTGATCGTCTTCTCTTCTAAATCAATCGCAGTCACACGATCCACTAGTAAAAATGGGTAGCGATGCGGAAGCAGCTGACGAATTTCGTTAATGTCCATCATATATATAAGCCTTGATCAAATAAGTGGGCCGTGAATACCTTATCCACAGGCCTATCACCCGCAAGTGAACGGCACTTAATGCGCTAAATTAAAGCTGGGTAGCTAAAAATGTTGATAAAGAGTCAGATGATATACCAATATCAGCGGTCACTTCTGAATTTGTTTTTCCAAACCACGAACACGCTTCGCTAAAGCATCTAACTGACGGAAGCGTACCGCATTCTTCTTCCAATCAGCTGCTGGCTGCATTGCTGTTCCCGATGAATAGGCACCTGGCTCAGTAATTGAATGGGTCACCATGGTCATACCAGTAATGAATACATCATCACAAATATCAATATGCCCCACCAGCCCCACACCACCGGCCAACATGCAGTTACGGCCAATTTTGGCACTGCCAGAAATACCGACACAGGCAGCTAGAGCCGTGTGATCACCAATCTGCACATTATGGGCGATCTGAATCTGGTTATCTAACTTGACCCCATTACCGATTAAGGTATCGGATAGAGCGCCACGGTCGATGGTGGTATTGGCGCCAATTTCAACATCATCACCGATGGTGACACCGCCAATTTGCGCAATTTTATTCCATACACCGTTGTGCTTAGCAAAACCAAAACCTTCACCACCAATCACCGCGCCGGATTGAATCACCACACGCTGACCAATGCTTGTGTCATGGTACAAGGTGACCCGCGGCAACAAGCGTCCACCTGCGCCAATACGGGTACGCGCACCAATAAAGCAATGCGCACCAATAACTACCCCAGCCTCAATCACTGCCTGCTCATCAATCACCACCCCCGGACCAATACTGGCGGTGGAATCAATTAAAGCACTGTCGGCAACCACCGCACTGGGATGGATACCCACAGCCGCTTTGGGTGTGCGATCAAAGTAATGGGAAAGTTTGGAGTAAGACAAGTATGGATCAGCCACCACTAGACAGTTGCCTGAGTAGTCCGCCGCATCCGCAGCCGATAACAACAGCGCACCGGCTTGGGTATGCTCTAACTGCTTACGATAATGGGCATTAGCCAGAAAGCTTAATTGATCACTATTGGCATCTTGCAGCGTAGCCAAACCGTAAATCACTTTCTGCGCATCACCGCGCAGCTCAGCGCCGAGAGACTCAGCTAACTGAGCAAGGGTAAACTGTAGCTGTTTCATATCAACGCAACTGGTTCATGCGCTCGATAACACGCAGCGTAATATCATACTGTGGCTTCACATCAACCACTGCGCCACGCTCAAGAACGATGTCATAGTTACCTGACTTCAGTACATCTTCTACGGCTTTGTCCAGCTTTGGCTTAAGCTTTTCTAGCATGTCGCGGTCAGCAATGGCTTTGTCATCATTTAAGTCTTTCGACTGTGCCTGAAAGTCACGGGCTTTTTGCTTGAACTCCAGCTCTAAACGCTCAAGTTCAGCTTGTTGCATACGCTCGCCATCTTTCATTAAACGGTCTTGAATACGCTTGGCATCACTTTCGAGTTTTTTCAACTTTGACAACTGTGGGCCAAATTTCTTTTCCGCATCGACAGCGTATTTTTTCGCTGCATCAGATTCCAGTAATGCCATTTGATAATTCAAAACAGCAATTTTCATTTCTGCAAAAACAGGTCCGCTGATTAAAGCGGCTGTTAGTAAAACTAGTTGAGTCAATTTACGCACGATGCACTCCTAAAAATGCTGTTAATTATGTGGTTAAAGCTCTATCAGAACGTTTGACCGAGTGAGAACTGGAAGACTTGAGTATCAGCATTGTCTGGCTTTTTCACTGGCACACCTAAGCTAAAGCTTAACGGCCCTAGCGCAGTCACCCATGTTAAACCAACACCCACTGAACTGGCTAAGTTATCGTAACTAATATCGCAGCCTGACTCCTTACGCTTTTTCTGTGCTGAGCTGCACTTGGTATCAAACACATTACCCACATCCCAGAATAAAACAGTGCGCAATGAACGCTGATCTTTGACGAATGGCATGGGGAATAATAACTCAGCACCACCTTGAATCAAGACGTTACCACCAAAGGGTAAATGATCTTGGTCATAGTCTCTGATTGTGCCCGGATACTCACCAGTACTCGGTGTACTGCGAGGACCTAAACTGCTGTCTTTAAAACCACGAATGGAGTTAAAACCACCGGCATAGTAATGCTCATAAAACGGCACTTTAGAAGTGGAGCCGTACTTATCTAAATAACCCAAATCGGTGTGAAAGCGCAAAGTGTAGTTGGTGCTTAACGGCTTAAAGATTTGCCCGCTATAGTCTAAACGGTAGAAAGACAAATCACTGCCCGGCACTGTTGCCTCTAGCACTAAGCTTTGCGAGTAACCCCGGGTCGCCATCATGCCACGGTTGAGGGTGGACTGTGACCAACCGGCCGAGGCCTTAAAGTTTGTGTAATCTTTACCTTCTTTTTCCACAAAACTCATGATTTCGTTAACAGTGTAACGACCGGTTTTGAGCTTATCCTGCTGTACACCTAGCCCGAAGTTCAGCCGTGAAGTCTCGCTGACTGGATAACCTAAGTTAATTCCGCCACCTAAGCTGTCCATGGAATAACTGGAAACATCCACATCCAACTTATCGAAATCAGTGGCGCGATAGAAGCCGTGGTAACCCAAACTCACGCCATCCACAGTCCAGTATGGGTCAACAAAACTGAAGTTATAGTTACTCTGATAATCACTGCGGGTTAAGCCAAGGCTGACTTTATTACCCGTACCCAAGAAGTTACTTTGGCTGATCGAACCACCCAAAATCAAACCGGCATTCTGCGCAAAACCGACGCTGGCAGTAATGGAACCCGATGGCTGCTCTTCAACGCTGTAATTCACATCAATCTGATCATCGGTGCCTGGCACCTGCGGCGTCTCAACGTTGACTTCCTTAAAGTAGCCCAAGCGCTCTAAGCGCACTTTTGACTGATCAATTAAGTAAGTTGAGGCCCAGCCACCTTCCATTTGTCGCATTTCACGGCGCAGTACTTCATCCATGGTTTTGGTATTACCACGGAAATTAATACGATTAACATAGGAGCGCTTGCCCGGATCAACCACAAAGGTCAGGGCAACTGTGTGATCTTCATCATTGGTTTGCGGTACACCATTGACGTTAGCAAAAGTATAACCATCATTACCTAAGCGACGGGTGATCAGCTCAGCAGTAGTGGTCATAACTTTACGGGAGAATACTTGGCCTTCGCGCGACAATAACAGCGCCTCAACCTCTGCTTCTGGTACTTTTAAGTCACCGGACAGTTTCACATCACTGATGGTGTACTGCTCACCTTCATCGACGTTCACCGTGACATAGACATCTTTCTTATCTGGGGTAATCGAAACTTGGGTGGAAGTTATATCCATGTTGATATAACCACGGTCAAAATAATATGAACGCAAACGTTCTAAGTCACCGGATAGTTTCTCCCGCGCATACTTATCATCATTGCGGAAAAACGATAACCAGTTCTTAGTTTTCAGCTCAAACAGGTCGGTTAATTCTTCGTTATCAAAAACCTGATTGCCCACCACGTTAATGTGTTTAATTGAGGCAACCGAGCCTTCATTAACGTTAATTTTCAGCGCAACACGGTTACGCGGCTGGGGGATGACTTCTGTTTCAATATTAGCCGAGTAACGACCTTGGGCAACATATTGGCGCTGCAACTCATTGCGCACGCCATCTAGAGTCGCTTGCTGGAAAATTTCTCCCTCAGCCAAGCCCGACTCCTTCAGCCCTTTCAACAAGTCATCTTTACTGATGGCTTTGTTACCTGAAATTTCTAAACTGGAAATTGAAGGCCGCTCAAGCAAGGTAATAATCAATACATCGCCATCACGGGTGAGCTGAATGTCTTCAAAGAATCCAGTTTTAAATAAAGACCGTGTGGCATCAGCTAATTGACGCTCGTCCACAGTTTCGCCTACGTTTAACGGTAAAGCACCGAAGACACTGCCTGCTGACACGCGCTGTAAACCGTTAACACGGATATCAGAGACAGTGAAAGGTGCAGCGTGAGCTTCAGACATTATGAGCGCGGACATAACCGCAGGTAGCAGCAGACGTTTCATGCAAACCTTTCTATTTCATTGATATATATAAAACCCGCTGCCATGCAGCGAATCAGTATTTTTTACAAGCGCGCTAAATCATTAAATACCGCAAGTAACATGACGCAAACCACTAAAGCGATACCAATTTGCATCCCGTAACCTTGTACACGCTCAGACAATGGTCGTCCGCGCACCCACTCGACAAGGTAAAATAACAGATGTCCGCCATCAAGCACAGGTATTGGCAATAAATTCAATACACCAAGACTGATACTCAAATAAGCCATAAAGTTCAAAAAGCTCCGCAAGCCGCTTTCTGCTGAAGCGCCCGCCACTTTAGCAATGGTTATCGGCCCGCTCAAGTTTTTAACTGAGAGTTCGCCAAACAACATTTTTTTCAGCGATGCTAAGGTCAGCGCGCTCATTGTCCAGGTGCGCTGTGCCCCAGCCACAACTGCATCCAGTGGGCCAAAGCGCACTTCACGCAGCATATTTTGCGGCCACTCGCCACCGGCCACGCCCATGCCTAAATAACCACGCTTTTGTGAGCCCTCACCTTGCGCGGTGAGCAGTACTTGCAGATTCTGGCGCTGGCCGTCACGCTCAATACTCAGCTGCACGGTGCTGTCAGGATGGGCTTGCACATAGTCCACCACCGCTTGCCAATCAGCCACAGCTTGGCCGTCAATGGCCATAATTTTATCGTTAAGCTGTAAACCCGCATATTGTGCCGGACCTTCAGGGTCAAGCTGGGCAACAATCGCTGCCGCTTGCGGACGCCAGGGTTGAATACCCAGCGCGGCAATGGGGTTCGGTTCTTCAGCGCCGTGCAGCCACTTATCCAACACCAAGGTATAGCTACTGGGCACTGAACTGCCCTCACTTTGCGCTTCAACATAGAGGTTGCCGCTTTCCCCAATGCGCTGAATAAACTGCAGATTAACATCACTCCAGCCAGACACTGCCTGCCCATCGACAGCAAGGATTTCTTGACCGCTGTGCAAACCAGCCTGCGCTGCAATACTCTCGGCGACAACCTCACCAATCACCGGTTTGACTTGCTGGCTGCCAAGCATGGCTAAGCACCAGAACAGGAAAAACGCTAGCGCAAAGTTAGCAACCGGCCCCGCTGCCACAATGGCAATGCGCTGCCCCACAGTTTTACTGTTAAAGGACTGGCTTCTTTGTGCTTCCGGCACTTCGGTTTCACGCTCATCGAGCATTTTCACGTAGCCGCCAAGGGGGATCAAGGCAATCACAAATTCAGTGCCTTTACGGTCATGCCAACGAATCAAAGGGGTGCCAAAACCAATGGAGAAGCGCAGCACCTTTACTCCACAGCGGCGCGCCACCCAAAAGTGTCCATACTCGTGGATAGTCACTAAAACACCCAAAGTCACCAGGGTTCCAAGCAACATGTACAAACCACTCATGAGCCTACACCTACATTTACTGATTGTTTATTGAGCCAAACATTGGCATGTTGCCGCGCCAACTGATCCACCGCAAAAACCTCCGGCAAATTTTGTGCCTGACTGACCACTGCTGAGTTCAGCACATCTTCGATCAATTGTGGAATCTGGGTAAAGCCTATGCGCTCTTGTAAAAACGCTGCCACCGCCACTTCATTGGCCGCATTCAGCACAATAGGTGTCGCCCCGCCGGCTTGCGCTGCTTCAATGGCTAAGCGCAAACAGGCAAAACGCTGCAAATCTGGGGCAATAAAATCCATTCGTGCCAAAGCACATAAATCCAATGGCGCAACCCCTGAAGCGATACGCTCCGGCCAAGCCATAGCATGGGCAATGGGCGTGCGCATATCAGGATTACCCAACTGCGCTAACATTGAACCATCCACATAGTCGACCAGCGAATGAATCACACTTTGTGGATGAATCACCACTTCAATTTGCTCCGGACGGGCAGCAAACAACCAGCAGGCTTCAATTAATTCCAAACCTTTATTCATCATGGTGGCGGAATCAACAGAGATCTTTTGCCCCATGGACCAGTTCGGGTGTGCGCAAGCTTGCGCTGGAGTAACTTTTTCTAATTCGGCATAACTGCTATTGCGAAACGGCCCGCCCGAGGCGGTCAATAATATACGGCGCACACCTAATGGCGCTAAACCTTCAGCATAGTTACAAGGCAAACATTGAAAAATAGCATTGTGCTCGCTATCAATTGGCAATAACTGCGCACCGTGCTCATGCACCGCACGCATAAATAACGCACCGGACATCACCAAGGCTTCTTTATTAGCTAAGAGGATTTTCTTCCCAGCAGTCACTGCGGCCATGGCTGACTCTAAACCTGCGGCACCGACAATTGCCGCCATCACTGCATCCACCTCTGGATGCGCAGCCACTGCACACAAGCCTTGCGCGCCACTGAGCACCTCGGTCTTCACTCCGGCACTGCGCAAATCACTTTGCAGCCTTTGCCCCTGAGCCGCATCAGCCACCACTGCGAAACGCGGGCGATGGCGTAAGCACAGCGCTTGTAACTCGGCGATGCGCGAATGTGCAGTCAAAGCAAACACCTGATAACGCTCAGGGTGCTGGCTAATCACATCCAGGGTGCTAGTACCGATGGAGCCTGTGGCCCCCAGCACAGTGATCTGTTGCACATGCTGTGTATCTTGATTCAAGGCAATACCCAACCGCTTAATAACAACAACAGAGCAAAAACAGGCGCTGCGGCAGTGAGGCTATCAATGCGATCCAGCACCCCGCCATGCCCAGGCAAGAGCTGACTGCTGTCTTTAATGCCCACCTGCCGCTTAAACATACTTTCCGTTAGGTCACCGACCACCGAGAACAAGACAACTAGCGCAGCCCCCAACAGCACTGGGATAAACTGCACCAGCGGGACTTGAAAGTACCACAACAGGCCCGCGGCGATGCATAAACTGCAGAATAAACCGCCAAACAAGCCTGCCCAGCTTTTACCTGGACTGACCCGCGGTGCAAGTTTTTTCTTACCGAAAGCTCGGCCAAAAAAGTAGGCGCCAATGTCTGCGCCCCACACCAACAGCATCAAGCTCAAAATCAGCATATTGCCTTGCGGCAAGGCCTTGAGCACCTGCAAGCCTAAACCAGCCGGCACAATAATAATCAAGCCCATTACCAGCTTGCCTAAGCGTCCGCCCCAAAAGGCAATGCTATTGGGAAAGGTGACCACCATGGCAATCGCCAACAGCCACCAAATACCCGCTAAGTACAGGGCAGGCAGCACCCAAGCGGTGGAGATATTGAGCAATAATAAACCGGCAACCACAGTCCAAGCATAGCCAATGCGTTGTTTTTGCCCTTCAAAGCCAGCAAGACGCGCCCACTCCCAACCGGCCAGCGCAACAATCACACTAATAAAAGCTAAGAATGCTCGACCTTCAAGGGCAAAGAAACCCAGTAAAGCGAGGGGAATTAACCATAAAGCGGTTATTATCCGTTGTTTGAGCATGACGTACGTCCCTCAGAGGCAACTTGTTCACAGGTTTTACCGAAACGCCGCTGCCTTAATGAAAAATCCGCTAACGCATCACGCATTGCTTGATGCTTGAAATCAGGCCAAAACAAATTGGAAAAGTACAATTCACTGTAAGCCAACTGCCACAGTAAAAAATTACTGATACGGCGCTCACCGCCGGTACGAATACACAGGTCAGGATGGCGCTGCGGCGCAGTACTTAAACAGCGCTCTAAATGTTCTGCAGTAATATCATCTGCTTGCAACTCGCCGGCCTGCACCGAGCGGGCCAACTGCTGGGCAGCCTGAACAATATCCCACTGCCCGCCGTAATTGGCTGCTACTTGCAAAAGAAATTGAGTGTGATGCGCAGTGCGCTGCTCTGCTGCATGCATAGCCGCTTGCAGTTCCGGATGAAAGCGCGAGCGATCGCCAATGATGCGCAATCGAATGCCATTTTTATCGAGTTTTTTCGACTCGCGCTTCAACGCGACTAAAAACAGCTCCATTAAGGCACCGACTTCAGCGGCAGGACGCTGCCAGTTCTCACTGGAGAAGGCGAACAGCGTCAACACCTCAACGCCAGCTTCAGCGCACACCTCAACCACGGCACGCACAGCATCAACACCCGCTTTATGCCCTGCAACACCGGGCAAAAAACGCTTTTTCGCCCAGCGATTATTACCATCCATAATAATCGCCACGTGGCGCGGGATAACTGCCCGCGCCTCCTGCGTTGTTTTGCTCATAACAGCAGCCTCTGCTTTACACTGCCATCAAGTCAGTTTCTTTGCTGGCCAATAATTTATCAGCCTCTTCTACCGCATGGTCAGTGAGCTTTTGAATTTCATCAGCACCACGGCGCTCTTCATCTTCACTGATTTCTTTTTCTTTAACTAAATCTTTCAGCTGCGCCAAGGCATCGCGACGAATATTGCGGATCGCAACGCGAGCATTTTCAGCTTCTTGACGTGCTTGACGGGTGTAACCTTTACGGGTCTCTTCCGTCAAAGCAGGCATCGGCACACGAATAGTGGTACCCGAAGTTGCCGGATTCAAGCCTAGGTCTGAAACCAAAATGGCTTTTTCTACCGCTTGAATCATGCTTTTATCAAACACCGACAAAGCCAGCGTGCGCGAGTCTTCAACAGTAACGTTAGCCACTTGGTTCAGCGGCGTATCACTACCATAGTAAGACACCATCACTGTGTCTAAAATGCCAGGGTGAGCACGCCCTGTACGGATTTTTGCAAAAGCAGTCTGTAACGACTCAACTGACTTTTCCATACGTACCTGTGCATCTTTTCTGATCTCATTGATCATTACTTGTTTTCCTCAATCAGAGTGCCTTCCGCACCGCCTAGAACAACGTTGAGCAGCGCACCGGGCTTGTTCATATTAAATACGCGTAACGGCATATTGTGATCACGACACAAGAATATCGCCGTCAAGTCCATCACTTCTAACTTACGATCTAAGACTTCGTCGTAGGTTAAATTATCGAACTTTTCTGCATTTGGATCTTTAAGGGGATCAGCAGTATATACGCCATCGACTTTTGTTGCCTTAAGAACCACGTCTGCGTTGATTTCAATTCCGCGCAAACACCCTGCAGAGTCAGTAGTAAAGAAAGGGTTACCGGTACCCGCGGAAAAAATCACCACTTTACCTTGCTTCAAGTGACCCATGGCTTTGCGGCGATCATAATGATCAGTCACTCCAACCATGGAAATAGCTGACATCACTAGAGCAGGAATATTAGAGCGCTCTAAAGCATCACGCATGGCCAGCGAGTTCATCACAGTGGCGAGCATACCCATGTGGTCGCCGGTTACTCGATCCATCCCCACAGCAGATAAAGCAGCACCACGGAACAGGTTACCACCACCAATAACTAAGCCGACTTGCACACCAATCCCAATCAGCTGGCCAATTTCCAAGGCCATGCGATCCAGCACTTTAGGATCAATACCAAAATCCTCAGTGCCCATTAAGGCTTCTCCACTGAGCTTTAGTAAAATTCGTTTATAGCGCGGTTGGCGTCCACCGACTTGTTGGGCCATGTTTTCTTTCTCCTGCGGATGTTTTTAACAACTGTGGCGCAATCAGACCACAGCCAAGATAAATAGTGCTGTTTTAATCTGCGCCATACTACAAGACAGCCATGTAAAACACAGTGTCTTTTTTACAAAAAAGGCCGCGCGCAATTGCGGGCAGCCTTTTCATAACTATAAGCAGTGCTTATTTTTTCGAAGCAGCAACTTGCGCAGCAACTTCAGCAGCGAAATCTACTTCTTCGCCACGGTCGATACCTTCACCCACTTCAAAACGTACAAAAGATACGATAGTAGCGCCGGCATCTTTAACCAGCTTACCAACGGTAACTTCTGGGTTTTTAATGAATGCTTGCTCAACTAAGCTGGACTCAGCCAAGAACTTCTTGATACGGCCGCCAACCATGTTTTCTACGATATTGTCTGGCTTGCCTTTGATCTTGTCTTCGTTCAGCGCCATAAAGATTTCCTTTTCTTTGGCAATTGCTTCGTCAGACACTTGGGTTGGATCCAAAAACTGTGGGTTGCTAGCGGCAACGTGCATTGCCACGTCTTTAGCCAGCTCAGCATCACCACCGTTTAGGGCAACCACTACACCAATACGGTTACCGTGCAAGTAAGCACCGAGCACATCACCTTCAACACGGGCGATACGGCGAATGTTAACGTTCTCACCGCACTTAGCAACCAGCGCTTCACGTGCTGGCTCTTGTGCTGCGATAAGCGCTGCAACATCCATATCTTTATCAGCAAAAGCAACATCAAGGCTGCTGTTCACAAAACCTTTAAAGTCATCTTGCAAAGCCAAGAAGTCAGTTTGCGAGTTCACTTCAATGATCGTAGCGTTTTTGTTGTCGTCCGCTACCTTAACCGCAATAGAACCTTCAGCAGCAATGTTACCGGCTTTCTTAGCCGCTTTAATTGCACCCGCTGAACGCATGTCATCAATGGCTTTTTCAATATCGCCACCAGCTACTTCCAAAGCTTTTTTGCAATCCATCATGCCTTGTCCAGTACGCTCACGCAGTTCTTTAACCATCGCAGCAGTGATCTGAGTCATAATTCACAATCCTCTTCAATTCAGTCTTTTCAGCAGTTGCAAACTGCCTCTTCAATCAGGAAAAAAGGGGGCCTAGCCCCCTTTTCTTGTCACAGGTAGACGTTGCGAGCCTTAGCCCTCAACCACCTCAACAAATTCTTCTGCAGTCGTTGCACTGCCTTGACGCGCACGTAGAACGCGATCAGCTGCTGCACCTAGGTACAACTGTACTGCACGGATTGCGTCATCGTTACCTGGAATGATGTAATCAACACCGTCCGGGCTGCTGTTGGTATCAACGATGCCAATCACTGGGATGCCCAGCTTGTTAGCTTCGCTAATAGCAATGCGCTCGTGATCAACGTCAACCACGAACATTGCGTCAGGCAAGCCACCCATGTTCTTAATACCACCGATGCTACGCTCGAGTTTTTCTAAATCACGCGTACGCATTAAAGCTTCTTTTTTGGTCAGCTTGTCGAAGGTACCATCTTCTGCTTGCGCTTCTAGATCACGCAGACGCTTGATGGAGTCACGGATGGTTTTGTAGTTAGTTAACATACCACCTAACCAGCGGTGGTTAACGTATGGCATGTTGCAGCGTGTCGCTTGCTCGCTGATGATCTTGCTGGCCGAACGCTTAGTACCAACAAATAAAATCTTGTTCTTACCTGCTGCTAATTTCTCAATGAACGCCATTGCGTCATTGAACATTGGCAAAGTTTTTTCTAAGTTAACAATGTGAATCTTGTTACGCGCGCCAAAAATGTATTTGCCCATTTTTGGATTCCAGTAGCGAGTTTGGTGTCCAAAGTGAACACCAGCTTTTAACATGTCGCGCATAGTGACTTGTTCGGTCATGATCATTCCTAAAATAATAGTACGGGTTAGGCCTCCACATATCCCGAATCTCAACCCGAAGGCACCCAGAAACTCGTGTCGATATGTGTGTGGATTTTAAAGCTGACCTGAATAATTCAAGTGCAGCGGCGCGTTTTATACCACAGCTAGGCAAAATAACCAAATTTAAATTCAAATTAGGGCGCTGCAGCTAACTGGCAAAACTCGCATATAACCTGCACTTGCTTTATTATCAGCGCATGCTTACTGACCCATTTAAACGCTTAGGCCTTGACCGTGAAGTACTCACCGTCAGCCAGCTCAATCAACGCGCGCGCTTATTACTTGAAGATGTCTTCCCTCAGGTTTGGGTGGAAGGTGAACTCTCCAATATAGCTCGCCCAGCTTCCGGCCATGTGTACTTCACTTTAAAAGACCGCAATGCCCAAGTGCGCTGCGCTATTTTTCGCCAGCAAGCCAGCCGCGTGCGTGACCTGTTGCGTGACGGTTTACTGGTGCGGGTGCGTGGTCGCGTCTCTTTATACGAAGGCCGCGGCGATTATCAAATGATTCTCGACAGTGTTGAGGCTGCCGGCGATGGCGCTCTACGCTTAGCCTTTGAGGCGCTCAAGGCCGCACTGCAAGCCGAAGGTTTATTCGCCGCCGAAGCAAAGCAGGCACTACCGCGCTTCCCGCAACGTATTGGCGTAATCACCTCCCCGTCTGGCGCAGTGCTGCATGACATTGTTAGCGTGTTTGCCCGGCGCGCACCCCACGTGCAGTTGAGTTTAATCGCCACTGCGGTACAAGGCCGAGAAGCCACCGCGCAAATTGTGAATGCCATTGCTTTAGCCGACCACGGTCACTATGACGCTATTATTTTGGCCCGCGGTGGTGGCTCTCTGGAAGACCTTTGGTGCTTCAACGAAGAAGCAGTGGCACGCGCTATTGCAGCTTGCAGCACGCCCATTGTCAGCGCCATTGGCCATGAAACCGATGTTTCTATCAGTGACTTTGTTGCTGATGTACGCGCGCCCACCCCTTCCGCGGCGGCAGAACTGTTAGCCCCTGACCGTGCTGAACTGCTGCAACTGCTGCGCAATAGCCAACGCAGCTTTGCTTTACGTATGCAGGCAACCTTAGAACGCAAACGCACCCAGCTGCAGCACTTGCGCCAACGCTTACGTCACCCAAGAGAACGTCTGGAGCAATACAACCAGCGCTTAGATGATTTAAGTTTGCGCTTACAACGGGCCATGCAAGCCTCTTTACAGCAGCGCCAGCAAGGCTATGCGCATGTGCAACTGCGTTTATTGGTGCAGCATCCTGCAGAAACCTTAGCCAGCCAACAAAAGCGCCTAACCGGCTTGCAGCAACGCCTAGTGCGCGCCACCGAGCTGAGCCTTAAGCAGACTCGCCAGCAACTGCACAGCCTGTTACAAACCTTGCATATCGTCAGCCCGCTGGCCACCCTAGAACGCGGCTACAGTATTCTGAGCAGCGATCAGGAACAACAAATTATTCGCAGCGTCCAAGCTGTGCAGCCGCAACAAAAATTACACGCACGCTTAGCTGATGGCTACTTAACTGTGCAAGTACAGCAAATCACCCCTAAACCTTAAATGTTTAGGTCACCAACAATTATTTTTACTATTATTTTAGACAACTAAGTTCTAGATAGTTTAGGAGTGCAATATGGAAGACAACACTGGCGCGAGCATCCAAGGCGAGGTTATGTCTTGGTTCGACACGCTCAAGGACTACCCACAAATAGAAACCCTACTGGCTTTTATCGCCCTGATCGCCATAGCGGCACTGGCCAACTGGCTGGTGAAGCATATTTTGGTGCGCGGTTTTTATAATATTTTAAAACGTATGGGTGGCTCTGAGAAAAAAGACTTCGGGGTCATTAAACGCCTCTCCAATATTGTTCCTGCCTTAATTATCTCATCCAGTATTGGCTTGGTACCGGGTCTCCCCACAGCACTGGTTACAGTGATTAAAAACGTGGCTGGTGGCTTTATTATTCTTACCATCGCCTTAGCTTTAGGCGCAGTATTAGAAATCGTCAACCTGCTCTATATGCGTCGCCGTGATGCACACTTGAAGCCCATTAAAGGCTACATTCAGGTGATTAAAATCATCATTTATGCGATTGCCAGTATTCTGATTATCGCCACCTTGATTGACCGTTCACCACTGATCCTGCTGTCAGGGTTAGGTGCCATGGCTGCCGTCTTGATGTTGATTTTCCAAGACACCTTGCTGTCACTGGTGGCCAGCGTGCAGATTTCCTCAGGGGATATGATCCGCGTCGGCGACTGGATCGAAATGCCGCAACTCAATGCCGATGGTGATGTCATTGATATCGCGCTGCACACGGTAAAAATACAAAACTGGGATAAAACCATCACCACCATTCCCACCAAGCGCTTTATCAGTGATTCATTTAAAAACTGGCGCGGTATGCAAGAAAGTGGTGGCCGTCGCATTAAGCGCAGCTTGTTCATTGACCAGCACAGCATTCACTTTTTATCTGAAGACGAGCTTGAGCACTTAAAGCGTTTTAATTTATTAGATGGCTACTTTGATGACAAAATCGACGAGCTCAACAAATGGAACGAGGTGCATGTTAAGTCCAGCGACGGCAACACCTTAGACTCGCGCAAACTGACCAACATCGGTAGTTTCCGCGCCTATATTGAGCACTATATCCGCAACAACCCAGGCATCCACCAAGAAGGCATGACCTTAATGGTGCGCCAGCTCAGCCCAACGCCAGAAGGTCTGCCTATCGAAATTTACTGCTTTACCAAAAGCACAGCTTGGACCGTTTTCGAGGGCATTCAGTCTGATATTTTTGACCATTTACTGGCCATTGCCCCAGAATTTAACCTGCGTGTTTATCAGGCGCCAAGCGGCTATGACATGCGCGAAATGGGCAAGCACTTGCTGAGCAAGCAAAGCAGCAACTGATCGCGCTAAAAGCATGCGCCAAGGATGGCACTGCACAACTAAAAACCAGTTACACTTAGCGCAACTCATCCGTTATTTGCGTGCTCAAGGAGCAACACAATGGGCTTACCCCGTTTAATTTTATTGGCCATCATTATTGGTGGTGGAATTTGGTTGTGGCGTCGCTTTAATAACCGCAACAGCAGCACAAGCCAACAACCAGCTACACATACCATGGTGCGCTGCGCCCATTGCCAGGTGCACCTGCCGCAAGAACGTGCCCAGCAAAAAGGCCAAAACTGGTATTGCAGCAACGAACACCTCCAGCAAGGCCCGCAAGCCCGTGACTAAACAGCTCCTTGCTGTATCAGGACAGCAAGGGCAGCGTATTCTGCGGCTCTACCACCTCTACCGCCTCCTGATCGGCTTTGCCTTAGTTTTGCTCAGCTCGAGCGATGTGGATGGCCACTTACTCGACCTTGCTCACGCTCAGCTGTTTAAGTATGGCAGTTGGACTTATCTGACGGTCAATATCATTGCTACTGCCAGCATGCACCGCAGCGACCGTTTGCTGCCGGTATTTGCTTTAGCCTTATATGATGTGGCGCAGCTGAGTTTATTGTTTTACGCCGCCGGCGGCACTCCCAGCGGGATTGGCAATTTAATTATTGTCGCCGTGGCCGTGGCCAATATTCTACTGCGTGGACGCATTGGCTTTTTAATTGCTGCCGTAGCTGCTGCAGGTATTATTTACCTGACCTTTTATTTGAGCCTGTCTAACCCAGCCGCCAGCAATCAATTTATGCAGGCCGGTATTTTGGGCTCGCTGTGTTTTGCTGCAGCGTTCTTTGTGCAGAGTCTCAGCCGCCGTTTGCGCGCCAGTGAGTACCTTGCCGAGCAGCGCGCTGGTGATGTAGCGAACCTAGAAGAACTCAACGCTGTGGTGATTGAGCGGATGCGCACCGGCATTATTGTCTTAGATGCCGACCACCGCGTCTTACAGGTCAACCAATCAGCGCTGACCTTAATGGGCTTGGAAAAACTCCTCGGCCGCATTCTCGATCCGCACTTCCCAGCCCTTATTACTGCTTTCGAGCAATGGCAAAACAACCCATCGCTGCGCACCAGCCCCTTTGAGTCGGCACTCAGCGGCACCCAAATACAAGCCAGCTTTGTCAGACTGCAGCACAATGACAACTTACAAATTTTGATTTTCTTAGAAGACAACTCCCAGCTCAATCAACACGCCCAGCAGCTTAAACTTGCCTCATTAGGCCGTTTAACCGCCGGTATTGCCCACGAGATTCGCAACCCTCTGGGCGCTATTAGCCATGCGGCGCAACTGCTGCATGAGTCCCCGGCACTGGACAACGCAGACCGGCGCTTAGCACAAATTATTCAAGATCAATCGCGGCGCATGAATACCGTGATTGAAAACGTCCTGCAGCTGTCTCGACAGCGTGATGCCGAGCCACAACTGCTGGATTTAAAATATTGGCTGCACCGTTTTGCCAGCGAATTTCGAGAGCAAGCACCAGCCAATAAAACCCTGCATCTGAGCACCAAGGGGCGCGGTTTAAAAACCCGCATGGACCCGCACCAACTGGATCAAGTACTGATGAATCTGGTGGAGAACGGCATGCGCTACAGCAGTAAAAACCATGCACAAAGTCAGGTTTGGTTGCTGCTCTACCGCCACCCGCAAACCGACTTACCGACTTTGGAAGTGCAAGATGATGGCCCCGGCGTTGAACTAGGCGACCAGCACAGCCTCTTCGAGCCTTTTTTCACTACGGAAAACAAAGGCACGGGGCTTGGCTTGTATATTTCCCGAGAGCTCTGTGAAAGCAACCAAGCCCGTTTAGACTACAGCCCCCGTGCCGACGGCGGCAGCTGCTTTAGAATCACCTTTGCACACCCGCACAAATTGAGCGCATAACTTATGAGTCAACAAACAGCCCTAATCATTGATGACGAACCTGATATTCGTGAGCTTTTGGAGATCACTCTTGGCCGCATGAACCTGCACACCCGCAGCGCTTGCAATGTCAAAGAGGCTTACCAATGGCTCGAACGTGAATCTTTCGATCTTTGTTTAACGGACATGCGCTTACCAGACGGCACGGGTCTAGACATCATTAAGTTTGTGCAAAAAAACCACAGCCAAACGCCCATTGCCATGATCACCGCTTACGGTTGCGTGGACACGGCCACCCAAGCTTTAAAAGCCGGAGCCTTTGATTTTATTACCAAGCCTGTGGACCTTGTGCGTTTACGGGAACTGGTCAGCAGCGCCTTGCGTTTGCGCAAAGAACCTACCGCGCCAGCGCCAGTGACTGAAGGCCCACTCTTAGGCAGTTCGTTACCGATGCAAAAACTGCGCAGCCAAATTGCTAAACTGGCCCGCAGCCAAGCCCCGGTCTACATCAGCGGTGAGTCAGGCAGTGGTAAAGAGTTGGTCGCACGGCAAATCCACCAGCAAGGTGGGCGCGCACAACAGCCCTTTATTCCAGTCAACTGCGGTGCGATTCCTGCAGAACTGATGGAAAGTGAATTTTTTGGCCATAAAAAAGGCAGTTTTAGTGGTGCCACAGAGGATAAACCGGGGTTATTTCAAGCTGCCCATGGCGGGACTTTGTTTCTCGATGAAGTGGCGGACTTGCCCTTGGCCATGCAAGTTAAATTGCTGCGCGCTTTACAAGAAAAAGCCATTCGCCCTGTGGGCAGTCAGCAAGAGCAATTGGTTGATGTACGCATTTTAAGCGCCACCCATAAAAACCTTGCCCATGAAGTTGCTGCCGAGCGTTTTCGTCAAGACTTATACTACCGCCTCAATGTGATTGAGCTGTTAGTACCGCCGCTGCGTGAGCGTCCAGAAGACATTGAGCAACTGAGCAATTCTATTTTAGCGCGCTTAAGTGCCGATGGTTTACCCGTGCGCCTACACCCAGATGCCTTAGCCAAACTGCAAGGCTATATTTTTTCCGGCAACGTGCGTGAACTGGAAAATATTTTGGAGCGGGCCTACACCTTAGCTGAGGGTGAGTTTATTCATCCCCATGATTTAAAAACCAACCACATGCCCAGCGCGGCACCGCAACCAACAGTCGCAGCAAAAGCGCAAGCAGCCCCACAGCACGCCTCTAGTAACGACCTTAGCCAGCACGCTCTGGAAAGCATCGATAACCTTGAAGAGCACTTAGAAGAGGTTGAGCGCAAACTGATCACTCAAGCCCTTGAAGAAACCCGCTGGAACCGCACAGCTGCAGCAGAGCGTCTGGGCCTAACCTTCCGTTCATTGCGCTACCGTTTAAAAAAGCTGGGCATTGATTAATAGCTTGGCGTCACCGTGGTTACTATTTTTTGGAGATCGGCATGGCCGAACACGATTTTCGTTACACCCTACTCAACCCGCAGCACACCCTAACCGAGTGCCGCGCACTGATTCCAGGACAGTATCAAGTCACTGGCGTTGGCGGCGCCATTCAAGTGGGTGATATTTTGCATGTCAGCCTTAAGGGCAGCAAATCACTGAGTATGCGCCTGCAAGTGAGCAAAGTCCGTCACCTGATAAACCCACCCGGGCAATGGACCGCTGTAGCGACCGGCCCAGCCTTTAAAGAGTTAGCCATTCATTCCTGGCAAGTACAGTGCGATGGCTGCAATAGCTTATTGGATTTAGAGTTCGCCGTGGATGCCAGTCTTGGTAAAGCAGCTCAGCAACCGGCTGCCGAACAACGCTTATTAGAACTGGGCTGGATTAACCGTGATGGGCGCCACCTGTGCCGCAGCTGTCAAAAAGCTGAAGCCTAAGGGCGTTTTTATCCAATTGCAGAGGTAGCAACCATGCAAAAAATCATTTTACTGGCCTGCGCTGCCGCGACCTTAACCGCCTGCAGCAGCCAGGGCAACCCGATGCAGCTGCGAAGCTCATCCAGCTATCAAGTTGAATGGATTGCTGAGCGGCCATTAATTGACCGCAGCATGCTCACCTTAAACTTTGTTGATCAGCAACGTGTGGCCGGCTTAGCGGGCTGTAATAACTGGTCAGCCCAGTACCAACTGAATGGCAACACCTTCAGCCTAGAGAATATTGTGACCACCCGTAAGCTCTGTGCACCAGCATTGATGGAGCAAGAGCAGCGCTTTTTAGCCGCCTTAGCCAAGGTGCAACGTTGGCAGTTTGCCGAGCATCAGCAATTGCTGCTCTGGCCCGCTCAAGGTGCGCCTATCAAGCTGTGGCCCATTGCGCCAGCCGCGTCCAACTGAGCCTTGCGCATTGGCCGCGAACGCTCAACGCAAATGCCACAAGTCGCCGCGCACGGCCAACAATGCTAAGCTTTTATTATTATTTTGATTGCTGGAGTTACCATGTACAACGCGCCCAGTCAGGGTTTATTGGATTTTTTACACAACTCACCCAGCCCTTTTCATGCCACGCAAAGCATGTGTGCGGCGCTGCAAGCAGCCGGCTATATCGCTTTAGATGAGCGTGAAACATGGCAGCTAGAGGCACAGGGGCGCTATTACGTGACCCGTAATGACTCCTCAATTATTGCTTTTAAACTGGGCCAACACGATCCAGCTGCCCATGGCATTCGCATGGTTGGTGCGCACACTGACAGCCCCTGTCTTAAAGTCAAACCACAACCAGAGCTCACGGCGCACAGCTATTGGCAGCTGGGTGTTGAAGTCTATGGTGGCGTTTTACTGAGCCCTTGGTTTGACCGCGATTTATCACTGGCGGGACGTGTCACTTTTAAGCACGAACAGCAATTACAAAGCTGCTTAATTGATTTTAAGCAGGCCATTGCCACGATTCCCAGCCTCGCGATCCACCTCAACCGCGAGGCCAATACCGGCTGGGCGATTAATGCGCAAACTGAATTGCCGCCGATTCTAGCGCAGCTACACGGGGAAGAAAGCCAAGATTTCCGCAGCCTACTGGCCGAGCAACTGCAGCGCGAACACGGCATTCAAGATGCCGAAGTTTTAGACTATGAGCTGTGTTTTTATGACAGCCAACCGGCAGCAGTGATTGGTCTGCAGCAAGACTTTATCGCCGGAGCACGCTTGGATAACTTGCTGTCGTGCTACGCCGGCTTAACCGCCCTACTCAATAGCGATGATCAATACAGCCAGATTCTGGTGTGCACTGATCACGAGGAAGTGGGTTCTAACTCTGCTTGTGGCGCTGACGGCCCATTTTTAGAGCAGGTGTTGCGCCGTATTTTAATTAGCGAAGATGACTTTGTGCGCAGTGTGCAGCACTCTTTACTGATTTCCGCGGATAACGCCCACGGTATTCACCCCAACTATGCGGATAAGCATGATGGTAATCACGGCCCGCTCCTTAATCAGGGGCCGGTAATTAAGGTTAACGCCAACCAGCGTTACGCCACCAACAGCGAAACTTCGAGTTTCTTTAAGCTGCTCTGCCAGCAAACAAAGGTGCCGGTACAAAGCTTTGTCACCCGCAGTGATATGGGTTGTGGCTCTACTATTGGTCCCATTACTGCCGGCCAATTGGGTGTGCAAACCATTGATATTGGCGTGCCGACCTTTGCCATGCACTCAATTCGTGAGCTAGCGGGCAGCAAAGATTTAGGCTATCTGGTTCAGGTGTTGCAAGCTTTTTATAACAGCACAAACTTGCCTTAAGAGTCTAACAGCTGTTTGCTAGACACAAAAAACCCAGCCTAGGCTGGGTTTTTTGTTGCAGCAGATTCTTAGTTGCCGTATACCGGGAACTTCGCGCAAACTGCTTGTACTTTAGCGCGTACCGTGTCAATCACGGAGGTGTCGCCCATGTTGTCGAGGATGTCGCAAATCCAGCCTGCCAACTCACGGCACTCAGCTTCTTTGAAGCCGCGCGTGGTTACTGCTGGGGTACCGATGCGCAAACCTGAGGTTACAAAAGGTGAGCGTGGATCGTTAGGTACGGAGTTTTTGTTCACGGTAATAAAGGCTTCGCCTAAAGCAGCATCTGCATCTTTACCGGTGATGTCTTGTTTGATCAGGGAAACGAGGAACAGGTGGTTAAAGGTGCCGCCTGATACCACATCAAAACCGCGCTCCATGAATACGTCTGCCATGGTTTGGGCATTTTTGATGACTTGTTTTTGATACTCTTTAAACTCAGGTTGCAGGGCTTCTTTAAAGCAAATTGCTTTACCAGCAATCACGTGCTCCAGTGGGCCACCTTGGGTGCCTGGGAAGACTGCGGAGTTGAGTTTTTTCTCAATGGTTTCGTTAGCGCGGGCTAAAATCAAGCCGCCACGTGGGCCGCGTAGGGTTTTGTGGGTAGTGGTGGTGACCACGTCTGCGTATGGTACTGGGTTGGGGTAAACACCGGCAGCAACCAGTCCGGCAACGTGGGCCATGTCGACAAACAGGTAAGCACCTACTTTGTCGGCAATTTCACGGAAGCGTGGGAAGTCGAGAACCTGTGAGTAGGCTGAGAAACCGGCTACGATCATTTTTGGTTTGTGCTCTACAGCCAAGCGTTCAACTTCGTCGTAGTCAATTAAGCCTGCTTCGTTAATGCCGTACTGGATGGCGTTGTAAAGTTTACCTGAGGAGCTGACGCTCGCACCGTGAGTCAAGTGACCGCCGTGTGCTAGGCTCATGCCAAGAATTGTGTCGCCACCTTCCAATAACGCTAAGTAAACAGCGGCGTTGGCTTGTGAGCCTGCGTGCGGCTGGACGTTGGCGTAATCTGCACCAAAGAGCTCTTTAGCGCGGTCAATGGCCAGTTGTTCAATAATATCGACGTACTCGCAACCACCGTAGTAGCGCTTTCCTGGGTAGCCTTCGGCGTATTTATTGGTCAGCACAGAACCTTGTGCCTCCATTACCGCAGGGCTGGTGTAGTTTTCAGATGCAATCAGCTCAATGTGCTCTTCTTGGCGCTGGGCTTCTTTCTCCATCGCATCAAAAAGTTCGGCGTCATATCGGGCAATAGTCAAATCACGGCTGAACATAGCGGTCCTCATGGAATCAACAAGGCTAATAAAAGTTATAAGCTGGAGATTCTACAGTATCTAAACGGCCTTGGCACATGAAAGGCGATCACTCTGACAATAAGTCTTACTCACGCTGAGTTTATGCGGCACAACTCTTACTCTGAAGCACTTTGCGCACCATTTTATCTATTTATGTGCAAGGTGCACCTAGCTGATGCTGCAGCGCAGCGTACACCCCTGTGTTTTTCTGATAATCACTAAAGATCCTGACTAAGCAACGTATGCGCAAGGCGCACCTCGCTGATGTTGCTCTTCCCTCAACGGGTCATCCTGACCCCATTCGGGCGTTACGCCGTCCATGGCTACGCTAGCCGCAGCACCAGCGAGGCGCTGCTTAACCATCAGCAAACTGCTCAAGCCCGCAGTACGGCTCATTTATCTCAACCGACCAGTAAATCTGTTTGGCTATTTGCGCCAAAACCAATTCAAAATGCAGCAGTGAGAAATAACTGAGAGCAAGACTTTCATCGCTTTTATCCAGACCGCTACTGCAATCATGCAAAATATACATAGGCTTAACCCGTGCTGCAGGGTTGCTGTGATGAGCGAAGCCAAGGATGGCGCAGCGCCGGAGTTGAACCCCGGATGGGTTCATCGACGGACAAACAGCAATGCTGCAGCGCAGCGTACACCCCTGTGTTTTTCTGACATTCACTAAAGATCCTGACTAAGCAACGTATGCGCAAGGCGCCCCAGACAAGGCTGCTAATTTATCTATAAAACGCTACAATCAGCGCATTCGACGAGGGACTTAACGCGCACTCGCAGCAAGCCCCGACCTCCCCCTAACTAATCAGGTAATCCATGTCAAAAGATAACAAAAGCGGACAAACAGGTTCTTACGTTTTTACCATGCATCGCCTCGGCAAAGTTGTGCCGCCTAAGCGCGAAATTTTAAAAGACATCTCACTGTCCTTTTTCCCCGGCGCAAAAATTGGCGTATTAGGCTTAAACGGCTCAGGCAAATCCACCCTACTGCGCATCATGGCCGGCGTAGACACCGAATTTAACGGCGAAGCACGCGCCATGCCAGGCTTAAACATCGGCTACTTACCACAAGAACCACAGCTTGACCCAGAAAAAACCGTACGCGAAATCGTTGAAGAAGCCCTCAGCGAAATCAAAGCAGCACAAACACGCCTCGACGAAGTCTACGCAGCCTACGCCGAACCCGATGCCGACTTTGATGCCCTCGCCAGCGAACAAGCCAAACTAGAAGCCATCATCCAAGCCAGCGATGGCCACAACATCGAACGCCAACTAGAAGTTGCCGCCGACGCCCTACGCCTACCCGCTTGGGATGCAAAAATTGAACACTTATCCGGTGGAGAAAAGCGCCGCGTCGCCCTCTGCCGCTTATTATTATCCGCACCGGACATGCTGCTGCTGGATGAGCCGACGAACCACTTGGATGCCGACTCCGTCGCTTGGCTCGAGCGCTTCCTACATGACTTCACCGGCACAGTCGTAGCCATCACCCACGACCGCTACTTCCTCGACAACGTCGCCGGTTGGATCCTCGAGCTAGACCGCGGCCAAGGCATCCCCTTTGAAGGCAACTACTCACAATGGCTCGAAGCCAAAGCCGCACGCCTCAGCCAAGAAGCCAAACAAGAGTCATCCCACAATAAAGCCATGAAAGCAGAGCTGGAGTGGGTGCGCCAAGGAGCCAAAGGCCGACAAGCCAAATCCAAAGCACGCCTATCCCGCTTTGAAGAAATGCAGTCGCAAGAATTCCAAAAGCGCAGCGAAACCAACGAAATTTACATCCCTGCCGGTGAGCGCCTAGGCGACCAAGTCATTGAAGTGAACGGCGTCAGCAAAGCCTATGGTGATCGCGTACTGATTGATAACCTCTCCTTCTCTCTACCCAAAGGCGCCATTGTTGGCGTAATTGGTGGTAACGGAGCCGGTAAATCAACATTGTTTCGCATGATCATGGGTGTTGAGCAGCCCGACTCTGGCGAAATCATTATCGGCGAAAGCGTCAAGCTGGCCAGCGTTGACCAACAGCGCGATGAGCTGGATGGCTCAAAAACTGTTTGGGAGCAAATTTCTGACGGCTACGACATGATCAAAGTAGGCAACTATGAAGTGCCATCGCGCGGTTACGTGGGGCGTTTTAACTTTAAAGGCTCTGACCAGCAAAAACTGGTCAAAGACCTGTCTGGCGGTGAACGTGGTCGCTTGCACTTAGCCCTAACCCTCAAGCAAGGGGCTAACGTACTGTTATTGGACGAACCTTCCAACGACTTGGACGTAGAAACCTTACGCGCCCTAGAAGAAGCCTTACTGGACTTCCCAGGCTCCGCCATTGTTATCTCCCACGACCGTTGGTTCTTAGACCGTATTGCCACGCACATCTTGGCGTATGAAGATGACTCCAGCGTTGTCTTCTTCGAAGGTAACTACACCGAATACGAAGCCGACCGCAGAGCTCGCTTAGGTGACGCTGCGGCGCAACCCAAGCGCGTGCGGTATAAGCGCTTAGCTTAAGCGTTAAGATATTTCTGCCAGCCCAGGGCACTTTTTGTCGTGCTCTGGGTCTTAACAGTGCTAGACAAACAACCAGCGGATAATCATACAATGCAGTAAAATATTCAGAGTGCTAAACACAGCGCTCTCAACACCAGCACGAGCCAACTGCTCGTTAGGAGAAAAACATGAGTCAGGGGTCTAAGAAGCGCCCAAACAAAGCTAAATCCATCATTGCTCAACCGCTGTTTCGCAGCCGCCAAGAGCAACCCAAAAAAGGTAAAGGCAGCTATCGCCGCAACCAAAAAGCCTCAAGGTATAACAGCCCTGAGGCTTTTCTTTTTCTGGCAGCTTAAGTTGCGCCACTGACTCTCCCATAATCCAAATAACTCGCTTTATATTACTAACTGGCGTGTTAAAGTTGAGCCCTAATCTACGTTGAGATACCCCATGTTTGAGCGCTTACCCTCTTTTACCTTATTGATGGTCATTGGCCTATATGTCAATCAAGCCAGTGCGAACACTCTAACTCCGCCAGCGACGCCTGGTATTTCAACAGCAAGCACAGCCAAAATTACGCCTGTGGCGACTGCGCAAAGCTTTGCTGACTGGCGCGCAGGTTTGCGTATGCAAGCCATTAATGAAGGCATTAGCCCCCTCGTTTTTGAGCAGGCCTTTGCTGGCGTTACCCCAGACCCACAGGTCATTGCTGCGGATCAGAGCCAACCCGAATTCAGTCGTCCGGTCTGGGAATACTTAGACAGTGCAGTGTCATCTTGGCGTGTTGCCCGTGGCAAAGCCCTGCTGGCCGAGCATGCCAAAACCTTACAAGCCATCGAAGCACGCTATCAAGTGGACTCCAGTATTCTAGTGGCCGTTTGGGGCATGGAAAGCAGCTTTGGCCGACAAATTGGCGACAAAAATGTAATTCGCTCACTGGCGACCTTGGCCTACGAAGGCCGCCGCAGTGCTTTTTGGCGCAGTCAGTTAATTGCTGCCCTACATATTTTACAAGAGGGTGATACCAGTATTAACGGTATGCTCGGCTCTTGGGCTGGAGCCATGGGGCAAACCCAGTTTATGCCCACCACTTACCTGCAATACGCCGTTGATTTTGATGGTGATGGTCGCCGTGACATCTGGCAATCCAGCGCCGATGCCCTTGCTTCCGCGGCCAACTATTTAAATCAGTCCGGTTGGCAACCGCAACAAACTTGGGGTTTTGCAGTGCAGTTACCGCGCAACTTTGATTATGCCATCGCCGACGGCGTACAGAGCAAAACCTTAGCGCAGTGGCAGGCGCTAGGCATCAGCGCTGACACTGACATGAGTTCTGCACAGATGGCGCAACAAACTGCGACGTTATTCTTGCCTAGCGGTTATCAAGGTCCAGCCTATTTGTTGCTGAATAACTTTCGCAGTATTTTAAAATACAACAACTCATCATCGTATGCGTTGGCCATTGGCTTACTCGCCAATGCGTTGCAAGGTGATTACAGCCCCGCAACTAACTGGCCAAAACACGACCGCATGCTCAGCCGCAAAGAACGCACCGAGCTACAAACACTGCTCAATCAATTGGGTTTTGATAGCGGCAAGCCCGACGGTATTATCGGCGTTAACTCACGCCAAGCAGTGCGCAGCTTTCAGCAAGCTCAGGGCTTACCAGCAGACGGTTACCCTAATGCGCAGCTATTAGAGAATGTACGCCGCGTTGCCAAAGGGCAGTAATCGCTAAGTTGGCTTTACAGTACGGCCACTTGATTGCGGCCTGCATGCTTAGCCTTATACATGGCTTGGTCAGCTAAATCGGCCAGCTGTGCGCTATCCAGTGTGCCGTCATAGGCCACCACACCGGCACTAAAGGTACAGCTCAACTCTTGGTCTTGCGCAGGGAAGCGTATAGCGGCAAAGCGCAGGCGAATTTCATTGATAATTTTCTCGGCGAAATGCAGTTCGGTATTTGGCAAAATCACAGCAAACTCCTCACCACCGTAGCGGCCAATCTGGTCACTGCGGCGTAAGCGCTGCTTTAAAAATAGCGCCAAGCTTTTAATCACTTTATCGCCCATCGAGTGCCCATAGGTATCATTCACCTGCTTAAAGTGATCAATATCGATCATGACAAAACACATCGGCGCTCGCAGCTTTTGCGCGCGCTCACAGGCATCTTCCAACAGCTGTAAAATATGCGTGTGATTGTATAAGCCGGTTAAGCTGTCGCAGACCATGCGCGTTTTTAAATGACGGGCGCGGGCCGCACGATTGCGTACTGTGGCGACTAAATGCCGAGGTTTGACTGGCTTCATTAAAAAGTCATCGGCCCCTTCACTCATGGCATCCAATTGTTTGTCTAAATCATCTTCTGCAGATAAGTAAATGATCGGCACGCCAACAAACCTCTCATTATGCCGAATCACTTTGGCCAGCTCAGGGCCGTCGCATTCGGGCATATACATATCGAGGATAATTAAGTCTGGATTAAAGTCTAATAATTCAGTTAACGCCTGAGTCGGATCGGTAATGGCACGGGTCATGATGCCTGCCGCATTGAGGACGCGCTCAGTAAACGTTGCTTGCGCTTTTGAATCATCCACCACCAGCGCGCGATAAGGCTCGGCATGCACCACTGAGACCCAGCTTTCTATCTTTTCTAAAATATTGGCAGCATCTAAATTGCCGGTAGAAAAAGCTTGCCCACCAGCTCTTACAGCAGCTAAGCGGGTCAGCGCAGTCACTTCATTTTCACTGTAAAACAACACTGGTACAGCGCTGTCATGGGCTTTTTTAACTTGCTGCGCCAGCTCTAAGCCATAACCTGGACGAATAAAGTCCACATCCAGAATAATCACCGCTGGATAACGCTTCGCCATGGCTTGCAAAAAGGTGTCGGCATCGGCAAACACTTCAACTTGCAAATAAAAGGACTGCAACTGCTGGGCTAAAGACTCTGCTTGCTCAGCACAATGCAACACAAGGTAGATGGGTTTGCGCACCACAGTGGGCAAAAACACCTGATCAATACTTTCCCCCTGACGCAGGCCAGTCTGCAATAACTCTTGCAGCAACTGTGTGATGCTCTCAATGGCATGGCTGTTTAAACGGTTAGCGTTGCTCTCAACAGCAGCCAACACCTCTAGCAACTGCTTGGCAATGGCTATGTGGGCAAACTGCTCAAAACGCTTGGCATGACGCAGTAAACGCTCCCCGGCATCACGCATATTGACTAAATCCTGACGACTCCACTCACTGTTGTGTAAGTTTTGCCACAGCTCTAAAACTTGCCGCGCCTGATTGATCACCCGCTGCGCGAAATGCTGTTTTAAACGCTGCAAACTTTGCGTTTGAGTGCCAGTCATCTTTTACCGCTCCACTAGCCCTTTAGAAACGCCGAGCTATCTATGCATAAGCAGCATTACGCCACTAACTAAAGTCTAAATATAACTGTCACAGGAACGAATGCAATACATCCTTATGCCCTAAGCAGAGAACTGCGTGGCTAATCCTTATTTTTCCATCAGTTCTCTGTGCAGCTTAAGCGACAGCCTGCACTACAGCCTCGCCATTGTTTATAGTACACTCGACACATCAAGCAGCACGGTCTATGGCTGCTCACCAAGCATAAGAAAAGGGTTCCGGCATGCTTAATTGGAAAAAACGCTCACGCGACGCTCGCGACCAAGTTAACGACTCAGTGGATGACGTTAAAAGTTATTTTGGCGGTATTTGGTTCAGTCGCACTATCCTGACAGTTCTGGCTGTTTACCTACTGGTTACCATTGTTATCGGTTGGTATTGGAGCCAAGAGCCGGAGTTTTTCTCTGTTGAAGAGTATGCCCAACAAACTGCCGAAAAAACCCAGCAACCCTTAGTCACTGGTTACACCACTGTGGTTACCCTAAAAGAAGTTGCCTCCACATTACTCGACAAACCCGGTGGTTATTTAAGCAACGATATTGCCCCTCCTGGCATTTGGTTAGACAACATGCCTTCTTGGGAGTACGGCGTACTGGTACAGGTGCGCGACTTATCCCGAGCACTGCGTAAAGACTTTGCTCGCTCGCAATCACAGTCTTCTGAAGATGCAGATTTAGCCAAAGCCGAACCACGCTTTAACTTCGACAATAAAAGCTGGATGCTCCCCGCCACCGAGGACGAGTACCGCTCAGCAATTAAATCCTTGGACCGCTACCTCGCGCGTTTAAGCGATCCTGACCTCACCAACACGCAGTTTTATGCCCGCGCCGATAACCTTAATAACTGGCTGGGTGATGTCGCCACTCGCTTAGGCTCGCTGTCTCAGCGCCTCTCCGCCAGCGTAGGTAAAGCACCTTTAAACATGGAAAACATCACAGAGCTCAGCGTTAGCGTTGACGGAAGCTCGCCTGCGCAAGCCAATATCGAAGAAGTAGTGAAAACCCCATGGCTGCAAATTGATAACGTGTTTTATGAAGCCCGCGGTCAGGCTTGGGCGTTATCACACTTTTTACGCGCCATTGAAATTGATTTTGCTGATGTGATTGCTAAGAAAAACGCCACTGTCAGCGTACGCCAAATCATTCGTGAGCTAGAAGCCGCGCAAGAGCCGCTGTGGAGCATCATGGTGTTGAACGGCGATGGTTATGGAGTTCTGGCAAACCACTCGTTGGTTATGGCCAACTACATCTCCCGCGCTAACGCAGCGATTATTGAGCTACGCCAGTTACTCACACAGGGTTAAAACTCCCGCAGACCCGGATAAGCCGCAACGCCCTCAGCGCTTGCGGCTTTTTTATTGCTGTGGCCATAGTCTGCGCTTGATTGCTGCTTGAACACTCAAGCACAAGATAACCGCTAACGTACAAAAACTACGCAGCAAATAAAAAACCGCAAATAAACGCACATAATGTCTGTGCAATCTATTTGCGGTTTTATCAGGCTAAATATGTGTTATTAGCTGTTTTGCCACTGCGCTTTACGTTTTTCTAAAAACGCACTGACACCCTCTTTAGTATCTTGCGCATCAAATAAATCAACAAAAGCTTCCCGCTCCGCCGGTAACCACTGATCTGGAGCGTGGGTGCGCGCGCCTTGAATTAACGGTTTAATTTTGCGCACAGCAACGGGGCTTTGCTGCGCCACTTTATCTGCCAAAGCCAAAGCAACATGCAGCGCTTCACCGGTAGCCACAACCTCTTCCACCAAGCCAATGCGCTCAGCGGTTTGTGCATCGATACGATCGCCACACAGAATCATGCGCTTAGCCCAGCCCTCACCCACCAGCCAAGGCAGTTTTTGTGTGCCTCCGGCGCAAGGCAATAAACCCACGGTAGCTTCCGGCAAGGCCATTTGTGCTTGTTCTTCAGCAATACGGATATCACAAGCTAAGGCACACTCCAAACCGCCACCCATGGCATAACCATTAATAGCAGCAATGGTGACACCACGGTAATTGCTCAGTGCTTCAAAGGCTTCACCAAAGTAACGCGCCATGCTGCGCGCGATAGCTTTATCACCGCTGGCAAAGAGTTTTAAATCTGCGCCAGCACTGAAAAACTTACTGCCTGCGCCGGTAATCACTAACGCATAAATATCTTTATCGCTATTTAAATGTTCTACCAGCTGCTTCACGCCCTGGAGCATTTCTGCATCCCAAGTATTGGCTGGCGGGCTGTTTAACGTCAGCAAAGCAGTATGCCCACGCATTTCCACAAGCAACTTATCGGTTAATTGCAGGTGTTGAGCTTTCTGATATTTCTCTACGGCATTAGACATTACTTAAATTCCTCAATCATCGATATGTAAAGGCTATCAAGCATTTACATTTAGGGTGTTAGTGCAGAATTTCAACCGCAATTGCAGTCGCTTCACCACCACCAATACAAATAGCGGCGACACCAAAGCGTTGCTGTTTTTGCTTTAATGCAGCAAGCAAGGTGACCAAGATACGTGCACCGGACGCGCCAATCGGATGGCCTAAAGCACAGGCACCACCGTGCACATTGACTTTCTCCGCCGGCAAATTCAGCTCCTGCATGGCAATCATAGTCACCACCGCAAAGGCTTCATTAATTTCAAATAAATCCACTTGGGCTAAATCCCACCCAGTACGTTCCAGCAGCTTATTAATAGCACCCACCGGCGCGCTGGTAAATAAGTGCGGCGCAGCAGCATAGGCACTGTGGCCATGAATGACTGCCACTGGTTTGAGACCACGGGCTTGCGCGGTACTTTGGCGCATCAGCACTAGAGCCGCGGCGCCATCAGAAATAGAGCTGGAGTTGGCGGCGGTGACACTGCCGTCTTTATTAAAGGCGGGCCGCAGTTGGCGGATCTTACTGATATCGGCTTTAGGTGGCTGCTCATCATCACTGACCAGCACACTGCCCTTACGGCTAACCACCTCCACTGGGATAATTTCTTCAGCAAAATCACCCTGACGAATCGCTGCTTGCGCACGTCGCAGTGACTGCTCGGCAAAGTCATCCTGCTGCTCACGACTAAAGCCATAGACTTGTGCACTGTCATCGGCAAAAGAGCCCATTAAGCGGCCTCGGTCATAGGCATCTTCGAGACCATCCATAAACATATGATCAATGACTTTGCCGTGCCCCATCCGGTAACCGCCGCGGGCTTTATCCAGTAAATATGGGGCGTTAGACATGCTTTCCATACCGCCAGCGACCACCACATCCACTGAACCAGCCAGCAAAGCATCGTGAGCCATAATCACCGTTTGCATGCCCGAGCCGCACATTTTATTCACTGTGCTGCACACCGTATGTTCTGCCAGCCCTGCGCCTAACGCTGCCTGGCGCGCCGGAGCCTGGCCTAAACCCGCCGGCAAGACGCAGCCAAACATCACTTCTTGCACTGCTTCTGGTGCTAATTGCGCACGGGTCACTGCCGCTTTAATTGCCGCAGCACCGAGCTCCGGAGCAGTTACACTCTGCAAAGCCCCTTGAAAACCACCCATCGGGGTGCGTGCCATGCTGACGATAACAACAGGATCTAGCTTACTCATTGTTATTTAATTCCCATGCGTAGCGCACCATCGAGGCGAATCACTTCGCCGTTCAACATGCTGTTTTCAATAATATGCTGAGCTAAAGCCGCGTACTCCTCAGGTTTACCTAAGCGTGGTGGAAACGGTACACCCGCAGATAAACTGGCGCGCACTTCCTCAGTCATGCCCGCCATCATCGGCGTTTCAAAGATGCCAGGAGCAATGGTCATCACGCGAATGCCTTGCCCAGCTAACTCGCGCGCGGCCGGTAAGGTTAAGCTGACAATCGCCCCTTTCGAGGCAGCATAGGCGGCTTGACCTAATTGACCATCATAGGCCGCAATGGATGCGGTATTAATAATCACCCCGCGTTCACCTTGAGTATTGGGTGCATTGTTCGCCAGCACTTGCGCGGCTAAACGCAGCACATTGAAACTGCCAATGACGTTAATGTTGAGCACGCGGGAAAAATCATCCAAATCATGCGGTCCTTTACGGCCGAGAATCCGTTGCGCTCCAACAATTCCGGCGCAGTTAATTAAGCCATGCAGCGCACCAAACTGCTTAACCGCAGTATCCAGCGCTTGCTGCACTTGCTTGGCATCGCAAATATCACAAGCAAGACCCAATGTCTTATTGCCTAAGCGCTCAGCTGCAGCCTCAACTGCTGACTGATTAATATCCAGCAGCACCACTGCCGCACCTTGGGCGACTAAATGCTCTGCGGTGGCGGCACCTAACCCAGAGGCGCCACCGGTGATTACAAATGTATGTTCAGCTACACGCATACGACATCCTTAAAATTAGCTAACGGCTTGCTTAGCTTCTTGTTGTTCGTTGTATTTATTAATTTCATTGATCCGTAAAATAAAGCGCTGCACTTTGCCACTTGGGGTTTTCGGCAGCTCCTCAGGAAACTCAATTTCACGGGGATAGGCATGTGCAGCCAAACGATTGCGCACATGCAAACGCAGCTCTTCGGCCAACTCCAGCGTGCCCTCATAGCCTTCTTGCAAAATCACAAAGGCTTTAATGATTTCATTGCGCTGTTTATCCGGCTTACCCACTACCGCAGCTTCAATCACTGCAGGGTGCTCTAACAAAGCGCTTTCCACATCAAAGGGTCCCACGCGGTATCCCGAGGTGCTGATCACATCATCCGAGCGTCCAACAAAGCTGATACTGCCATCGGTGTTCAGCTCAGCAGTATCACCGGTTAAGTAGTAGCGGCCTTTAAATGAGGTGGTTTCCATATCTTTATAGCCGTTAAACCAGAACATCGGCGAGTTTTCCACATCCACCGACAAAATCCCGGGCTGGCCAGCGGGCAATTCCTCTAGAGTTTCCTCATTGACCACCACGACGCGGTGTCCTGGCGAAGCGTAACCGGCTGCGCCCATGTGCATCGGGTGCGCTAGGTTATGGTGGTTACACAACACCATGCCCATTTCAGTTTGACCGTAATGGTCATTGATCGGCGCATCTAAATGCTCTTTAAACCAGCGAATCACTTCTGGGTTCAACGGCTCACCGGCACTGCTGACCACACGCAGCTGGCCTTTCCACTGATCGGCGACTTTTTCACCGGCAGCAATCAGCATGCGGAACACGGTCGGCGCGCCAGCTAAATTGGTGACATTGTATTTTTTCGCAATTTCTAAGCAGCGCTCCAGATTGAACAAACCGTCCACTGATAGCACCGGCAAGCCCATCGACATTGGCCCGGTAATACCAAAATACAATCCGTAGGCCCAGCCCGGATCAGCCACGTTCCAGAATGAATCTTCTGCGCGTAAGCCCACCGCATCAATCATATAGCGCTGGAATGCCACTATGGCACGCAATGGCACCTCTAAAGGCTTGGCTAAACCTGTGGTACCGGAAGTAAACATCATCAAAAACGGATCATTGCCGCTGCGCATAACTGGAGCAAAATCCGTTGATAAGGTGGCAATTGACTGCCAAAAGTCGGCATCACCTGCTTCCAAGCCTTGGCCTTGGGCATCAGCGACCGTCATCACCGCTGGGCACTGCTCCACTTCCAGTAGTTTGCTGCGGTTCGCCACATCACTGACCACCAGTTTTGCGCCTGAAGTCTGTATACGGTGCTCAATGGCTTTAGGCCCAAAAGCGGTAAAAAGTGGCTGATACACTGCGCCAATGCGCCATGTGGCTAAAATAGTCACAATTAGGGCATGCCCACGTGGCAATAAACCCGCAACTATATCGCCAGCTTGGATACCTTGCTGGGTAAGGTAGTGGGCAAGCTGCGCCGACTGATCGCGCAGTTCCGCATAGGTATGACGGCTGGAACTGCCGTCGGCGTTTTCTTGGATTAAGGCAATGGCATCGCCGTCTGCGTGGCGATCACAGCACTCGTAACAGGCGTTCATCGCAGTAAAATCACCACTAATCGCGGCGCGCACAGTGGCGTCAAAATCAAAGTTTTTTGCAGCTTCAAAAATATCGCGTTTAACCAAAGTCATGGCATGCTCCAACTTTTATTATTGTTAACATTGTAAGGTGCTGGCCTTGATACTCAGCCCCAGCCAGCTTTGGAAGCAATAGCAAAATACCTCAAAATGCTTGAACGTTTTTGCCAATCATTGGTTTTTATCAAGCAGCAATGCACGGTAATGACTGGGCTGTGTGCCAGTCCACTTACGAAACGCCTTGTAGAAAGTACTGACGTCGGCAAAGCCGAGAGCACTGGCGATATCGACAAAAGTATAAGACTCATCGGCCAGCCACTTAACCGCCAAAGAACTGCGTACTGCATCCTTAAGTCGTTGATAACTTTGACCTTCTTCATTGAGACGACGCTGCAGGGTAGAGACTGACATAAACAAGTTTTGGGCTAAATCCACGGCATCAGGCCAATGTCGTGGATCAGTGGCGATCAGCTGGCGGCGAATCTTACTGGCTAAACTCTGCTCATCGCGGTACTTGACCATGATGTTATTGGGGGCATGACGCAAAAAGCGCTGTAAGTCTGCGGCGCTGCGACGGATTGGCACGTCCAAGACATCAGCAGAAAAGAAGATTTTAGATTGTCGACAATTAAAGCGTAAGTTGTCAGAAAACATCACTCGGTAATCGTCTATAAAATCCGGTTCGGGGCTGCGGGTATCCACCGACAACAAGGCAATGCGCTGGTTGGCCAGCCAGCAGGTCAAACCGTGCACATACATCCAAAAGGTAAAATAAGTAAAAGCCCGCGCGGGCTCTGCGGTTTCTTCTCGCAGCACCACTGCTGCCATACTTTGCTTGGTGCGCAACACTGCACGTTTATCAGCAAAGACCAAAGCAAGAAACTGTAACGCCACCTCCAAACCTTGACGTACCGTAGCTTGCTGCGCAGCAATACTGCACATAAAAGCAAAACTGCCCGGACGCATGCTGCGCTGGTCCATCAGGAAGAACTCATCTTGAATAGTACGGCGCAAGCGGCGCCAAAAGCGCGCATAGTGCTGCACCGGAACACGCCCAGCATCGGCCTGCATCACTTCTGCACTAAAGGGCGTGCCGTCTAATAAGTCCTGCAAATCCCAACCTTGTTGCAAAGGTGCAAGCAGCGCTTCACGCACCATCACCGCAGACACAGTTCCAGAATATTGCCCCGACATACTATGTTTCCTCCTGTTCACTCTGTGTGGGTAACAACACCAGTTGCTGGGCATCTGCTTGCTCGCGCAAAAAATTCCATACGGTGCGCATTCGGGCAATGTCTTTTAGCTCAATGGGCATCAGCATCCAAAAGGTGCGGGTAAAGCTCACATCACCAGCCAGCACTCGGTGTAAGCGTGGATCAGTACGCGCGGCAAAAGCCGGTAAAATGGCTAAACCTGCCCCTGCTGCCACTGCCTGCTGCTGCGCCAAGACACTGGTGCTGCGTAAATTGGCTTTATTGGTTTTGACCAACTCATCTAAAAATATCAGCTCTTTACTGAACAGCAAATCATCCACATAGGAGACAAAGCGGTGCTCACGTAATTGTTCGCGCTCTGTGATTGGCGGGTGTGCGGCCAAGTAACCAGCACTGGCGTACAGGTGCAGCGCATAATCGGTTAAACGGGTAATGATAAATGGCCCACGTTCCGGGCGTTCGAGGGTAATCACAATATCTGCCTCATTGCGCGACAGTTGCACGGCGCGCGGTAGCGCCAGCAAATCCACCTTCAAATGCGGGAAGCGCTGCCCTAATTCAACCAGCTGCTCGGCCAACAACAAGGTGCTGTAGCCTTCGGTGGCACCAATGCGTACATGCCCAGAAATCTGCTCACCTAAATTGGGCAGTGAATCCGATATCCCGACAAAAGCGCTCTCCATTGCCTCCACCTGCGGCAACAACGCGCGCCCGGCTTCAGTCAGTTTGTACCCTTCCGGCTCACGTAAAAACAAAGGCCGGCCCAAATCTTTTTCTAAAGCTTGGACTTTGCGCGACACCGTAGTGTGGTCAACACCCATGCGCCGCGCGGCAATCACTAAGCGTCCTGCCCGCGCCAACTCTAGAAAAAACCGTAACTGTTCCCAATCCATAGTGTCCTCACCAAGGCTGTATTAGCCGTGTGCGTTTTTGCACAGTATATCTGCAAACAGAGGGGTTGCTGCGAGCAAAAATGCACTGCTAGGATGAAAGCATACAAAGTCAGTCAAACACAAAAACAATTTCATACTGAGGCGTATCCCATGACAACAGTTCAAGTCCCCACCATTAAGCTCGTTATTGACGGTCAATTTGTCGAATCAAAAACTGATCAGTGGCGCGATGTTATCAACCCAGCCACGCAAGAAGTATTAGCCAAAGTACCCTTTGCCACTGCAGAGGAAATCAATGCCGCGGTGGCCAGTGCCAAAAACGCTTTCAATACCTGGCGCAAAACTCCGATCGGCACCCGTGCGCGTATTTTCTTAAAGTACCAACAGCTGATTCGCGAGAACATGCAAGAGCTGGCAGCCTTACTGACCGCTGAACAAGGTAAAACTCTCGCTGACGCAGAAGGCGATGTGTTCCGCGGCCTAGAAGTGGTCGAGCATGCCGCCTCTATTGGCAACTTACAGCTGGGCGAACTGGCCAATAACGTTGCCAATGGCGTAGATACTTATACTTTGCTGCAGCCCATTGGTGTCTGTGCCGGTATCACCCCATTTAACTTCCCTGCGATGATTCCGCTGTGGATGTTCCCCATGGCCATCGTCACCGGTAATACCTTTGTCCTCAAGCCATCTGAGCAAGATCCTATGGTGACCATGCGCTTAGTGGAGCTGGCCCTAGAAGCTGGTATTCCTGCCGGCGTACTTAACGTGATCCATGGTGGACCGGATGCGGTGAATGGCATTTGCGACCATAAAGACATTAAAGCGGTGTCCTTTGTTGGCTCGACCCATGTCGGTACCCATGTGTACAACCGCTCATCACTGGCCGGTAAGCGTGTGCAGTGCATGATGGGGGCAAAAAACCACGGCATCGTCATGCCCGATGCCAATAAAGAACAAACCCTTAACGCCATTGCCGGCGCTGCTTTTGGCGCCGCCGGTCAGCGTTGCATGGCTCTCCCAGTGATTGTCTTAGTGGGCGAAGCACAAAGCTGGTTACCGGAATTAGTCGCAAAGGCGAAAACCCTGAAAGTAAACGCCGGCTGCCAAGCGGGCACCGATGTTGGTCCAGTGATTTCCAAGCAAGCTTTAGCGCGCATCACTGAGCTGATTGATAGCGGTGTCAGCGAAGGGGCCACACTGGATCTCGATGGCCGCAACCCAACAGTACCTGGTTTTGAAAACGGCAATTTTGTTGGCCCAACTCTGTTCTCTGGCGTAGATACTTCAATGCGTATTTACCAAGAAGAGATTTTTGGCCCAGTGCTCTGCGTAATGCATGCCGACAATATTGAGCAAGCCATTGAGCTGGTGAACGCCAATCCAAACGGTAACGGCACGGCCATCTTCACTCGTTCTGGCGCCACTGCCCGCCGCTTCCAAGAAGACATTGATGTGGGCCAAGTGGGCATTAACGTACCCATCCCGGTACCAGTACCAATGTTCTCCTTCACCGGTTCACGTGCGTCTAAGTTGGGTGATTTAGGTCCATACGGCAAGCAAGTGGTGCAGTTCTACACCCAGACTAAAACGGTTACCGCACGCTGGTTTGAAGAAGACGAAGAAGTCGGCGCGCTCAATACCACCATCAGCTTAAAGTAAGACGCTCGCCTGCCTGGATCTTAATTCAGGCGGGCAGCCTTAACTGCAACAGCACAATATTTATAAATTTATTTAGCCTCGACACGCGCAATAATCATAAGAAGCGGAGATCAACCATGCATATCGGATTTTTAGGCCTCGGTAATATGGGCGGCCCCATGGCCAGCAACCTGGTTAAGGCAGGTCATTCACTTAGCGTTTTTGACTTGTCCCAACCGGCGGTTGCAGAGCTGGCCAAGCAAGGCGCACAAGGATTCAATTCAGTCGCTGACTTAGTGGCGGCGGCCCCTGATGTATTGATCAGCATGCTGCCAGCGGCGGCTCACGTGAAAGGTGTCTACCTCGGTGATGAGGGTTTAATTGCCCAGTTAAGCAAGCCCACCTATTTAATTGATTGCTCCACCATTGACCCGCACAGCGCTCGCGAAGTGGCGCAAGCCGCGCAAGCTGCTGGACACTGCATGCTCGATGCGCCGGTTTCTGGCGGCACCGCTGGTGCACAAGCAGCCACTCTGACCTTTATGGTGGGCGGCGCGGCTGCCGACGTGGATAAAATCCGACCGATCTTGCAAGCCATGGGTAAAAACATCACCCACTGCGGCGATAACGGTAACGGTCAAGTGGCGAAAGTCGCCAACAATATGCTGCTCGGTATTTCTATGGTCGGAGTCGCCGAAGCCATGGCTTTGGGCGTGTCTCTGGGCATGGACGCTAAAGTTCTGGCCGGTATTATTAACACCTCCAGCGGGCGCTGCTGGAGTTCAGAAATAAACAACCCCTACCCAGAGGTTTTAGAGAATGCTCCAGCCAGTCGCGGGTATAGTGGTGGCTTTGGCAGTGATTTAATGTTGAAAGATTTAGGGCTCGCCACTGAAGCAGCACGTTTAGCCAAGCAGCCGGTTATGCTCGGTGCTGCCGCGCAACAACTGTATCAGGCCTTTAGTTTACAAGGCCACGGCAACCTCGACTTCTCTGCCATTATTAAATTGTATTTAAAGGAGTAATAACCATGCCCGATAATCAAACACTGGTACTGACCGAGGTTCGTAATAATGTCGGCCACCTGACGCTCAATCGTGTCGCCGCGTTTAATGCCATCAACCTAGAAATGGTACGCAGCATTGCGCAGCAGCTGCATGCTTGGGCTGCAGATGAGAATGTCGTGGCCGTGGTGTTACGCGCCAATGGTGACAAAGCGTTTTGTGCTGGTGGTGATATTCGTGAGCTGTACAGCAATGCTAAAGAAGGTAATGACCTCAACAACACCTTCTTTAGCGAAGAATATGCCCTCGACCAATACATTCATGCCTACCCTAAGCCTGTTATCGCTCTGATCGATGGCTTAACCTTGGGCGGTGGTATGGGTTTGGTGCAAGGTGCAAGTTTTCGTATCGTCACCGAAAAAGCCCGCTTAGGCATGCCTGAAGTGAGTATTGGTTTTTTTCCGGACGTGGGCGGCAGCTACTTTTTATCACGCCTACCCAGCGAAATTGGCACCTATATGGGCGTCAGCGGTAACCCTGTGGGCGCCGCGGACGCTTTGCAAATAGGCCTGGCGGATTGGTTTTTACATGCCGAGCAAATCTCCGAGCTGGACCGCTGCTTAGACAATATGCAATGGGGTCACTCCTCACAAGAAGCCATTCGCAGCCTATTAAATACCTTAGCCAGCAAGCGCGCCAGCGGTTCCAAATTAGCCCCAGTACGCGCCGCCATCGAGCAACACTTCAGTAAAGATTCAGTGGCTGAGATTATCGCCTCGTTAGCCAGCGAAACCAATGACAGCATTAAACCTTGGTGCGAAGAGTTGATCGCCACCCTACGTACTCGTTCCCCCATCGCCATGGCCACCA